>NZ_SPKQ01000018.1:0-582883 GCF_023127895.1 Pseudomonas sp. NCIMB 10586
TAAGATCAAGATCAAAAGCAGATCAAGAGCGGCTCGCTTCGCATCGTGGTTAGCGGGGCAGAGCTGCGTTGAGCCGCACTTGCTTTTCCAACTCCAGCTTTAAGCCGGGTTCAAGTTTCAGTTGGCGGGCCAGTTCATCCAGGTAGGCTTTTTCCATGAAATTTTCCTCATCCACCAGCATTACGCTGGCGATGTACATTTCGGCGGCCATTTCCGGGGTGCTGGCGGCGCGGGCGACGTCGGTGGGGTCCAGGGGCTTGTTGAGTTCGGCGTGCAGCCAGTGTTGCAGTTCCTGGTCGTTGTCCAGCTTGGTGAATTCGCCTTCGATCAACGCGCGCTCGCGCTCATCCACATGGCCGTCTGCCTTTGCGGCGGCCACCAGTGCCTTGAGAATGCCCTGGCTGTGTTGTTCAACCTGGGCCGGAGGCAGGCGGTCGATGGTTTGTGGTTCGCCTTGGGGGGCGCTGGCTTGCTGGGCTTGCCAGTTGCCGTAGGCTTTATAGGCAATCACACCCAATGCGGCAAGGCCGCCGTAGGTCAGGGCCTTGCCGCCGAATTTGCGCGCTTTTTTGTTGCCCAGCAGCAAGCCCATGGCTCCGGCCGCCAGGGCGCCGCCACCGGCACCGCCGAGCATGCTGCCCAGCCCGCTACCGCCGAGTAAACCTCCAAGGGCGCTTTTGTCGCTGGATTTGCGTTGGCCGCCAGCCTTGTTTTGCAACATATCCTGGCCAGACTTGAGCAACTGATCGAGCAATCCGCGGGTATTCATTCGTAGCCTCCAGACACTTGGGTTCATAGGACCAATAGGCCCCCAGCGTAAGACGAAGTGCCAAAAAGCCGCGATCTAGAGTGCTTCCAGATGTAACGCGGGTATTCGACCAGGAAATGTCTTGTTGCATATGCAGCGCCATCATCCCGCCATCAATCAATTTGCCTTGTTCATCGAACCGCTTAAGCTATCCGGCGTCTGTTTATTGTCCGTTGCGTTTGGCCGAAGGCATGTCCGAACCGTTATTTCTGATCCGCTACGTGCCAGGAACGGCGCGGGATTTGCTCACGACAGGTTGTCTCTATGCACCGCAGGAATTTGCTCAAAGCATCCATGGCCATTGCGGCTTACACCGGTTTGTCGGCCAGCGGCCTGCTGGCCGCGCAGGCTTGGGCCGGGAACCGTGCCGCCGACGGCAAAGCCGTGGCGTTCGATTTCGAAGCGCTCAAGGCGCAAGCCAAGCAACTGGCCACCCGTGGCTATCAAGACACTAAGCAGGTGCTGCCGCCAACCCTGGCCACCATGACCCCGCAGAATTTCAACGCCATTGGCTACGACGGTAACCATTCGTTGTGGAAAGAGTTGAACGGCCAACTGGACGTGCAATTCTTCCATGTCGGCATGGGCTTCAAGACGCCGGTGCGCATGCACAGTGTCGACCCCAAGACCCGTGAAGCCCGCGAAGTGCATTTCCGCCCTTCACTGTTCAACTATGAAAAAACCACGGTGGACACCCAGCAACTGACCGGCGACCTGGGTTTTTCCGGCTTCAAGCTGTTCAAGGCGCCGGA
This sequence comes from Pseudomonas sp. NCIMB 10586, assembly GCF_023127895.1. Classification (NCBI taxonomy): domain Bacteria; kingdom Pseudomonadati; phylum Pseudomonadota; class Gammaproteobacteria; order Pseudomonadales; family Pseudomonadaceae; genus Pseudomonas; species Pseudomonas sp. NCIMB 10586. The sequence goes on from NZ_SPKQ01000018.1 coordinate 1,561, forward strand.
GCTGGACCGCCATGACGTGCTGTCGTTTCTCGGCGCCAGCTACTTTCGCGCGGTGGACTCCACCGGCCAATATGGCCTGTCGGCCCGCGGCCTGGCGATTGATACCTACGCGAAAAAACGCGAGGAATTCCCCGACTTCACGCAGTTCTGGTTCGAAACTCCGGACAAGAATGCCACCCGCTTTGTGGTCTACGCCCTGCTTGACTCGCCAAGCGCCACCGGCGCCTACCGCTTCGATATCGACTGCCAGGCCAACCAGGTGGTGATGGCAATCGACGCGCACATCAATGCACGCACTGCCATCGAACAATTGGGCATCGCCCCCATGACCAGCATGTTCAGCTGCGGCACCCATGAGCGGCGCATGTGCGACACCATCCACCCGCAAATCCACGATTCGGACCGCTTGGCCATGTGGCGCGGCAATGGCGAGTGGATCTGCCGCCCGCTGAACAACCCGGCCAAGCTGCAATTCAACGCGTTCGCCGACACCGACCCCAAAGGCTTCGGCCTTGTGCAGACCGACCATGAGTTCGCCAGCTACCAGGACACCGTCGACTGGTACAGCAAGCGCCCAAGCCTGTGGGTTGAACCTACCACCGCGTGGGGCGAAGGCTCGATCGACCTGCTGGAGATCCCCACCACCGGCGAAACCCTGGACAATATCGTCGCCTTCTGGACCCCGAAAAAGCCCGTAGCCGCGGGTGATTCGCTCAACTATGGCTACAAGTTGTACTGGAGCGCACTGCCACCGGTGAGCACGCCGCTGGCGCAGGTCGACGCAACCCGGTCAGGCATGGGTGGTTTCACCGAAGGCTGGGCGCCCGGCGAGCATTACCCGAAGGTGTGGGCGCGGCGTTTCGCCGTAGACTTCAAAGGCGGCGGGCTGGATCGCCTGCCAGCGGGCACCGGCATCGAGCCGGTGGTGACCTGCTCCCATGGTGAGGTGAAGGATTTCAGCGTGCTGGTGCTGGATAACATCAAGGGCTATCGCATCCTGTTCGACTGGTACCCCACCAGCGACAGTGTGGAGCCGGTGGAGCTGCGCCTGTTTATTCGCACCCAGGACCGCACCCTGAGCGAAACCTGGCTGTATCAGTACTTCCCGCCCGCACCGGAGCAGCGCAAGTACACCTGAAATTAACCGCCTGATCATTCCCACGTCGCAGCGTGGGAATGATCGCAGGTGGCTTAGAACCGCGATACGCTTTTCATTGCGCCAATCAGATACCGCATCGCCATCTGATCACTCTCAGTCAGCGCCCGGTACTGGGCCAGCAACTCCATTTCATCCGAACTCAACCTTCGACCCCGCAATGACATACGGCGGCTCAGAAAAGACGCCATCGCACCCGCTACGCCATAGGATTTGGCCATGGACCACTACTCCTGATATCAGTCAAATACTCCTGGTGCCCATTTCCAAACTCCCCCGAAGCACAACGCTTTCGTGGTCAAGCAGCCTACCTCCCTGGGCTAGGAACCAGGCTAACCCTAAGCTTAGAAACTATCTCGTGGCACGTGGGATTTTTTTAGAGTATTCACTTAAAAAAATGGCCTCGGTAATAAAACCCTACAGCGCTTGCTTACGCCGTGGTCGATACAGGACGCGAGTTCTGGCAACCGCAAGAAAAAACCCACCGTATCAGGGTGGGTTCGACCTAACTGTGCGCGGGATCAATCCCGCAGATCCGACTCATGAATCGGCTGGTCCCGATGGGTTGCCCGCTGGTACTGCGCCGGCCAGATAGCCTTGCGCCCGCCCAAGTCATCGTCGGCATGCAGCGGCCAGTACGGGTCGCGCAGCAGTTCACGGGCCAGGAAGATGATGTCGGCCTGGCAGGTGCGCAGGATGTGCTCGGCCTGGGCCGGTTCGGTAATCATGCCAACCGTGCCGGTGGCGATGCCCGACTCCTTGCGCACGCGCTCGGCGAAGCGCGTCTGGTAGCCAGGGCCGGTGGGGATCTCGGCATTGGCGGCGGTGCCGCCGGAGGACACATCGATCAGGTCAACACCCAAGTCTTTCAGGCGGCGCGCCAATTCCACGGTTTCATCCGGGTTCCAGCCGTCCTCCACCCAATCGGTGGCCGATACCCGCACAAACAGTGGCAACTCCTGAGGCCAGGCCGCACGTACGGCCTTGGTCACCTCCAGTACCAGGCGAATGCGGTTTTCGAACGAGCCGCCGTAGTGGTCCTGACGCTGGTTGCTGATGGGCGAGAGAAACTGGTGCAGCAGGTAGCCATGGGCAGCATGGATTTCCACCACTTCAAAACCTGCGGTCAAGGCGCGTTTGGCGGCAGCGACAAAGTCGGCGATTACTTGCTGGATCTGCCCTTCGTCCAATTGCTTGGGCTGGGTGTGATTGGGGTCGAAGGCAATCGGCGAAGGGCCCACCGGCACCCACCCGCCCTCCTCCGGCTTGACGCTGCCATGCTTGCCGATCCAGGGCCGATGGGTGCTGGCCTTGCGCCCGGCATGGGCCAGTTGAATACCCGCCACCGCGCCCTGGGCCGCGATAAAGCGCGTGATACGCCGCAGCGGCTCGATCTGGGCGTCGTTCCACAGGCCCAGGTCCTGGGCGGTGATACGCCCATCAGCCGTCACAGCGGTGGCTTCGGTGAAAATCAGCCCTGCGCCCCCCACGGCTCGGCTGCCGAGATGCACCAGGTGCCAGTCATTGGCCAGGCCGTCGTCGCTGGAGTATTGGCACATCGGCGAGACCGCGATGCGGTTGAGCAGGGTCAATTGGCGCAGGGTATAGGGTTCGAGCAGCTGACTCATGGCGCACCTCTTCTGGGTTCTATGGGCACTGTTCAACAGTGTTTAGAGCCTAGTCGACAACCACCGATTGCACAGGGTTCAGAAAGGAAAGCGGGAGCCGATTGCCGGCTCCCGTTATGCAGCGCCTTACATTTCGACCTGGGTGCCCAGCTCGATCACACGGTTTACCGGCAGCTTGAAGAAGCGCAGGTTACCGTTGGCGTTCTTCAACATGAAGGCGAACAAGGTTTCGCGCCAGCGCGCCATGCCCTTGATACGCGAGGCGATCACGGTCTCCCGGCTGAGGAAATAGGTGGTGCGCATCGGGCTGAAATCCAGATCATCCAGATGGCACAGCTTCAGCGCTTCGGGCACGTCCGGCTCATCGGTGAACCCGAAATGCAGGATCACGCGAAAGAAGCCTTCGCCGTAGGAGTCCACCTCGAAACGCCGTGCGGCAGGCACCCGTGGAATGTCTTCGTAGACCACCGTCAGCAGCACCACCTGCTCATGCAGCACCTGGTTGTGCAGCAGGTTATGCAACAGCGCGTGGGGCACCGCATCCGGGCGCGCGGTCAGGAACACCGCCGTGCCCTGCACGCGATGAGGCGGCTGCACGCGGATGCTGCTGATAAAAATCGGCAATGGCAGCCCACCCTCGTCGAGGCGCTCGACCAGCAATTGCTTGCCGCGCTTCCAGGTGGTCATCAACACGAACAACACAATCCCCGCCAGTACCGGGAACGCGCCGCCCTGGATCACCTTGGGCACGTTGGCGGCGAAAAACAGACCGTCCACCAGCAAGCAGCAGAGCAACACCGGCACCGCCAGCACCGGCGGCCACTTCCACAGCAACAGCATGACCGCCGACACCAGGATGGTGGTCATCAGCATGGTGCCGGTCACCGCTACGCCGTAGGCCGACGCCAGGGCACCGGAAGATTCGAAGCCCAGCACCAGCAGGATCACGCCCACCATCAACGACCAGTTCACAGCGCCGATGTAGATCTGGCCTTGCTCGGCACTCGAAGTGTGCTGGATGTGCATACGCGGGATGTAACCCAACTGGATCGCCTGGCGGGTCAACGAGAACGCACCGGAAATGACTGCCTGGGACGCGATCACGGTCGCCAGGGTGGACAAGCCCACCAGCGGGATCAGCGCCCAGCTCGGTGCCAGCAGGTAAAACGGGTTGCGCGCGGCCTCCGGATCGCCCAGCAGCATCGCGCCCTGGCCGAAATAGTTGAGCACCAGCGCCGGCAGCACCAGGATGAACCAGGCACGGGCGATGGGCTTGCGCCCGAAGTGGCCCATGTCGGCGTACAACGCTTCGGCGCCGGTCAAGGCCAGCACCACCGCGCCAAGAATTGCCACGCCGATGCCGGGGTGAACCATAAAGAAGCGCACGCCCCATGCAGGGTTCAGCGCATTCAATACTTCAGGCTGCTGCAGAATGCCGTACACCCCGAGACCGCCCAACACCAGGAACCAGGTGACCATCACCGGGCCGAACAGCTTGCCGATACGATCGGTGCCGTGTTTCTGGATCAGAAACAGCGCCACCAGCACGATCAACGCAATGGGCACCACCCATTTTTCCAGGCCGTCGAACGCCAGCTCCAGGCCTTCAATGGCCGACAATACCGAAATCGCCGGGGTGATCATGCTGTCGCCATAAAAGAGTGCCGCGCCACACAGGCCGCACACCACCAGGAAACTGCGCAATTTAGCGCGCTCCCCAGCAGCCCGCCGCGCCAACGCCGTGAGCGCCATGATGCCGCCCTCGCCCTGGTTGTCGGCACGTAGCACGAACAACATGTACTTGATCGACACCACCCAGATCAGAGACCAGAAGATCAGCGCCAGTATCCCCAAGACGCCGTCATGGTTGACCTGTACTCCGTAACCGCCGTTGAACACCTCTTTAAGGGTGTAGAGCGGGCTGGTCCCGATATCGCCATAAACCACCCCGACTGCCGCCACCAGCATGCCAATCGGCTTGGCGTTTGAATGCTCGGCACCTGCTGCCTGACTACTTGCCTGACCCATCAACCACTCCTGCCCTTTGACCCAAGGTCTTTTATAAACAGCACGACTAAGCTGACCCTAGCATGCGCTGTTTTACTTCTCGAAACAGACGTTTTATTGACCCAAGGGCATTACCCGTGCGCAACGGCGCGAAGCATAGCGCAGCACTCGTCGCATTTCGCTGTTCCATTAGCTGAGACGTCGCTTTATGTAGTCAGCAATGACTGAGGCGGCATTTTGGCGCCTTTTTGCCTGCATTGATGACATCGCGGCCAACCGTATATGTTGGCCCGGCTCAGCAGGGTTGCCTCAGAAACTACTTGATCAGCTTGGCCGATCAATAAATTACGATCCGGCATGTCACCTTCAGTCCATATAAAAACTCAATCATCGCCCTGTCTCTTTTAAGGTACATTGCTCATGTACGAAGTGAAACATGTGCTGTCAGTCAATGGCGTGGATATCTACCAAGCTTGGCTAGACACCGTGCAAGACACACGTTCAAAAGCAAGAATCACTGCCAGAGTGGACCGCGCTTCGTTGGGTCACTTTGGCGTTACCGAGCCAGTAGGTGATGGAGTCTTTGAGATGAAGCTCGACTTCGGGCCTGGATTTCGCGTCTATTACGCAATCCAGGATCGAAAAATTGTGTTTCTGCTAGGCGGAGGCTCAAAGGCCAGACAGCAAAACGACATCAATCAGGCCAAGGCTCTCTGGACGTCTTATAAGGGGCAGCAAAAATGACCAGTCGGACTCGCTCTCATGAAGATAGCGTTCTTGAAATGCTCCAAGACGACGAGGCGTTTGCTCTCGAGTATCTCTCTGTAGCTCTTGAGGAAATCGATGAAGCGGGTGGTGAGGACGCCTTCCTTGTTGCTGTCCGCCGAGTCGCGGAAGCCCGTGGCGGAATGCTTAGCTTGTCGCAAAACACAGGGCTCAATAGGGCTAATCTCTACAGGTCCATCGCTGTGGGCGGCGATCCAAAGCTCTCCACCCTCCTGAAAGTACTTCAGGCATTAGGTGTGGGCATGTCTAAAGTCGTCTCGCACCGTACAGAACAAGACGTACGCGCTTGAAAGCGTTGTAAGCACTCTGCGAATTATCCAGCGCAGCACTCGTCGCATTTCCCTGCATAAAGCTGGTCAAGTGCGCTGCCCGCCGATAGAATTGCGCACTTTTTGATCAGAGGCGCACCAAGCGCCCATCCGTTGCCTTGTCGTGCACGACCGGCAGCGTCATTCAATACCGAGGTTAGACATGTCCACCACCATCGCAAAAGCCAACCCCAAGGTTGGCTTTGTTTCCCTGGGTTGCCCGAAGGCTCTGGTCGACTCCGAGCGCATCCTCACGCAACTGCGTATGGAAGGCTATGACGTCGTGTCCACTTACCAGGACGCCGATGTGGTGGTGGTCAACACCTGCGGCTTCATTGATTCGGCCAAGGCCGAGTCTTTGGAAGTGATCGGCGAAGCCATCAAGGAAAACGGCAAGGTCATCGTCACCGGCTGCATGGGCGTGGAAGAAGGCAATATCCGTAACGTGCACCCGAGTGTGCTGGCGGTGACCGGCCCCCAGCAGTACGAGCAGGTGGTCAACGCCGTGCACGAAGTGGTGCCGCCACGCCAGGACCACAACCCGCTGATCGACCTGGTGCCGCCTCAAGGTATCAAACTGACCCCACGCCACTACGCGTACCTGAAGATATCCGAGGGCTGCAACCACAGCTGCAGCTTCTGCATCATCCCGTCGATGCGCGGCAAACTGGTGAGCCGCCCGGTGGGTGATGTGCTTGACGAGGCCCAGCGCCTGGTCAAATCCGGCGTCAAGGAGCTGCTGGTGATCTCCCAGGACACCAGCGCCTACGGCGTCGACGTGAAATACCGCACTGGCTTCTGGAACGGCGCGCCGGTGAAAACCCGCATGACCGAACTCTGCGAAGCCCTCAGCAGCCTGGGCGTATGGGTGCGCCTGCACTACGTTTACCCGTACCCGCACGTGGACGAGCTGATCCCGTTGATGGCCGCCGGCAAGATCCTGCCGTACCTGGACATCCCGTTCCAACACGCCAGCCCCAAAGTGCTCAAGGCAATGAAACGCCCGGCGTTCGAAGACAAGACCCTGGCGCGTATCAAGAACTGGCGCGAGATCTGCCCGGAGCTGATCATCCGCTCCACCTTCATCGTCGGTTTCCCCGGCGAGACCGAAGAAGACTTCCAGTACCTGCTCGACTGGCTGACCGAAGCGCAGCTGGACCGCGTCGGCTGCTTCCAGTACTCGCCGGTGGAAGGCGCTCCGGCCAACCTGCTGGACCTGGCCGTGGTGCCGGACGACGTCAAGCAAGATCGTTGGGAGCGCTTCATGGCGCACCAGCAGGCGATCAGCTCGGCGCGTCTGCAACTGCGCATCGGCAAGGAAATCGAAGTGCTGATCGACGAAGTCGACGAGCAAGGCGCCGTTGGCCGCTGCTTCTTCGATGCGCCGGAAATCGACGGCAACGTGTTTATTGACGATGCCAGCGGCTTGAAGCCGGGCGACAAGGTCTGGTGCACCGTGACCGACGCCGACGAGTACGACTTGTGGGCTGAAAAGCGCGACTGAAGCGTGTTTGCGTAATATTTTGAAAAAGCCCCGCCTCTGACAAGATGCGGGGCTTTTTTAGGTCTATCGTTTTGCTCATCAGCGCAAATAACGCCAAGAGGCAGCGGTCATGCGACAGCATTCGGTCATCTATACGCCTAAATCCAGCGACTACCCGCGCCTGGCGCAGATCTGGGAAGCCTCAGTACGCGCCACCCACGACTTCCTGCCGGACAGCTATATCGACCGGTTGAAAAACCTGGTGCTGACCCGCTACCTGGATGCGGTGATGCTGATCTGCACCAAGGACTCGCGCCAGCGCATCACCGGGTTCGCCGGGGTGGTGGCCGGCAAGGTGGAAATGCTGTTTATCGACCCGCAACACCGTGGCCAGGGCCTGGGCCGGCAATTGCTGGGCTATGCCATCGAACACCTGAACGCCGAGGAACTGGACGTCAACGAGCAGAACCCCCAGGCCCTGGGCTTTTACCTCAAGCAGGGCTTCGAGGTGATCGGACGCACGGAGCATGATGGCCTTGGGCAGCCTTACCCGTTGCTGCATATGCGTTTGCGCCAGCTGCAACAACAGGCGCGCCAGGGCTAAATGAAATGGGCTCGGGATTAACCGGCGCCAGGCAGGTACAATAGCCGCCCCCTTTTGTTACGGCCCTTGTCATGACTGACCCCATACGCCTCTCCAAACGCCTTATCGAACTGGTCGGTTGCTCCCGTCGGGAGGCTGAGCTGTTTATCGAAGGCGGCTGGGTCTCGGTGGACGGCGAAGTGATCGACGAGCCGCAGTTCAAGGTCACAACCGAAAAAGTCGAGCTGGACCCAGAGGCCAAAGCCACCCCACCAGAGCCGGTGACCATTCTGTTGCACGCGCCGGCAGGCATGGACGCTGAAACCGCCATGGCCACGATCAGCGCCGAGACCTTGTCTGAAGAACACCGCTTCAGCAAGCGCCCGCTCAAGGGGCATTTCCTGCGCCTGACCGCCAGCGCCGACTTGCAAGCCAAGGCCAGCGGCTTGCTGGTGTTCACCCAGGACTGGAAGATTCTGCGCAAGTTGACCGCCGATGCCGCCAAGATCGAGCAGGAATACGTAGTAGAAGTCGAAGGCGACATGGTTGCCCACGGCCTCAACCGCCTGAACCACGGCCTGACCTACAAAGGTAAGGAACTGCCCGCTGTGAAAGCCAGCTGGCAGAACGAAAACCGCCTGCGCTTTGCGATGAAAAACCCGCAACCCGGCGTTATCGCGCTGTTCTGCGAAGCTGTTGGCCTGAAAGTCATCGCCATCCGCCGTATCCGCATCGGCGGCGTGTCCATTGGCAAGGTGCCAGTGGGCCAATGGCGCTACCTGTCCGGCAAAGAGAAGTTCTAAGCCGTTCCCCTTTTCCCGACACCGCCTGATTGGGCGGCGTCATCAGTTCAATAGCAGGATTGCTCACCATGATTCACAACGACGTACTGCGCAGCGTGCGCTACATGCTCGACATCAGCGACAACAAGATGGTCGAGATCATCAAGCTCGGCGGCATGGACGTGACCAAGGAAGACCTGCTGACCTACCTCAAGAAAGATGAGGAAGAAGGCTTCGTGTTCTGCCCGGATGAAGTCATGGCTCACTTCCTCGATGGCCTGGTCATCTTCAAGCGCGGCAAGGACGAAAGCCGTCCACCGCAGCCGATCGAAACGCCGGTGACCAACAACATCATCCTGAAAAAGCTGCGCGTGGCCTTCGAACTGAAGGAAGACGACATGCATGCCATCCTCAAGGCAGCGGAGTTCCCGGTGTCCAAGCCAGAGCTGAGCGCGCTGTTCCGCAAGTTCGGCCATACCAACTACCGCACCTGTGGTGATCAGTTGCTGCGTAACTTCCTCAAGGGCCTGACCTTGCGGGTCCGTGCCTAAGCCATGAGTTACCAGGTCTCGCCCGTCGGTTTCGTACGCTCCTGCTTCAAGGAGAAGTTCGCCATCCCGCGCCAACCGCAACTGGCACCGGCTGCCCGTGGCGTGCTGGAGTTGGTGGCGCCGTTCGACCAGGGCGAGGCGGTGCAGGGGCTGGAACAGGTCAGCCATGTGTGGTTGCTGTTCCTGTTTCATCAGGCCCTTGAAGACAAGCCACGCCTGAAAGTGCGCCCGCCACGCCTGGGCGGCAATACGTCCATGGGCGTGTTTGCCACCCGTGCCACCCACCGACCTAATGGCATTGGCCAATCGGTGGTCAAGCTGGACAAGGTGGAACCGGGGCGACTGTGGATTTCCGGGATCGACTTGCTCGATGGCACGCCGGTGCTGGATATCAAGCCATATGTGCCCTATGCCGACATTGTCGACAGCGCTACCAACACCATTGCCAGCAGCGCGCCGCAACTGATTGCGGTGCAGTGGCTGAAGACGGCGCTGCAACAGGCGCAAGGCCACGCTCAACGCCTCGGCGAGCCGTTGGTGGAACTGATTGAGCAGTGTTTGGCGCAGGATCCGCGGCCGGCGTATCAGGTTCCCACGTCGGAACGGGAATACGGTGCGCAATTATGGGATGTGGATGTGCGCTGGCACTACCCGGAACCTGGGATGATTTGTGTGCTGGAAGTGGTTCCCGCCGGATAAACCGGAGACTGAATGTGGGAGGGGGCTTGCTCCCGATAGTAGTGGGTCAGTCACCAGATGCAGTGACTGACACTCCGCCATCGGGGCAAGCCCCCTCCCACATTTTGATCTGCTTACTGACGCTGTATTACTTCTCGACGAACGCACGCTCGATCAGGTAATCGCCCGGCTCACGCATCCGTGGCGAAACCTTCAGGCCGAAGCTGTTCAGCACTTCGCTGGTCTCATCCAACATGCTTGGGCTGCCGCACAGCATGGCGCGGTCGTCTTCGGGGTTGATCGGTGGCAGGCCGATGTCGCTGAACAGCTTGCCACTGCGCATCAGGTCGGTCAGGCGGCCTTCGTTTTCGAACGGCTCGCGGGTCACGGTCGGGTAGTAGATCAACTTGTCACGCAGGGCCTCGCCGAAGAATTCGTTCTGCGGCAGGTGCTCGGTGATGAATTCGCGGTAGGCGACTTCGTTGACGTAGCGCACGCCGTGGCACAGGATGACTTTTTCGAAACGCTCGTAGGTCTCCGGGTCCTGGATCACGCTCATGAACGGCGCGAGGCCAGTGCCGGTGCTGAGCAGGTACAGGTGTTTGCCCGGCTTCAAATCGTCAAGCACCAGGGTGCCCGTCGGTTTTTTGCTGATGATGATCTCGTCGCCTTCCTTCAAGTGCTGCAATTGGGAAGTCAGCGGGCCATCCGGCACCTTGATGCTGAAGAATTCCAGATGCTCTTCCCAGTTCGGGCTGGCAATCGAGTAAGCGCGCATGAGCGGGCGGCCGTTGGGCTGTTGCAGGCCGATCATCACGAACTGACCGTTCTCGAAGCGCAGGCCCGGATCGCGGGTGCACTTGAAGCTGAACAGAGTGTCGTTCCAGTGATGAACACTGAGGACACGCTCGTGGTTCATGTTGCTCATGTACGGGGGACTCCTGGAAATGGGTCTGCGCCAAAGGTAAGGATGCGCAATTGCACAGCATTCTAATGGCGGCGACAATATCTGTTAACTGGATTATTAAGATAAGGGTTATCGGTTATATCGATATGCGATTTACTCTCCGTCAACTGCAAGTTTTCGTCGCCGTCGCCCAGCAGGAAAGCGTCTCGCGCGCTGCTGGCCTTCTGGCCTTATCTCAATCCGCCGCCAGCACGTCGATTACCGAGCTGGAGCGTCAATCCAGCTGCCAATTGTTCGACCGCGCCGGCAAACGCCTGAGTCTCAACGCCCTCGGTCACCAGCTATTGCCCCAGGCGGTTGCACTGCTGGACCAGGCCAAAGAGATCGAGGACCTGCTCAACGGCAAGTCCGGCTTCGGCTCCTTGGCGGTCGGCGCGACCCTGACCATCGGCAATTACTTGGCGACGCTGCTGATTGGCAGCTTTATGCAGCAGCATCCCGAAAGCCAGGTGAAACTCCATGTGCAGAACACTGCACATATCGTGCATCAGGTAGCGCACTACGAAATTGACCTGGGTCTAATCGAAGGTGACTGCAGCCATCCGGACATCGAGGTGCAAACCTGGGTAGAAGACGAGCTCGTGGTGTTTTGTGCGCCCCAGCATCATCTGGCCAAACGTGGCGTGGCCAGCATGGATGAGTTGACCCACGAGGCGTGGATCCTGCGCGAACAAGGCTCGGGCACGCGCCTGACGTTTGACCAGGCCATGCGCCATCATCGCAGCGCGCTGAATATCCGTCTGGAGCTGGAACACACGGAGGCAATCAAGCGGGCAGTGGAGTCGGGGTTGGGGATCGGCTGCATTTCGCGGCTGGCGCTGCGCGACGCGTTCCGCCGCGGCAGCCTGGTACCGGTGGAAACCCCGGATCTGGACCTGGCCCGGCAGTTCTACTTCATCTGGCATAAGCAGAAATACCAGACCTCGGCGATGCGCGAGTTTCTCGAACTGTGCCGCGCCTTCACCGCCGGGGTGCAGCGCAGCGACGAGATCGTGCTGCCGAGTATTGCCTGATCGTCAGATCAGGATCACCGCCCACACCAGGGTGATCATGGTCAGTGCCACAAATTGCGCGGCGCTGCCCATGTCCTTGGCGTTCTTCGACAGCGGATGGCGGTCCAGGGAAATACGGTCAATGGCCGCTTCTACCGCAGAGTTGAGCAACTCGACAATCAACGCCAGCAGGCATACCGCAATCAGCAGTGCTCGCTCGACCCGACTGACCTGCAGGAAAAAGCTCAAAGGGATCAGGATGACGTTCAACAACACCAACTGACGGAACGCCGCCTCGCCGGTGAAAGCTGCGCGCAGACCATCCAGGGAATAGCCCCCTGCATTGAAGATACGTTTGATACCGGTTTGACCCTTGAAAGGCGACATAGATGTAGGCAACTGAACCAAAGAAGTGGGGAAGCTAGATCACGCAAAGTCAAAAAAGCGTGAAGCGGCTGTAACTTAATGTTGCGAGATTGACTCAAGTTGTTGCAAGAGCAACGCCGCCTGGGTCCGGGTACGCACTCCCAGCTTACGGAAAATCGCCGTGACATGGGCCTTGATGGTCGCTTCCGACACGCTCAATTCGTAGGCAATCTGCTTGTTCAGCAAACCCTCGCAGACCATGGTCAGCACCCGAAACTGCTGAGGTGTGAGACTGGCCAGGCCATCACGGGCGGCCTTGGCTTCGTCGGACACGTTGATTTGTTCAAACGCCTGGGGCGGCCAGGACACATCGCCGTCCAATACCGCGCGCACGGCTTTCTGGATATCTTCCATCGCGCTGGACTTGGGAATGAAGCCACTGGCGCCAAACTCCTTGGAGCGCACCACCACGTCGGCTTCCTCCTGGGCCGAGACCATCACCACGGGGATCTGCGGGTATTGCCCGCGCAGCAGCACCAGCCCGGAAAAGCCGTAGGCACCGGGCATGTTCAGGTCGAGCAGCACCAGGTCCCAGTCGGATTTTTCGGTGAGGCGAGCTTCCAGTTCGGCGATGCTGGCCACTTCGACCAGGCGAACATCAGGGCCAAGCCCCAGGGTGACTGCCTGATGCAGAGCGCTGCGAAACAGCGGATGGTCATCGGCTATCAGGATTTCGTATGTGGCCATTGGTTAAATGATCCTGTTTTTTATGGCAGCCCTGATGGTTCAGGGCTCACCAATACACAAGGCGACGGCCTGGCAGCTATCGCCACAGGGCCTGCTCAACGTCAAAAGCACGTGAAACGACGTCAGGCATTCACGGTTGCGCCCCAATCGGCGCCCAGCATGACCAGCGTAGCCTGGAGGGTCAAGCACTACGCCCGAGGGCATTTTAGCGGGTTGCAGGTTTACGGTGCCATCATGCAAACGTCGTCTGGTTATACCGCCGGGATGTAGGGTGCAAGGCGAGTATGCACAGCGTCCATCGGGTCCAGCGGCATTTGGAACTTGGCAGCCAGGTAATGGGTGCTGAATACATCGAGATAGGCATCCAACACTTCGCTGGCGGCCACGTCTTCGGCCAACTCCAGACAAAGTGCCGCCACCTCGGCGGTGCAGAAATGGTCATCACGCTTAGAACGCCGCAGTTTGTAGCGTGACAACTGCTCTGGCGCCAGGCTCAGTACCGGCAAGTGCTCCAAGTAGGGGCTTTTGCGAAACATCTTGCGCGCTTCGCTCCAGGTGCCGTCCAGCAAGATAAACAGCGGGCGCTTGCCCTCCTCCATGCGCACTTCACTGACCACCCGTTCTGGTGCCACGAATTCACCGGGGAAGACAATATATGGCTGCCACTGCGGATCGGCCAACAATCTGAGCAAATCGGGGTCGACTTCGGTGCGCGACCATGCGAATGCAGTGGTGTCGTGTATGACATCAGCGATCAGCCAACCCGTGTTGCTGGGTTTCATCGGCTCAACGTCATGCATCAACAGGCACATGGCCGACTTGGCTTGTACCTGGGGCCGCCAGGCACATAAGCAGTACTCGGGAATTACCCGACAGCCGGGGCAACGCTCGGCTCGGGAACCACGATTAAGAAACGGCCTGACGGCACGCGCCAGACGCTGAGCACGCAAACGGGAAACGGCGTGGCTCATCGGGCACGCGGCGAAGAAAAGGGAATCGGCACGGAAGAAACTCGTGAAAAGCAGAAGTCCCGCAGTTTACCAGCGATACGCCTGGCTGTAGTGGCAAGGGCTCACCTATAATTGCGCGCCACTGAACGCACAGCGCAGTGGCTGGTCTATGCACCAGTAACCGAATCAGGAGAGTTTCATGCTGCGTTCCATGCTGCGCCTTGTTGCCCCATCCCTCGCCATAGCGTTGGTCTTGCCTATGGGCGCCCACGCGGCCTCGCTGCTGGAGGCTCAAATGAACAGGAAGCTGCAAAGCGTCGCGGCCGAAAGCAACAAGGACCTGCCCCGGGAAATTGATGAAAAGACCCTGGAAGTGGCCTACACCGTTGAAGGTATGCAGCTGATTGATCACCTCAGCGTTCAGCCTGATCGTGCCGAACAGATGCGTGCCAACCCCAAGGCTGTGTATTTCCAGTTGGGCCGCAGCGTATGCACCAACCCAGGCTACCGCGAACTGATGGCAAAGGGCGCAGTGATGCGCTATGAAATCACCGAGAACAAAAGCAACCGCCCTGTGGCATCGGTCAAGTTCGTAGAAGCGGATTGCCCGGCTCCGGCGAAGAAGAAAAAGTAACCACTGCTAAACCCTCGCGCGCGGCTGTCCAGCGGCGCGCACTCCCCCGCTCCAGCTCCTGCCAACGACTAAACTACGCGATGAGTAACCAATAAGCGGTTGCCAGCCAAGGGTTTTTCGGCCCATGATCAAGCCATCCCATACGCCCGCCCACAGCTACTTCAATGCTGTTCTGTAACACTTTCAGGGCATACGCGGCCTGCCCTCCTGTGGCATGCAACGACACATGCAGTGTCGTGGCCCCGACGACGCTCTCGTCGACTATCCAGGCCCTGTAAAGAAGGAGAAGTTGAATGCCTTATGAATCCAATGATCAGTTGCTTCGTCATTTTGAAGAAAACGGGACCGACCTCACGCAGCAGGTCGACGCGCAAATCCAGTTGATCGCCCCCAACAGCCCGAATATCCCCCTTTATCGCGACATGATCCTTACCGTTCTGCGCATGGCCCAGGACGACCGGGATCGCTGGAATGCCAAGATCACCCTGCGCGCCATTCGTGAATTGGACCATGCATTTCGCGTACTCGAACAATTCAAGGACCGGCGCAAGGTGACGGTGTTCGGCTCGGCACGTACACCTGTGGAAAGCCCACTGTATGCACTGGCCCGAGAGGTGGGTGCAGCATTGGCGCGCTCCGACCTGATGGTGATCACCGGCGGTGGCGGCGGCATCATGGCGGCAGCCCACGAAGGCGCGGGCCTGGCGCACAGCCTGGGGTTCAATATCACGCTACCCTTTGAACAGCACGCCAACCCCACCATCGATGGCACCGAAAACCTGCTGTCATTCCACTTCTTCTTTACCCGCAAGTTGTTCTTCGTCAAGGAAGCCGATGCGCTGGTGTTGTGCCCAGGCGGTTTCGGCACCCTGGACGAGGCTTTGGAAGTACTGACCCTGATCCAGACTGGCAAGAGCCCGCTGGTGCCAGTAGTGTTGCTGGATGCGCCAGGCGGTGGGTTCTGGCAAGGTGCCCTGGACTTTATCCGCAGCCAGTTGGAAGCCAACCGCTACATTCTGCCTACTGACCTCAAGCTGATACGCCTGGTCTACAGCGCCGAAGAAGCAGTGGATGAAATCAACCAGTTCTATGCCAACTTCCACTCCACCCGTTGGTTGAAACGCGAGTTTGTGGTGCGCATGAACCATCCTCTCAGTGAGCGTGCTCTGGCCCATTTGCAGCAAGAGTTTGCCAGCCTGCGGCTCAGTGGCGAGTTTCAACAGCTCGCCTATACAGGCGAAGACCATGACGAACCAAGGTTCAGTCACTTGACCCGCCTGATGTTCAACTTCAATGGCCGCGACCAGGGGCGACTGCGTGAATTGGTGGATTACATCAACCTGCCGGAAAACTGGGCACAGGCCCAAGGCAAGACGCAGCAACGTGTGACGTCACTGCCGGCGTAGTTTTTTGCAGGCGAAAAAAAAGGCCCACTATTTTCATAGTGGGCCTTTTCGTTTTGGGGCGTTCAGTCGTCCATATCGCGGCCGCTCAACAAGCGGCTGATCATGTCCATCGAAAACCCGCGATAGCTCAGAAAGCGCCCTTGCTTCGCACGCTCCCTGGCGTCAATCGGAAGGTGCCCCGCAAACTTGCGGCGCCAAGTGTCTTCCAACTGCGACTGCCAGTTGATACCGCACTCACGCAGGGCAAGGTCGATATCGGCACGTTGCAGACCACGCTGGCTCAGCTCTTCACGAATCCGCGCAGGGCCGTAACCGGAGCGCGCTCGGTAGGACACAAAACTTTCAAGGTAACGGGCTTCCGACAACAGCCCTTCTTCTGTCAAACGGTCGAGGGCTGTTTCGATCATCTCAGGCTCTGCGCCGCGCTGACGCAATTTACGCGTCAGCTCGACTCGGCCATGCTCGCGGCGAGCGAGCAGGTCCATTGCAGTGCGCCGAACGGCAACGAGTGTATCCAGTACAACGGTCATCGTTTGCTTCAGATGTCAGTGTCGGCTTCTTCCATCTCGTCAACCGGCTCGCGGTTAGCGGCAGCTTTCACGTCCGGCGCCGGGGTCAGCAGCTTGTCGCGAATCTGCTTCTCAAGCGTGGCAGCGATATCCGGGTTGTCCGCCAGGAACTTGGCCGAGTTGGCCTTGCCCTGACCGATCTTGCTGCCGTTGTAGGCATACCAGGCACCGGACTTTTCGACGAAACCGTGCAGTACACCCAGGTCGATCATCTCGCCGTTCAGGTAGATACCCTTGCCGTAGAGAATCTGGAACTCAGCCTGACGGAATGGCGGGGCCACTTTGTTCTTCACAACCTTGACGCGAGTTTCGCTACCGACAACCTCGTCACCTTCCTTCACCGCGCCAGTACGGCGGATATCCAGACGGACCGAAGCGTAGAACTTCAGCGCGTTACCACCGGTGGTGGTTTCCGGGCTGCCGAACATCACGCCGATCTTCATGCGGATCTGGTTGATGAAGATCACCAGGCAGTTGGCGTTCTTGATGTTACCGGTGATTTTACGCAGCGCCTGGGACATCAGGCGGGCTTGCAGGCCCACGTGCATGTCGCCCATTTCGCCTTCGATTTCAGCCTTGGGTACTAGGGCAGCCACGGAGTCGACCACGATCACGTCAATGGCGTTGGAGCGCACCAGCATGTCGGTGATTTCCAGGGCTTGCTCGCCGGTGTCCGGCTGGGAAACCAGCAGGTCATCGACGTTGACGCCCAGCTTGCCGGCGTACTCAGGATCCAGGGCGTGCTCGGCGTCGACGAACGCGCAGGTGGCGCCCATCTTTTGCGCCTGGGCAATCACCGACAGGGTCAGGGTGGTTTTACCGGAAGATTCAGGACCGTAGATTTCAACGATACGGCCTTTTGGCAGGCCGCCAATGCCGAGCGCGATGTCCAGACCCAGAGAGCCAGTGGAAATAGCCGGGATCGCCTGACGGTCGTGATCGCCCATACGCATTACGGCACCCTTGCCGAATTGACGTTCGATCTGACCCAGGGCCGCAGCCAAGGCTTTCTTCTTGTTGTCGTCCATTAAAGTCCTCACGTAATCAATAAGGCCTGACGGCCAACACCTGTATAAGTAGACAGTATTGTTCCACAAAGATCGGTGATCGCCTACCCCTGTTTCTCGATTTCTGCTGCAGCTCGTCGCAACAAGCCCTCCAGTGCGGCTTTTACCGTTTGTCGGCGCACCTCGTCGCGGTTGCCGGGGAAGTGCGCAAGCTCGGCTGTCACCTCGTCGCCCACTGCAAAGGCCAGCCAAACGGTGCCCACCGGCTTGTCTGGCGAGCCGCCATCGGGGCCGGCCACACCGCTGACCGCCACGGCAAACCGCGCCAGGCTTTTTTCCTGAGCGCCGCGGGCCATCGCCTCCACCACTTCCTGGCTGACGGCGCCTACTTTGGAAAAGAGTTTTTCCGGCACGTTCAACTGCCGGGTCTTCTGGCGATTGGAATAGGTGACATAGCCCGCCTCGAACCAGGCCGAACTGCCCGGGATCCGCGTGATGGCTTCGGCAATGCCGCCGCCGGTACAGGACTCGGCAGTGGTGACGTGGGCACTGAGCACCTGCAAACGGCGACCCAGTTCAGCGGCCAGTTGAGTGATTTCCTTCACGGTCGTCTCCAGGAGTGGGCGGGGGTTCGCCTACCCTACAGGAGCCTATCGGCCATGCAAGATACAGAGTGCATCAAGAGGCTAACGCGCGACGGCCTGCACATAGGCCTGGCAAGCGCGCAAGGCGATCAGGGCGCTGTCGCCGTCGTCGGTGATGCGGATAATTCGCTGAGCATGCGCCGGGTCAAGTCGGGCTCGCGGGGCTGCATGAACCAGGCTGCCGGCGGTGGTGGAGGCAGGCACTGTACAGCCAGTGGCGGAATCGGCGGCGTCGAGAAGGACTGACAACCGCACATCAGCAGTGGCCAGACGGTCACGCAGAGCAGCTTGGTTGCGTTGGGCATCGCTCAACTCCTGGGTGTGTTGGTGGTCGTTGACGTTGAGCTGTTGCTCCAGAGCCCGGCGTTGGTTTTGTGCTGCCAGCCTTTGCTGGTTCAGCGCTTGAGCATGGGTGCTTGATTGCAGCTCAAGCTGCGCACCATATCGCCAAGCCTGGACCTGCCAAACAAACGCCATGAGCAGACACACGCCGATCAAACGCAACGCACTTAGGAGATGCATAACACCGCCTTGGCCCGCGCCCACAAGCGCAAACGCTCATCCAGGCCATTGAGACCGCCGTTGATACGCCGAGTGATAGCGGTGAATTGGTCCCTGTCGGCCAGTTCATTCAAACCGTTGCTCTGCCAAAACCAGGCTGCCGATTCGCAAGCCCATTGCGGTTGCTCCAGCAATTGCGGTTGCAGCAGCAGGCGATCATCGCCGAACAGCGCTCGGCTGCAGGCCAGGTAGTTGCGACGCCCCGTGATCTGGATAAGCCCCCTGCCCCGATACTTCTGGCCATCGCCATCCGCCTCGGGCGTGTTGCCCAGCCGGGCGGCCAGGGTACCGGTGTCGTATTTGCTCAGGTAGTGATCGCTACCCAGTTCTCGCACATAGAGCAACTGAGCAGATTCGTGGCCGATTTGGGCGAGGAATGCCGCAGTGCGTTCAGGTGTGGTGATTTGGTGATGGGACATCGCCGTGTTTAACGCCGAAATGAAAACTCCCGCTTTAAGGCGGGAGTTTGGTAGTACTTTAACCAGCTGTTGCTCAGATAGAACCATGCATCCCTCCTTCTTGAGCTCGAGCTTTCAGTGATACACGAACTCAAGCTCCCTCTTCTGCCCGCGCCTAAGACGCCAATCCACTGGCCATGATCGAACTGCGATACCCCGTCGCCGGGTCGCCGACGTGGGTCACTTGGGTAATCGACCAGCGCCCCTGCATATACGAAGGCCAGGTTTCATCCAGCACCAGCAAGCCTTCGGCAGCGAGCAGCGGGTTACCGGGGCAATCGATCTGCAGCTTCAAACCTTCACGGCCCACCCGGCGCAGTTCGCCTTCGGCCACGGCGCGGGCTTCGGCTTCGTTCTGGCAGCGCTGGCGCAGGGTCTTGAACGGGGCAATCCCGACCTGGACCATGCGCTGCTTGCCAGCTCCGGAATCCCACCAGCTGACGCGGCTGCCCATGTATTTGGAGCGCGATTTTTCGTCGAGCTTGGCGGTGATAAAGGCCTGCTCACCGGGACGGTTGTCCTCGGTCACCGACAATTTCACTTGCGGTAATAGCTGGCCGGAGAGTGATTTGGCTTGCCCCGCTTCGGCCAGCACATAGAGTTCGTTGAACGGCTTGGTGACAGCGTTGTAGCGTTTGGCCAAGCGGGTGATGAAGGCCATGTCGCTTTCGTTGGACTGGTCGATGTGCGCAATCGCAATGCCGTCCAACGTCGGTGCCACTCGCGGTGAAAAACCATGGCGGCTGACCAGTTGACGAAACAACGCCCCCAAGGTAGTCGGCCCATGGCTGGCGGAGCGGCGCTGGCGATAGCCGCTTTTATCCGCCTCGCTGAAGGGCGCGGCGGTGGCCACGATCATCAGGCGCATCGGAAACAACACTGGGGTGCGTTGGGTGACGACAAACTCGCCTTTTTCCACCAAGCCGGTTTCCTGGTAACCGACACGCAGGCCGATCTTGCCACTGAGGCTGGGCAAGCCCTCCAGCCCTTCTATGTTAAGGGTCAGTTCCAGGCGGTCAGTCTGGATGCCCGCGGCGTCGGTGTGGCTCCAGTGCATCAGGCGTTGATTGAGCAGCGCCGCGTTGGCGCCGTAGAACTCTACGATCGGGGTAAATCCGTGTGCCATGCAACCTCCTCAATCCCAGGCCAGAACGGGCCGTACAGCAGCCGGCCGGGCTTGCATCTCAGGCACGACCACCCATACGCCTGCCGGCAGTACAGGGCCGTATTCAGCCAGTTCAGGGTTCAAGCGCCAGAGGGTTTCTTCCGCCGCGTCATCGCAACGCTTCAGCTCACGGTAGAGCAGCAGGTTGACCGAATCACCGGCAATACTTCGCACTCTACGCATTGACGAACTCCTCCAGCTCAAGGGTCCAGGTCATGACCATGGCAGTGCCGTCATCGATCACATTGCTTTGGGCTTCCACCACCGAATTGATCCGCCACAGGCCCCAGTTACGGCCGATACCGTCGACCAGCGGCAACGGCGCCCGCGCATTTTGCAGAGCGCGCAATTCGTCCAGGCGCTGCATGCCAACGGCGTACATGGCCGTGCCGCTGAAGGTGAGTTTTTCCAGCTTCTGGCCGTTCTGCCGCGACTGGGGTTTGCTGGCAATAATCGCCAGGTCACTCCAGCCGCCGTCGCTGTTGCGGGCCAGTGTGGAATAGGCGAACCCTCGGGATAAGCCAAAAATAAAGTCGCCCAGCACCATTTGTTGTCGCATCAATCACCTCCTGAAGGATCGGCCAGTGCCGCGTTGCGCCGGATGCCCAGGGAATCGGTGACCATCGGCACGCATTGAAATTGCAGGGCCTGGATCACCTGGTTGACGACCTGCTGGGCATCGGCGGGGTTGACGCCGGTGATCTGGATACTCGGTGCAAGCGTGACCTGGACGTTGTCGGTGCGGGCGCTGTTGAGTTCCTTGCTCAGCGCGTTGGGCGCGGGCAGGCGATCACTTGCGCTGAACAGTTTGTCACCGAGCCAACTGCCTGCTTCGCTGCCCAGCAAGCCACCGATGACGCCACCGACTGCGGTGCCAATGCCAGGGAAAACCAGAGTGCCGAGCGCGGCGCCGGCGGATGCTCCCGCCCAGGCGCCGCCAGCGGTGCTAAGGCCAGCACCGACGGCCTTGGCGTCGCCATTGCGTACGCCCTGGATCACATCCACGGCGGTGTCGACATACTTCAGCGGGCCAAGGCGGCGTACGGCGGACGATTCAAGCTTTGCGAGCGTCCCCGACAGTCCAGGGGCCAAACCCTTGGGCCCACCCTGTGCTGCGACTCGGTCTGCCGAAGCGGCTGCGTAAGAGGTCAATGAGTTGCCGGAAATACTGCGTGTAGTCTCGCTCACCCGTTTGCTGTCGAACGCTAGCTGCGGCTGGCCCATGATATTGACTGGCGGCGCAGCAGGGGCTGGCGTGACAGTAGGCTGCGATTTGAGATCGGTCCGCCCTCTGACCTCTGGGATTTTGACCTCGCGCGATTTTATTTGACGGGCCTTGTTACGCTTGCCGCGCGGCCTCCTGGGATTATCTTTGGGGCGTGCCTTCTCTTCTTTCCTGGCGGTCTCACCGACACTCTCTGGCAACTGTGCGGCAGCGCTATCAAGCGGGCCGCGAATCTGCACAGGCACTGCTCCGGTGCAGCAACAGTCCTTGCCTTTTTCAGCGCCCTTGCCGTTATCGTCCTTGAGCCACTTGGCACCCTTCGGATACCTGGCAGCCACCGCATCAATCGCCTTGCCTGAAAGACGGTCTTTGGCTTTATCCCACAAACCGGTGAACACTTCCTTGCCGACGAACTTGACGGCATCCGTGGCCAGTTCAACACTTTTTTCCCCCCAGGACGGGGTAGCAGACGCAGGCTTGTCCTGCTTGCTTTCTGCGACTCCCGCGCGGACCTCTGCCGTCTTGGTTGACAGCGAATTGGCGCTAATGAACAGCGTGCTGGTGAGCGTTTCCAGTGTTTCGCGCAACCGAATTTGCTCTTGGGCCAGAGCGTTGATGTCCACACTGACGGTGATCAGCGCCGAGGTCAGCTCCGGCAGCGGTTGCGGTTGCGGTTGCGGTTGCGGTTGCGGTTGCGGCTGCGGCTGCGGCAACAATAACGGCGCCGACTGTGGTACCGATTCAAGGCTGACAGGCGCGGCGAGGTCTGCGGAAAACGGCGCCAGCACATTGCCCAGGTCCGCATCGCCAAGCAGCCAACGCTTGTCCTCCTGGACGAGCCTGGTCCCAAATTGAGTTTCTTGCATCCCGCTTACTCCTGTTTAACGCCAAGGCGAGTGATCGCTATGTCGTAGCGGCGCAATGCTTTTCCGGCGTCCCAGTCGAGGATCTCCGCCTCATTGACCGAGTAGATCAGCGGCACCACATCGAGGATTACTTCGATGTCGCGCTGCGAAAGAAGTCCGCCGGTTGATTTAAAAAATCGTCGATACGCTCCTGCAGTTCCGTCCAGTCGGGCACGGTCAAGCCGGCCAGGTCAGGGATCATCAGGCCGGTGCAATGGGCGGTGATGAACTCGGCGCGCTCTTTGTTGGTGGCGAGTTTTTTCATCACCTTGGTGGCACGCAGGGCAGGCATTTCCAGCGACAGTTCGGTCAGGGTTCGGCCGGCTGCGTCCAGGGGCAATAGCAACTGGACGGGTTGGTCGTGGGGTGTCGCTTCATCCGCATTCAGGAAGAACGACGTCGGGCGCGTCGACATCTCGTGTACGTACTGGGCAATGCTCACGTAGTCAGGGCGCTTGAGCTGGTCGAGCTCTTTTTCCGACAGGCCGGTGGCGAGTTTCGCCAGTTCGAAAAACTGATCGTCCTCGTCATCACCGGCCCGGGCCAGCGCGTCTTTTTGCGCGGCGTAGAACAACGGTTTGAGCTGAACCTGCTGGATCGTCGCGCCGGTGTCGGCGGTGATCGGAGCCAGCAGGATGTGCAACGGTGGCATCCAGGCCATGGGGCAATTCCTTGTAGAACGGTATTGAAAAGCACGGGAATCCCAATCTGAGCGCGGTCTCTGTGGGAGCTGGCTTGCCTGCGATAGCATCAACTCGGTGCTCCAGACGCACCGAGTCGCCTGCATCGCGGGCAAGCCCGGCTCCCACATTGACCGTGCCCGCTTCGATTGCAGTTATCCTTACGGCATCAGCACGGCGCGGCGCGCATCGCCCAGAATGTCGACGCCGTTGAGCACGAACTTCTGGGTGCGCACGTCGATGTCGATCACCGAAACGCCATTTTCCAGACGGTTGTAGGTACGGCAGGACAGTTCCAGCGTGGTGGTAGCCTTGTCGCCCATTTTCAGCTTCGCCTCCTCCAGGGATTTGAGCTTGCCGCCGACGGTGTGGTAGGTGAAGTAGGTCTTCCCGTCCTGGTCCTGGCCGGCTTCACGCACGTTCAGCAGGATGTCGTCGCCCATGCGCACGCCCAGGGCCAGCATGATTTCCGGACCGGCACCTTGCAGCACCAGCTTGGCATTGAGCACCTTGCCGCTCTTGGCCATTTCCTCGGCGATAAAGCGACCTCCGGACATGGGCTCCATGTCGAACTCGATCTTCGGCGGGGTGAACTCTTCCACGGTTGCGGACAACGGCAGGCCTTGAAGGGTGGCCGCAATGGCCTGTCTGACTCGGTTGGTAAACATTAGAGAACGTCCTCCAGGAACTGCTCGATGATTTCATCGCGGGCGTTGAGTTGATAAACCATGTGTTCGTTCGGCGCGTAGCGGCCGTAGTCGATAACGATGAACCAGGTGCCGTTCTTGTACTTCTCGACGCTGTTCAATTCCGGGTGCAGGTATACGCTGCCGCCAGGGATGGTCTCGTCGGCCACCAGGGTTTGCAGCCAGTCGTTGATGCGCTTGACCTCCTGGTCCATGAAGGACTTGGTGAGGTTCTTGGCCATGGCTTTCTGGCCGGCCTTGACCAGCTTGCGGCTGATAGCATCTTCCAGGCCGACGTAGCTGATGAACTTGCCGGTGATGGAGCGGTTACCCAGCAGCGAGAAACCGCCGAGGATGGTGCGGGCGTAGTAGCTCACGCCGTAGCGGTTGAGCAGGTCGCCTTCGGTGGAGGTATCGAGGATGTTGTACTCGACCACGCGGGAAACGTCTTCGGCGAAGGTCACCTGGTTGCCCGGGCTTTCCCACTGTTTGACCTTGGCCAGTGCGGCGATGGCCAACGAGGATGGCGACAGGAATACGTTTTTCTTCGCGGCCTTGGAGTACACCGACGGCATGTTGTGCACCAGCAGGCAACGGTCGAAACCGAGGTCGGCACCGCCCAGCTCGCCGCTGTAGGTCACTTGATCGGCCACCGAAGCGTCCTTGCCATCCAGTACCACACGGGCCTTGATGCGCTTGCCAAAGGAGGCGAATTCACCGGCCACGGCCTTGGTGCCGGTAAAGCCTGGGGCGCCGATGATGGTCAGGTCTTCAGGCACGCTGCTCAGGGCCGCCAGGCCCAGCTTGCGGCCGGTGACCGGGTCGTTGCCGCCGATCACATTGTTGATCGTATCGGCTGGGGTGGCGCCTTCTTCGACGATGACCACGTAGACCGGCACCTTGACCACTTTGAGGATCTGGTACACCGCCTGGAACAAGGTGCCCGACTCGGTGCCGGTGGGGTCCAGCAGCGCCTGGGTGGTGAAGCTGTTGATGCGAAACGGCGCGTTTTTGGGAATCGAAGCATGGGCATTCGGCGCAGTGCCGACCAGGCCGATCACGTTATCGCCAAGGCCACCCATGGCCTCGGGGGATTCAGTGGCATTCACAGTGATGCCGTTGTGCTCGAAGTTCAAAACCTCAGCCATGATTATTCAGCCTTCTTGGGGGTGGAGTTGAGGACGCTGGTCAGTTCCAGGCGGCCAGCGGTGCGCAGGGCGGATGCTTCGACGTCCAGCAGTTCCAGCTCCTCGCCGGCGGTAGACCAATGGCCGTTACCGATGGGGAATGGGATGAGGACGGTGTAGGTTTGGCGGGTGGGCATGAGTGGAAATCTCCGGGTGGAAAATGCCAAAGCCCCTGCGGGGAGGGGCTTGGGGGAGGCGAAAAAAAACCGCTTTCGCGGTGGGTTATTTCAGAAAACCAGGTTTAGGAGGCCACACAACTGCATCAGGATCGCTGCCTTGATCAGGGATATCACGCAAGCCCTGACGGTAGGCCATAAATACAGGACGATCCTTATCCAGCATTGGATAGTCGGGCATGGCCGCATAATCACTGGCCGCCAAGTCAGCATCACGAGCTTTACGAATCAGTGTCCATTTAATCAGCGGGTGAATCTCAGCAAGTGCAAATTCAGGTTTCATCAGTATTTTCCTTAACCCAGAGCCAACATAGTTCCCCAATCGGATGGGTGAGTGACGACACCTGTACAGGCACCGCCAAGCATGACTTCAATTAGTCCACTATTAGAAGTACGCATAGGGTGAATATGCATATAGTGAGAAAAGAACCCTGTCGGTGGTACAGGCACAGCGCACCAGCGCCATTTACCCTTTTTGTTGCCGGTAGTCCATGTGCCGTCGACAGAACCCTCTACCACCCGAACAAAAGCAGCTATCGTCATATGAGTGTTGAGAGGCACAGGTGTTGTTCCGCTCAATCGTTCCATATCGACCGCACAAGGGAACGCAAGCCACGGACTGACATTGTCCTCCGACCATTTCATCTGCCAGACATGAATCGGGTTTCGCCAATACTCGGCTGAACTAATATCGAAATCAGGAAACTGCTCACGCACATCTGCCTGAACCTGGCGCATAAAATCGACGTCTGCCTGAGGGCGTCCCGCCGACTGAGCTACCTGAGTAATCGTTCGTGTTTTTGTCGCCGTGACTTGGGTATGAACATACCAGCCGTCAATCAGGTTGCCCGTCGCATCGGGAGCCATATGAAAGTTTTTTGTCATCGCCACTCTGGGTATATGGCGACTCAAACTCAAAAGCTGGTCTTCATACTTCCTCTGGGCATCTGCAAGGGCTTTGTCAATTTCCCCTACCTTACCCGCCACAGTATTCGTCAAGTTGTTTGCCGCGCTGACAACGGCGGCCAATTGCTGTTCAGTACTCAATGTTTGAGCTCCTTGTTTTACTGGTCATCCCTTAACGGCTTTCAATCAAGCCAACGTATTCCGTCCTCAGGGTCATTTGAAAGAGGCGGTTAAACTGTTCTCTCCTCCAGCGCCATCAGGCGAAATAGAACCCCGATACCCCGTGTCATATTGTCGATGCTCGCTGCCGAGAGTGAAGCCAGCTCTTCCGTTAGTAAGACATTGAGATTCTCAGTCCCCACCACTACTGTCACGCTATCCGCCGGCAAGGGCGATACATCCAACGTAAACTTCTGCAGCACCCGAGCCGCCGCCGCCTTATACGTCAGCAACTTCCCCGCCACGGAATACACCGCCAGCAAAGTCCCGCTTGCGAGGTAAAAACCGAACTCGCCAATCTCATATTCACCGTCGCCATCAAACAGCGCGGCCATCCTGAGTTGGCGCGCGCCCAGGTCTTCGTAATCGACGATGGCCACCCGTTGGCGCTCATCGCGCAAGGCTACCTCGCTACCGTCGGGGGTATAGCGGCCAGTGCCGGCGCCGATGTGGGTGATTTCGCCTTTGAGGCCCTGGTTCTTTGCCTGCAGCACTTCATCCAAACCTTTGGAGGTGAAGCGCACCAAGCGCGTTATTTCATCTGTCATGGCTGCGCCCTGAGGTCGTAGTCGTTAATGGTGTAGTGCTGGGCAACCCCGGCACTCTTTAGCCGGGCAACCAGCGCCAATTCAGGCAGCGCGCCGTTCAGATAGAACTCGCCATCGCTTAAAGGGGCGTCGAGCACTTGCGTAAGCGCGAGCTGACCGTCGGTTTCATGCACGATGGTGATCGTCGCCTGATCGCGCTCACTCTTGGCCGCATTGATACGCCGGATCAGCCGGTTGTGATCGCCGCTGGACCAACTGCGCCCGATGATCGCCTGTACGTCGAAGGTGTAAGGCACACCCAAGGGGCGTTGCTGATACCAGGCGCTGATGTTGGGAGTGAAGCCCAATGACTCCACCGCATGACTCAGCGCCTTGGGCGTACCGGCCTGGCGCTGGATTTGCCAGGACAAGGCCACGGTCAGGCGCTTTTCCGCCTCGCTGGCTTCGGCATCCCATTCGCTGACGCCGCGGTCGGCGGCCAGGTACGGGAGGAATTCGCTGGGGGTTTGAAGTGGGTTCATCAGCGCTGGAAACGGCGGTGTGACGCGCTCGAGCAATGTGCCGAAACCCTGGTCCAGCGCCTTTTCCAGCGGTGAACTGTTGGTCGGTAGTAAACTCGCTTTAGGCTCACTCATAGCGTGCGCACCTCCACCTCGACGCCCGTGCAATACGGGGCCTGGAACGCGGTGCTGACAATCGGCGCCAGCGGTTCCAGGATCTGCAGTTGCGCAGCTCCGGCACTGTGGATGGCGTAGTCGATCCAGCTGGGGTCAACCCGCCCCTCCAGGCGATGGCAGGACTCTGCGTAGTCTTGCAGCAGTTTCTGCGCCGCTACTTGGGTCAACCCCGAATCCGGGCCGGCGTTGATCTTGGCCACCACGCGAATTTTGTAGGGTTGAATCTGTGCGCCTTGGACGCTGACAAGATCGGTTTCCGGCCTTACATCCGGCCGTGCGAAATGTCGACGTACACCGTCAAGCAAGTCCGCGGACGGCGTGCCGTCGCCCTCGCGGGAAAGCACAGTGACCATGACTTCACCCGGTGCGGTGCGTCGGGCGTTGCCGTCCTTGACCTGGGCTGCATAGCCATCCGGATCGAAGGTGTAGATGACGCTCACCACTCCCGGCGTCGCGCTTTGCACTCTCACCGCCGGGCGCTCGCCAAGGGTGAACACTTCGCGGCGATACTGCATCCGCGAGCCGGCCGCCGGAGCATGGGGCGCCAGGTAGTAACGCAGGCGAGCGTCGTCGTCGCTTTCCAGGGTGGGCGGCACGGGCGGGAACGCCGCCGGGTCGCCAGGGTCGAGCACTTGGCGTTCCAGGCCCATGTCGGCTAGGCGCGCATCCAGGTTGCTGCCGGTAGCCCACCACGCCAGCATCTGCTTGATACGGGCGTTGTATTTGCGCTCGTGGGTTTGCAGGCGCACGCAAAACGCTTCCAGGGCCAGGGTCAGCAGTTCGCTTTCGTTGTCGAGGCTGGCCTTGAGTTTGACCGCACTTTGCGGCGCGCGGGTGGCGACGTAGTCGATGACAAACGTCTTGAACTCGGCCAGCAACGGTTCGAACTCATCCACCTTGATGATGGTCGGTTCCGCCAGTTGGTTCTGGCCGGGGATCAACATGCTCATGTCACGACCTCGAAGGTTTGTTGGCGGTTTTTCCAGGTACCGGCAAACCGCAGCAGCAGGCCGGCGCCTTGGCGAGTGGCGACAATGACCTGGGGGTCAAAATCGCTGATGCCGTTATGGGTGTTGTAGAACGCCTGGGCGGCATGGCTCTGGGCGAGAATCAGCAGGTCGTCGCCGAGGTTTTGCCCGAGCAACTGCGGGATCAGCGAGCCATACAACGGACGCTTTTGCCGGGTGCCCACGGGGGTGGTCAGCGCTCGGGTGGCGCGCTGCACAAATTGCAGCCAGTCATCGACGGCTGCGCCGGTGTTCCTCTCGATTCCGAGCATGGGATGTCCTTATCGCGGGCTGATGACGCGTCCTTGATGGTCCACTACCGGGCCGCTGAAGTGAGCTCCGCCAGCATCCAGCAACAGGCTGGTGCCGCCGATTTGCAAAGTGATGCTCTGGGCATTCATGGTCAGGCTGGCAGCGCCGACTTTAATGTCGACCTGTTCACGGGAGCCGCTGACGATGGTTGGGCCGTTGACCCAGTTGAAGGTATGGCTGGCGTCGTCGTAGTCGCTTTGGGTGCCGTCTTGATGGCGACGCCTGGTCAGCGTCGCGACGCTGGAGACCGGCGGAAAGCGATCACTGTTGAGGCCGAACAGCGCCACTGACTGCACGCCGCCCTCCCCGCCACCGTAGTTAAGCAACAGGCATTGCTCGCCCACCGTGGGGATGCGGGTTTCCGTTTGCGCACCGGCGCTGGGGTTGAAAAAGCGGATCGCCGGGGTCAGCAAATCACCGTGGCTGACCTTGCAAGTGTTGCTAGCCGCATCGACCTGCTGGCAAATGCCAATCCGGCAGAAGCTTTCAGCGCGGCGGTAAAGGTCTTCGAGTTGGGTCTCCATCTCTGCCAGGCGTTCGACGATCGGTCCCAATTGCATGCGTAACAGCGCGTCGAACATGGGCTACTCCGCCAGTGGTTTGTATTGGGCTGGGTCGTCGATGTTGGAGACGTCCCAGGTGCAGGCAAACAGCGGCTGGCCTGCAGGATCTTCAAGTAACGGCGGCCCCAGATAGAGGGGTTGAGTGAAGGAAACCGTCCAGGTGTCGTAGTCCGCATGAAGGGTGCTGCGCACAGCCGGAGCGGCGACGATATTTGCGGGCAAATCGCACTGTGCCTGGGGCAGGTCCCAACGGTTATCCAGCACAAGGTCCATGAGTTGGCTGGCCAGGTCGCAGGCATCGAACGGCAATGCCCCGGGGGCGACCATGGCCCTGAGTGAAATGCTCAGCACGTGAGCCTTGCGCCCTTCGCGAGAGCGAATGCCCGGGCCATTGCCTTCGACTGTGACCTGCACACCGGTTTTTTCAGTGTCGCCCTGGAAGTCCTGATGACTGCCGACCTTGAGGTCCGGGAAGGCTGCATGCAGCGCAGCGCCCACGGCCTGGGGCAGTTGGGATGGCTTTTCGATAAGCGTCATTTTATGTAGCGTCCTTGCAACGATTACTGCGGGTCCTGGCGGGAGCCTTGGTTGATCCCGATGCGCTTGGCCGCCCACCGCTCATAAAGGCCGATAGCCACGTCGGCACCGGCCATGGCGGTCAGGCAACCAATGGCACCGGCGGTCCAGATCGACATCCCCGCTGCGTAGCACAGCATCAGAGCCGAAACCCCGCAGACCATGCACGCCCCGGAGCGCAGGGCCAGGCGTCGGATCAGCGACCAACCGCGAGCCCCTTCCTTATCGGCGCGCCACATCTCGCCGGATACGCCGCCGATCACGGCCAATACGATGACCAGCCAGATAGGCATTTCCGCTAACGCTTGCTGTTCATTTGTCATGTCACGCCTCCTGGCTGAGCATTTAATAATCCATATTTCATTTACAGATGCTTCGATAGGTAGGCATTCCAAAAAGCCCGGTTGCCCGGGCTTTTCAGTAATGCTGTCCTCGGACTTTCGGCGCTACTGGCGCGGTACGGTCCTTTCCTCAATGTTTTTCCGACCACGATCCCTGTCTGCCGGATAACTGCTTCTGGTGCTTTACGCTGCACACCCGGGTCAGTTGCCAACCCTCTGAACCGTCAAGGCCGGTTCATCGCTGCCTGTTTTTGAAGCGTTGAAACTAAAGAGCGTCGGCATCCTTGCCGGTGTTGCCTGGCATCCCTGCCATCGCTTCGATGGCGTCCTTGCCGATGTTGCGTGCCTTCCTTGTCTTCCTTGGCAGCATCCTTGCCACCTCCACCAGGCCTTGTTGGCTGGCTTGAGATGGAGAATATGCATGTATGCATATACAGTCAATGCATTAATGCATTTATTTTTGCTATGGAAATGCGCAAATGCATTTAAGGCCTTGCCAGCATGGGGTTTGCCGGTTTTTTCGGGGCGAAAAAAAACCCGCTCATGGGCGGGTTTCGTCTTACGCGAGGGGGTTAGCGGGCGTACATGCCCCACCAGAAAACATGACCGAGGATGCTGATCTGCTCATCCTGGATATCCTGGAAGCTGTAGTCCTCATCCGGATGCTCATCACGGTTGAAACTGCGCAGGCGAATCCCGGAAGGCAGGCGGTAGAGCTGTTTAACTCGCAGCTGGCCGTTGTGATTGATGGCATACAGATCACCATCGACGATATCGCCAATGCCGCTTTTACCGGCGTTCACGCCAACCGTGGCGCCGTCGCGCAGTACCGGCAACATGCTGTTGCCGCGTACCGTCACGCACTTGGCCTGGTCGAACTGCACGCCGTTATGCCGCAGACTGCGCTTGCCGAACCGCAGGCTGGCCTTTTCGCTTTCCTCGATGACGAATCTTCCTGATCCAGCAGCCAATTCAACCTCGCGCAGAAAGGGGATCGACACCTCGTCATCATTGACGGGGGTGTCGTCGTCCCACAGGCTTATGTCCTTGAGTTCCGAATGCATCGGGTCGCGCCCGTCATCGCGCAAGGCTCCCACCGCAGCGCGCCCGCGCAGTTGGTCGGTGCTCACGCGAAAATACTCGGCGATACGGGAGATGTGTTTATCCGACGGATCAACGATCTTGCCGCTGAGGATCCGGGACAGTGTGGATTGAGGCACGCCGGTGCGCCGATGAAGCTCCGTGGGGGAGATCCGGTCGCGATCCAGCAGCTCTCTTAAGACGATAGAAACATTGCGTTTTTGCATAACGCGGATAGTGACGGGAGTTTTTAAGGTTGGCAAATGCTAATTTGCATATTTATGCATTAAACATCCAATTGTGTTTAGCCTGAAACAAAATACTGTATATCCAGACAGTTAAATACTCACTATTATTCCGAGCGCCTGAGGTAAGACGCGGCAAATGAACAGCCTCCCTTGCTTATCGACAATTCAGGGGCTATGTATAAAACTCGTCAATCACCTAGCCAGCAACGACGGAGGTGCTCATGGCTTATTCAGCGCTAGCTGTTGCTAACGCCTTCATTGAACGCGCGAAGGAAGGCAAGGTTTCGGGCCTGACCCCGATGAAGCTGCAGAAACTGCTGTTCTATACACAGTCCTGGCATTTGCGCGAGCGAGACCAGCCCCTGATGGATGACCACTTCGCCCGCTGGCAATATGGCCCGGTCATTCCGTCGCTTTACCATGAGCTGAAATCCTACGGTAATCGCCCGGTGACCTCACTGCTCAGCAACCTGAAGCCCGACGCCGAAGACATTGTCTTCGTTACACCGAGGGTTCCGGAGAGCGATACCTATACCCATCGTTTGATTGACCGGATCATTAACAAATACGGCAAATGGTCCGGCACCCAACTGTCCAACCTGTCCCACGAGGACGGCACAGCCTGGGCCCTCAAGGGCGCCGACGGCTCCGCCATAGACTGGGAAGACATGGCAGCACTCATTCACCCAAAGAGCCGTATCCGTGAGTGAAGAACTCGACAACCTGGAACTCACCCTGCCCCCCGTGGCAGGGCCTGACCAGGACTCCCAGGCCGGTGGCGAGCAAGCCATAGGCACCGACGATGAAAGAAGCCAGAACCTCAAAGACCAGAAAGCCGAGCGGCAACTGCGCAAGAAGTATGCGGGGCGTGCGTTTTGGTTTGCTGCCTGCGGCGTGATCTTCTGGGCGGTCCTGCTGGTGTGGAATGGCTGGTCGACGTATTACTCGGGTAAAGCGCCGTTCTCGGACAATGTATTGATTGCCATCACTACGGCGACTTCAATCAACTTGTTTGCGGCGTTTCTTGGGGTGATCAGAGGGTTGTTTCCGGCCAGTGGGCGTAGATCCAAATAGCTTGGTCGTATTCACGATCTGCATCCTGCATTGAGATATGAAAAGTCAGCTCATCATCTTCCAGGCACTGACCGGATTGTTTAACGCTGCTGCAATGCCTGATTAAACCGCTAACCTGTGGCGAGGGAGCTTCTTGAGGCGACGCCGCTTTCGCGTTTTACCTGGCCGTTTGCGACCTGCGAAGGGCCGACCTCGCGTGTTAACCTTGCCTCCATCGCAAAAAATGCTGGGCCAAGCGCCCCCTTTGCCCCATCACTTTCAACGAATTTGCCTACTACCCAATGAGTAAAAACACTTCAGACCTATCCTCCCACACCCCGATGATGCAGCAGTACTGGCGCCTGAAAAACCAGCACCCTGATCAGTTGATGTTCTATCGCATGGGCGACTTCTACGAGATCTTCTATGAAGATGCGAAGAAGGCCGCCAAGCTGCTGGACATTACCCTGACCGCGCGCGGGCAGTCGGCGGGGCAGTCGATTCCGATGTGTGGGATTCCTTATCACTCGTTGGAAGGCTACCTGGTCAAGCTGGTGAAGCTGGGCGAGTCGGTGGTGATCTGTGAGCAGATCGGCGACCCGGCTACCAGTAAAGGGCCGGTGGAACGTCAAGTGGTGCGCATTATTACGCCGGGTACGGTGAGTGATGAGGCGTTGCTGGATGAGCGTCGCGATAACCTGATCGCTGCGGTGTTGGGCGATGAGCGTCTGTTCGGCCTGTCGGTGCTGGATATCACCAGCGGCAACTTCAGCGTGCTGGAGATCAAGGGCTGGGAGAACCTGCTGGCGGAGCTGGAGCGTATCAACCCGGTGGAGTTGTTGATCCCGGATGATTGGCCCAAGGACTTGCCGGCGGAGAAACGTCGTGGGACCAAGCGTCGTGCGCCGTGGGATTTCGAGCGTGATTCGGCGCTGAAAAGTCTGTGCCAGCAGTTCTCGGTGCAGGACCTTAAAGGTTTTGGCTGTGAAACGCTGACCCTGGCCATCGGCGCTGCTGGCTGCCTGCTCAGCTACGCGAAGGAAACCCAGCGCACCGCCCTGCCCCACTTGCGCAGTCTGCGTCATGAACGCCTGGACGATACCGTGGTGCTCGATGGCGCCAGCCGTCGCAACCTGGAATTGGATACCAACCTGGCCGGCGGGCGCGATAACACCCTGCAATCGGTGGTCGACCGCTGCCAGACCGCGATGGGCAGTCGCTTGCTGACCCGTTGGCTGAACCGTCCGCTGCGGGACTTGACCGTGCTGCAAGCGCGTCAAACCTCTATTACCTGCCTGCTCGATGGCTATCGCTTTGAAAAGCTGCAGCCGCAACTCAAAGAAATCGGTGATATCGAGCGTATCCTGGCGCGGATCGGCCTGCGCAATGCACGACCCCGCGACCTGGCGCGCCTTCGTGATGCCTTGAGCGCCCTGCCGCAGTTGCAACTGGCAATGACTGAGTTGGATACGCCTCACTTGCAACAGCTGGCGGTGACTGCCGGCACTTACCCGGACCTCGCGGCGCTGCTGGAAAAAGCCATCATCGACAACCCGCCCGCGATCATCCGTGATGGCGGCGTGTTGAAAACCGGCTACGACAGCGAGCTGGATGAGCTGCAGTCCCTGAGCGAAAACGCCGGCCAGTTCCTGATCGACCTGGAAGCCCGCGAAAAAGCCCGCACCGGTCTGGCTAACCTGAAGGTGGGCTACAACCGCGTGCATGGCTACTTTATTGAGTTGCCGAGCAAGCAAGCGGAGTCGGCGCCTATCGATTATCAGCGTCGCCAGACGCTCAAGGGTGCCGAGCGTTTTATCACCCCAGAGCTCAAGGAGTTCGAAGACAAGGCGCTGTCAGCCAAAAGCCGCGCCCTGGCCCGGGAAAAGATGCTTTACGAAGCCTTGCTCGAGGATTTGATCAGCCGTTTGGCGCCATTGCAGGACACTGCGGCCGCCCTGGCGGAGCTGGATGTACTGAGCAACCTCGCCGAACGAGCGCTGAACCTTGACCTGAACTGCCCACGGTTTGTCAGCGAGCCATGCATGCGCATTGTGCAAGGTCGCCACCCGGTGGTGGAGCAGGTATTGACCACGCCGTTCGTCGCCAACGACCTGTCGCTGGACGACGATACCCGCATGTTGGTGATCACCGGTCCGAACATGGGTGGTAAATCCACCTATATGCGCCAGACCGCGTTGATCGTGTTGTTGGCCCATATCGGCAGCTTTGTGCCGGCGGCCAGTTGCGAGCTGTCCCTGGTGGACCGCATCTTCACGCGGATCGGCTCCAGTGATGACCTTGCGGGTGGCCGTTCGACCTTTATGGTGGAAATGAGCGAGACCGCCAACATCCTGCACAACGCTACCGAGCGCAGTCTCGTGCTGATGGACGAAGTGGGTCGCGGCACCAGCACCTTCGACGGCCTGTCCCTGGCTTGGGCGGCGGCCGAACGCCTGGCGCATTTGCGCGCTTATACACTGTTTGCCACGCACTACTTCGAACTCACGGTGTTGCCGGAAAGCGAGCCACTGGTGGCCAACGTGCATCTCAATGCCACCGAGCACAATGAGCGCATCGTGTTCCTGCACCATGTGCTGCCAGGGCCGGCGAGCCAGAGCTATGGCTTGGCCGTAGCACAGTTGGCCGGCGTGCCGAATGACGTGATTACTCGCGCCCGCGAACACCTCAGCCGCCTGGAAACCACAGCCCTGCCCCATGAAACCGTGGTCGCCAGCCCTGCCAAGGCCAGCAAGAAACCCGCCGCGCCGCACCAGAGCGATATGTTCGCCAGCCTGCCCCATCCGGTGCTGGATGAGTTGGCAAAGCTTGACCTGGATGACTTGACGCCGCGTAAAGCGCTCGAAATGTTATATGCACTGAAGACTCGGATATAACGCAGACGCTTGCAAGCTGATAGAATCTCGCGCGGTTTGGGATGCTGCGGGCTTTTAGCCTGGTCCGCAGACTATCGCTCTCAAACCTCGCGAACCCCACCACAAGGGGTTTCGCTGCCGCCGCCTGAGGAGAAAATTAGAAATGACCTTCGTCGTCACCGACAACTGCATCAAGTGCAAGTACACCGACTGCGTAGAAGTGTGTCCGGTGGACTGCTTCTACGAAGGCCCGAACTTCCTGGTTATTCACCCGGATGAGTGCATCGACTGCGCCCTGTGTGAACCAGAATGCCCGGCCGTCGCGATTTTCTCCGAGGACGAAGTGCCTGCGGAGATGCAGGAGTTTATTCAGCTGAACGTCGAGTTGGCGGAAATCTGGCCGAATATCACCGAGCGCAAAGACCCGATGCCCGATGCAGCGGAGTGGGATGGCAAAAAAGGTAAGATTGCAGACCTCGAACGCTGATAGCGTCGCCGCCCCCAAAAGGCCCCTTGCGGGCCTTTTTGCGTTTCTGATGGGAGCGTTTTTACTTTTCTACAGGCGAAAAAAGGGGCGGTATGACCCGCCCACATTTTTTCCCTAGTCCCTGTATTCCTTTTCATCATCCTGATGAATCGCATCCTGCGACGTTCCTTCAAACCATCGTTCCTTGATGGCTGTGTCAATCCGTGGACACAGGGCTGATGTTAGAGGGTTCGAAGATAAGTTCAACGCGACCCGGTTCGATCGACTGGCACGCTCTGACACCTAAACACAGATAAATAAGTCTTGTTTTTCAATGAGATGAAAAAAGTCTCAAAAAAATAGAGACGTCCATGCATGATAAAAAAACCGATCGCTTACGCAAAGGTAAGCAAATGCTTACACGCACAATTGCGGAAAAGGGCAATAAGCCTCATTGCCCCCACCGCTTACTGTTGAAAGGCATCAGTCGTCACTGACAGTAATGGTCGGCATCGCCGGCGCAGCAGCTTCCTGCAAGACAATTCTCGCGCCGACATGCCGGGCCAGTTCCTGGTAGATCATCGCGACCTGCCCGTCCGGTTCGGACGCCACGGTTGGTTTGCCACCATCTGCCTGTTCACGAATGCCCATCGCCAGCGGCAACGAAGCGAGCAGCTCGACACCGTATTGGGTCGCGAGCTTTTCGCCCCCACCTTCACCGAACAGATGCTCGGCATGACCGCAGTTGGAGCAGATGTGCACCGCCATGTTTTCCACGACGCCGAGCACAGGGATATTGACTTTGCGGAACATCTCGACGCCTTTCCTGGCGTCCAGCAGCGCGAGGTCCTGAGGCGTGGTGACGATCACCGCACCGGCCACCGGCACTTTTTGCGCCAGGGTCAGCTGGATGTCGCCGGTGCCTGGCGGCATGTCGATCACCAGGTAATCGAGGTCGCCCCAGGCGGTCTGTGTGACCAATTGCAGCAACGCCCCGGAAACCATCGGCCCGCGCCAGACCATCGGCGTGTTGTCATCGGTAAGAAAGGCCATGGACATCACTTCCACACCGAGCGACTCGATGGGTACAAACCATTTCTGATCCTTGACCTTCGGCCGCGTGCCTTCGGCGATGCCGAACATCACGCCTTGGCTTGGGCCGTAGATATCGGCGTCGAGAATCCCCACCCGCGCGCCTTCGCGGGCCAGGGCCAGGGCCAGGTTGGCCGCGGTGGTGGATTTGCCCACACCACCCTTGCCGGAGGCCACCGCCACCACGTTCTTGACGTTGGCCAGGCCCGGGATCTGCGCCTGGGCCTTGTGCGGGGCGATCACGCATTGGATATCGACCTTGGCCGAACCCACGCCGTCGATGCCCTCAATGGCCATTTGGAGCATCTGCGCCCAGCCGCGTTTGAACAAGCCTGCGGCATAGCCCAGTTGCATCTGTACCGACACCTGGTCGCCCTGGACCTCGATGCTGCGCACACAACCGGCACTGACCGGGTCCTGGTTCAAATAAGGATCGGTGTACTGGCGAAGAACGGCTTCCACCGCTGCGCGATTGACGGCGCTCATGGGCTACTCCCGAAAAAAGACTGACTGAAACAGGCGGCTATCCTAACCGTTCCGGCGGTTGAACGGCACGCTTTCGAGGTTCCGGAAGATTCTGAAACAGCGTCACGGGGTGAAATAAATTTCCCGGCGCTTTATAGTGGCCGACCTCCGTTTCATCAAGTAGCCGAGCCCCATGTCCGAGCCACGCAAGATCCTCGTCACCAGCGCCCTGCCCTATGCCAATGGTTCCATCCATCTTGGCCATATGCTTGAGTACATCCAGACCGATATGTGGGTGCGCTTCCAGAAGCATCGCGGCAATCAATGCATTTATGTCTGCGCGGACGACGCCCACGGTTCGGCCATCATGTTGCGCGCCGAAAAGGAAGGTATCACCCCGGAACAACTGATCGCCAACGTGCAGGCTGAACACAGCGCCGACTTTGCCGAGTTCCTGGTGAACTTCGACAACTTCCATTCGACCCACTCCGACGAAAACCGCGAGTTGTCGAGCCAGATCTACCTGCGGTTGAAGGAAGCCGGGCACATCGACCAACGTTCGGTGACCCAGTATTTCGACCCGGAAAAGAAGATGTTCCTGGCCGACCGCTTCATCAAGGGCACCTGCCCCAAATGCGGCACCGAAGACCAGTACGGCGACAACTGCGAAAAATGCGGCGCGACCTACGCACCGACCGACCTGAAGGATCCCAAGTCGGCGATCTCCGGTGCCACTCCGGTGCTCAAGGACTCGCAGCACTTCTTCTTCAAGCTCCCGGATTTCCAGCAAATGCTGCAAACCTGGACGCGCAGCGGTACCTTGCAGGACGCCGTGGCCAACAAACTCTCCGAATGGCTCGACAGTGGCCTGCAGCAGTGGGACATCTCCCGCGACGCGCCATACTTCGGCTTCGAGATCCCGGGCGAGCCGGGCAAGTACTTCTATGTATGGCTGGACGCGCCGATCGGCTACATGGCCAGCTTCAAGAACCTGTGCGACCGCACCCCGGAGCTGGACTTCGACGCGTTCTGGGGCAAGGACTCCACTGCCGAGCTGTACCACTTCATCGGCAAGGACATCGTCAACTTCCACGCGCTGTTCTGGCCGGCGATGCTTGAAGGCTCGGGCTACCGCAAGCCGACCGGCATTGCCGTGCACGGCTACCTGACGGTGAACGGGCAGAAAATGTCCAAGTCCCGTGGCACCTTTATCAAGGCGCGCACCTACCTGGACCACCTGTCGCCTGAATACCTGCGCTACTACTACGCATCCAAGCTGGGCCGGGGTGTCGACGACCTGGACCTGAACCTGGAAGACTTCGTACAGAAGGTCAACTCGGATCTGGTGGGTAAAGTCGTCAACATCGCCAGCCGTTGCGCCGGGTTTATCCACAAGGGCAACAACGGTGTACTGGTAGCCGAGAACGCCGCACCGGAACTGACCGACGCCTTCCTGGCCGCCGCACCAAGCATCGCCGACGCCTATGAGGCCCGCGACTTCGCCCGCGCCATGCGCGAAATCATGGGCCTGGCCGACCGTGCCAACGCCTGGATCGCCGACAAGGCCCCGTGGTCGCTGAACAAGCAGGAAGGCAAGGACGCTGAGGTTCAGGCTATCTGCGCCACCGGCGTCAATCTGTTCCGCCAGTTGGTGATCTTCCTCAAGCCGGTGCTGCCATTGCTGGCCGCCGATGCTGAGGCGTTCCTGAATGTGGCGCCGCTGACCTGGAACGATCATGCCACCTTGCTCGGTAATCATCAGTTGAACGCGTTCAAGCCCTTGATGACCCGCATTGACCCGGTGAAAGTCCAGGCCATGACCGATGCTTCGAAGGAAGACCTGGTCGCCAGCCAGACCGATACCGGCCAATCTGCGCCTGCGGGCAATGGCGAACTGGCCAAGGACCCGATTTCTCCGGAAATCGATTTCGACGCCTTTGCCGCCGTGGACCTGCGCGTAGCACTGATTATCAAGGCCGAAGCCGTGGAGGGCGCCGACAAGTTGCTGCGCCTGACATTGGATATCGGTGACGAACAGCGCAACGTGTTCTCCGGGATCAAGAGCGCTTACCCGGACCCGTCCAAGCTCGATGGGCGCCTGACCATGATGATCGCCAACCTCAAGCCACGGAAAATGAAGTTTGGCATTTCCGAAGGCATGGTGATGGCGGCGGGCCCTGGCGGCGAAGAAATCTACCTGCTGAGCCCCGACAGCGGCGCCAAGCCGGGCCAACGCATCAAGTAATCCCTGCAAAATGCCCCGCTGTTGCCACGGCGGGGCTTTTCAGCTTGCCCACCTCCCTGGGCCGGGCGTCAACGCTATGATCACAGCATGAACCTCATTCAACGTATCGACGCGCTGCTGCCGCAGACTCAATGCGGCAAGTGCGGGCACCCGGGTTGCAAGCCTTATGCAGAAGGCATCGCCAGGGGCGAGGCCATCAACAAGTGCCCGCCCGGTGGGCAGGAAACCATCGCCGGGCTTGCGCAACTGCTGCACCTGCCAGTGCTGGACCTGGACACCAGCCGCGGGGAAGCGCCCGCGCAGATTGCCTATATCCGTGAGGCCGAATGCATCGGTTGTACCAAATGCATCCAGGCTTGCCCGGTGGACGCCATTGTGGGCGCCGCCAAGCTGATGCACACCGTGATTACCGACGAGTGCACCGGTTGCGACCTCTGTGTCGCCCCCTGCCCCGTCGACTGTATCGAGATGCGTGCGCTCGCTGACGTACTGCCTATCGTGGGCGGCTTGGCAGGCACCGATGACGAGCGGCGTGAACGCGACCTCAAACGTGATCGGGCGCGACGGCGTTTCGAACAACGCAACGCCCGCCTGCAACGTGAGGAAGCCTGCAAGCTCGCCGAACGCCTGACACGGGCCAAACGCGCAGCTGCGGTGGAAACGACACAGGTCAATAATCATCAGGCCGCTCAGGACGCCGCGATCAAGCAGGCCAAAATCAGCGTCACCATGAGTCGCGCTCAATTGCACAAATCGTTGAAGGCGTTTGGGCATCCCCCGACCTTTGAGCAACAGTCGCAATTGATTATGCTGCAACGGCAGTTCGAGGCTTGCGAACAGGCGCTTGCCGCGCTGGAGGCCAACAGTGCGCCGCCGACAACGCCCCCCAAGAGCGCCGACCTCAAGCGTGCAAAAATCCAACTGGCCATGCGCCGAGCCGAGTTGAAAAAGGCCCAGGCCGAGCAGGCTGGCGAGCAGCAACTGGCAGCCTTGAGCGCTGCGTTGAACGCCGCCGAGCAGACGCTGCAGGATGCCGAGGCCAACACCGACGCCTGAACCTGCGCTTTGCATTGCTAACATCACGTCGACCGCCAGCAAGGAAACGTCCGCCCCTATGAATGCCGCAAAACGCCTGGAAATCTTCCGCAGGTTTCATGAAGACAATCCGGAACCGAAAACCGAACTGGCCTACTCCTCCCCTTTCGAATTACTGATTGCGGTGATCCTGTCAGCCCAATCCACGGACGTCGGTGTCAACAAGGCCACGGCGAAGCTGTATCCCGTGGCCAATACCCCGGCCGCGATTTACGCCCTGGGTGTGGAAGGTTTGTCCGAGTACATCAAGACCATCGGCCTGTATAACAGCAAGGCCAAGAATGTGATCGAAACGTGCCGCCTGCTGGTAGAGCTGCATGGTGGTGAAGTCCCGAAAACGCGCGAAGCCCTGGAAGCCTTGCCAGGGGTGGGCCGCAAAACGGCCAACGTGGTACTTAATACCGCATTCCGGCAGTTGACCATGGCTGTGGATACGCACATCTTCCGGGTCAGTAACCGAACCGGCATTGCGCGGGGCAAAAATGTGGTCGAGGTGGAAAAGCAACTGATGAAGTTCGTGCCCAAGCCGTATTTGCTCGACTCCCATCATTGGCTGATCCTGCATGGGCGCTACGTTTGCCAGGCTCGCAAGCCCCGCTGCGGCAGCTGTCGCATCGAAGATCTGTGTGAATACAAGGACAAGACTTCCGACGATTGAGCGACCATTGCTTTTTTTGATCAGTCGATTGAAAAAATCTTTTTTACCCGTTCGCAGATTATCGCTATAAGGAGCCCCAATGGCAGTCTTAGCCCGGAGTTAATCTTATGAGCGCTGGCAAAGAACAACTGGAAGTGGAAGACGACCTCGCTGAGTCGGATGAGGACGCGGTAGAGACACCTGTAGAGGTAGCCAAGACCAATTTGAGCAAACGTCGCACTATCGACAATCTTCTGGAAGAGCGACGCTTGCAAAAACAGCTGGCCGATTACGACTTCGATCTGTGATCGATGCGTGAACGACCGGAAGCCTCCCTGACGGAGGCTTTTTTCTGCCGGATACACGGGTTTTGAGCGGTGCAACGTCCTCCTACACCAAGCCGTTGCGCTGGGCCAACTCGATCAGGTCCACAAGGGAGCGGGCATTGAGCTTGAGTAGCAGGCGAGTCTTGTAGGTACTGACGGTTTTGTTACTGAGGAACATGCCGTCGGCAATCTCCTTGTTGGTTTTGCCACGTGCCAGTTGCTGCAGCACCATCATCTCTCGCCCCGACAAGCGTTCAACCATTTCAGCTTCGCTGGCATTGCCCATGGTTGAACGCACTGAATTGAGCGCCTGGTTCGGGAAGTAGCTGTAGCCGGAGAGCACCGCCTTGATGGCGCTCAACAACTCGGTAAGATCCTGCTGCTTGCAGACATAGCCGGCCGCCCCTGCCTGCATGCAGCGCATGGAAAAATGGCCAGGGGCTTGGGATGTCAGCACCAGCACCTTGAACGATATGGCTTGCTTGGTTGAAGCCAACCGGCAAATCACCTCCAGGCCGTCGAGCTTGGGGATTCCGATATCCAGTATCACAATATCCGGCATGTGTTCCCGTGCAAGTTGCAACGCATCGACACCGTTATCGGTCTCGGCAACGACCTCATAACCATGACGCTCCATTAGCATGCGCACAGCAAGACGAATGACGGGATGATCATCCACGATCAGCACTTTATTCATGAGAAAGTCCAATTTCGCTGTTCGAATTATTTAGAGCAAACACAATAGCCTAGTCGATTACTAGTTGGCATAGCATTCCACCCCGAGCAACGGCAGGGAGAGACCCAACCCACAGGAAGATAGGAATTAGCCTACAAAAAATCGCAAACTTAGATGTATAGGGCTTTATGGATGCTTTCAGACTTTTCTCGACGCGCACATATTTTGAGTGAAATGTCCTTGGCATAAGCCTATGAAGGTAAACGCACCGCACAAGACTTTCAGGAAATACCCCTTGCCTGGAGCCTGGCTGCACGCAGAACGACAAGGAAAGCCCGTCTGTATTAGTTCCATTTAACATATTTATAGATCTCCATAATTCCTACAGAAAATTCAACGAATAACCTCGCTATTGCAGTTACATGAGTGAATTTTCTGTCAGACATAGTTCCTCAGCAGATGTAAAAAATCATTCAGCGTTAAAAACAAAACGCAAAAAAGTAAAACAACCAGTAAAGTTTCAGAAAAAACACACTCAAGCACCCGCTAAACACTGATAAACATCATTGCCCTATTTATGTTCATCCAATAATAAACAAGCAAAAAAAATGGCCCCTTGGATAAGGGGCCATTTTTCACAACCGAGGCAACACTCAGAACAACGAGCGCCCCTTGTTGGCAGCAATCCGCATACGCAGGGCGTTCAGCTTGATGAAGCCCGCCGCATCCGCCTGGTTATAGGCGCCACCGTCTTCTTCAAAGGTCGCAATGTTGGAGTCGAACAGCGACTCATCGGATTTACGACCCGTGACGATCACGTTGCCCTTGTAGAGTTTCAGGCGCACAACGCCGTTCACGTGGGCCTGGGAGGCGTCGATCATCTGTTGCAGCATCAGACGCTCAGGGCTCCACCAGTAACCGGTGTAGATCAGGCTGGCGTACTTGGGCATCAGCTCGTCTTTAAGGTGGGCGACTTCACGGTCCAGGGTGATGGATTCGATGGCACGGTGAGCACGCAGCATGATGGTGCCGCCCGGGGTTTCATAGCAGCCGCGGGACTTCATGCCCACATAGCGGTTCTCGACGATGTCGAGACGGCCGATACCATGCTGGCCACCGATACGGTTGAGGGTCGCCAGCACGGTGGCCGGAGACATTTCAACGCCGTCCAACGCGACGATGTCGCCGTTGCGGTAAGTCAGTTCCAGATACTGTGGCTTGTCTGGAGCGTTCTCCGGGGAGACGGTCCATTTCCACATGTCTTCTTCGTGCTCGGTCCAGGTGTCTTCCAGGACGCCGCCCTCATAGGAGATGTGCAGCAGGTTGGCGTCCATCGAGTACGGCGACTTCTTCTTGCCATGACGCTCGATCGGGATCGCGTGCTTTTCAGCGTAATCCATCAGCTTTT
The DNA here is from genome assembly GCF_023127895.1 of Pseudomonas sp. NCIMB 10586. Lineage (NCBI taxonomy): Bacteria > Pseudomonadati > Pseudomonadota > Gammaproteobacteria > Pseudomonadales > Pseudomonadaceae > Pseudomonas > Pseudomonas sp. NCIMB 10586. Next base: position 45,661 of record NZ_SPKQ01000018.1, read on the forward strand.
CACGGGAGAGCAGGTCCCATTCACGCCAAGGGGCGATCACTTTTACCCCTGGCTTGAGTGCATAGGCACCCAGTTCGAAACGCACCTGGTCGTTGCCCTTGCCAGTGGCGCCGTGGGAAATGGCATCAGCGCCGGTTTCGTTGGCGATCTCGATCAGACGTTTGGCGATCAGCGGACGTGCGATGGAGGTACCCAGCAGGTACTCACCTTCGTAGACAGTGTTGGCGCGAAACATCGGGAATACGAAATCGCGGACGAACTCTTCGCGCAGGTCGTCAATGTAGATCTCTTTCACGCCCATGGCTTGCGCCTTGGCACGTGCAGGTTCGACCTCTTCGCCCTGACCCAGGTCAGCGGTGAAGGTCACCACCTCACAGTTATAAGTATCCTGCAGCCACTTGAGGATCACCGAAGTGTCCAGGCCGCCGGAATACGCGAGAACGACCTTGTTTACGTCGGCCATGCCATCACTCCACGGGGTTGTACGGAAAGGCAACGATTCTACCGATCAAAACCGCGAAATTACAGGGGCGCGACAGCAAATGAAGATAAAGCGACAGATTATGTCGAGTGGGCGACCGATGGTCGCACCTACGAGGTAGCCGCCGGGTTGCTCGGTACCGTGGCTTGGGATGCCGGTTTCTCGGGGGCAGCGACCCGCTCAAGCTGGATATTCACACGGCGGTTGCGGGCGCGGTTGGCGGCACTGGTGTTGGGTGCCAGAGGGTAGCTCTCGCCGTGGAAACGCAGGGTGATCTGCGATTCCTGAATGCCATTGGCCTTGAAGTAATCCATCACCGCCAGGGCGCGGCGGCGCGAGACGTCGCGATTGGTCAGGCGATTGCCACTGTTATCCGAGTGGCCGTTCAACTCGACATGATTGACGGTAGGGTCGGCCTTCATGAACGCAAGAATCACAGACAGCTTCTTCCTGGCGGCAGCGTCCAGCTCAATGCCGCCACCGGGGAATCCGACTTCAGTCTGCTTGACCTGATCGTAATTCATGGGCAACAGCTTGGCAGTGCACGACTGATAGTCGCTGTAAGCCTTGCTGAACCTCACCGGCAGCAGACGCACCTCCGAGTACCCGCCCTCGCGCGCGTAATGCCGTACGGTCGGGCTGCGCCCCTCAAGCAATCCAGTGAACAGGCGCCCGGCCTGGGCCTGGGAGCTATTGAACAGTACGTCGCCACTGCCGACACGTACCGCCCCGAGGTTGATATCGCCTCGGCCCGGCTGCCAGGGCGCAGCGGCGGCCAACAAGGTTGCCGAGCCTGCGCCAAACGCACCGTTATAGGCTTTCAGGCGAAACGTCGCCTGCTCGCCGGCCCGGCGCACGAACTCCCCGGAACCAAAGTCGGTGATCGGCTGCGTCAGGCGGCACTCGAACTGGTCGCCCTCTACCTTCCACTCAATATTCTCCAGACGGGTCTGGAACGTGAGGGCCATAGCGGGCAGGCTGGCGAACACACTGAGCAGGGCTAGATAATGCTGGCGCACGGGAGGCTCCACTGGTTTCTACAACACTTCAAAGCGTCATACATCGTTAGGGCATACCCGGGGATATCGGTCGCATCCGGCAAAACTTGATAGCGAGTGCCTGCAAGAGTCTTTTCCGGTAGCATTCCCACCAGATTGACCCGCCTGGAATCCCCAATGTCCGACCGCCTGACCCTGCTGCGTCCCGACGACTGGCATATTCATCTTCGCGATGGTGCTGCGTTACCCCAAACCGTGGCCGATGTGGCGCGCACGTTTGGCCGTGCCATCATCATGCCTAACCTGGTACCTCCGGTGCGCAATGCCGCAGAAGCCGACGCCTATCGCCAGCGTATTCTCGCTGCACGACCGGCCGGCAGCCGCTTTGAACCGTTGATGGTGCTCTACCTGACCGACCGCACCCAGCCTGAAGAGATTCGCCAGGCCAAGGCTAGCGGCTTCGTCCACGCTGCCAAGCTCTATCCGGCCGGCGCGACCACCAACTCTGATTCCGGCGTGACCAGTATCGACAAGATCCTGCCGGCGATCGAAGCCATGGCCGAAGTTGGTATGCCGTTGCTGATCCATGGGGAAGTGACCCGTGGCGATGTGGATGTTTTCGATCGCGAGAAAATCTTCATCGACGAACACATGCGTCGTGTGGTCGAGTTGTTCCCGACTTTAAAGGTAGTGTTCGAGCACATCACCACCGCCGATGCCGTGCAGTTCGTCACCGAAGCTTCGGCTAACGTTGGCGCGACCATCACCGCTCACCACCTGCTCTACAACCGCAACCACATGTTGGTGGGCGGAATTCGGCCGCACTTCTATTGCCTGCCGATCCTCAAGCGCAACACTCACCAGGTGGCACTGCTGGATGCCGCCACCAGCGGCAGCCCGAAGTTCTTCCTGGGCACCGACTCGGCGCCCCACGCCCAGCACGCCAAGGAAGCCGCATGCGGTTGTGCCGGATGCTACACGGCGTTTGCCGCCATCGAGCTGTATGCCGAAGCATTCGAACAGCGCAATGCCCTGGACAAACTCGAAGGTTTTGCCAGCCTCAATGGTCCGCGTTTCTACGGCCTGCCGGCGAATACCGACCGCATTACCCTGGTCCGTGAAGATTGGACCGCCCCCGCCAGCCTGCCGTTTGGCGAGCTGACCGTTATCCCGCTGCGCGCCGGTGAAACACTGCGCTGGCGCCTGCTGGAGGAAAGCAAGTGAGTGAAGACCATTACGATGACGAACAAGAGCACAGTGGCGGCGGCTCGCGCCACCCGATGGCCGAGCGTTTTCGCGGTTATCTGCCGGTTGTCATCGACGTAGAAACCGGTGGCTTCAACTGCGCCACCGACGCCCTGCTGGAAATCGCCGCAACCACCATCGGCATGGACGAACAGGGTTTCGTGTTCCCGGAACACACCCACTTCTTCCGTGTCGAGCCGTTCGAAGGCGCCAATATCGAAGCCGCGGCCCTGGAGTTCACCGGGATCAAGCTCGACCACCCGCTGCGCATGGCCGTCAGTGAAGAAGCAGCACTGACCGATATCTTCCGTGGCGTGCGCAAGGCGCTGAAGGCCAATGGCTGCAAACGCGCGATCCTGGTCGGCCATAACAGCAGCTTCGACCTGGGCTTCCTGAATGCCGCCGTGGCGCGCCTGGACATGAAGCGCAACCCGTTTCACCCGTTCTCAAGCTTCGACACTGCCACCCTTGCAGGCCTGGCGTATGGCCAGACCGTACTGGCCAAAGCCTGCCAGGCAGCGGGTATCGACTTTGATGGTCGTGAAGCCCACTCGGCCCGCTACGATACCGAAAAGACCGCCGACCTGTTCTGTGGCATCGTCAACCGCTGGAAACAGATGGGTGGCTGGGAAGACTTCAACGACTGAGCCTGCACCGCCCCTCCCATAAAAAAACCGGCCTTTTCAGGCCGGTTTTTTTGTACCTCGACGCAGGCTTACAGCTTGCCGGCGTTCTCGGTCAGGTAAGCGGCAACGCCTTCTGGCGAAGCGTTCATGCCTTTGTCGCCTTTTTTCCAGTTGGCAGGGCAGACTTCACCGTGCTCTTCGTGGAATTGCAGGGCGTCAACCAGGCGGATCAGCTCTTCCATGTTACGGCCCAGCGGCAGGTCGTTGATGATCTGCGAACGCACGACGCCCTTGTCGTCGATCAGGAACGCGCCACGGAAAGCGACGCCGCCTTCAGACTCAACGTCGTAGGCCTTGGCGATGTCGTGCTTCATGTCGGCAGCCATGGTGTATTTGACTTTGCCGATGCCGCCGTCGTTGATGGCGGTGTTGCGCCAGGCGTTATGGGTGAAATGGGAGTCGATGGACACGGCAACCACTTCTACGTTGCGCGCCTTGAAATCGTCCATGCGGTGGTCCAGGGCGATCAGCTCCGAAGGGCAGACGAAAGTGAAGTCCAGCGGGTAGAAGAATACCAGGCCGTATTTGCCTTTGATGGCTTCAGACAGTTTGAAGCTGTCTACGATTTCGCCATTGCCGAGGACGGCTGGAACGTCAAAATCCGGGGCTTGTTTACCGACGAGTACGCTCATTGGATATCTCCTGATATAGGGGGTGACGATTGAAGTAAAAGGACCGGTCGAGTCTGCCTGTGGAAGCAGACAGAAATATGACGCAATCACGCTTCGTGAAGACCGACCATCATACACCGAAAAAACCGTTCGTCAGCGCACGGGCAATTCCTCTCGGATTGCTGCTGAAACTATTTTGACAATCATTCTCGTTAACATTAAGATCCATCGCACTTAAGCCATAAACCCGCGACGGTTCTCACTTATGTATGTCTGCCTCTGCACTGGCGTCACCGACGGACAAATCCGCGAAGCGATCTACGAAGGTTGCTGCAGCTACAAAGAAGTGCGTGAAACCACGGGCGTTGCCAGCCAGTGCGGCAAATGCGCCTGCCTCGCCAAGCAAGTGGTACGGGAAACCCTGACGCAGCTGCAAACAGCCCAGGCCGCGATCCCCTACTCGACAGAATTTACACACGCCTGATAGGCATGTTTTAAAGAGCCGGACCTTGTGTCCGGTTTTTTTATGCCTGTAATTCAATTAGTTAGCGCCAAGACGCGGAACACAAACATTCTTATTCCGATTAATTTTCATTTATTATTCAATAACTTAGGTTTGACACTGGGATTTTCACCGCTCAGACTCCCCCTTATACACAGCTATTACAGGGCAGGACCCCAGTCATGAAAGGCGACATCTCAGTCATCCAGCAACTCAACAAAATCCTTGCCAATGAACTGGTCGCGATCAATCAGTACTTCCTGCATGCGCGCATGTACGACGATTGGGGCCTGGAAAAGCTCGGCAAGCGTGAATACAAAGAATCGATCAAGGCCATGAAGGACGCCGACGCGCTGATCAAGCGCATCCTGTTCCTGGAAGGTCTGCCGAACGTGCAGGACCTGGGCAAGCTGAACATCGGCGAGCACACTCAGGAAATGATCGGCAGTGACCTGGGCTTTGAGCGCAAAAGCCACAGCGACATCAAGGCAGCGATTGCCCACTGTGAGACCAAAGGCGATTTCGGCAGCCGTGAGCTGCTGGAAGACATCCTGGAAGACCAGGAAGAGCATATCGACTGGCTGGAAACCCAGTTGGGCCTGATAGACAAGGTCAGCCTGGAGAACTACCTGCAATCGCAGATGGGTGAATAACCCCTACATACAAAAAAGCCCCGCTCTCGTCAGAGAAGCGGGGCTTTTTATTGCAGGTCAATCAAGCTTCAGTCTTGGCTGCCGCTTTTTCCGCTGCGTCTTTGATCAGCGCTTGCAGCGAACCATCGGCTGCCATTTCAGTGATGATATCGCTGCCGCCAACCAGCTCACCGGCTACCCACAGTTGCGGGAAAGTCGGCCAGTTAGCGTATTTAGGCAGGTTGGCGCGAATTTCCGGATTCTGCAGGATATCCACGTAGGCGAACTTCTCGCCACACGCCATGATGGCCTGGGAGGCTTTTGCGGAAAAACCGCACTGAGGAGCGTTAGGCGCGCCCTTCATGTAGAGCAGAATGGTGTTGTTGGCAATCTGGTCTTTGATCGTTTCGATGATATCCATGGAACACCTCGGCTGGAACTTTGCGACTCACAGGTCGGCACGGTGGCGCATTGTAACGCAAAATCCCAGCGCAGTGCTCGGGCACCTCACGCAGCCGCCACTTGCACCGGCACCCCATTGAGCGCCGCATTACCCGATAACTCATCCAGTTGCCGCTCGTCGGTCAAGTCATTCGCACTCGCACCCGGCTGGCCGCTTGCGATGCTCATCTGCACGCCCGGACGATCATGACCCCAACCGTGAGGCAGGCTGACCACACCCGGCATCATGTCCGTGCTGGCCACGACTTCCACTTCGATCATGCCGATGCGCGAACTCACTCGCACTCGCTGGCCATCGCTCAACTGCCGACTGGCCAGATCGTCGGGGTGCATCAACAGTTGATGGCGCGGCTTGCCCTTCACCAGCCGGTGATAGTTATGCATCCACGAATTATTGCTGCGCACATGACGGCGACCAATCAGCAGCAGTTCGTCCACCGCAGGCACCGGTTGCGCGGCAAAACGCGACAGGTCCGCCAGGATCACCGGCGGTGCCGCCTGCACCTTGCCATCGGCGGTTTTCAGCCGCGCGCCCAGGTTTGGCTGGAGCGGGCCCAGGTCTACGCCGTGGGGGTGATCGGCCAGCATCGCCACCGACAGCTTATGTACAGACGCATCACCATAAGTGCCGGCGCGCAGCCCGAAATCGATCATTTGCGCGGGCGGCATTGTGGGTTTGAGTGACACGCCGGTCTGCGCCGCAAAGGCTTTGGCCAAGCCGACGAAAATTTCCCAATCGTGCAGCGCGCCTGCGGGTTTGGGCAGGATCGCGCGGTTGAAGCGCGTGACGTTGCGCACCGCGAACATGTTGAAGGTGGTGTCGTAGTGGTCATTTTCCAATGCCGATGTGGACGGCAGGATCAGGTCGGCATAACGCGTGGTTTCGTTGATGTAGAGATCGACACTGACCATGAACTCCAACCCATCCAGCGCCTGCTCCAGTTGACGGCCATTGGGCGTCGACAGGACCGGGTTGCCGGCCACCGTCACCAGGGCACGGATTTGCCCTTCACCTTCGGTGAGCATTTCTTCGGCCAAGGCTGACACCGGCAGTTCCCCGCCGTACTCGGGACGCCCGGACACGCGGCTCTGCCAGCGATTGAAATGCCCACCGCCAGTCGACGCCACCAGGTCCACCGCTGGTGTGGTGCACAACGCACCTCCCACCCGATCCAGGTTGCCGGTCACCAGGTTGATCAACTGCACCAGCCAATGACACAACGTGCCGAACGCCTGGGTCGAGACGCCCATGCGTCCGTAGCACACCGCTTTATCGGCGGCCGCAAAATCTCGCGCCAATTGACGGATCTGCTCGGCAGGCACTGCACATTGGCGGCTCATGGCCTCGGCGCTAAAGTTGGCGATCTCCCGGCGTACGTCGTCCAGGCCTTCAACCGGCAAATGGCTGGCGCGGGTCAGCCCTTCAGCAAACAGGGTGTTGAGCACCCCGAACAACAACGCCGCATCACCGCCGGGGCGTACGAACAAATGCTGATCGGCAATCGCCGCCGTCTCGCTGCGTCGAGGGTCGACCACCACCACTTTACCGCCCCGTGCCTGGATGGCTTTGAGGCGTTTCTCCACATCGGGCACGGTCATGATGCTGCCATTGGACGCCAGCGGGTTGCCACCCAGAATCAGCATGAAGTCGGTGTGGTCGATGTCCGGGATCGGCAGCAGCAAGCCATGGCCGTACATCAGGTGACTGGTCAGATGGTGGGGCAACTGGTCGACGGAGGTTGCAGAGAACCGGTTGCGCGTCTTCAAAAGGCCAAGAAAATAATTGCTGTGCGTCATCAGCCCATAGTTGTGCACGCTGGGGTTGCCTTGGTAAACCGCCACCGCGTTCTGGCCATGCCGGGCCTGGATACCCGCAAGGCGTTCGGCTACAAGCGCAAAGGCACTTTCCCATGAGATCGGCTGCCATTCGTTGCCAACCCGCAGCATGGGCTGGTGGAGGCGGTCCGGGTCATTCTGGATATCCTGCAGCGCTACGGCCTTGGGGCAGATGTGTCCGCGGCTGAAGCTGTCCAGGGGGTCGCCCTTGATCGAGGTGATCGCCAGGCGACCGTCTTCGGCTTGAGTCGTTTCCAGGGTCAGGCCGCAGATGGCTTCGCACAGGTGGCAGGCACGGTGATGGAGAGTCTTGGTCATGGCCAGTCTCTTTATAAGGGCTTTGGCCAACTATGGCCCGCGACCGCCCAGGGCGCCAGCAACCTTCGCGCTGTGAATCGACGGGCATAGGCAAAGGCATGGCTAACCATGAGCAAATGTTTCAGAAGCCTCCCGCGCACCGACTAAAACCGACACAACCTGGCCTGGGCCCGCCCCCGCGCATTGCAAAAGGTCTCGGCGCCAGTGTACAAATGGCCCGCTGCTGTCAGGAAATCGTCTTCAAACGCGCGTCAGCGCCCTGCTTGAACACTCTTAAAAACCGTAGCCCTATTGGTAAGACGCGACATTTAATGTCAATATCGCGCCTTCCCCTATTTCGTCGCCCCGTGCGGCTTTCGCCGCAGGTCTCGCCCGTTGTCACAATAAACAAGGCTTTGAGTATCTGCGGTCTGTTGCAAAAAGGTAGTTAATGATGAGCGCAAGGCACTTTCTCTCCCTGATGGATTGCACGCCCGAAGAGCTGGTCAGCGTGATCCGTCGAGGCATTGAGCTTAAAGACCTGCGTAACCGCGGCGTACTGTTTGAGCCCTTGAAAAACCGTGTACTGGGGATGATCTTCGAGAAGTCCTCGACTCGTACACGCCTGTCTTTCGAAGCCGGCATGATCCAGCTGGGTGGCCAGGCGATCTTCCTGTCCCCGCGTGATACCCAACTGGGCCGTGGCGAGCCGATCAGCGATTGCGCCATCGTTATGTCGCGGATGCTCGATGCCGTAATGATCCGTACCTTCGCCCACAGCACCCTGACCGAATTTGCCGCCAACTCGCGCGTGCCGGTGATCAACGGGCTGTCCGACGACCTGCACCCCTGCCAGTTGCTGGCCGACATGCAAACCTTCCTCGAACACCGCGGTTCGATCCAGGGCAAGACCGTGGCCTGGATCGGTGACGGCAACAACATGTGCAACAGCTATATAGAAGCGGCGATCCAGTTCGACTTCCACCTGCGTATCGCTTGCCCTGAAGGCTACGAGCCGAGCGCCGAGTTCATGGCCAAGGCCGATGGCCGCGTGCAGTTGCTGCGTGATCCGAAGGATGCGGTGGTCGGCGCACACCTGGTCAGCACCGACGTCTGGACCTCTATGGGCCAGGAAGACGAAACGGCCAAGCGCCTGGCCCAGTTCGCACCTTTCCAGGTGACACGTGCCCTGCTCGATACCGCAGCGCCGGACGTACTGTTCATGCACTGCCTGCCTGCTCACCGAGGTGAGGAAATCAGCCTCGACCTGCTCGATGACCCACGCTCTGTCGCCTGGGACCAGGCCGAAAACCGCCTGCATGCGCAAAAAGCCTTGCTCGAGTTTCTCGTCCCACCGTCGTACCACCACGCATGAGCCAGCCATTACTGCTGAACCTGCGCAATCTGGCATGCGGCTATCAAGATCAACGGGTGGTGCAGAACCTCAACCTGCACCTCAATGCCGGCGACATCGGTTGCCTGCTTGGCTCGTCCGGTTGCGGCAAGACCACCACCTTGCGCGCCATTGCCGGCTTTGAACCGGTACACGAAGGCGAAATCAGCTTGGCGGGCGAAGTCATCTCCAGTGCAGGTTTTACCCTGGCACCGGAGAAACGGCGTATTGGCATGGTGTTCCAGGACTACGCACTGTTCCCGCATTTGAGCGTGGCAGACAACATCGTCTTTGGTATTCGCAAACATCCGCAAAAGGATCGTGTGGTCGCCGAGCTGCTGGAACTGGTCAACCTCAAGAATCTGGGCAAGCGCTTCCCTCATGAGCTTTCCGGTGGCCAGCAACAACGCGTCGCCCTCGCCCGCGCCCTGGCGCCAGAGCCGCAACTGTTGCTATTGGATGAACCCTTTTCCAACCTCGATGGCGAATTGCGCCGCAAGCTCAGCCATGAAGTGCGCGACATCCTCAAGGCACGCGGCACCAGTGCGATCCTGGTGACCCACGACCAGGAAGAAGCCTTCGCGGTCAGCGACCATGTCGGCGTGTTCAAGGAAGGTCGTCTGGAGCAATGGGACACGCCCTACAACCTTTACCACGAACCGCAGACGCCCTATGTCGCCAGCTTTATCGGGCAGGGTTACTTCATTCGAGGTCGCTTGAACTCACCGGAGTCAGTGAGCACCGAACTGGGAGACCTGCGCGGCAATCGCGCCTATACCTGGCCCACAGGTGGCGCGGTGGATGTATTGCTACGCCCGGACGACATCGTCTACGCACCGGACAGCGCATTGAAAGCCCGGATCGTCGGCAAGACGTTCCAGGGCGCCTCGACCTTGTACCGGTTGCAACTGCCAACGGGCGCTCAGCTGGAATCGATTTTCCCCAGCCATGTTGATCAACAGGTGGGGACGGACGTGGGGATTCGAGTGGCGGCCGAGCATCTGGTGCTGTTCCAGGCGTAAGCGGTTATACATGTGGGAGTGGGCAAGCCCCCTCCCCCATTAGATCTCCACACGGCTGATCATCAGGCCCGGCCGATGGCCGCGAATTTGGCTTGGGTATGTTCAGCCAGCACCGCGGCGGGCAATTCCACCTCCAGCCCTCGCCTCCCGGCACTGACAAAAATCGTTGCAAAGGGTTGCGCAGTTTCGTCGATAAACGTGCGCAAGCGCTTCTTCTGCCCCAGCGGGCTGATACCGCCCAACAGATAGCCAGTAGACCGCTGCGCTGCCGCCGGGTCTGCCATTTCGACCTTTTTTACGCCAGCCGCATGGGCAAGCGCCTTCAAGTCCAAACTTCCGACGACCGGCACCACCGCCACCAACAATTCTCCCTTCTCGCTGCTCGCCAATAACGTCTTGAACACCTGCGCCGGGTCGAGGCCCAATTTCTCCGCAGCTTCCAGACCATACGACGCCGCCTTGGGGTCATGTTCATAACTGTGAATGCGATGTTCGGCGCGAACTTTTTTCAACAAATCCAGTGCGGGCGTCATGGCGTCTCCGGCAGGGAAAACAGGTGCCCAATTCTAGGCCAAGCGCCGGCAAAACGCTCTAGTCCAAGCACTGCTGGGTCACAAGCTCGGTATAAAGGGCGTGATCATTCACCAGACCAATAGTTCGAAAGTGACCAATGGTTCACTTTCGACCTTTGACAGCGGTCATTCTTGTCTATATTTTTTCGTTTCCGAATACTGTAGGAATAGTCCATCAGTGCTCCAGCAGTAAGCCGCGGCTAAGGATGGGGATCCTCGTTACGGTGAAAATCGCGCAACCGCCCGTTGAGGCAGTGCGCCAGACAAGAACAACAACTGAGGTTTTCCATGACAACTGCTCTTCAACAGCCTTCACTCTCGAGCCAATGCATGGCCGAGTTCCTAGGCACTGCGCTGCTGATCTTCTTCGGTACCGGTTGCGTCGCTGCGCTCAAGGTCGCGGGTGCGAGCTTTGGGTTATGGGAAATCAGCATCATCTGGGGGATCGGTGTCAGCATGGCGATCTACCTGAGTGCCGGTATATCCGGGGCTCACCTCAACCCGGCGGTAAGTATCGCCCTGTGCCTTTTTGCCGACTTCGAAAAACGCAAACTGCCCTTCTATATTCTCGCCCAGGTCGCCGGCGCATTCTGCTCCGCCGCACTGGTGTACACGCTCTACAGCAATCTTTTTTTCGATTACGAACAAACCCACCAGATGGTCCGTGGCTCCCAGGCCAGCCTGGAACTGGCGTCGGTGTTCTCCACCTACCCCCATGCATTGCTGAGCACGGCCCAGGCATTCCTGGTGGAAATGGTCATCACCGCAATATTGATGGGCGTGATCATGGCCCTCACCGACGACAACAACGGCCTGCCTCGCGGCCCGCTGGCCCCGCTGCTGATCGGTTTATTGATCGCCGTGATTGGTAGCGCCATGGGCCCGCTGACCGGCTTTGCGATGAACCCGGCACGGGACTTCGGGCCCAAGCTGATGACCTTTTTCGCCGGTTGGGGTGAAATGGCCTTTACTGGCGGTCGCGATATTCCTTACTTCCTGGTACCGATATTCGCCCCGATTGTCGGTGCTTGCCTCGGTGCTGCCGCCTATCGCGGGCTGATCGCTCGCCACCTGCCGAGCGCAGCACCTGCTATAGCTGAAACACCTGACACGGCTGTCGACGGCAAGACTCGTATTTCCTGAAAGCGCCAGCCTGGTCCCCTGCCCTTCACGGCCCAGGCTGATTTCTGACTTCCTTATTTCGTTCAAGGCAATTGACATGACCGACCTTCAGAATAAGAACTACATCATTGCCCTCGATCAGGGCACCACCAGTTCGCGGGCGATCATCTTCGATCGCGACGCCAACGTGGTGTGCACCGCGCAACGTGAATTCGTCCAACACTACCCGCAGGCCGGCTGGGTTGAGCATGACCCGATGGAAATCTTCGCCACCCAAAGCGCGGTGATGGTAGAGGCGCTGGCCCAGGCCGGCTTGCACCATGATCAGGTTGCCGCCATCGGTATCACCAACCAGCGTGAAACCACCGTGGTCTGGGATAAAATCACCGGTCGCCCGATCTACAACGCCATCGTCTGGCAGTGCCGACGCAGCACCGAAATTTGCCAGCAACTCAAGCGCGACGGCCATGAGCAGTACATCAGCGACACTACCGGTCTGGTTACCGACCCGTACTTCTCCGGCACCAAGCTCAAGTGGATCCTCGACAACGTCGAAGGCAGCCGCGAACGTGCGCGCAATGGCGAGCTGTTGTTCGGCACCGTCGACAGCTGGCTGATCTGGAAATTTACCGGCGGCAAGACCCACGTCACCGACTACACCAACGCGTCGCGCACCATGCTCTTTAACATCCACACACTGGAGTGGGATGCGAAGATGCTGGAGATTCTCGACATCCCGCGGGAAATGCTCCCCGAAGTGAAGTCGTCCTCCGAAATCTACGGCCGCACCAAAAGTGGCATCGCCATTGGCGGTATTGCCGGTGACCAACAGGCCGCGCTGTTCGGCCAGATGTGCGTCGAAGCCGGCCAGGCCAAGAACACCTATGGCACCGGTTGCTTCCTGCTGATGAACACCGGCGACAAGGCGGTGAAATCCAAGCACGGCATGCTCACCACCATCGCCTGCGGCCCCCGCGGTGAAGTGGCTTACGCTCTGGAAGGCGCGGTATTCAATGGTGGTTCCACTGTGCAATGGCTGCGTGACGAGCTGAAAATCATCAACGACGCCCACGACACCGAATACTTCGCCGGCAAGGTCAAGGACAGCAACGGCGTGTATCTGGTACCCGCCTTTACCGGCCTGGGCGCACCGTACTGGGACCCGTATGCCCGTGGCGCGCTGTTCGGCCTGACACGAGGCGTACGCGTAGACCACATCATTCGTGCGGCGCTGGAGTCGATTGCCTACCAGACCCGCGATGTACTCGATGCCATGCAACAGGACTCGGGCGAACGCCTCAAGGCCCTGCGCGTGGACGGTGGTGCGGTCGCCAACAACTTCCTGATGCAATTTCAGGCCGACATCCTCGGCACTCAGGTCGAACGCCCACAAATGCGCGAGACCACTGCCCTCGGCGCCGCCTACCTGGCGGGCCTGGCGTGTGGCTTCTGGGGCAGCCTGGAGGAGTTGCGTGGCAAGGCGGTGATCGAGCGCGAGTTCGAACCACAGCTGGATGAAGCGGCCAAAGAGAAACTCTACGCCGGCTGGCAAAAAGCGGTGAGCCGCACCCGTGACTGGGAACCGCACGAAGGCGCTGAATAAGGTTGTAACTGGCAGGGAGCGGATTCCTGCGTCATCATGGGCCACTTTTGTATGGCAGCCCAAAGGACGCCCCATGAATCTGCCTCCCCGCCAACAACAAATCCTCGAACTGGTCCGCGAACGCGGCTACGTCAGTATCGAGGAAATGGCGCAGCTATTCGTTGTCACCCCGCAAACCATCCGCCGCGATATCAACCAACTGGCGGACGCCAATCTGCTGCGCCGCTACCACGGCGGCGCGGCCTATGACTCCAGTGTCGAGAACACCGCGTACGCCATGCGGGCCGATCAGATGCGTGACGAGAAGCAACGCATCGGCGAAGCCATCGCCGCTCAGATTCCCGATCATGCCTCGCTGTTCATCAACATCGGCACCACCACCGAATCCATCGCTCGTGCGCTGCTCAATCACAGCCACCTGAAAATCATCACCAATAACCTCAACGTCGCCACCATGCTCAGTGCCAAGGACGACTTCGATGTGTTGCTGACCGGCGGCAACGTGCGCCGCGATGGCGGCGTGGTGGGCCAGGCCAGTGTCGATTTCATCAATCAGTTCAAGGTCGACTTTGCCCTGGTCGGTATCAGCGGGATCGACGAGGACGGCAGCCTGCTGGACTTCGATTACCAGGAGGTACGGGTTTCCCAGGCCATCATCGCCAATGCGCGGCAGGTGATCCTGGCGGCGGACTCCAGCAAATTCGGGCGCAATGCCATGATTCGCCTGGGGCCGATCAGCCTTGTGGATTGCCTGGTGACTGATCAACAGCCAGTGCCCGCATTGGTGCAAGTGTTGAATGAGCATAAGGTGCGGCTCGAGGTCGTGTAGCGCCTGCACTGCCGCCATCGGGAGCAAGCCCCCTCCCACATTTTGAGCTGTGAACACATACCAAAGTGGGAGGGGGCTTGCTCCCGATGGCGATCTATCCAGCACTCAACCTCTTGAGTCTTCCCCCGACTCATGTTCACAAATTTTCCTTTTCCTGCCCTTCGATGAGTTTTTTCAATCGAAGTAAGCTGGCTGTGCCCGCATTTATCAGCTACCATTTTCGCAAATGAACATTAATGTTCGAATTCCAAGACGAAAAGATCGCGAGGCTAGCCGATGAACCCTTCCACCTTGCCTGCTCCACCGCTTGCCGAAGTCTATGACGTTGCCGTGATTGGCGGCGGGATCAACGGCGTCGGCATTGCAGCAGACGCAGCCGGGCGCGGTTTGTCGGTATTCCTTTGCGAAAAGGATGACTTGGCCAGCCACACGTCTTCGGCCAGCAGCAAGCTGATCCACGGTGGCCTGCGTTATCTGGAACATTACGAATTCCGCCTGGTGCGTGAAGCCCTCGCCGAGCGTGAAGTACTGCTGGCCAAGGCCCCGCACATCGTCAAGCAAATGCGCTTCGTACTGCCACACCGCCCGCACCTGCGCCCGGCGTGGATGATTCGTGCCGGTCTGTTCCTTTATGACCACTTGGGCAAGCGCGAAAAGCTGGCAGGTTCCAAAAGCCTCAAGTTCGGCGCCGACAGCCCGCTCAAAAGCGAAATCACCAAGGGCTTTGAATACTCCGACTGCTGGGTCGACGACGCCCGCCTGGTGGTACTCAACGCCATGGCTGCCCGCGAGAAAGGCGCGCACATCCACACCCAGACTCGTTGCGTCAGCGCCAAGCGCAGCAACGGCATGTGGGAAATGAACATGGAACGTGCCGACGGCAGCCTGTTCTCGATCCGCGCACGCGCGCTGGTGAATGCCGCCGGCCCGTGGGTAGCCAAATTCATCAGGGACGACCTGAAGCTGGATTCACCTTACGGCATCCGCTTGATCCAGGGCAGCCACCTGATCGTGCCAAGACTGTACGAGGGCGCCCACGCGCATATCCTGCAGAACGAAGACCAACGCATCGTCTTCACCATTCCGTACCTGAACCACCTGACCATCATCGGCACCACCGACCGCGAATACACGGGCGACCCGGCTAAAGTAGCGATTACCGAAGGTGAAACCGACTACATGCTCAAAGTGGTCAACGCGCACTTCAAGAAGCAGCTGAGCCGCGAGGATATCGTCCACACGTATTCCGGCGTGCGCCCACTGTGCAATGACGAGTCGGACAACCCATCGGCCATTACGCGTGACTACACCCTGTCGCTGTCCGGCGGCTCCGGCGAAGCGCCGATCCTGTCGGTATTCGGCGGCAAGCTGACCACCTATCGCAAGCTGGCCGAATCGGCCATGGCCCAACTGGCGCCGTACTTTACCCAGATGCGCCCAAGCTGGACCGCCACCGCCAGCCTGCCCGGCGGCGAAAACATGAGCACGCCTGAAGCGCTGGCCGAAGCCATCCGCAACAAGTTCGACTGGGTGCCGAGCGAGATCGCCCGTCGCTGGTCCACCACTTATGGCAGCCGCACCTGGCGCCTATTGGAAGGCGTGCAATCGCTGGCCGACCTCGGTGACCACCTGGGTGGCGGCCTGTATACCCGCGAAGTCGACTACCTGTGCGCCGAAGAGTGGGTGACCCAACCGCAGGACGTGCTGTGGCGCCGTACCAAGCTTGGCCTGTTCACCACACCGCAGGAGCAGGAAAACCTGCAGCGTTACCTGTCCAAGGTCGAGCAGAGCCGCAGCAAGATCGAAGCGGCCTGACCGCCCAATTGTAGGAGCGAGCTTGCTCGCGAAAAACCTGAGAGCGCCGCGTTTATTCAGCATAAACGCGGCGTTTTTGCGTTTTTCGCGAGCAAGCTCGCCCCTACGGACTATTCGGTTTTCCGAACACACCCCTCCACCCTATTCGGTTTGCCGGACCTCCGCCTGAAAATATCGCCGAAACAAAAAGTTAATCTCCATATAAATCATGTAGTTACCCTTTTATTTTCGGTATGGCACGACTCATGCTCTACACTCTCTGACGATTACCTGAGGCGCCTTAGGAGCCGTCACGGGCATTCGCTATACAAGAGAGCCGTTCACCTGGCTTCATAAAAAAAACAAATGTCGAGGAAGTATTGATGCGTATCGTTCCCCATATCCTGGGCGCAGCTATCGCTGCTGCTCTGATCAGCACTCCAGTTTTCGCCGCAGAACTCACCGGCACGCTGAAGAAAATCAACGACTCCGGCACCATCACTCTCGCTCACCGCGACAGCTCTATTCCGTTTTCCTACATTGCGGATGGTTCGGGCAAACCCGTGGGCTACTCCCACGACATTCAGTTGGCCGTCGTTGAACAACTGAAAAAAGACCTGAACAAACCCGACCTGAAAGCCAAATACAACCTGGTGACCTCGCAAACCCGTATCCCGTTGATCCAGAACGGCACCGCGGATCTGGAGTGCGGCTCCACCACCAACAACGCCGAACGCGCCCAGCAAGTCGACTTCACCGTCAACATCTTCGAAATCGGCACCCGCCTGCTGGTCAAGAAAGACAAGGAAGGCAAGCCGTCCTACGCTGACTTTGCCGACCTCAAAGGCAAGAACGTCGTGACCACCGCCGGCACCACGTCCGAGCGCATCATCAAGGCGATGAACGCCGACAAGCAGATGGGCATGAACGTTATCTCCGCCAAAGACCACGGCGAATCCTTCCAGATGCTCGAAAGCGGCCGTGCCGTTGCGTTCATGATGGACGACGCGCTGCTGGCCGGCGAAGAAGCCAAGGCCAAGAAGCCGGATGACTGGGTTATCACAGGCACCCCGCAGTCCTTCGAAGCCTATGCTTGCATGGTTCGCAAAGGCGACCCGGACTTCAAGAAAGCCGTGGATGACGCCATTGTCGCCCTGTACAAGTCCGGCGAGATCAACAAGATCTACGCCAAATGGTTCGAAAGCCCAATCCCACCGAAGGGCCTGAACCTGAACTTCCCGATGAGCGACAAGGTCAAGGAGCTGATCGCCAACCCAAGCGACAAACCAGCGCCAGAAGTAAAAATCTGATACCTGACTAAGCTTATCTCCTGAGGGAGCCAACCCTCCCTCAGGCGTCTGTAATTACCTGCTAGCTTCAACTTGGAACACTCGACCTGGCGGTTTTCGAGCCGATCGCGTGTGCCTGGCATTCATTGTCGGGCGGAAAAGGATCTTCCCAAGCGGGTGCTTGTACATCGATCGATCTCGAGGGGAGACCCTAATGAATTACAACTGGGACTGGGGCGTGTTCTTCAAGTCCACCGGCGTGGGCAGCGAGACTTATCTCGACTGGTACATCTCCGGGCTGGGCTGGACCATCGCCATCGCCATCGTGGCATGGATTATCGCCTTGCTGCTGGGCTCCATTCTGGGGGTCATGCGCACGGTGCCAAACCGCCTCGTGTCGGGCATTGCGACCTGCTACGTAGAACTGTTTCGTAACGTGCCGCTGCTGGTTCAGCTGTTCATCTGGTACTTCCTGGTACCGGACATGCTGCCGCAAAACCTGCAGGACTGGTACAAACAAGACCTGAACCCGACCACCTCGGCCTACCTGAGCGTTGTGGTGTGCCTGGGCCTGTTCACCGCCGCCCGTGTGTGTGAGCAAGTACGTACAGGCATCCAGGCGCTGCCACGTGGCCAGGAATCCGCCGCGCGCGCCATGGGCTTCAAGCTGCCGCAGATCTACTGGAACGTGCTGCTGCCCCAGGCGTATCGCATCATCATTCCACCGCTTACCTCCGAATTCCTCAACGTGTTCAAGAACTCCTCCGTGGCGTCCTTGATCGGCTTGATGGAACTGCTGGCGCAAACCAAACAGACCGCCGAGTTTTCGGCCAACCTGTTTGAAGCCTTCACCCTGGCCACGCTGATCTACTTCACCCTGAACATGAGCCTGATGCTGCTGATGCGCGTAGTGGAGAAGAAAGTCGCAGTGCCCGGCCTGATCTCCGTGGGGGGTAAATAATGGACTTCGATTTCAGCGGCATCATCCCCGCCATCCCGGGCCTGTGGAACGGCATGGTCATGACCTTGAAGCTGATGGTCATGGGCGTGGTCGGCGGCATCATCATCGGGACCATCCTGGCCCTGATGCGCTTGTCGTCCAATAAACTGCTGTCGCGTGTGGCCGGCGCCTATGTGAACTACTTCCGCTCGATCCCGCTGCTGCTGGTGATCACCTGGTTCTACCTGGCGGTGCCGTTCGTACTGCGCTGGATCACCGGCGAAGATACGCCGATCGGTGCGTTCACTTCCTGCGTCGTGGCATTCATGATGTTCGAGGCTGCGTACTTCTGCGAAATCGTGCGGGCCGGCGTGCAGTCGATCCCCAAGGGCCAGATGGCAGCGGCACAAGCGATGGGCATGACCTACGGCCAGACCATGCGCCTGATCATCCTGCCCCAGGCGTTCCGCAAGATGACGCCGTTGCTGCTGCAACAGTCGATCATCCTGTTCCAGGACACCTCCCTGGTCTACACCGTGGGCCTGGTGGACTTCCTCAACTCCGCCCGCTCCAACGGCGACATCATCGGCCGCTCCAATGAGTTCCTGATCTTTGCCGGTGTCGTCTACTTCATCATCAGCTTTTCCGCCTCGCTGCTGGTCAAGCGTCTGCAAAAAAGGTTTGCCGTATGATCTCTATCAAGAACATCAACAAGTGGTATGGCGACTTCCAGGTGCTGACCGATTGCAGCACCGAGGTTAAAAAAGGCGAAGTGATCGTGGTGTGCGGGCCCTCCGGCTCGGGCAAGTCCACCCTGATCAAGTGCGTCAACGCGCTGGAACCGTTCCAGAAGGGCGACATTGTGGTCGATGGCACCTCCATCGCCGACCCGAAGACCAACCTGCCAAAACTGCGTTCACGCGTTGGCATGGTGTTCCAGCACTTCGAGCTGTTCCCGCACCTGACTATCACTGAAAACCTGACCATCGCGCAGATCAAGGTGCTGGGCCGCAGCAAGGAAGAAGCCACCAAGAAGGGCCTGCAACTGCTCGACCGCGTGGGCTTGTCGGCACACGCCCACAAGCACCCTGGCCAGCTCTCCGGCGGCCAGCAGCAACGTGTGGCGATTGCCCGCGCCCTGGCCATGGACCCGATCGTCATGCTGTTCGACGAACCGACCTCGGCGCTGGACCCGGAAATGGTCAACGAAGTGCTCGACGTGATGGTGCAACTGGCCCATGAAGGCATGACCATGATGTGCGTGACCCACGAAATGGGCTTCGCGCGCAAAGTGGCCGACCGCGTGATTTTCATGGACGCCGGCAAGATCATCGAAGACTGCCCGAAAGAAGAGTTCTTCGGCGACATCAGCGCACGCTCCGAACGTGCGCAGCACTTCCTTGAGAAAATCCTGCAGCACTAAGTACTAAACAGCTCCCACTGTAGGAATATGGCCAATGTGGGAGGGGGCTTGCCCCCGATAGCGGTGGATCAGTGACAGATGTATCGACTGACACACTGCTATCGGGGGCAAGCCCCCTCCCACACTGGATCGCACAGGCTGGCAGCTCTGGTTGACCCAAGGCATCTGTGATGAAATGCGACCCCAATCAATATCGCGCCGCGCCGCCATCACTTGCCGTGAAGCCTCGTCTGATACGCCAACTGTTCCTTCCGCCGTTGATCATCGCCCTGATGATCGGCCTGGGTTATATCGGCTTTTGGGTCAGCGAGTACTATGGCATCCGCACCCTCAGCGACAACGGCGAACGCCAGTTGGAGTTGCACGCCCGCACCGTCGAAAGTGAACTGAGCAAATACACCTATCTGCCCAGCCTGCTGGAGCTGGAGTCCAGCGTGTCGCAATTGCTGGCCGAGCCGAACCAGGAAACCCGCAAAACGGTCAACGACTACCTTGAGGGCCTGAATCGTCGCAGTCGCAGCCGAGCCATCTACGTGATGGACACCACCGGCCGCGTGCTGGCCACCAGTAACTGGCGCGATGCCGACAGTTACCAGGGTGAGGACCTGTCTTTTCGCGCCTATTTCCAGAATGCCGTACGCGGCCAGCCCGGCCGTTTCTACGGTATCGGCAGCACCAACGGCGAACCCGGCTATTACCTGGCCCATGGCCTGGAAGAGCACGGCAAGATCATCGGCGTCGCCGTGGTCAAGGTGCGCCTCGAAGCCCTCGAAGAACGCTGGCAGCGCGCCCGTCTCGAGGCGTTCGTGAGCGACGAGAATGGCATCATCATTCTGTCCAGTGACCCGGCGCGCCGCCTCAAGGCTGTACGCCCGCTGAGCGATGACACCAAGGATCGCCTGGCCCACAGCCTGCAATATTACTGGGCGACGCTCAATGAACTGCAACCCCTGGCCCGCGAGCGCCTGAACGAAGGCACCGAGAAACTGACCTTCCCGGCCAATTCGGAAGTGGTCAACGACCAGCACGCCGTCAGCTACCTGGCGCAAACCCGACCGCTCAACGACACGCCGTGGAATTTCACCCTGCTCACCCCGCTCAATGATCTGCGCCGTGCCGCGATCAATCAGGGCATCCTGGTGGCAGTTGCCTTCGGCCTTGTCGCCTTCCTGCTGATTGCCTGGAACGAGCGACGCAAGGTCATCGCCACCCGCCTCGCCGCTCGGGAAGCCCTGCAGGAAGCCAACAGCCAACTGGAGCGGCGGATCGCCGAACGCACCGCCGACCTGCGCGCCAGTAACGAACGGCTCAAGGGCCAGATCCGCGAACGGCGCCAGGCCGAAGAGACCCTGCGCCGCGCCCAGGACGAACTGGTGCAGGCCGGCAAACTCGCCGCCATCGGCCAGATGTCCACCAGCATCGCCCACGAGTTGAACCAGCCGCTGGCCGCGCTGCGCACCCTGTCCGGCAATACCGTGCGCTTCCTTGAGCGCGGCGCCCTGGACACCGCCAGCACCAACCTCAAGACCATCAACGAACTGATCGACCGCATGGGCCGTATCACCGCCAGCCTGCGCTCGTTCGCCCGGCGCGGCGATGACCAGGGCGAAGCCAGCCTGGGCAAGGCCGTGGACGCTGCGTTCCAGGTGCTGGGCGCACGCCTGGACGGTTTGCCACTGACCTTGCACCGCGACTTCGCACCCGCCCAGTTGCAGATCGACCAGACACGCCTGGAACAGATTCTGGTCAACCTGATCGGTAATGCTCTGGACGCGATGCAGACGCAACCGGCGCCGCAATTGTGGTTGGAGGGCCAGAGTACCGAGGGCAAATACCGCCTGCTGGTACGCGACAATGGTCACGGCATCGCCCCTGAGGCACGCAAGCATTTGTTCGAACCCTTCTTCACCACCAAGCCCGGCGAACAAGGCCTGGGCCTGGGCCTGACCCTGTCCGCGAGCCTCGCAGCCGCGACCGGTGGCAGCCTGGCCGTGGAACACCCGGCCGGTGGTGGTACTGCCTTTGTCCTTAACCTGCCGCTGGCGGGCGCTAAAAAAGTTGAGTCGACATGAATACTGATCCCCAAGAACTGACCGTGCTGATCGTCGAAGATGATCCCCACGTGCTGCTCGGTTGCCAACAGGCCCTGGCGCTGGAAGACATCCACAGCGTCGGCGTGGGCAGCGCCGAAGAAGCGCTCAAACGTATCGGCGAAAACTTTGCCGGCATCGTCATCAGCGATATTCGCCTGCCGGGCATCGATGGTCTGGAGCTGCTGACCCGCCTCAAGGCGTTGGATAAAAGCCTGCCGGTGGTCCTGATTACCGGGCATGGCGATATTTCCATGGCCGTCGGCGCCATGCGCAACGGCGCCTACGATTTCATGGAAAAACCCTTCTCTCCCGAGCGCCTGGTCGACGTTGCCCGTCGCGCCCTGGAGCAGCGTGGGCTGGCGCGAGAGGTCTGGTCACTGCGCCGCCAGTTGGCCGAGCGTGATTCGCTGGAAGGCCGCATCATTGGCCGCTCGCCGGCGATGCAGAACCTGCGCGAGCTGATCGCCAACGTCGCCGACACGTCGGCCAACGTGCTGATCGAAGGTGAGACTGGCACTGGCAAGGAGCTGGTTGCCCGTTGCCTGCATGATTTCAGCCGACGCCACTCCCATCAGTTCGTCGCCTTGAACTGCGGGGGCCTGCCGGAAAACCTGTTCGAAAGCGAAATTTTCGGCCACGAGGCCAATGCCTTCACCGGCGCCGGCAAACGCCGCATCGGCAAGATCGAACACGCCCACCAAGGCACGCTGTTCCTCGATGAAGTGGAAAGTATGCCGATCAACCTGCAGATCAAACTGCTGCGGGTGCTGCAGGAACGCACCCTGGAGCGCCTGGGTTCGAACCAGAGCGTGGCAGTGGATTGCCGGGTAATCGCTGCCACCAAGTCCGACCTCGACGAACTGAGCCGCGCCAACCAGTTCCGCAGCGACCTGTACTACCGCCTCAACGTGGTCACCCTGGAACTGCCGCCTTTGCGCGAGCGGCGCGAAGACATCCTGCAACTGTTCGAACACTTCCTGCAGCAATCGTCGCTGCGCTTCGACCGGGCGGTGCCGGAGCTGGACAACCAGACCTTGTCGAGCCTGATGAGCCACGACTGGCCGGGCAACGTGCGTGAACTGCGCAACGTCGCCGAACGTTTTGCCCTGGGGCTGCCCGCCTTCAAGAAAAGCGGCGCCAGCAGCGGCAACCATGGCCTGGCCTTTACCGAAGCGGTAGAAGCCTTTGAGCGCAACTTGCTGGTGGACGCCCTGCAGCGTAGCGGCGGCAACCTGACCCAGGCCAGCCAGGAATTGGGCATGGCCAAGACCACGCTGTTCGACAAGGTCAAGAAATACGGGTTGAGCCACTGATGGATCTGTTCTTGAAGGCCGCACTTGGCGCGGCGGTGGTGCTGATCCTGGCGGCACTGGCCAAGACCAAAAACTATTACATCGCAGGCTTGGTGCCACTGTTTCCGACCTTCGCGCTGATCGCCCACTACATCGTCGGCAAAGGGCGTTCGGTGGAGGATTTGAAGACCACCATCGTGTTCGGGATGTGGTCGATCATTCCGTACTTTGTGTACCTGGCAACCTTGTATGTGATGGTCGATCGGATGCGACTGGAAGCGTCCCTGGCAGTGGCCGCCGTGGCCTGGTTGATGGCCGCCTCGATCCTTGTCAGCATCTGGGTTCGCCTCCACTCCTGACTCAACTCGGTAAGAAATGTGGGAGGGGGCTTGCTCCCGATAGCGGTGGATCAGGGAAATATGTACTGACTGACACACCGTTATCGGGAGCAAGCCCCCTCCCACATTTTTTAGCTACGCAGCATCAGCGGACTATTTTGTCGACCTGAATGCCCAGTTTCTTCAGTCGATACCAGAAACTGCGCTCGGAAATCCCGATCCGCTGCGCCGCCGCGGCCTGCACCCCGTTGCTCTCCTGCAACGCCGCCAGAATGTAGGCTTTCTCCACCTCGGCCAGCGCCGCATCCAGATCCTGCGGCACGCCCGGGCCGTCGCTGAGGATCGCCGTCACATCGCCCTCGCTCGGTTTTGAAGCAAACAGATAACCCGGCAAATCAATATCCTCGATCACCGGCGACGCTGCCACGATGGTCGCGCGCTCCACGCAGTTTTGCAGCTCGCGGATATTGCCCGGCCAGTGATACGCCGCCATCGCCTGCAATGCCTCGGGGCTGAAGCCGGTAGTGCGCTTACCGGCGGTGGCGCTCAAGGTCTGGGCGAAATGCCGGGCCAGGGGCGCGATATCTTCCACGCGCTCACGCAGGGCCGGCAATGGAATCGGGAAGACGTTGAGGCGGTAGTAGAGGTCTTCGCGAAACTCTTTGTTCGCCACTGCGTCCAGCAGGTTCTTGTTGGTGGCGGCAATGACCCGCACATCCACCTTGCGCTCGCGTGGGTCGCCCACCGGCTCGATGACCCGCTCTTGCAAGGCGCGCAAAATCTTGGCCTGCAACGCCAGGGGCATGTCCCCCACTTCATCGAGGAACAGCGTGCCCTTGTCGGCCTGCATGAAGCGCCCTACCCGGTCGGCCACGGCGCCGGTGAAGGCGCCTTTGCGATGGCCGAACATCTCGCTTTCCAGCAAACCTTCGGGAATCGCCGCGCAGTTGACGGCCACAAAGGGTTTGTCGGCGCGGCTGCCATGCTTGTGGATGGCGCGGGCGACCATTTCCTTGCCGGTGCCGCTTTCGCCGGTCAGCAGGATGGTTGCGCTGCTGTCACGCACCGAATCCACGGCTTGCAGCACCTTGCGAAACGCCGGGCTGTCGCCCACCAGGCTGTCGAACTGCGCATGTTCATCCAGCTCGGCGCGCATCCGCGCGTTATCGCGCATGATGTCGCGAAATTGCAGGGCCTTGGCCACGGTGATGTCCAGCTCGTCGATATCGAACGGCTTGGCGATGTAGTCATAGGCACCGTTGCGCATCGACTGCACGGCATTTTTTACCGTGCTGTAGGCGGTCATCACAATCACCGGCACCTGTGGATAGCGCACCTTGATCTCGGCCAGCAATGCCGGCCCGTCCATGCCCGGCATACGCCAGTCGCTGATCACCAGGTCGATGTCCTCCTCGCCCAGCACCTTGAGCGCATGCAGGCCGTTGCCCGCGCTGAACACCTGGATACCGTTCTGGCTCAGGGCCTGGGTCAGCAAATCACAGAGCTTGGGCTCGTCGTCCACCACCAATACGTTATGCGTCATGCCCGTCCTCATCCTCGCCGTCGTCTTCACCGTTAGCCGGAATGTACAGGCTGAAGGTGGCGCCGGCATCTTTCTCACTGGCGCATTCGATGCTGCCGTCGTGACTTTCCATGATCGAATAGACTTTGGCCAGGCCCAGTCCGGTGCCCGATGCCTTGGTGGTGACAAACGGCGTGAAGATACGCTCGACCATATCCGCCGGGATACCCTGGCCCGTATCGGCGATGCTGATCACCGTGTTGTCGCCCACGTTGCGGATGCCCAGGGTCAGGCGCCCGCCTTCGGGCATCGCGTCGATGGCGTTGAGTATCAGATTGAGGCAAGCCTGCTTGAGCTGCTTGGCATCGGCATAGATCGTGGCGTCGGGCGCCTGATCGTCAATCTGTGCATCAATATTGTGAGTGCTCAGCTCCGGGCCGCAGAAACCGAGGATTTCTTCCACCAGGGCACGTACCGGCTGCAGCACGCGTATCGGTGGATTGGGTTTGGCGAAATCGAGAAACTCGGTAATCAGCTCGTTGATGCGGCTGACCTCGCTGATGACGTACTCCAGGTGACGCTTATCGGTTTCCGCGAGGTCGGCCCGCCGATGCAACAATTGGGTGGCGGTCTTGATGATGCCCAGCGGGTTGCGGATTTCATGGGCCAGGCCCATGGCGACTTCACCCAGGGCATGCAGCCGATCACGCCGGCGTAGTTGGGCTTCCAGGTGGTGCAGTTCGCCGAGGCGCTCGGTCATGTGGTTGAAGGTGCTGCTCAACTGCGCCAGTTCATCACCGCCACTGACCACCACGCGATGCGCGTAACTACCGGAGATCACCGCGTTCACACCTTGGGACAAGTCGCGCAGCGGTTTGGTCAGGCGCTGCGACACCAGCACCCCAGCCGCCAGTGACAGCGCCGAGCTGAGCAGGAAGATCAGCACGAACAGGTTGCTCTGGTTCACCAGCCCTACCAGGCTGGTGTGACGCAACAGGCCGCTGAATATAACGCCTTGCAGTTCGCCGGCATCATTGAAGATCGGCCAGTACAAACCGCTGTACTGGTTAGTGAATTGCTCGCTGGGCTGCTTGGTGCTGCGCAGCGCGGCCTCGACGTTCTTCGGGATGCGCGAAGGGTGATTCTCGAAACGCTGGGTGGAAAATATCTCGGAAAAACCCGCCGGGTTGGCCAGGTACAAACGCAGGTCCAGGGAGTGCACATCGGCCACGCTGGTGAGGAAACTGCTGTCCAGGTAGGTCGCCACCAACAACAGGTAATCAACGCCATCGCGGCTGGTCTCGAAGGTTGACACCACCAGCCCCGTGCTCACCCCCGCGACTTGCACGGTCTGCAGCACGGCATTGCTGGTCAGGTTGATCTGCCTGACGATGTCATCGGCGGCTGTGCTGAACACCACTTTGTGGTCGCTGGTGCGAATCAGCGCGACCACGTCGATATCGGTGGCATCGGCAATGTCGGCGGTCAGCCGGTCATGCTTGGCCGCCTGTTTGGACGACGGTGGGCTGGTATAGCGCAAGAACAGCTTGGCCATGCGCGCGTTGTCATGAAGGATGTCACCGATCTCATCCTTGACGATCTTGGTCGATTCTTGCAGCCAGATACGCACGTTGCTGTCGAAAATCTGCGACAGCGTGGTGGCGGCCAGCTCAGCGGCGATCATGGTCGGAATAACGCTGACCAGCCAGAACGCCAGCACCAGCTTGCGCTGGACGCTCCAACGCGAAATGGCAAAGGGGCGGGCTTTCTGGCGGGTCTTGGTGATCATCAGGTTTCGCTTATCGCAGCAGCCATGGCAGGGTCGGAACGATCCGGTCGAATAAACAGTTTTACAAGCTTGAGCAGGCCGTTGACCAGCCGGTTGCGGTGGCGGAAGAACAGGCTGTTGCCCTCGAACTCGCACCCCAGCCGCAGTTTACTGGCATACCCGGCCTGGCCGCACTCGTACACCGGGATATTGTGCTCAATACAATAGTCGACATTGGTCAGCCAACTGCGAAAGTACAGGTTGTACTCACGGCTGAATTCGATGTCGTGGCCAAAGAACTTATCCACCAGCCGCTGCTCATCCAGCAGGATCAGGTTGAACGCCACCAGGCGTTCGTCCACCCAGTAAAGAACACAGACCGCCCGTTCGTGAAGGTGTTCAAGCACGCCGGTGAAGTAAGCGGCAGGCAGGCGCTCGAACTGTAGATCTGCGCGCGCAAGCGTGGCCTCGTACAGGCGCATGATCTGGGGCAGCACATCATCGACGTTGTGCCGCCACTCGATGCGCGGCCCGGGTGCCCGTAGCTTGCGACGCAGGTCCTTGCGCGTGGATTTGCCCAGCGAGCCCAGGTACGCATCCACCGACCCATAGGGCAACGGCAACACCCCGGTCGGCAAGCTCGGCATGGTCTGAAAGCCGGCCGCACGACAACTGTCGGCCCAATGCGGGTCGTTGGTCGGCGCGTCCTTGACCGCCACCAGCCCAATACCGAAATGGTCGGCATCCCGACGCGCAGCCGCCAGTAACTGGCGCAACAACAACGCGCGGCGGGCCTCGGGCACATGGCTGGCGACCCCCGCATCACAACGCTCAGCCACCGGCGAACCAATGGCGTACAGCGCCAATTGCAAAGCCTGCGGCCACAGGCGAGCCAGGCGTTCGGTCACGCGCTTGCCCGCCCCCGACACCGTGGTGTCGAGGCGATAATGGGTAATGAACGCAGCAGCCACAGCCACTAACGTTTCATCTTCGTAGACCGCCAGGTAACGCCACTGAAAATCATCGATAGCGGCGTTTTCCACGGCCAGATAATAGTCCCAATCCTCCAGGGCACCGGGAAAACAATCATTCCAGGCATCGCGCTGGATCGCCCGGATGGTCGGGAAGGCTTGGGTGGTTATCACAGATTGCCCTTATTTCTATGGCGAACGCCGATCAAATGTGAGAGCTGGCCTCGGTGCGTCAGGCAGACCGCAGTGATGCCATGGCTGGCAAGCCAGCGCCCACCTTGACCGGCGTTGACCTGAAGGCTGTGTGCTGCTCGACAAACTCGGCACTCAACTCGATCACCCGTCGGTATTGCAGGTCGACGGTGATCATGTGGTAGCAGTTATCCAGCAAAATCTTGGTCACCGGGCCGCCGAGGTGGCGTTCCACGTAGTCGGCGTTCCAGCGGCTGGTGATGTCGTCTTCGATCGAATGCAGCACCAGCGCCGGCACCTTGATGTCGGGCATGCGCTTTTTGACCACCGCGTTCATGCGGTGCAATTCGCGCACGGTAATGCCTTCCATGGTCAGTAAACCGGCCTCGCTGCTTTCACCTTCCTTCATCTGTCGCTCGACGATGGCCCGCAGGCGCTCATTCTTGATGCCGTAGGGCGGCTTTTCTTCGAAGCTGCAAACGTGCACGCCGAATGGAATCTTCATCAGCAACGGCGTGAGGAACGCCAGCTTGTTGATGCTCCAGCCGTCGTACTTCAGGGTGGTGGAGTACATCAGCAGCCCGGCGACCTGGCCTGGGTGTTCGGCGGCCACATACATGGACATCACCGCGCCCATGGACAAGCCGCCGACAAACACCTGCCCGTGGCGTTGCTTGACCTGCAGGAAGGTCTTGCGCACGCCTTCGTACCAGTCACGCCAGCCGGTAGCCTGCAAGTCGCTGTTATCGCCGCAGTGCCCGGCCAACGTGGGCACATACACCGTGCAATTGCCTGTCTTGGCCAGGCCCTTGGCGACCTGGCGCAACTCGGTCGGTGTGCCGGTCAGGCCGTGGATCAACAGGATCCCGACCGGACCTTCACCGAGAACGAAGCCGGCGGTACCTTCACCGAGGTCGATCCCTTGCGCATTCACCGATTGGTCGCTCGCACCAGCAGTTGCTCAAGCAGCTTGAGACCCAATTCGATTTCCGGGTAGCTGATTTCCAGGGACGGTGCCAGGGTGATCACGTTCTTGTAGTAACCGCCCACGTCGAGGATCAGACCCAGCTTCTGGCCGTCCACCACCATGTCGCCTTTCATGCCTTCCTCGACCATGTAGTCCAGGGTCGCCTTGTCTGGGGTGAAGCCGTCCGGGCCGCAGATTTCGCAGCGCAGCGCCAGGCCCAGGCCGTCGACATCGCCGATGATCGGGAAGCGTTTTTGCAGGTCCTGCAAGCCTTCCAGGAAGAACTTGCCCTTGGCCATGACCATCGCGCCGTAATCGACTTCGTTGGTCATCTTGAACATTTCCAGGCCGACGGCGGTGCCCAACGGGTTGGAGGCGAAGGTGGAGTGAGTCGAACCTGGCGGGAACACCTTCGGGTTGATCAACTCTTCACGGGCCCAGATACCGCCCAATGGGTTGAGGCCATTGGTCAGGGCCTTGCCGAACACGATCACGTCCGGCTGCACATCGAAGTGCTCGATCGACCAGAGCTTGCCGGTGCGGTAGAAGCCCATCTGGATTTCGTCGGACACCATCAGGATGCCGTGCTGGTCCAGGACGTGCTTGAGCTCGCGGTAGAAGTTCATCGGTGGGATCACGTAGCCGCCGGTGCCCTGGATCGGCTCGACATAGAAAGCTGCGTATTCGCACTGGTTGGTTTTGGGGTCCCAGACGCCGTTGTATTCGGTCTCGAACAAACGGGCGAACTGCTGCACGCAATGGCTGCCGTACTCTTCCTTGGTCATGCCCTTCGGGCCACGGAAGTGGTAAGGGAATGGGATGAAGTTGGCGCGTTCGCCAAAGTGGCCGTAGCGACGACGATAGCGGAAACTGGAGGTGATCGACGAGGCGCCGAGGGTGCGGCCGTGGTAGCCGCCTTCAAAGGCGAACATCAGGCTTTTGCCGTTGCTGGCGTTGCGTACCACCTTCAACGAGTCTTCGATGGACTGCGAACCGCCGACGTTGAAGTGCACGCGGCCGTCGAGACCGAACTTCTTCTTGGCGTCGACCGCGATCATTTCCGAGAGCTCGATCTTGCCTTTGTGCAGGTACTGGCTGGCAATTTGCGGCAGGGTGTCGATCTGTTGTTTCAGCGCATTGTTCAGACGCGGGTTGGCGTAGCCGAAGTTGACCGCCGAGTACCACATTTGCAGGTCGAGGTAAGCCTGGTCTTCGGTGTCCCACACGTAGGAGCCTTCGCAACGGCTGAAAATACGCGGAGGCTCGATGTAGTGAACGGTGTCGCCGTAGGAGCAATACTTGGCTTCTTTATCCAGAAGGATCTGGTCTTCGGCGGTAGCGATACGGATATCAGACATGATGGAAGAGTTCCTGAGTGTCAGAAGAGGTGTTGAAGGTGGTGGCGTTGGCCGCGATGCCTTGGGGCAGCTTGGCCAGCAGTGCGGTCACTTGCGCAAAGGTGTCGAAGCGCGCGTGAGGAATCTGGTTGGCGACGCAGTACTCGGCGAGGCTGCCCTTGGCGAACACGAAGTCGGCGGTGGAAGCCACGCACATGTCGGACTTGCCGTCACCTATCACCAGTACGCGCTTGTTGCGCGGGGTGGATTTGCACTTGCAGTTGCCGGAAGCGGCGCGGCAAGCATCGCTGGCGTAGGGGAAGTCGATACGCCAGCTGTTCTGGTCGACCTGGCGCAGGCGGTTGGCGAGGATCGGCAACAAGGTCACGTAATTGCGCGACAGGATGCGCGCGATGCCCTGCTCGATGCCGTCGCTGACCACCTCGATAGAGGCGCCCAGGTCCATGACGTGATCAACGAAATCCGGGAAGTCCGGGTCGATCTCGACGCTGTCGAAATACGCCAGCAGTTCGCTTGGGGTGGCCTTGATCAGCGCCAGTTGGCGGCTCAGGCATTCGCGTGAACCGATATGCCCGTCCAGCCATTGCTGTTCAATGGTTTCCCACTCGGGGCCGGCGAAGCGTTGGAGGACGTTGTCGATGACATCCGTGGGGGTAATGGTCCCATCGAAGTCACACACGATATGCCAGTGGATCATCTACCTGTACCTGAGAGAGCGCGCTGTATGCGCTTGCAACAGGGATAGAGCAGGGAGTGTGCCAACTAGTCAAAACCCAGTGGGGCTGGGGGTTTGCCGGCAGAGTCGCAGTGATAGGCGTGCTGCAAGCTACAATTTTTGTAGCTTGCTACAAACAACATGAGTGCTTGCGCAGGCGCGAGGGTTTGCGCGTTCATGCGCGCCTGTCACCTCAGGAACGTACACCATGACCAACATCACTTCTGCCGTATTCGCAGGTTTGCTCGGCCTATGGGGCTGCTCCAGTGCCGCCTGGGCAGACGGCATCAGCGGCGACGTGGGCGCGGGCCTGAGCTATCAGCCCCATGACCCCACCGGCAGCCGCTACGAAACCCGACCCGTGCCCTACCTGGACCTGGATTGGGGCGACGTCAGCCTGAGCACCGACGACGGCTTGACCTGGAGCGCGCTGAACACCCACGGCATCACCGCCGGCCCCTATATCAATTACCTGGCAGGGCGTACCTCCAACGGTGAGTTGCAGGGCTTGCGCAATGTGTCGGACATGGCTGAGGTCGGCGGTTTCATCCAGTACGCCCCGGCCAACTTCTGGCGGGTCTACGCGCAACTGGGCCAGGCCGTGGGCGGCGGGCATTCCCAGAGCGGCACCCTGGGTAAGATCGGCGGCGAACTGGGCTACCCGTTGGGCGGCGGGATTATCGGCAGCAGTGGGCTGGTGGCGCATTTTGCCGATGCACGCCAGGCCAATACCTTCTTTGGCGTAGACAACAACGAAGCCGCCGCCACCGGCTTTCGGCCCTACAACGCCAGCGGCGGCTTCCAGAACGTGACGTTGAGCCAAAGCTTCGCCTTTCCCCTGGCGCCCCACTGGTCGCTGCTGACCAGCGCAAGCTGGGTGCATCTGGTTGGCTCGGCGGCCCGAAGCAGCATCGTCAAGCAGGCCGGCGAGGTGAATCAGGGGCAGGTGCAGACGGCGATCAGCTACACCTTCGATTAGAACCCGATGCAGTTCTGCCTTAGGTAAGCACATCCAAATGTGGGAGGGGCAAGTCGCATCGTCGCACCGCCCCTCCCACATTTTGCCTGTGATTCGCAGCACAGTTTTCAGTGCTCTTCGCCCTCAGCCAAAAGCGCGATACCACCGATAATCACCCCCACCCCCACCCAATGCAACAGGCTGATGTGCTCACCCAACCCCAACCACGACCCCAGCAGCACCGCCACAAACACCAGTGAACTCAGGGGAAACGCCAGCGACAAACTGCTGCGCCGCAAGATCAGCATCCACACAAAAAACGCCCCCAGGTAACTGGCAATCGCCGCCAGGATCCCCGGGTTACGCGCCACGTCGGCCAGCCACTGCCAAGTGAAATCCATCTGCCCCAATTGATCACCGGCCACCTTGGTAAACAATTGCCCGGCGCTTTCGGTGGCAATCAGCAGCGCCCACAGCACCAGGGTGCCCAGGCGCCCATGTAACCAACCGCTATCGACTGTCTGCGTCGTCATGCCTGGCTCCCCGCAATCGCGACCAACATCACACCCAAGGTAATCACCAGCGTGCCCAACCAACGCCTTGGGCTGACCCTTTCCTTGAGCACCACCCTGCCCGCCAGAACCACCAGGCAATAGGCCAAAGCCGCCAACGGAAACAGCAGACTCAATGGCGCACGGGACAGGGCTTCGAGCCAGACGAAAAACTCGATGACATAGGCGCCCACACCGGCCCAGAGCAACGGTGCATTGAACACCTGGCCCCAGAATGCGCGCAGGCTGAACCCGCCATCGAGTTGCGGTAAGCGGTCCACGCCCAGTTTGAAACACAGCTGGCCAATCACATCGAGAACAATGGAAAACGCCAGCAGCAACACCACGGTCAGGGTCACGGGAACAGCTCCTCAAACAGGTTGATCAAGGCCTCATTGGTCGCGGCATTGCGCTGCAAATCTTGCGCGCTCCAGCGCTGCGGCGGCGGCTGGTCGGACTTGGCTTCCCAGCGCTTGAACGCGTTGCTGAACTCCGGCGTGGCGAACTCACCGCACACGTCGATGCCAATGATGCGTTTGTGCGCCGCCAACGCCCGCAGGGCCTGGAGCAGATGGGTCAGGCGCATACCGCCCTGATCCCAATTGGTGGCGGCGTCTTCGCTGGCCAGCACATCCTTGTCGATGGTGATCCAGATCGCTTCGGTGGGCAGGCTGGCGATCATCTGGTCGAGGAATTTCGCCCAATCGAGCTCTGCCAGGTTGCGCCAGTGCAGGTGGTTTTCCTGCTGCTGGTGACCCGCTCCATCACCGACCCGACCCCAGACCTTCGACGGCGGGTGCTGCCAGGGAAACAGCTGCAATTGCCCGCGCTTGAGCGCGCCAAGGTTGCCGCCACGCAGTTGTGGGTTATGCAGGTCATCGCTGCACGGGCCGAGGGTGACGATGCGCTTGATCGCCGGCATCTTCAGTGCGCGGTTGACCCAAGAACCACAGTGGCGCTTGGGCGCAAAGCGTACCCAGTCGGGGTGGTTGTCGAAGTGGATCAGGCTGACGGGCTCTTTCAAATCAGCCAAAAAGGCCGGCGTAAGGTGGTGATAGTCACCGGAGCCGACAAACAGGATTTCCGGGCGCGCATCCCTGGGCCGAGGCCGTTGGGCCAGGCGTTCGGTGAATCGTTTCCAGGTTTTTTCTGTGGACCACAGGCGCAGTTTCGGCCCCAGATCGAGCAGGTCCAGACGCGTGGCCCGGCCGTTGGCCAACCGTCGGGCAATGGGTGCCTGGCCGGTAAGGCTGTGGTCGAGGTCAAGTATGTTCAAGGTAGTGTTTCACCCCTAATGGCAGCGCCCAACCGCAGGCCGGCCGGGCTTTAGGGGGGTAATGCAAGGGATGGGCCAGCGTTTGGATGAGCGCCGTTTTTGAAAACAATGAGTATCAAGTGTGGGAGCTGGCAAGCCAGCTCCCACATTAGAGCGGCGTCAGGATCGCGCTTCGGCAATGATCTGGCGAATCGCGCCCACAAAGGCTTCAGCCGGCTGGCCGCCGCTGACAGCGTACTGGTCGTTGAACACAATGGTCGGCACCGAGGTCACTCCGCGGGTGATCCACAGTTTTTCCTGCTCGCGCACTTCGGCGGCATATTCATCAGAGGCGAGAATTTCGGCGGCGCGCTTCAAATCCAGGCCGACGCTTTCGGCAATGATCGCCAGGGTCGCGTGGTCGGACGGGTCCTGGCCATCGCTGAAGTACGCCTTGAAGAGTGCTTCCTTGAGGTTGTACTGCAAGCCTTCCAACCCGGCCCAATGCAACAGGCGATGCGCATCGAAGGTGTTGTAGATGCGGCTCTGGCCGTCGGTGCGAAAAGCGAAGCCCAACGCTGCGCCCATGTCGCGGATGCGCGCACGGTTGGCCTGGGATTCTTCGGCGGTGGAGCCGTATTTTTCAGTGATGTGCTCGACGATGTTCTGACCTTCGGCGGGCATGTTCGGGTTCAGCTCGAACGGCTGGAAATGAATCTCGGCCTGCACCTCGGCACCAAGCTGGTCGAGGGCTTCGGTCAGGCCGCGCAGGCCGATGATGCACCAGGGGCAGGACACGTCGCTGACGAAATCGATTTTCAGGGGAGTACTCATGGTAGGCAACCTCGCTGGCTTGAATGCGCCGCAAAGGTTGCACGATACACCAACTTCACAACACCTTCGAAGGCTCGCCCAAGTCGATCTGCGCCCAGTGCGCGGTATCTTCACGATGAGCCTGCAGGTAGGGCAACACAGCCGCCAGCAACGGCGCCTTGAACGCTTCCTGGAAACGGTGGGCCAGGCCGGGTATCAGTTTCAACTGGCTACCCTGGATATGCGCGGCCAGGTGCACGCCGTGCATCACCGGCAACAACGGATCGGCCGTGCCGTGCACCACCAGGGTCGGCACGCGCAGTTGGTTGAGCAACGGCACGCGGCTGGGCTCGGCGAGGATCGCCATGATCTGGCGCTTGACGCCCTCGGGGTTGAACGCACGGTCGTAGGACAGCGCCGCCTGATGCAGCAACGCCTGACGATCATCCTTCACATTCGGGCTGCCCAGCGCCGCAAGCAAATCGGCTTGCTGCTCCAGGGCCACCTCACGATTGGGCGCGCTGCGCCGTGACAATAATTGCACCAGCGCCGCGTTCGGGGCGGGCAGGCCCTCGGCGCCGGAGCTGGTCATGATCAACGTGAGGCTTTCCACCCGCTGCGGCGCCATTGCCGCCAGGTGCTGGGCGATCATGCCGCCCATGCTTGCGCCAAGGACATGGAATTGCTGCACCTGCAACGCATCCATCAAGCCCAGCGCGTCGTCGGCCATGTCGGTCAATGTATACGGCGCAGCCACCGGCAAACCGAGCTTGTAGCGCAGCACTTCGAAGGTCAGGTTGGCACTGGCCGGCGCTTGCCGCCAGGTGGACAGGCCGACGTCACGGTTGTCGTAACGGATCACCCGAAACCCTTGCTCGCACAGGGCGACCACCACTTCATCCGGCCAATGGATCAACTGCCCACCCAGGCCCATCACCAGCAGCAACGCAGGGTCCGACGCCCGCCCGATACTTTGGTAGGCGATGCTCACCTGTTCCAGGTCGACGGTTTGGGTCGGGACATTGACATCACATCGAGAAGCCGCAAAGGACGGCAGGCCGAATAGCAGAGCGGCCAGTAAAAGCAACACACGCATGAAAAACACCGAAACGCAGAACCCCAGTAGAGCGCGAGTCTGATGAAGTTTGTTCAAGCGCGCTGCCACAGTTGCGTGACAATTTGATGAATGACGCCGAGCGGTCATCGGCCTCTAACTATGTAGGCCACAACCTTCCTCTTGCTCAACGTTAATGAGGCTCTCTTTTTTCGTGAGCACCGTCCCCTTTGGGTCGCCAGCGAATAAAGCTTGTTCACTTCAGCACAGTCCGCAACGTAGCGGCCTGTGCGCTCCAACGCCCTACTTCAAGGATTGAAACCATGACCCACACTACAGGCCCCACCGATTTCGGCGTCTGGTCTCCACTGCCGCTACCGAGCATTGACGAAGACCTGTTGGTCGACGCCACCCAACGCTGGCAAGACTGCCGCCGCGATATGCTCACGCTGATGGCCGGCATTCCGACGGTTCGCAGTTCGATCAACCGCCTGCTCCAAACCGATCTGCAACTGGACGGCGAGCGCGTGATGCTGCAATTCCCCGCTACCGAACAACGCGGCCGTAGCCTGATCAGCCTGACCGATGCCTGCCTCTACCTGCAACAACACCCAAACCTGGACACGACGCAAATACCGGAATGCAACCTGCTTTACCTGCCGGCGCAACCACCCCTGGCGCAACACACCGTTGCCCAACTGCTCGATGAGCTTAAAACCCTGGATCTGGAGCAAGCGATCGAGGACAACTGGTTGCGCTATTGGCGCACGGAGCGGGCCCCCAATACGCCTCTGACCTGCCTCAACCGGGCGACCGAACTCTACCGGATCCACTTCGAAGCCAGTGGTGAACACTTGCTGGCCGAAAAAAAGATCCATCCCGAAGTGCTCACACCGTTGTTCTCGCTGATCAACCCGGTAGCGCCCACGGCCGACGCGCCAAAATTCTGCGTCGAGCAGCTGTTGCTCAAGCGCACCGGGGCCAATGCCATCGCGCTGCCCGGCGCCTGGGTCCTGACCCTGGATACAGAACAACCGGTCAGCCAACTGGTGTACCTGCCGACACAGGCGCCTGCCTGGCATACCTTTAGCCGGCGCCTGGACCTGGAACGTTGGTTGCTCGACCGGCAAACCACATTGTTCGCAGCCAGCGACATCGATCCCCTGGCCAGTATCGAGTACAAGATCAACAACAACCCGCTGGAAGCCGGCCTCAACCTTTGGCTCAAGCAGTTGGCCAACCAGCAATACCAGGACGCGATCAAGCCGTTGGCCCACGTCAAGATCCACAATGCCTACCAGGCCAGCCAGCATATTGACCAACACGATGTTCAGCGCCGGGCCCAGGCACTCTTTGCGCAAGCGCCCGACCAACCGGGGACGACCGTCGATGCACAGGTCGACAGTAACCTGCCACAGTTCGGCCTGCTGCATAACGGCATGCACGCCAGCCAACGCAAGGTCCTGATAAGACAGCACCGCCGCGCCCTGGAAAAACTGTTCGGCAGCAACACCCCGACGAGCCCAGCCTGGCAATCGTTCAAACAGCAACTGGACAACCTGAAAGTGCAGCAACGCGCCGCTGAAGACGCGGCACGCGCCATGCTGAACCGTAGACACTTGGATTTCGCCGCACTCAACACCCACTACTCCGCGCTCTACCAGGCGCGCCTGCAGGGGCTGCGGATCGAGGCGAACATTCAGCGGGCCCTGGACCAGATCACCGAAGCCGAACTGCTACAGATCACCAGTGCCCTGGATACGCCTGAGCCTGACGTCATGACGTTGGTGTTGTCGGTCAAGCGGCCCGGCGATCTCCAGCCGACACACACCGAACTCAACGGGCCGCTGGTCTTGCTTCCCCCCCAGGACCCGCAAACCCCAACCACCGGCAGCGGCACGCATTTCGTCTACTGGCCCGGTAACGACGGCGGCTTGCAACGCTTCGCCTCCCGACAGGCGCTGGAAGAAGCTTTGTTCGCCATCCATCCCCAAGATGAGGTACTGGCCCTGCAGTTCAAGCCATTGGCCCAAGATCCCTTCGAGTACAGCCTGAGCAGTCAACAAACCGCCTTCGAAGAAAAAGCCGCGAGACTGCGCCAAACCTGGTCCGCCCCGGAAGACGCCGCAACGCTAGCCGGTGAGTTGGAAAGACTGCGTGCACAAACGCTGCCGAGCTTGCTGATCCCGGATAACGCGGCACGCGAGGCCGCGTACCTGCAACTCATCGAGCAATACAATGCCCAGGTGCTGGCCAACGACATGCAACCGTGGATGCGCCTACAGTCCACAGAAAAACACGAAACCCTAACGAAACTTCTGAGCGCCTATATCCCCGCGCTGACCCGTTCACAGGCCTTGTTTGGACGCTCACTGCCAGCACGTGACGTGTTTGTCAGCCAACAGCTGGATGCACGCTTGCGCAAGGATTTCGGCATTAAAAAAGGTTTTACCCTGGAGCTGGAGCTGCCCGACTCGGTGGCGCAAAAGCGCGATATCGTTGCCGGTGCCGCGCCGGGCTCGCCAATCAAAATGATCGATGTCCCCAGCGCTAAACGCAGCAAGATGACCCTGGACACCCTGGCCTTACTCAACATCGGCGCTGATATAAGTCTGCGCCTGGGGTTCGTGAGCGTCGAAGTGACGGCCGATGATCCCCTCGAAGGCAACACCCTGAAGGCGGGTGTCACCAGCCACTATCTGGCGGCCATGGTCAAGGACCTCAATCTGGCGCAACGCTATGAAACGCGGATTATCAGGGCCTTCGATGGTTCACCGGAGGAGTCTACATTCCAAAAACAGTACCGCCGCGAATGCCTGGTCGACCCCCTGCGTCTGATGCTCAAGGCCCAAGGCCTGCTGGCGGTCATGCAAAACCATATCAACAGCGACGAACTGAGTACCCTCAATACAGCGATCGATGCCGATACCCAGAGCGCCTGGGATGTCGATGGCAAGCGCATCCGCCTGTTGCCGGCCCACCTGAGCATAGGCGGCAAGGACACGAACCAGGAAAGCCCGATCACACTATCGGGTATCACATTCATTGAGGAACAGAACAGCGGGAGCATCGTGCTCTACCTACCCGACGCCCCCGACCAACGCTACCTGCGCGGTTATGCCAGCCTTGAAAAGGCGCGCCTTGCTCTGTTTGAACTGTGCCGGCTCGACAGCATGTTGGAGTATGTCGCGGGCCGTGCAATCAAGGGGGACGTACGGGCACACATCAGCCGCATCGGCCAGGCCATCGACAAAGACCAAAACGCGATGATCCAGTCAGGCTTTGCTTGGCCCGCCACCACTTCGCTGGCTGTCCATCAGTTGAATGCCCATAGGGGCCGCCTGCTCGAAGCCCATCGTAATGACTCGCGCTCCAACGATGATCTGGCCAATGAGAGGTACCATCTTCAAAGCGCCAGGGTGTTCAACGGCATCAAAATTGCCCTGAGTATTGTCCCGGTGGTTGGCACCGCCGTCTCCCTGGTAGACGCTGGCATCAGCCTATATCAGGCGGTTGCTGCGTTCCGGCGCGGTGATATCGGCGATGGCATCGACCTGCTGGCCTCGGTGTTCGAAAGCCTGTTGTATGCGGCCATGGATGCCCTGGCCATGGCCGCGGTGCCCAGCGCACGCGCCAGCACCGCCCGCCAACTGACCGCAGCACGCCAAGGCAAACAGGCGCCAAGCCCAAGCTTCTGGCGATCCTTGAAACGCCGCCAGGGCACCACCACTCGCCAGCGCTTCGCTGGCTTCGAACACCCCGACCCCCTTGCAAGCGGCAGCCTGCAACCGGTGTTGACCGGGCCCTATCGCCACACCTTGCGCCATAACGTGTCCGGCGATTACTTCATCTTCAGTGAAGGGCGTTATTACAGAGTCAGGTACGACGCCGGCACCGGAGAAATGCGCCTGATTGCCAGAAACAGGTACGACAGTGTGGTCGTTGAACTGGACCCTGCCCTGCAATGGGACACTTACGGAGCGCTGCATGGTGGTCGCAACACCGTTTATGGCGGTGGCAGCCGGCGCAGAGGGCGTGGGGAAGCCCAGCCGGGCAGCGTTCCACCGGCGGTCAATCGGCAACTCCCGGCACCCGCGCTGGAGGTCAATACGCAGCGCGCTACGCTCGGTAACGATGTGACAACCCAATACAACAACCTTAAGACCCAAGTCGATGCCAGCACCGCAAAGTTAAGAAAATACGCAAGCGACTATCCAACCCCCTCAACCACGTCCACTCAAAGAACAACAGACAGCAAAGCCCTGGATGTCGACCTGGCCAGGGACATCGAAAGCGCCAAGAAGATGTATACGTCGCTCGAACTGGCCCAGCAACAGCAAGTCCGCCTACCCGACTTCAACTATGCAGCAGAACTGAGTAAAACAGCCCACATTGTGTCGGACCGACTCAATCACCTGATTCACCATGCCAGCAACCGTTCCGTGGCGTCACTTGACCGATCCATCGCGATCACCCAGCAACTGGATAACCTGTCTCCAGCCTCCCCCATCACTCAAACACTGCTCAATGAAGTGAGGCAATGCCGCCTGAACATACTTGATGATCTTAACGTGATAGAGCGCTCGATGAAGGACATGGGCACCTGGAGCAAACGCATTACCGCCAGAACGGCGCGCACTGAGGTCGCGGCCAACCTGGCTCATTGGAAGCAGAAATTTACCGACCTGCGCATTACCAGTATGCGCAGCGGCCAACTGTTGCACCCCATCACCCGCCGACAGCAAACCGTGGGCATTGACTGGATCTACCAGGAAACTGCGGTGAATCAGGCCAGGCACAACGTCAGCCGCGCTCTAACCGCGCACATGACCCTACCCGAAGCCAATATCAGCCGGGTCGAACGCAATCGAATATTGCAGAACTGCATCAAGGTCTATGAAGAATTCTCACGTGATCTGAGTGCCTGGAACGAGAGGTCACCCGATCATTTCGATCCGAACTTTTTCCAACTCATGCAAAAAGACCTTGACCGCTTGATTCGAAAAGCCGAACGGGCCATCAAAAAACCCGCCTCCGAGCCCAATCCAAACGCTACTCGGAAGGCCTTTGAAACCGAGGACGGGCAACTATTGATAGGCACCGAAAAACCCGCCGGGCAACAATCACCGCGACAATTCATCATCAGCGACGCCGACGGCAATCCCACTGAGGTATGGGATAGGGTTGGCGACAGCAACACCTACCGTTTGAACCCGACCCAGAGCCAACCTGCCGCCGCCCCGCCTGCGCTGCCCACCGACCGCCGCGCCACGCTTGCGGATGCCCGTACCCGCCTGGACGCAGTGGATGCTTTTGAAAAGCAGGTGCGAGGGTACAAAACCATGGAGCCGATCAACCTCGAACACAGGCTGGTCACCGAAGCCAAACAACTCAGGATTCGCGCCAACAACGTGCAAAGCCTGGACGCGGGCAACCCGATTGTCGATCAATTACGCACTCGTGCAACTGCGCTTGAACAGGCAGGCGAAGCCTTACGGATCCAACGCAGCCTGGAAAGCCCAACGCCGACTGAAGGCTACCTGGACTATCTGGCCGGTAAAGGCCGAGTGGTGATTCGAAAAATCGGCGCGCGTAAAAAGCTCAGGGACAAACGCCCTGACGGCAAAGACGACTACCTGCAGGAATACGAGATCTACGATTCGAACCGGCAGGCTAAGGCTGACCAACCGATCTGGTACGCGCACTTTCACTATGACGCGCTGCAGTCCTCGTTCGACAGTTTCCCCAAGGCGCATTTAAAGCGCTTTGAACAACGCTACCTGGGAATGAAATGGCAAGCCGCAGCAGAGGGACTGGCATTTGCAGACACTAAAATCTGGCGTGGGTCTATCGAAAAGCCCTTCGCCAGAATGCACTTCCAGGCGCTGAAGTAAGCCCAATAGGTGGGCGGCCAACATGAAGAGCTTTCAATGAATTATCATTGTGCGCAAATACTATTCATGGAGGCGACAGTGCTGGAAATCCGTCATCTAAAAACACTGCATGCCCTGCGTGAAGCCGACAGCCTGGTAGAGGCAGCCGAGCGCCTGCACCTGACACAGTCCGCCTTGTCCCACCAGTTCAAGGAACTGGAAGAGCGCCTGGGCATGCCGCTGTTCGCGCGCAAGACCAAGCCTGTGCGCTTCACCAGCGCAGGTCTGCGTCTGCTGCAACTGGCGGACGCCACCCTGCCCTTGCTGCGTGGCGCCGAACGCGACATCGCACGGCTGGCAGGCGGCACCGCCGGGCGCCTGCACATGGCCATCGAATGCCACAGCTGCTTCCAGTGGCTGATGCCCACTATCGACCAGTTCCGCGATGCGTGGCCGGAGGTCGAGCTCGACCTGGCCTCCGGCTTTGCCTTCGCCCCCCTGCCGGCCCTGGCCCGTGGCGACCTGGACCTGGTGGTGACTTCCGACCCGCTGGAGCTGCCGGGTATCACCTATGTGCCGCTGTTCACCTACGAAGCCATGTTGGCCGTGGCCAACCAGCACCCGCTGGCGAACAAGTCATACATCGTGCCGGAAGATCTGCTGACGGAAACCCTGATCACCTACCCGGTGGAAAGAGACCGCCTGGACATCTTCACCCGCTTCCTGGAACCGGCCGACGTGGAACCCGCCCTGGTACGCACCTCGGAGCTGACGGTGATGATGATGCAACTGGTGGCCAGCGGCCGAGGCGTCTGCGGTATGCCCCACTGGGCGCTGCATGAGTACAGCTCACGCGGGTATGTGAAGGCCAAGCGCCTGGGCGAGAAAGGTCTGTTCGCCACGCTGTACGCGGGCATTCGGGCGGACATGCTGGATGCGCCGTACATGCGCGACTTCTTGCTGACGGCCAAGGACACGTCGTTTTCCACCCTGGATGGGGTCAGCGCAGTGCGTTAAGCGACTTCGCAGCCGCCAACGGTAACCACGATGCGAAGCGAGCCGCTCTTGATCTTGATCTGCTTTTGATCTTGATCTTAGGCGCCCCGTTAAACCACGCTGGCCGTAATCCGCCATGGATTTGGGGGGTAAACCGGCAGGGATGCCGGTTTAGCCGCCCTGCGCCATGGATGGCGCGTGGCGGCGGCCCCCCAAATCCATGGCGGATTACGGGCACACCGAGCCTGAGCGAGGTGCCGAGTGGTGGGGCAAGAGCCCTTTTGGTTACTTTTGGCTGGGCCGGCATTCCGGGCTCTTTTCCAAAAGTGACCCGCTGTAAAAGCGGAACCAATAGCAGCCGTTACCCAAATAACGGATATGTACTCAGTCTGATCCAGCATCCCAACCAACCCTGAGGCCGCCATCGGGGGCAAGTCGAACCGTCGCACCGCCCCTCCCACATTGGATATCACTGATCTTTTAACTCACGCCACATGTGGATTTTATCGAAATACTCCTCACCTACCCGCACCGCCAACGGCTCCAAGCCGTACTGAATGAAGCCGCAACGCTGGTACAGCGCAAACGCTGCCTCATTCCCGGCAGTGACAGTCAGTTGGATCAGTTCCAGCCGCGGGTGCCTACGGGCCTCCTCCAGCGCGGCCTCTACCAGTTGCCGGCCCAAGCCTCGCTGTTGATAAGCCGCGCTCACATACATGCCGAATAATGTCGCCTTGTGCCACGCCTTCTC
This sequence comes from Pseudomonas sp. NCIMB 10586, assembly GCF_023127895.1. NCBI lineage: Bacteria > Pseudomonadati > Pseudomonadota > Gammaproteobacteria > Pseudomonadales > Pseudomonadaceae > Pseudomonas > Pseudomonas sp. NCIMB 10586. The sequence continues at coordinate 88,865 of NZ_SPKQ01000018.1, forward strand.
CCGCGGTTCGAACGCCAGGCCGACGATACCCGCCAATTGGTCGCCCTCGAATGCGCCAAGCAGGTGATCCAGCGCGCTGCTCACGCGTTTTTCCCACCAGCTGAGGGGCATCGCGGCGCGCTCGGCAACACTGGAGGTAAACGCCTGGGGATAAGCGCCATAAGCCTCAAGCATCAACGCCCGATACGCCAGGGCATCGCTAGCCTGCAGCGGGCGAATCATCATGCGCTGAACAAGGAAGCACGATAATGCGGCAGGATGAACTCACGCGTCAGCGGCGCCAACTCCAGGCCACCGTCGCCCATGGGGTCGATCCAGCATATTTCTTCTATTTCAGCCGCCGGTTCGACCGCCACGTCGATATGCAGCTGGTACATATCGGCCTGCACCATAAAACCCGGCTCGTTTGCGGCCCGGCTCGAGAATTGGCCGAGGTACACGGCTTCTTGCGGATTGATGTGCAGGTTCAGCTCTTCGTGCAGCTCACGAGCCAACGCCTGGAGCGGGGTTTCGTCAGCGTCGATCTTGCCGCCAGGCTGCATGAAGGCCCGGGTGCCGCGCTTGCGTACCAGCAGGGTTTGGCCGTCTTTATCGATCAGGACGGCGGCGGCGATGCGGATAGTTGAATGGCTCATGAAGGAATCGAGGTCTCGTCCGGTTGTTTGATGAATATGCTGTATTTGGCACCCTCCATGGCTTCGAAGGCAATCAGCTTGTCTACCAGCGGCAGGTTCAACACCTTGCCGGCGTTGAGCAGCAACATGCCGTTGTCGGCATTGAGGTTGCGGGCAAGCACCATCCCGGCTTCAAGTTCGCGGGTAGTGAGGACTTTGACCGTGGGGTCGCCCAGGGTCACGTCACTGAGGAAAGTCGCGCAGGCCAGCACAAAGTCTTCCACCAGCGTCGGGTCATACAAACGCCCGGCGTATTTGCGGATATACAGCAGCGCTTCGTCGCTGTTCAGGTGCCGCTCCAGGATCAAGCCCTTTTGCAGCTCGATGAAATCCACCGCCAGCTTCAACAACCGCGCCCCCGCCGGAATGGCCTCGCCCTTGAGGTGGTCGGGAAACCCCGAGCCGTCCCACCGTTCCTGATGATGACGAATGATCCGCGCTGCATCCTTCATCGGCTCCAGGGTCATCAACAGTGATTCGCTTTGCGTCGGGTACTCGCGATACTGCGCGCGGTCGGTGCTGTGCAGCTTGTCCGCCGGCGACACCATCATGCTGTCGCTCCAGCTCAGCTTGCCGATGTTGTACAGCGCGGCGGCCATGGTCAGGTCGCGGGTGCTGGCTTCGTCCAGGGACTGGGCGGCGCAGCACACGCGGATCAGCTCGATCAACGCGCGGTTGGTCTGCTTGTTCTTGGGCAAGCGCAGGTTGGCCAACAGCGAAAACACTTCAGTGCCGGTCACGTAGCTGCGCTTGAGCTCGTCATAGGCCAGGTCGAGCATATCGGCGGTCTGCTGCAACTCGGCGGTGCGCGCGGTCACGCGTTTTTCCAGGGTGGCGTTGAGCGCTTTGAGCTGCTCGTTCTGCTCGCGGGTCAGTTGTTGGAGCCGCTGGTGTTCGAGGCACTGCTGCAGCACCAGTATCAGCTCTGCGTCATTCCAGGGCTTGCTGATGTAACGGTGGATCTGCCCGTCATTGATTGCCTTGATGATGGTGTCATGGTCTGCGTAACCGGTGAGCAGGATGCGGCCGGTGGCGGGATACAGGCGGTGAACCTGCGCCAGAAGCGTGGCCCCGTCCATACCGGGCATACGCGCATCGCTCATCACCAAATCCACGGGCCGACTGGCCATGATCTCCAGCGCCTGGGTGCCGCTGGTGGCCAATAACACCTCGTAAGGCTGGCCGCGCAGCAAGCGGCGCAGGCTATTGAGGATCGATTCCTCATCGTCAACCAGCAAAACGGCAGACTTCGTAGCGAGTTGTTCATCCATGGTGACTCTGCCTTCAAATTGAACGAAGTTAAGCTAGATTGACGAGGGGGGACGTGCCCGTACCGGCTCCCGGCGCACAGCGCTGTTGATTTGACGCCAAGTGGCCGTCGATATCAAGGAGCTCGACTATGCTGTCACTGCCAGTGGGCACCGAGCTACGCAGTCCAGCCAGGGAAGGAATCGCTATGCCATCAAGTCTTTTGCCTAGGCCAGACGCGCCATGAACACCCAAGGTGAACGTGCCAACCGTCGCATCCTCATCGTCGATGACACCGCCTCGATCCATCAGGACTTTCGCAAGATCCTCTGCGCCGATGAAGACGGCAAGCCCTCCCTCGATACCCTGGAGTCGACCCTGTTCGGCACCACTGCACCGTTGCGCCAAGCGTTCGAGCTGGATTCCGCCTACCAGGGTCAGGAAGCGCTGGCGCTGGTGAACAAGGCGCTGGCGGACAACGCCCCCTACGCCATGGTGTTTATCGACATGCGCATGCCGCCCGGCTGGGACGGGCTGCAAACCATCGAACAGCTATGGAACGTCGACCCCAACCTGCAAATCGCCCTGTGCACCGCCTACTCCGACTATTCCTTTGAGGCCATCGAAGCGCGACTGAAATACAGCGATCAGTTGCTGATCCTGAAAAAACCTTTCGACCCCTTGGAAATCCGCCAGATGGCCAGCGCACTGACCTGGAAATGGCAACTGGCCCAGGACGTGGCCCACAAGGTGCTCGGCCTGGAACGCATCATTGAAGAACGCGTGCAGGAACTGCTCAAGGTCTCGCACCTGTTGCAATACGATGCCCTCACCGAGTTGCCCAACAGCACGTTACTCGGCGACCGGCTGACCCAGGCCATCGCCCTGGGCCGGCGGCATGACTCGCAACTGGCGGTGATGTTTATCGGGCTGGACCGCTTCAAACGCATCAACAACGCCCTCGGCTATCCGGTGGGCGATGAAGTGCTGCAGCACGTCAGTCGCAGCCTGGTGGCGACGGTACGCGCTTCGGATTCAACGTTTCGCTACGGCGCCGATGAGTTCGTGATCCTGCTCAACGATATCCAACACCCTCAGCAAACCCAACACATTGCGCAAAAACTGCTCAGCGCCGTCAGCGCAACGCGTCATATTGCGGGGCACGACCTGAACGTCACCGCAAGCCTGGGTATCAGCATTTACCCCAATGACAGTACCAATGCGGTGCAACTGATCAAGCACGCCGAAACCGCCATGCGCACCAGCAAGGAACGTGGCCCCAACGACTTCAGCTTTTACACCGAAGACATGAACCGCCGCGCCCAGCACCAGCAAAACCTGGAGAGCGCGATGCGCCAGGCCCTGGAACGCCATGAGTTCGTCCTGCATTACCAACCCAAGCTGGATCTGGCGTCCGGGCGGATCGTCGGCGCCGAGGCGTTGACCCGCTGGTTTGAACCGCAGTCAGGCTGGATCAGCCCGGCGCAGTTCATTCCGGTGGCCGAAGACAGCGGGCTGATCGTGCGCCTGACCCAGTGGGTGTTGCGCCAGGCCTGCGAGCAAGCCCAAGCCTGGCGGGATCTGGGCCTGGCGCCGCTGCGCATGTCGGTGAACATCTCGGCGATCGACTTTCGCCAACGGGACTTCGTCGACAACCTGGCCGCCATCCTCAAGCAAACCGGCCTGCCGCCCGCCCAGCTGGAGCTGGAAATCACCGAAAGCGTGCTGATGCAGAATGTCGACGAGACCGTAGATACCCTGCGCAGAATCAAGGCCATAGGCGTGCGTCTGGCGCTGGACGATTTCGGCACCGGCTATTCGAGTCTGAGCTACCTGCGGCGCTTTCCCATCGATGTGCTGAAAATAGACCAGTCCTTCGTGCGCGGCCTCAGCGTAAATAACCAGGACGAACAACTGATCAGCGCTATCATCGGCATGGGCAAGAGCCTGGAGCTGAACATCATTGCCGAAGGCGTGGAAACCGTCGAGCAACTCAATTTCCTCAAGGCCCACAAGTGTGAAGAGGGCCAGGGTTTTCTCTTCAGCAAGGCGTTGCCCCCCAAGGATTTCGTGCAGTTGCTGCAAGTGGGTTGCGCGACACTGATGCCCCATCCATAGCCCTAGGCCTGCAAGGAGTGCTCGCTTGAGCAACGTTTCAACTACCCGATTCAGCCTTGTGCTCGCGTTGGGCCTGTGCACCGGCGCAGTACTCGCGGCCGCACCGCTGGACGAAGCCCTAAAGCCGTTGCCGAGTGTTCCCCTACAGGATCCGGCCAAGGTTGAGCTGGGCCGTCGGCTGTTCAATGAGCCACGCTTATCGGCCAATAACAGCTTGTCCTGCGCCAGCTGCCATCACCTGGAAACCGGCGGCGCCGACAACAAACCTTTCTCCCTTGGCCTGGATGGCAAGCCGGTGCCACTCAATACGCCCACCGTGTTCAACGCCAGCCTGAACTTCAAGCAGTTCTGGAATGGCCGGGTCGACACCCTTCAAGCGCAGATCGAGCACGCGGTCATCAGCCCGGTGGAAATGGGCAGCGACTGGAAAGCTGTGGAATACAACCTGTCCGCCCACCCTGATTACCAGCGCGCCTTCGCGCAGGTGTATGCCGATGGCGTCAGTGCCGCCAACGTGCAGGATGCGCTGGCGAGTTACGAGCGCACGCTGCTGACGCCCAACTCGCGCTTCGACCAGTACCTGCTGGGCAACACCGAGATACTGACGATCAAGGAAAAATACGGCTACCAGCGTTTCAAGGAGTACGGCTGTATTGCCTGCCATCAGGGCGTGAATATCGGCGGCAATATGTTGCAGAAATTCGGCGTGATGGACGATTACTTCAAGGCACGAGGCAACCCGGTCGAATCGGACCTGGGCCGCTACCTGCTGACCGGCGATGAAGAGGACCGCCACGTGTTCAAGGTGCCCAGCCTGCGCAATGTGGCCGTCACCGCACCTTACTTCCACGACGCCTCGGCCAAGACGCTTGAAGAGGCGGTTGACGTGATGTTCAAGTATCAGTTGGGGCGCAATCCTTCTCAGGAAGACAAGGAGCTGATTATCCAGTTTCTCAGAACCTTGACCGGCGAATGGGCGGGCAAGCCGCTATGAGACGTTTTTCGCGCCGTCGTGCCAGCCAGATGCTGCTGGGCCTGATAGCCTTGTTATTGGCCTCTACACTGGTGTTTTTGTACCTCAAATCTTCCCGCGACCAAACAGCCACTTATACCCAGTCCCGGGACCTGATCCGCCAGCTTCAGCAACTCAATGCCCAATGGGACAGTGAAGTGCTCAAGGCCCGGATCGCGATTACCCACAACTACGATCCGCTGGTCACGCCCCTCTCGGACATGACCCGTATCTGGTCTGAACTACAAGGCCGCGACACCTACCACAACCCTGCCGACCTGCCGAGTTGGCAAGCCAGCCAGGCAGCGTATGTGGCCGCTATCCAGGAAAAAGCCCGGCTGGTGGATCAGTTCAAGTCCCACAACGCCGTATTGCGCAACTCGCTGGCGTTTTTGCCGACCGCCGAAGACGACATTCAAGCCCAATTCAACCAGATTGACGATCAAGGCCGGCTGCAAGTGCAAGGCGTGGCCACCGACACTTACGACCTGCTGCTCAGCAGCCTGGAGTTTGCCCAGGTCACCAGCGATGAACGCGCCGCCGATATCCTGGTGGGCCTGGGCAAACTGGCGATCAACAAACAGAGCCTGCCCAGTGAGTTCCAGGCGCCGGTGGAGATCCTCAGCAACCATATTTCGCTGATCCTGCGCGAGCAGCCGCTGGTCAACAGCCTCCTCGAACGCATTGCCGCCGTGCCGGTGGCCGAGCGCCTCGATGACCTGACCACCCACCTCAATCAGGACCAGCAGACCGCGGACCTCGTTGACCATCAATATCATCGCTACCTGCTGATCTTCTCGACGCTGCTGGTGGTGCTGTTGCTCTACCTGGCGGTGCGTCTGCTGCGCAGTTTCGCCGAGATCAACCGCGTCAATCGCGCCTTGCAATCGGCCAACGAAACCCTGGAGCAACGGGTGGAACGGCGCACCCAACAACTCAAGGATGCCCAGAGCGAACTGCTGGACAGCGCCCGCCAGGCAGGCATGGCAGAGATCGCCACCAACGTGCTGCACAACGTCGGCAACGTGCTCAACAGCGTGAATATTTCTGCCGAGCTGGTCAGCCGTAAACTGCGCAGCAGCAAAGCGCTGGGCCTGGGCAAAGCGATGCAACTGATCAACGCACACCAGGGCGACCTGGGCACCTTTCTCACCGAAGATGCAAAGGGCAAATTGCTGCCCGGCTACCTCAACCAACTGGTGGAAGCGATCGCCGTGGAGCAACAGGGCATGAGCGATGAGCTGGCGCAACTGAGCAAAAGCATCGATCACATCAAGGACATCGTCTCGACCCAGCAATCCTATGCCGGCGCCGCCACATTGCTGGAGCCGATCAATATCGGCGCCTTGATGGACGATGCCCTGCGCATGAACGCCGGCGCGCTGAGCCGTCACCACGTCACTGTGGTCAAGGAATACGCACAGGTACCGCAGATCCTCGGCGACAAGCATCGCCTGCTGCTGATCATGGTCAACCTGATCAGCAACGCCAAGTACGCCATGTCCAACCTTTCCGAGAGGCCACGGCAAATCACGCTGAAGGTCGAGGCCCAGGGTGAAGATACCTTGAAGATCAGTGTGAAGGACGATGGCGAAGGCATACCACCCGAGAACATGACACGGATCTTCACCCATGGTTTTACCACGCGCAAAGAAGGCCATGGCTTCGGCCTGCACAGCTGCGCCCTGGCCGCGGTGCAAATGCACGGCCAGCTCAGTGCTCACAGCGACGGGCCGGGCCTCGGCGCGGTATTCACCTTGACCATTCCCCTGACCCTTGCCGGAAGCAGCTCATGAACCAACCTCCCAACCGGCGCGTCCTGCTGATCGATGACACACCGTCCATTCATGAGGATTTTCGCAAGATCCTGATGCCGGATACTGCGCCCAACCAGGCGCTGGATGACATGGAGTCGGCACTGTTTGGTGACGCGGCCAAGCCCCAGGCCCAGGCGTTCGAACTGCATTCGGCCTATGGCGGCGAAGAGGGCCTGGGCTTGCTCACCAGCGCCATGGCGCAGCAGCGTCCTTATGCACTGGCGTTCGTTGACATGCGCATGCCCCAAGGCTGGGACGGCGCGAAGACGATCGAGGCGTTATGGCAGGTCGCACCCGAGTTGCAAGTGGTGGTGTGCACCGCGTACTCGGATTACTCCTGGGAAGACCTGCTGTTGCGCCTGCAGGCCCATGACCGTTTGCTGATCCTGAAAAAACCGTTCGACAATATTGAAGTGCAACAGATGGCCAATACCCTGGCTAATAAATGGGACATGGCCCGGCGTGCGTCGCTGCAAACATCTCTGCTGGAACAACTGGTTGAAGAACGCACCCAGGCGCTGCAATTGGAAATCAACGAGCGCAAGCATCTGGAAAGCCAACTGGTGCAGTCGGAAAAGCTCGCCTCCCTTGGGCAGCTCGCCGCCGGCGTCGCCCATGAAATCAACAACCCGGTGGGGTTTATTTCCTCCAACCTCAGCACGCTCGACAGCTACTTCACGCAGCTGCAACAGATGCTCGACGCCTATCAACGCAGCGAGGAACACCTCGCGGCGCCAGAACAGCGGGATCAGCTAAAGGTTTTGCGCACCGACCTGGAACTGGATTTCCTCAAGGAAGACATACCGATCCTGATCCGCGAATCCAAGGAAGGGATTGGCCGTGTCGTGCAGATCGTCAAAGACCTGAAGAACTTCTCACGCGTGGATAACGACCAGACCTGGCAATTGGCTGACCTGCAGCAAGGCATCGATTCGACCCTGAACATCGTCGCCAGCGAACTCAAGTACAAGGCCGACGTGGTCAAGCACTACACGCCCCTGCCGGACATCGAATGCCTGGCCTCGCAGCTCAATCAGGTAGTGATGAACCTGGTGATCAATGCGGCCCAGGCCATGGGGCCCCAGCGTGGCACCATTACCATCAGCAACGGCGTGGAAGGCGAGAATATCTGGCTGGAAGTGGCCGATAACGGCTGCGGAATTGCCCCTGAAAGCTTACAGAAGATTTTCGACCCGTTCTTTACCACCAAGCCTGTGGGCGAAGGGACTGGACTGGGATTGTCACTGTCCTACGGCATCATCAAGAAACACGGCGGGGATATCTCCGTCAGCAGCGAACTGGGCAGGGGCACGACATTTCGCGTGGTGTTACCGATTCGCCAGAAGGCGGCGTAGGGCACGCCGCCGAATCATCCTCACGCGTCGGCTTTCGGGGTCGACCCAAACGAGGCAAAGCGCTTGTTGAAGCCGGCAATGCGGCCTTCGGCTTGGGTCTTGCGCTGTTGGCCGGTGTAGACCGGGTGCGAAGCACTTGAAACATCCAACGGGATATAGGGATAGGTGTTGCCGTCGCTGTGTGTGTGGGTGCGGTCGCTGTCGGCAGTGGAGCCGATGAGGAAGTACACGTCGGCGGCGGTGTCGTGGAACAGTACGGTGCGGTAGTCGGGGTGGATACCAGCTTTCATAAGGCCTCCGGGGCGTTTGGGTGCATTAGACGCGTTATACAGTAACACTAAATACCCCTGCAAACGAGAACCGATTGCAATAATAACCGCTGGAAACGTTCCAGGCGTTCCTGGAAGTCCCTTTCCAGGAAATCGAGCTAATCCATGATTGAGCTCATCGGTTCAAACCAATCCGACTCAACTGCCGGTCGCCCCGAGTTTTGACTTAACCAAATCAGGCGTGGCTTCGTTGTGCTTCACTGCGTTGACATAGCCTTGAACGACCCCCACCAAATTCCCCCTCGCAGCACTGAAAAGTGCCTGGTCAAAACCATCAGCCCGAGTTTTATCGAACCCCTTCTTGGCCCCCTTCACAGCCTCCGCCAACCCCGCATTTGAGTCGCTGATGCCCAGGAGAATATTGCTCAGCCCCGGGATAAACCAGGTTCTCTTGCCGATCTTACCGGAAACATGCTGCAGGTTATCCTTGTTGGCGCCGCCCTGGGTGACATGGCGGTCGTTGGTACTGTCCAAGCGGTGATGGTGCCGTAGGGCTGAATAACCTTGCTCCGTAAAGTCCTTCCACATGCCTGCCGGCGTGCCGTGCCGCGCATCACCGCTACGGGTGATGCCTTCAAGGTCGCCATTGTCATGGGCTTTGCCTCGGTGTTCGCCTGTAGTCGATAAAGACGTATCGATATAGTTAAGCACCCGCGCAGCGTTGAATGCGGCATCCGCTCGTGACTCAGGGTCTTTATTGTTACTCGTCCAATCACCCAGAAGTTTGTAAGCCAATGGACGATTAATATCTTTTTGATGGCCGAGGTTTTTGAGGATCGGATTGTCGTTGATGATTTCGTCCGCAGTGCGGGTATCACCCGGTGGACGGCCAGTGGAGATTTCCGGCTTGCGACTCACATTCCGCTCAGGTTTCTCGATACCTTCCATTCGTTGATGTTCTTGGGCGACTTGCTCTCGTTGGGAGCCGGTTAATTGGCTCTTATCCCAGTTGGGAATGATCGGGATATAAATCGAGGCATGATGAGTATTGTTCGATGCCGATATCGATATAGACATAGGTAAGTCTCTTGCTCTGTGGTTATACATTCCTTCTGAGTAACAGCGTCCTTAGTCTTACATTCGATGAATGGTGATTGGGCAGTCATAAGTTCCTCTATGAGGCTGATAGCTTTTTTTGTCTGGACTGATGCATAGACGCACAAATACGCGACTGAGCGATCAATCCTTGTCCGTGCTTAATCCAGAGGTGCAGAATGGGTGATCGACCTGAAGAGTCCGAACCCAAGGAAACCGTATGAGCCTGTCCTTGTTAAGCCGCTACGCCTTCTTTGCTGTGTGCGTCATTTTCACCCTCGCCAGCCTGCCCTTTATCGAACACGAATGGTTGTGGCCCATTACTCTGGTCACCGGCATCCTCAGCCTGATCGGCATTTTCGACCTGCTGCAAAGCCCCCACGCGGTGCGCCGCAACTACCCGATCCTGGGCAATATCCGTTACCTGGTGGAAGGCATCCGCCCGGAAATCCGCCAATACCTGCTCGAATCCGACAGCGACGCCCTGCCCTTCTCTCGGGCCCAGCGTTCGCTGGTGTATTCGCGCGCCAAGAACGAAACCGCAGACAAGCCCTTCGGCACCTTGATCGATGTATACCAGTCGGGCTTCGAATTTATCGGCCACTCCATGCGCCCGGCACCGTTGAGCGACCCCAGCGCATTTCGCGTAATGGTCGGCGGCCCGCAGTGCACACAACCGTACTCGGCGTCGGTGTTCAACATCTCGGCCATGAGCTTCGGCTCGTTGAGCGCCAACGCGATTCGCGCGCTCAACCAAGGCGCCAAGCTCGGCAACTTTGCCCACGACACCGGTGAAGGCAGCATCAGCCCCTACCACCGTGAAAACGGTGGCGACCTGACCTGGGAACTGGGCAGCGGCTACTTCGGCTGCCGCACCAGCGACGGCCGTTTCGACCCGGAGCGCTTTGCCGCGCAGGCGCAAAACCCGCAAGTGCGCATGATTGAAATCAAGATGAGCCAGGGTGCCAAGCCCGGCCATGGCGGGATCCTGCCCAAGCACAAGGTCACCCAGGAAATCGCCGACACCCGCGGCATCATGATGGGCGAAGACTGCATCTCGCCGTCACGCCACAGTGCGTTTTCCACGCCCATCGAACTGATGCACTTCATCGCCCAATTGCGTGAACTGTCCGGCGGCAAACCCGTGGGTTTCAAGTTCTGTCTGGGCCACCCGTGGGAATTCATGGGCATCGCCAAGGCCATGCTCGAAACCGGCATCCTCCCCGACTTTATCGTGGTCGATGGCAAGGAAGGTGGCACCGGCGCAGCCCCCGTGGAGTTCACCGACCATATCGGCGTGCCGCTGCGTGAGGGTTTGCTGTTTGTGCACAACACCCTGGTGGGCCTGAACCTGCGCGACAAAATCAAACTCGGCGCCAGCGGCAAGATTGTCAGTGCGTTCGATATCGCCAGCGTCCTGGCCATCGGCGCCGACTGGGCCAACTCGGCACGTGGCTTCATGTTCGCCATTGGCTGCATCCAGTCCCAGTCATGCCACACCAACAAATGCCCGACCGGCGTGGCCACGCAAGACCCACTGCGCCAACGTGCCTTGGTCGTGCCGGACAAGGCCCAGCGTGTGTTCAACTTCCACCGCAACACGCTGCACGCCCTGGCCGAAATGCTTGCCGCCGCGGGCCTGGATCATCCGTCGCAGTTGTCGGCCAAGCACTTGGTGCGACGCATGTCGGCAACAGAGATCAAACTGTTCTCGCAGCTGCATGTGTTCTTGAAGCCCGGCGAATTGCTCACGGGAGACGTGAACGGCGAGTTCTATTCGCGCATGTGGCAGATGGCGCGAGCAGACAGTTTTGAGCCCCATGAAACCGCTGCTGCCTGAAGGACGCCTACCATGTTGAAAGTCATCGCTGAAGACTTTATCAAGCCAGAGCACCTGGAAACCGTGCGCCCGTGGTACGCCGAACTGGTGGAAAAAACCCGCCAGGAACCGCTGTGCGTTGCCTACGATCTGTTTGTCGATCAAAAAGACCCAGGGCATTTTATCTTTATCGAACAATGGCCTGATCAGGCGGCGCTGGATGCGCACTGCCAGACCGAGCACTTCAAACGGTTGGTGCCGCAGATCAATGAGCTTCAAGCCAAGCCGTGCCGGGTCTTGTTGATGGATGCTTTCTGACAAGACCTACCGCCTGCTGAACCGGACCACCGACGGCATCGTTGAAACAAGGAGATTCACATGCCGTTACTGGACTTCGCTGCAATCGCCGCGCAATTGCCCGACAGTTGGAAATCCACACGCTTGGGTCAGGTTGGCCCGGCGCGGATCAAAGTATTGCGCATGGATGAGCAGGCGTACGAGGAAGAAACCCACGGCTACAACGAAGGGTTGTTGGTGATCAGTGGGTACTTGCACCTGTGCATCGGTGATCAAGTCATCAGGGTGGATGCCGGCCAGATGTACCTCGTGGAGGCCGGCACTGCCCACGGTGTGCTCACCGGCAGCCGGGGCATTCTGGTGATCATTGATGTCTAGAGACATTCAGTAATATCCAACCTTTGCAATTGCTTACAAATACCGCCAACCTGCGCCCGCTCGACGTGCCGCGTACGACAACGCGCGCGCTCACCTATCGTCATTCAACTACTTGTTCAAGAGCCCGCTGCCATGCTGAACGGACGCGACCCGCGCATCGATTTTTTTCGGGGCCTGGCGTTGATCTTCATTTTCTGGGATCACGTCCCCCACAACCCTCTTGGCCTGATCACTCTGCGCAACTTCGGCTTCAGCGACGCGGCGGAGGTCTTCGTGTTTCTCGCCGGGTTCGCCTCGGTGCTGGCCTACGGCAAGGTCATGCAGCGAGAAGGTTATTGGATGGCCTGCCTGAAAATCCTGCGCCGCACCTGGGTGTTGTATGTGGTGCATATTTTCCTGCTGGCCATGCTGATGGGTATCGTGTTCTTCGCCAACAACCATGTAGAAACCCGCGACCTGGTGGCGGAGATGGGCCTGACGCACTTCGTCACCCACCCGCAACAGGCACTGACCGACGAACTGCTGTTGCGCTTCAAGCCCAACCTGATGGATCCGTTGCCGTTGTACATCGTCTTGCTGGCTGGTTTGTCCGTGGTGCTGCCGCTGATGGTGCACGCGCCCTGGGCCGTGGTGAGTGTCTCGCTGGTGGTATACCTGATGGCGCCGTGGATGGGCTGGAACCTGCGCGCCATTGCCGATGGCGTGTGGTATTTCAACCCTGTTACCTGGCAATTGCTGTTTGTGCTGGGGGGCGCCGCGGCGATTTACAGCCAGCGGCCCAGAGCCCCGGAGGCGCGGCCCTTGCTGCGCCAACCGCGGTTTGTCGCGGCGCTGGTATATGTGCTGGTCGCCGGTGTGATCACACTGTCGTGGTTCTGGCCTGAGGTTCATGACGCGGTGATGCCCGCAACCGTCAGCAACTGGCTGTACCCGATCAGCAAGACTGACCTGTCGCCGGTACGTTTGCTGCACTTCCTGGCCCTGGCCTATGTCACCGCCAAACTGTTGCCGGGCAGCACGTGGACACAAAACTGGCCAGCACAGCAAACCTGCCGGATGGGGCGTTATTCGCTGGAAGTGTTCTGCCTGGGCGTACTGCTGGCGCCATTGGCGGATATGGTCAATGCCCTGGCCGGTGATGCCTTCTCCATGCAGATTTTCACTGCGTTGGTGGGCGCTGGCGTGATGGCCCTGCTGGCCGCTTGGCTGGAGTTCAACAAGCGTCTGGCCCACCCCAAGCAGGCCAGCCCCGCCTGAAGGACCTCGCCATGCCCGAACGGGGCATGGCGTTCGGCAATGTGCCTCTCGGATCAGGGCAAATCGCTGGTTGGACTCACAGGTAGCTCTTTTCGACGTCCCAATTGTGCAATCAGGTAGGCGACAGAGTCGGCGTTGTTAAGCACCGTAATGATGCGTTTAAGCGGATCGGTTCGGAACATTCGCCGGGCATCGCTGAGGGTTTGCGTACCCGTAGCGGCGAGCAGCCTGTTAAAAACAGGCTCCGTTGACGTGCCCAGGCTCGGATCAGACTTGAGACCGGTGGCGATGTCCACAACCTGAAACAGCTCCTGAACCGGCGTAGTGAGCGACAGTCTTGAAAGCTGGCGGTTTTCCAACACTGTCTTAGTGCTATTGCCGTCAGTGGTTTGAGGGTCAATCAAGTCATGGAAGGGATGGGTGGAGTGCACGTAAGCCAAGTCCAACGTCGCACACACATGATGAGTGATTTCGTGAATGAGGGTGGTCGCACGGGCATGGACATTGACGTAGAACGGCTTTATCAACAGATGACTGTATTTCAGTCCTGGGACGAAAAATGCCTCGGTCAAGTACACCAGTTGAAGGGGGTCGGGGACAATCGTAAAGGCCATCACCTTGTATACCCCCTGAAGTGCCGGCATCCGCGAGCGGCCAATGACAAATCGCGTTGAGTTCGGCGAGGCCAGGGAAGGCTCCATCAGCGCGCTGCACACCTTGTCGACGACCTCCTGAATTTTTTCAAGGTGTTCGGCCTCAAGTGTCTGCAAACCAAAAAACGTTTTGATCTGTTTGACGAGCTCAGGTGCAGCAAGGGGCGTTTGTGCGAGCAGGCGCAAGTTTTCCTGGGCGTTCTTTGTATAAAACGTGGCCAATGCCAGTGCTTCGGTAATCATCAACGATTCCTGAGCGTATAGCGCTCGAATCTCGCGCATCCCGCTGGCCAATATATTCATGCTGGGGCGCGCAAATGGCTCGGAGTAGAAGCGATTGGTCAGTCGCGCAATGGCTCGTCGCCCCGTCAGCAATGGGTCAGTGCTACTGAGCATCCACTGTTGTCGAGGGTTGCGCTGTACCTCAGGACCGACTTCGCCATCACCGATGATGCGCCAACCCTGGCCATGCTTGATGACTTCGAACACTTTCCCTGCCACCGCCGCGTAGTAGTGGTTGGAGGCCGACCGGTAAAGGTTGAGTGAGGTATCTTTGATCAGGCTGGCCAAGCTCGGCTCAAGGACTTCAAAACGCTGGAGCCGGGTGCGGGAAGCAGCGGTAATGTCCAGCGCGGGCCAGGACACCACAGAGGCCACGGGTGTAGAAGGTGCCGGGGGCATGCCGCCCTCTGATACGGGAGGCATGGAATCGCTCAAACCGGCCAGCAAGGCGACACCACTGATGAAATGCCCCAGTGCCTCATGCCACTGGTGGCTTTGCAGCTCCTCGGCAGAAGCCTTGAACAGTTTATAGCTCTGCCAGACCACCAGGGGGTAGGCCAGTTTGCCGGCAAAAAATACAGTGGCCGCCTGCACGCTCTCAGAGAACACGGCCTTGGCCGTATCCCAGGCAGTGCCTGCATCAGCGGCTTTTTGGCAGCCCAGCAGCGTTGTCAGCAGCTCGACATTGTCGGTGAACAGCTGTTTGAACAGCGGCGTGTTGATGGGGTTGCTTGCCAGCTGCAGGGTGGTGCTGGCCAGGGGTTGCTCCAGTGCGCTCGTCAGTGCCGCTTGGTCAACGGTCGAGACCCCCAGCCGAACCCAACGCTGTAAGGCGCCGGCGGCTGTCAACTCAGCACGGAGTGCGGCCTCAACGGTATATTCCTTGAGGGTGTAGCCTGGACTATAGGGGGCATAAAGGATTTGAGGTCCCTCGTCACCGGAGGCGGAGCCGATCAAATAAGCCCCGGGAATCTTGATGGTTTTCTTCCCGTCATCCACCAGCAGTTCCAGAGGGCGGATCATGGCGTTGGCATTCACTACTGTCGCACGGGCGATCGCATCGGGCATATCCATGATCTGTTGAATGAGCCCGAAGGCCGTCGGTGAAAGCTGGTCTTGCAACCTCATGCCGTGAGCGTATTGCATCAATTGCCACGGCAGTTGCTTGGCGAATCGCGTATAGCGTTGCTCAAAGTCCGGGCTGGCAGGGCCCAGGAAGGACTTGATGTACGTTTGGTAAGCCGCGTTGATGTTCAACGCCTGTATCCGCGTTTTCAGCGTCTGCGCATCCAGGGTGGATGGCAACGGCGTTGTACCGGTGCTGGCGAAGAAGGGCACCTCATCCTTCCAGTACGACTGATGACTCAAGGCATAGTCCAGCAGCGACTGGTTGCGGGCAGGTGTACTGCCCTGCGCCGGTAGCCCGACTTCGACTTCATCAGGTGTGACGCTGTCCTGAACGTCAAGGTCCTTGAGTAACGTGCTGAGTTTCTTGAGCGTGAACTGAGCCAGTGAGTCGATCCCGTGCAGGTAATCCTGATGGTCGGTGACGTTGTTTCGATACTGCTCCAGCAATTCGACGTACAGCTGTTGATCCACAGCATGGGCTTTGCCCAACCATTGCAAACCCTGTTGCTGGATCATGGCCTGGACCATGTCCTTGGCACGCTGCACGTTGGTGGGCGCCAGGCTTTGTGTGGCTTGAACCTGCCAGAGCTTACGCAACTGATCGACCGATAGCTGCATGGACAGGATTTGCGCCAGTTCACGGTCTTTTTGTTGAGCGTAGGTTCGTTGCAAGTGCTCAACGAGGTTGTCTTCGATCAGTTCAAGGGAACTGAATGCATAGCTCGGTTGTGCCTCCCAGTCCGGTGGCGCCAGGTTCGCCAGGAAAGCCTGTCGCTCGTTCGGGATTGCCAGGCGTCGATCCATCTCTGCTTTGAAGTCATTCAATGAGCAGAAGCTTTCCAGGCCCAACGCGGGCGTCCACAGCAGCGTGCGGCCCGAATATCGAAGATCAAGCCCGCCGCGCTCGGTCAGCACGAAACAGTTATTGAGTACCAGCGGGGTATTCTGCCCAGTCGGTACGACCTGCAAAGAAAACGCATCAGGGCGGAACCCATTGACACCAGGGCGTAAGTCTCTGGCGTAAATACCTAACACGGTCAAAAGCACTTCGTAGTCGAGGGGCAATAAAGCGTTGTTCCAAAGCCTGACTTGCACTTCCCCTGTCAAGCCCATCTCCATTGCCTTTCTCAGCAAGGGCTGCATGTTGGGGGACACGCTGTGGGTTCTACGCAGGTACTGTTTAAACCCACCGACTGCACTGTTGATCAGCGTATTGAAGGTAGCGGCGTCCATACCTGAGACCTTGGTGGCGGGTTTGCCAGGAGGGGTTGAATAGACGTGAGTGTTAAGCGGATCGATGAGTGGACCCACTTCGCCACATAAGCGCGCCAGAAAATAGTCGACCATACTGCTCGATGAGAGCAGTTGAGGTTTGTCAGTGCCATTTGAAGGGTTGCTGTATTGGCGTACCGAGAGACACGCGGCCTGCAACTCTTGCTGCTTGATAGCGTACAGTTTGGTATTGAGATAGGTGATAACGGAACGCTCCAGCGAGGGGCGAAACGATAGGTGTTGTTCGATTTCGGCAGTGACGTTTTCGAGTAAATGCACCGTTGTGCGCATTGCAGCAAGCGTTGGTGGAATCCTGGGTTCAGTCACCGTCGCCGTCCAGGTCTCTGTCAACTGGGTACTCCAACGCCCCATGGGTTCGAAGGTCAGTAATGTTGGATCAATCATTCCACGTACATCCAGCACATGATCAACCAGGGCATCGAGGTCCATCGTGCCCTGGCTCAGGCGATACTGATCGAGGGCGTATTCAAGGTTGCGACCTTGCTTTTCAATGATGCCCTCCATGATGCGTTGGAAAATAACCCCGGTGATGGGGCCTTTGGTGACTTCGCAGGCCAGCAGGTCGACTTCGTTATAGCGTTCCGGCCTGGACAGATGCTTTCTCCAGGCATCGGCATGCTGCCGGGGGTTGAGACTATCGAGAAGGTGGGTTTTCAGGGCGCTCAGATCGGTAAACGATCGCAGGCCCTGGAGGGGGGTATAGAGCAGCCAGGGCGAGCCATCGTCGCTTTTGTTACTGCTGATGATAAGTGTGCCTGCCAGCTCGGCGGGGGTCTGTTCGGGCTCACTCAGCAGTGCCTTTTCAACATCGATCGCAGGAGCAAGCGTTGTCGCAGGCAGCGCAGCCTTGAGCGGCAAGGCCTGTAGTTGCAGACGCTGCTCAACCGTAATCGTGGTTTGCTGTTGTTGCTCCAGCGCCACCGTGAAAAAGGCATTGGCCATGGCGTTGGTAAAAAGTTGTAGCCGTGAGAACCCAGCGGCGGCCGGCAGCGTCCAAAATGTCTTGGGCTGTTGCTTCATATATGCTTTCAAGCCCTGGGCCAATCCCTGGACTGATACGTCCCAACGCAACTGATCATCAGCTTCCTGAGTAGGCTGCTGGGGGTTGTGGTAGCGCCGGGTTTCACCCACAGGCCAGCCATTGGCGACAAAATACCTGAGGACAGTTTCGCTCAAGGAGCGGGTGGTCGTGTGTCGGGACGTTGGCGAATCAGAATTGCCTGATTCGCTGGATGCGTCGATGACATAACTCTGCACTTGGATTTGGCGCTGATCGCCCCCCGTAAAAGACTGCGCCAACTTGGAGGAAATGTATTCATCCAGCAGAGAAGTGAAACTGGGCAGCTTGAGCAGCTCCTCGCGCATCAAACGAGCATTTTCGAGCAGGTTATTGGAGAGGGTCGCATGTTGTGCTTCGAAGACAGCGCCAGCCACGGTATGTGCGGTAATCGTCAGGGTTGCAGTAGGCGTCAGGGTGACTTGCTGGGAGATGGAAAGGTAATCAAGCAACGCTTGGCGCTGCGACGAGTCTTTGAGCCACGACTTCAGTTGCGTCTTGAGGATTTCATGGCTTTCCAGCTTTTCCAGACCACGAGCGGGTGTATAGAGAACAACCCCGCCTTCTGGGGCGGGGCTCATGACGAATGCACCCGCCAATTCAATAGCCGGTTGACCAAGCACATTCAGTTGCAGGGTTTGGACGTGCATCGGCGCTTTGTGCGCCCGCCGCAAAGCATCGGTGGCCAGATAGACCGAGTCGAACCAGTCAAGGTCCTTGAGGGTAAAGTTGCGTGAGCGTTGGCGCTCGCTTAGCTGCGTGCGATCTGTTTGGGTTTCGCTGAAAAAATACGGTGGGGTGTCAGTGCTCATCGAGTGCTCTCCGTGCCGGATTGGCTGCTGAAGATCACTCTGGCGTTTCAAGTTTCAGCCGAGGGGCTACATATGCACCAGCGCTTCATGCCCCGGTGGAATGCCCGACACATCCCACGCCGTCCCCCCGAAAAAGCGCAAGTGCGCTCGACAGCGTACCGGTATCGCCCTCAGTAATGAACGCGTCCCGGAAGGCTTTCCCGGTCTCCGGGTTGAACAGGCCATCACGCTCAAACCGTTCAAAAGCCTGGCGGGCCAAGACACCAGACCACTTGTAGGAATACATCTTGGCCCCATAGCTACCCATCGGTTGTTCGAAACTGTTGATCGGGCGGATGCCATCAGGCCACTGCAAATGCCCGATTTCACTGTTGGCATGGGTGAAAACCTCATGAGGTGTACGCCCGTCGCCGTAGGTACGGTGCAGCTCAAAGTCGACGAGACCCGTGAGCAAAATACTGGCGGTTTCCTGACTGGTCTGGGTGTGAGCAAATCGGCTCATTTGAGTGGCCATATCGTCAGGCAAGGGATCTCCTGTCTGGAAATGGCCGGATAGCCAGACCAGGAACGACGCAGTAAAGCAGAATTGCTCCAGCACCTGGCCGAAAAACTCCGTCGTATCATGGCCTAATTGGCCCATACCGGAAATCGCCCGGTAGGGGGCGGCGGTCAACAAGTGCTGCAGGCAGTGGCCGAACTCATGCAATAAGACCCTCAATTGCAAGTGATCCAGCAAGCAAGGCTGGGTCGCTGTCGGTCGCGGCAACTGGCTGCGCAGCACGGCTATAGGCCGTTGTGGACGCCCCTCGGCGGTCATCCGGTGATCGCGCAAACCTGAGGCGGCGCCAATCTCGCCGCCCGCCAGGCGACGATAAGGGTCAATGAACAAATACCCAATGGGCTCGGCGTACTCCCTGAGTTCAAATACCCGCACATCCGGGTGCCAGGTATCGACGGTGGTTTGTTCAATCAGCTCAACGCCGAACAGCGTTTTGGTGAACGCGCACAAGCGTTGCAGCACCGTTTCCAGTGGGAAGTATTTGCGCACGGCGTCTTGGGAGACACCCGCCACGTCCTGGCGAATCTTTTCCGCATAATAGTTGTAATCCCAGGGTTCGAGCGCATCGACCCCACGTTGCGCGGCATAGCGTTGCAGTTGTTGTGCCTCATGGGCAAATGTCGTGCGTGCCCGATCAATCTGCTGATAAAGAAATGCAGTGACCTCATCGGTCGTCTGCGCCATTTGCTCCACCAACGCCAGTTCGGCGAAGTTGGCATAGCCGAGCAATTGTGCTTTCTGGTGACGGCTGTCGAGCAACACTGTCAGAACCGGTTCATTGTCGGTGGCAATGTCGTCGGGACCGGTGCCCACGGCACGGCTGTAGTAAGCCACCATCATTTCCTGGCGCAAGGCTCGATGGTCGGCGTAGCTCATCACCTCCTGAAAGGACTGCTCGGAAAGGGTTAATAACCAGCCATCCAGGCCTGCGTCCCGAGCCGCGGCCTCCATGCGTGCCAGGGTCGCGCCAGGCAACCCACTGAGCATCGCCTTATCTTGAATGTGCTTACGCCATGCGTCGCCGGAGTCTTTCACACGCCGCAGGAACTCTTGGCTGAACTCCTCGATTTGCAGGTTCAACGTTTTGAGCCGTCGTTGATTCTCAGGCGAAAGATCAAGACCCGCCAACTGGTACTTGCGCAGTATTTTATGCAATGCACTGTGGCGCTGTTGATTGAAAAGGGCTGCGGGCGGGCTATCGGCAAGTTGTCGGTGAAGCTGGTACAGATCATTGTTCGCGGCCAGCTCGGCGCAGTACTGCCTTGCAAGCTCATAACTGCGATGTGATGCCAGCTTCCATGTCGGCCCCTGGGGAACGGAGTCAAGCAACTCAATGATTTTGAGAAAGCCGTCCAGGCGTGCCTCCAGCTCTTCCACTGCTTGCACCAGGTCGTCCCACGTGGGGAATAACGACTGGCTGGCAATGATCGTGGCGGTGGTGTTGCGGCTATCAGCGATGATTTGCTCAATGGCGGGAACAAAGTGTTCTGCTCTGATGGCAGAGAACGGTGGCAAGTCGTAGGGCAGTAGCAGAGGGTTTCTTTCAGGCATGAAGTCACTCTTCAAAGGTTGCTGTCGAAGCAGCCAGCCTAGGGAATGAATTATCGTTGGAGGGGTAGATAGATAAGAGCAAAGCGATAACGCGCGTAACCGGATGCCCCGCGTTATACACAGCCACAGTGCTCGCGATATCAGGCCCCAGGGGCGGCAGGCACCTCACCGCAAATAGAGGATCGTGCAGAGAATACGGCGGTCAAAAGCCCCACCCCGCGGTAGAGCGGGGTGGGGCTTTTTGTCACAAGACACACATCAGGACGCGGAACGCACCGTCCCTTGAGCGACGGTCTTTGGCTGCAACCTGAACACGTAGAACAGCACGGTCAACACCACCAGGAACACCGGGCCCACATACAGTGCCACACGGGTATCGGGGAAGTACGCCATCAGCCCCACCACCATCACCAGGAACGCCAGCGCCAGGTAGGAACTGACCGGGTACAACCACATGCGGTACTTGAGGCCGGCCGCTTCGGCCGGGCTCAGGCTTTTGCGGAACTTGAGCTGGGCCAGCAGGATCATCAGCCAGGTCCAGATCGCGCCGAACGTGGCAATGGAAGTGACCCACACAAAGACTTTTTCCGGGACCATGTAATTGAGCAGCACACCCAGCAACAGTACGAAGATCGACAACAGCAACGCCTTGCGCGGTACGCCGTTGCTCGACGTGGTGCCGAAGGTGGCAGGTGCCTGGCCGTTCTGCGCCAGGCTGTAGAGCATACGCCCGGTGCTGAAGATGCCGCCGTTGCAGGACGACAGCGCGGCGGTGATCACCACGAAGTTGATGATGCCCGCAGCGGTCTTGATACCCAGACGCTCGAAGGTCATCACGAATGGGCTGCCCTGGGTGCCGATTTCATTCCATGGGTAGATCGACAGGATCACAAACAACGCCCCCACGTAGAACAGCAGGATGCGCCAGAACACCGAGCCGATGGCACTGGGAATGGTCTTCTGCGGGTTCTTCGCTTCACCAGCGGTCAGGCCGATCATCTCCACGCCCAGGTAGGCGAACATCACCATCTGCAAGGACATCAACACTCCCGTGATGCCATTGGGCATAAAGCCGCCGTGGGCCCACAGGTTGGAAATGCCCAGCGCCACGCCGTCATTGCCAAAACCAAACGCGATGATGCCGACGCCGCCGATGACCATGGCAATGATGGTGACGATCTTGATCAGCGCGAACCAGAACTCGAACTCACCGAACGCCTTGACCGCGATCAGGTTGATCGTGCCCATGCTGATCAACGCCGCCAGGGCCCAGATCCAGCGTGGGGTGTCGGGAAACCAGACGCCCATGTACACGGCCACGGCGGTGATTTCCGCCACGCAGGTCACCAGCCACAGGAACCAATAGTTCCAGCCGGTGAGAAAGCCCGCCAAGGGGCCGAGATAGTCTTGGGCGTAACGACTGAACGAGCCGGCGACAGGGTTGTGCACCGCCATTTCGCCGAGGGCGCGCATGATCACCAGGATCGCCAGGCCGCCAATGATGTACGAAAGCATGATCGCCGGGCCGGCCATTTCAATGGCCTTGGCCGAACCAAGGAACAGGCCGACACCGATACAGGCGCCAAGGGCCATCAGGCGAATATGCCGTTCACCGAGTTCGCGTTTGAGCGGGCCGCCTTGAGCGGTCTCGCCATGGGGCAGTGGGTTGCCGACTGGCATAAAGGTACAACCTCATTTTGTTATTGGATTGTCCGTCGAGTTTGCGGGGTGCAGGCCGGTAAGCCTGTGCCCTTGTCGAAACCGGGGCCGCCTCATGGACGGACCCTTCTTGCCGGGCAAGATCAGCGGGCCGTGCAGTATAAAAACCTCGACACAGGGCCTTTCACTATAAAACACGCCAATTTCAGCGGTACCTCGCGGGAAAAAGCCGGTTTATGGAGGGGCATTAGCTGATCCCGCGTGAAAGGCCACGGGGCGAAACGGCGGCGAGTATTGCACAGCCAGGGTGCATCGTCATGCCCCTACCATCGCCCAATGGTCACTGCGAGGGGCTCTATCTCAAGGCTTTCACGCCATAGCGATACAAACCATGGAAAAAGGCGAAAGGTCCCGGTGAAGACTGCGCCCGCAACCGGCACGCTCTGTCATTACCTTCAACGAGACTTCATGGATGACTGAATTGACCACCCGGCATGAGCAGCCGACTCCATCCCAGCGTCAGGACGGCGATCGGCAAATGCTGGACACCCTAATTGCACACCTCAAGACCGAACCCTACGCTGCCGCAGACTCACTCCCGGTGCCGACCCACTGTGCACTCGGCTGCTGGCTTGTGCTCTATCGCCAAGCCCTCGGCCACCCCTCTTTCGTGGCCTGGGCCGGGCAGCGGCGTTTCAACCCGATGGAAGTGAACGTGCGCAACGGCACTCTGTATGCCAACGGTGCCACCTTCACCTATGAGGACGCCAGCGGCTGGCAGCAGCTCGCGCCGCCCATTCGGGCCATCGCCCTGATCATCGACCCGGATGCCATCGGCCTGGCCTACCCTGCCGCAAACCTGTCACTGAGCGCCCGTCAGGTGCTGCGGTTCCACGGCTACCCCCAACCGACTACGCTTGCCCAACGCGGCGTGCTGATTGACGCACTGGGTAGGACCGAACCTGCGCTCGCGGACGCGTTCGAGCGACTGAATCAGGATCTGCACGCGGCAGCCAATGCACTGCATGCACAGATCATCGAAGACGACCTGAACGAACACACATTCAACCTGTTGAGTGTGTACCGCTGCCGTTTCCCCCTGGCTGGCGGCTCGTTCTGGGCCGTGACCATGCAGACCGCCG
The DNA here is from genome assembly GCF_023127895.1 of Pseudomonas sp. NCIMB 10586. Classification (NCBI taxonomy): domain Bacteria; kingdom Pseudomonadati; phylum Pseudomonadota; class Gammaproteobacteria; order Pseudomonadales; family Pseudomonadaceae; genus Pseudomonas; species Pseudomonas sp. NCIMB 10586. The sequence goes on from NZ_SPKQ01000018.1 coordinate 112,340, forward strand.
CAACGTTACTCGGGGAGATCACTGAGCATCCGCAGTTTCTCGCCTTGACTCGCCCCGATGCACTGACCCAAGGCCTGTACGAATTTGACCACCAGCAACACTCGATCAGAGGCGCCGGCCCCTGGGGTCAACGGGTAGACATCAGCCATGAACAACTGTCGCAGCTGCCGCTGGGCGATCGCCTTGAACGCTTGCAAGCCTGCGCTGCGGCCATGAACCTGTTCGTCCATCAGGACGGCCAATTCAGCCTCGCCCAGTTGCTCAGCTTGCACGACCTGCCGTTGCCGGATAATCGCGAGGCGGCCTGGGAGCTGATGGAACAACTGCAGCGCAGCGAACCGGTGGCGGTGCCGCCCGTGAGTGATCTGGCGCATTCCGACGTCGCCTTGCGCCAGTATCGACAACGCCTCGAAACCACCCGGCTCGCTAGCCCCCAGCAGGGCAATTACTGGGAAGCCCTGGGTATGCCACTACCGGGTGCGCTGACCCTTTCAACCGAACAACGCGCGAAGGTGATCCATATCAGCGCCACGTTTGTCCCACAACCCAGCTCCGGTTTGTTCAACCTGCTGGCCGCCGGTCTGCCGCCCGGGCCACCGGATGAACAACTGCAACAACTGCTTGCCGCTCCCCGTGCGCAGAAGCTGGCCGACTCATTGCTCGGCGCCGTGGGCTGGTTTGGACACGCCCCCGGTGAAACGACCAACAACACCAGTCGAGACGCATTGGTCCTTGCCGCGCTGATCCTCAGTCTCGACCCGCAGGCCGCACAATCGCGATACACCCTCGCCGGCCTGAACCTGAACCACAGCGATTACCATGGGCATCGTTATGCAGACCTGCGCCGCTCACTTGAGCTGCACCTGATTGCGGCTGGTGTTGCTACTCCCCAAACCACGGGGTTGGCCGCACACCTGTTGCTGGCGGGTGTCGCACCGGAGTTTTTGGTGCAAGGCATCCCTGATTCGCTGTACTTCATGACTTCCCACGCCTGGATGCTGTTCAAACAAGGCGTGATGCTGGCAGAAGAGCTCGCCTGCGGGTCAACACGACAGCTGGCGTTCAGCGACATCATCGCGCTTGCCATCCAGGAGCCGGCGACGGACCAGGAACGCTTGTGGCGCGAGCATTACGCCACCGCCACTCTGATCGACTGGGCAATCGTCCACGGCGAACTGCGACCTGCACAGACCTATCGAACCGATGAACTCGACGCCATCAAAGAACGCCTGAAGGCCCGTATAAAGACTTTGCACGACGCAGCCGAAACCTTGCGCAGCAGGCTCATCACGCGCCGCAGCCTGGCCTTGAGGGACCTTAAACGCGTCTTCCCCAACCACCGCTGGCTGAAGAAAAAATGCCTGCAAGAAGGACAAGGCCCCTTTCGGCTCCCCTCCTACAGACCGACCACGGGCGTAAAGCTTCAGTCGTTGGCGGATCTGCATATGGGCGGCCACCTGCAACCCATTGACGATAAATGGCGCTCAACCGACCCCGAACTCGACCTCGCCCTGCTGAAAAAAAACTTTGGCCAGTTGCGCGATGTCAACGCGCTGTTCAGCGAGGCCGCTGGTGCTTACACGCAAAGACTCAAGGAGGCGTTTATCCGAGCGATCAGTTACCTGCTGTCGCAGTTACCACTGGCCGACCGCAAGCGCTTGCACGAGGGGGCGGTACAACTGCTCGTGGTGAGGCAAGCAGCCAGCAAGCCGCAGATCGAGGAAGGGCCCGGAGAGAAAATGGCCCGTACCGGCCGGTTCGGCTTCATCCTGCGTAGTACGGCAGTCAACACCGTCCATGACTACGAACTGTTTCCCCTGCTCAATCAAGTGCAACAAAACACCCGCCTTCCCGCCATCCTGGAACTAGGAGGCCGCCCGCTCAAAGTCACCACCGGTTCCCCCCACAGCACACGACCGATCGCGTATTTGCATGAGGGCAGTCGCCTGGCCATTGATGAGGATGCCTACTTCAAAGGCACCCCACCCACATCTGGAAGGTATTGCACCGTTATCGTGGATCAACTCTGGCATTTCGAGGGGCTCCCGGCCATTGCTAGTCCGCTGGTGTTCGACTCGCCAAGAAACCTCACATTGGCGAGCACCATCGTCAATCACCACTTTTTCATCGATATCGATACCTGGGTGGCCCAGGCCAAAGGCTTGACCACCCTTGAAGAGCGAAAAAAAAACAGCGAGCAGTTGTTAGAGGCGCTGCTGGGCTTCATACCCTTCTGGACCTGCGGCCATGACCTCGCCTCCGGGGAAATCAAACGCGTGCTCGATGGCACACTGGGCTGTTTCTTCGACATGCTTGGCCTGATCATGCCGACCAAAGGCTTCATTACCAGCGGCTGGGGCCGCCTGATCAAGCCCGCACCGGCCTACTTGAAACTGCTGCAACTGACCAGACTCAGCGCCACCTTTATCAATGAGTTGCTCAACCCACTGGAGGCGGTGCCATCGTTGGTGCGCCTGACGGCCTATGGCCTGGCCAGGTTAAACCACTCAGGCCAGCGGGCACTGGCGGGCGCACTGCGTCATGCCCAGCAACGTCTGGCCCATGGGACGCCGATGGATTACGCCCGGCTGATCAACCGCGCCGACGTCAGGCCTGGCGTTCTGATGCACCCTGAGGGGCTGGCGCCTCTGTTGGCGATCAGGCGCGCCAACGCCTGGCATGCCTTTGACCCCTTCAGTGCAAGGCCGTACGGTCCCGCGCTGAAAGGTTTGCAACTGGACACCACGATGGCCGTCACACCGGTCAGCTTCGCCGACGGCTACAAGGTGCTCGTTGTAGAGCCCTTTTTTGACACGGCGCCCTTGCTCATTCAACGCGTCGACGCGACCGACATGTTGGACCAAGGCCGCGTCTGGCGTTTGTCCCATAAACACCCCAGCCAGCTGGACGAACTCACCTCAGAGGCCCATGCCAAGCTCACCGACCACTTCGACTCGGTCTGCCCCGTCGGCAGAGCAAAGCGCAGCCCGGGGGTGCCCCTCATCTGTTTCACCAAAAGGCTGTACGCCTTTAAGGATTCGATTCATAAACGTCGAGTCCAGGCGCTCGACCATATTCGCATCCAGCCGGCGCCGATGATCGGCGGCAACAAACGCCAGTTGGTCTATTACCGAAACGTGCATGATGTCACCCCGGACTTCGACGGCTTCGAGCTGACCCCTCACCCCCAACCCTCAGCATTGATCTACCAACAGCAGGTCAGCGGCAGGCGCATTGACAGCGAGCCGCAGTTCGGCTTGCCCGAAGACGACCTGGACAACCTGCTCACCCGTAAAACCCAAGTCGTTGAAATCGATGGGCTGGTGAACCTCATCAATGACCGCAGAACGCTTCGGGCGCTGGAGATCACCCTACCCAACACGACAACACCTTACTGGGTGGCCGAGCCCGATGTGGGTGTTTTTTACCGGACAAACGCAACGCCCAGCGGCGCCGACACCTTGCAATTCCAGCAATTGGATTTCAGCCAAGGCGGCGACGATACAGCGCTGATCAGGGCCTACTGCGACACCAAAATGCAGTTCTTGAAAGCCGGCGGGATGATTCCCGACCAACCGCTGGTCACACTGCCGACCCTCGAAGTCCTGTACCGACAGTTGAGCAAGCGCGGGTTTTTGCCGAAAAAAATCGAAAATATCCGCAAAAAGGCCAGCACCCTGAGGGTCATCAAGCAGCGGGAACTGCTGCTTAACGCCTCGGACGAGGGAAGGCGCCTGGATATCAATGTGGTCTCGCGACCGGTGCAACTGGACATCTGGCCACCCAGCTCCGCCACGGGTAGCCCGCTCAACAAATACCTCGCAGAGCAAGCCAACGTCAGCACCCAGGCAGTGGTGGATAGAACCGGCCTGAGATCAAACAACGTCGTCGGGGCGACCCCGGCTGAAATCCTGCGACTGCAAGAAGCTGAACCCGTTGTGATGTGGGAATACAGCAAGATCGGCCACCCGAACTACACCGAGGTCATTCTCAAGACCGGTGCCGGCAATTGTGACCAGATGGCCCATGTGGCATGTGAAATGATCCGAACCAATGGTGGCGTCGCTCACGTGTGGTACTGCCGGGGTCATACCTTTGTGGTGGTGGGTACGGTCCCTGCGGGCTTGACCCAGACCCTGGATTTCCAGGGCGCCGACTGGGCGAACCTGTCTATCTGCGACCCCTGGGCATCCATTACGTGTCCGGCGCAGGACTATATACGGCAACTGAAGATAAAAATGACCGTCTGGTACCTGGAGGACAAGATGGTGTTTTTCCATGATGGCGTGAGCCGTCGCTGGGCACCGGCCAATGACCCGATCTGGCTGAACATACTGGAGACCAGCATTAAATATCCGATGCCATGAACACATTTTTTCCCCAACCGGCTACCCGCGACTAAGCTTCAGGCAAGTCCGATCAATCTGCGTGCAGGGGTCAATCGACTATGGGCGCACTGTGGCAAACCGAATCAAGCAAGGCTGCGAAACTACAAGGCAGTCCGGACCCAGCGCCTTTACCTAAAAATAAACCCCAGCCCCGTTATGTACGGCGGCTGTTCTGGTTGATCGTGCTGATGGCGCTGGTGGCCTTGGGGTTTGCCGCCACCAAAGAGATGCGCACGTCACGCCTGCAGGCCCAGGAACTCAGCCGCCTGGCCCGTACCCTCACCTACCAGGTACAACCCGGCCCCAGCGATGCCATCGCCTATCCCGGTGCCGGCCCGTTCGACCGGCGCCTGGGTTACAGCGACCTCGGCACCTTCCTGCCGCGCTTGCTCAAACGCGGCTATGTAATCGAGGCCCAGGCACGCTTTTCGCCCCAATTGATGGACTATAGCGCCAAGGGCCTGTTCGTGCCCTACACGGAAAAGATCCAGGCCGGGCTGTCCATCACCGATTGCCGAGCCGTGCCGCTCTACCAGTACAAGTACCCGCAACAGTTGTATGAGAGCTTCGACGCCATTGCGCCTCTGGTGATCAGCAGCCTGCTGTTCATTGAAAACCGCGACCTTCTCGACCCCACTCAACCTCAGGCCAACCCTGCCGTTGACTGGCCGCGCTTTGCCAACGCCGCGTGGTCGCAAGTGGCAAAGGCGCTGCATCTGCCGGGACAGAGTGCCGGCGGCAGCACCTTGGCCACGCAGCTGGAAAAATACCGCCACTCTCCGGATGGCCTGACCGTGTCGGGCACCGAGAAACTGCGACAGATGTTTTCTGCCGCCGTGCGGGCCTATCGCAATGGGCCACAAACCTTACCGGCGCGGCAGAATATCCTGCGTGACTACCTCAACAGCGTGCCGCTGTCGGCAGTGCCCGGCCATGGCGAAGTGCACGGCTTGGCCGAGGGGCTGCGAGTGTGGTACGGCGCCGACTTCAACCAGGTCAACCAGGCGCTGGTCGGCCCGGTGAATAGCGAGCAAGGTCTGGCCCTGCGTCAGGTGTTGTCATTGATCATTGCCCAGCGCCGCCCTTCTTACTACCTGGCCAAAGGTCGTGAAGAGCTGGCCCAACTCACCGACAGCCATCTGCGGTTGCTGGCCCACAACGGTGTGATTGCCCCTGCGCTGTTGCAGGCAGCGCTGACGTCCAAGGTCAGTTATCGCGACTGGGTGCAACAACCCACAATGCAACCCATCGAGACGACCAAAGGCATCAGCATGGCCCGCGCCCGCCTCGCCGCCCTGCTCGACCGCCCGCTGTACGATCTGGACCGCCTCGATCTCTCGGCCACCAGCACTCTGCAAGCGCCGTTGCAGGCCCAGGTCAGCGATTACCTCAAACGCCTCGCCGAGCCGGACTACGCACGCCAGGTCGGCCTGCTCGGCGATCGCCTGCTGACCCCAACCAGTACCGCGCAAGTACGTTACAGCTTCACCCTGTTCGAGCTGACACCGGACGGCTCACGGGTACGTGTACAAACCGACAATACCGACCAGCCCTTCGATATCAACGAAGGCAGCAAACTCGAGCTAGGCTCCACGGCCAAGCTGCGAGTGCTGACCACCTACCTGCAAATCATCACCGAGCTGCACGACAAGTACGCCACCCAAACGAGCGCCGCACTGAAGAAAGTCGACATCGCCGAACAGGACCGCATCAGCCGCTGGGCCGTCGACTATCTGATCCAGACACCGGATAAATCCTTGGCCAACATGCTCGACGCCGCCCTCGACCGCACTTACTCGGCCAGCCCCAACGAAGGTTTTTTCACCGGCGGCGGTATGCATCGCTTCCACAATTTTCGCAACGAAGACAACGGCCGCAGCCCGACCCTGCGCGACGCCCTGCGCGAGTCGATCAACCTGCCGTTCATTCGCCTAATGCGTGACCTGGTGCGTTTCAGCACCTATGCGGGCGCCAACAACAGCGCCGAGTTGCTCAAGGACGACAGTGACCCGCGCCGCCAGGAATACCTTGCCGACTTCGCCGACCGCGAGGGTACGACGTTCCTGCGCAAGTTCTGGAAGAAGTACCAGAAGAAAGACACCCAGGACCGCCTCGACACCTTTCTCGACGGCCTGCGCCCCACGCCGATCCGCCTGGCCGCCGTGCACCGTTACTTGTTGCCCAACGCCAGCCAGGGCAGCTTCGACCTGTTCGTGCGTGCGCACCTGAACGGCATCAAAACCAATGAGAAACTCACCGATGAGCGCCTGCAAAATCTCTACAAAGCTTACGGCCCCGGCAACTATGACCTGCCCGACCAGGGCTATATCGCCAAGGTGCACCCTCTGGACCTGTGGCTGATGGGCTACCTGCTCAATCATCCCGAGGCAACCTTCAGTGAGGTGGTCAAAGCCAGCCAGTTCGAGCGCCAGGAGGTCTACAGCTGGCTGTTCAAGAGCCGTCATCAGAGCGCCCGCGACAGTCGTATCCGGACCATGCTCGAGGTCGAAGCCTTCCTCGATATTCATCAGCGCTGGCAGGCGGTGGGCTATCCGTTCGACCATCTGGTGCCCTCCCTGGCCACGGCCATCGGCAGCTCCGGCGATCGCCCGGCGGCGCTCGCGGAATTGATGGGGATCATCCTCAACGATGGCGTGCGTGCGCGGGTGGTGCGTATCGACAGCCTGCACTTTGCCGCTGATACACCGTATGAAACCCAAGTGATCAACGACCCCGCCGAAGGCAAACGGGTGATGCCGCTCGAAGTGGCGCGAGCACTGCGCGGGGCCTTGTCCCAAGTGGTGGATGCCGGTACGGCCAAACGCGTGGCCGGCAGTTTCAAGCTGGACGACGGCACACCGCTGGCCATGGGCGGCAAGACCGGCACCGGTGACAACCGTATCGAAGCCATCGGCGCCGGCGGCCGGGTACTCAGTTCCAAGGCGATCAACCGCACTGCCACCTTTGTGTTCTATATCGGTGACCGGCACTTCGGCACGCTCACTGCCTTCGTCCCAGGCAGTTCGGCACAAACCTTCAAGTTCACCTCGGCGCTGCCCGTGCAGGTGCTCAAAGGCATGGCGCCAATTCTGCTGCCGTACCTAAATCCAGGCAGCCACACGCTGTGCCAGCCCGTGGCTAGTCAACACTGAAAAACAGGCGTCGGGCAAAAGGCCGCGTAATCTTATCCCGGTCAATTTCCAGAGTCTGGCGCACACGCCCGGTCTGGCCACTGCGCATACGTGTGAACGCCTCGGCCTCGACCCGGGCCTGGGCCTGGCGCCCCAGGCGCTCCTGCTCGGGGCTCTTGAGGTGGGGATCGCCCACATAATGATCATCCGGCCCCTGGGCCGTTTTGTAGTGGAAGTGGGCATAGCACAAAACCCGGACGGTATTCCTCGCGTCAACGACCACATACACCTGCAGGTAATCATCAACCGTGTCCTTGAGCAGTACGCGCTGCCCCTTGCGGTAAATGAGCACTTCATTGTGGCGCTTAAGAAAGTCGACGTGGTCCTGAGTGCGGGGCCGCAGCCGGGTCGCTTTAATCCGTGCCGCCAACCCGGCAGCCTTCAGTCGGGCCTCGGCCAGCCGTAGGTCGCGCGCCATCGCCAGTGCCTTGGCTTGCTGCACAGCCACCAGTCGAACGGTTTCCATACCCTGGCGCCTGCGGTCAATCGCCTCGGCGGTCCAGCGGCGGTTATTGGCCTGCGCCTCGAGCAGGTACTCCAGGGAAGACGGATCGTTGATCCGCTCAATCAGAACCTCCACCTGCTGGATCGCTCTACGCTCATCATCCAGCAGTGCCTGACCCTTTTTCAGCAAGCTACCAAGCTGCGCATCAGGCTTGGGCGTCGGCGTCACCGGTTCCCAAACCCCGTCCCGGGCCTCGGTAAACGTGCCGATCAGCTCGCCGTCAGCCTCATGCAGCTCTGCGGTGACGGGCGCCAATGACGTGGCTTCATTGATCTGTACCACATACATATCGTGATTACGCGTACGGATAATTCTTTTACGCCGGGCGCCCTGGGGCACTGGGGCGGGTGCAGTAGGCCGCTCTGTCTGGGGTTCAGGTTGCAAGAGGCTCGCCAGTTCTTTTTCGACCTGTTGGTGCAGGCTTGCAAGCAGCTCCTGCAGTTTTTGCAGGTACTCCAAGTCGAATCTTTCCGGTTCCATGGCACGCCAGAATTCAATCTGATCGTCGACTTGCGCATAGACGTGGTCAATATTCTTAAGCAGTTCAATTCGTTCTGCCGGCGTTGTTTGCAGCTGTTGTAAGTCCGCCAGAGAGCGAGTGGCACGGCGTGCACGCTTGACGGCTTCGTTGACAGCGTCGAAGAAATCGTCGCTGAGCTCAGGTCCCGCAACATCAATCGAAATGCCCCACAAGGTCGTCAGTTGCAAGACTTGCAGATCCTGTATCAAAGGGCGCCCGGCTAGTGTCAGCTCTTGGGCCTTGTCCCGACCTAGTCGGGGAACACGGCTCAAGTCATCCAGATACCCGGCCTCCAGGGTTCGCCAGCGGATGCCCTTTTCCTGCACGGCCGCCAACTCACGCATGAGGGTGCCCAGCTTGGCATGATCCTGCCGGTTGATATCCGATTCGGCTTCTTCCGGGGTTTCCTCACTCAGTCGGTCCAGCAGCGGTCTGAGCCTGGCATTGCAGTCCACTACGTGTCGTCGAGACTGTGTATCCAATAACTGTGCGGTCAGAATCACTGACGCCAACACGCTGCAAAGCTCTTCTTCATAACCAGGGCGAGGAGCCAATTCCCGCAGGTGCTTGAGCAGTCGCAACTCCCGCTGTGCATGCTGAAACTTGTTGCTCATTTCCCGACCATAGCGCTCCCATGCCTGGGTACGTTGCGGGTCAGTGATTTGCCCGGCGGGCCGGGTCGCCAACGTGCGTGCCAGGTGCATCGCGGTGTTCGCCCTGGCGCAGTCCGCCTGGGCATTTCTATAGTCAGCCTCAAGTGCTGAGAGGATGGCCGGCTGCGCTTGCCGGGCTTGCTCAATCACCTCGTCGGCATTGCCGCCCGACAACCGCAGTCTCAAGTCAAAGTCCCACCGCCCCTGGCCCAGATGCCTGAGCCAAGGCCCAAGGGTGGCGCCATCAGCGCTGACCACCCGGACCACGCCTTGATTGATTTGCACCCGGTACAGCGCCCCTCGAACCAACGCCTGCCATTGCGGGGGCACATGGGAGGTATCACGCAACAAGCCCTGGATCGCACCACTGGGCTCGGCGTTATCCAGGGCAACCGGCCAGGGCGTGGGGAAGGTCTTCAGGCGCAACGGCTGGATCAACGCCCGCTGTTGCGGGGTCAGCACGTCGCGGGCATTGGCCCAGCGGGTGGGCGTGTAGAACGTCGCCGGCGGGGGAACAGGCTTGAGCGGTACAGCCCGTTGCACGGGTTCGACACGCGCCAAAGGTGCAAACACCGGGTGCTCCAGTGCCAAATGCTGTTGGGCATCCTGGGGCGTGGCCTGATGGGCCACAATCGCCATCAGGTTCACCAGCATGTCGGTGAGGGCTGCACTCCTCGTTTGCGCGTCGTCACTCTGCAGCCCTCGGACATCGCGCTGCGCGCTGTCAACTAACTGAGCCAGCCAGCCTCCCAGCATCAACGGCCCGTTGAGCAACGGCAGCACAGTGCCCAGTAGCAGCCAACCGACCTGCTTCAAGTTGGCCCAACGCTGCTCGGCATTCGACACCGACTGGCGGTCTGCCAGGGCTACCAATGCCTGGGTCGTGGCGTTGAACACCTGGTCCGCCGGGTCGGTGGCGCCTACCTGTTTGCTCAGTTGTGCCGGTGCCGGCGCCTCATACACGCTGAACTCATCGCCCGGTAGAACGCGGCGAATATGCGGCTCATGAAAGCCATTGTTGGCATAGATCGCCTGGCGCTCAGGCACAAGCCAGGTCAACACATTGTCCTGCAGGGCACCTGGGGTCTTGATCGCCGTAAACAGAGCCTCCAGCGATTCATATTCCAGCAGCATCGGGCTGAACAGTGGCCGGTACAACAGGTGCGGGCCGACTTGCCCTTGTTGCGGCCCAATGATGAACATGTTGGCGACCACATCCGCTGCGGCCTGCGCCGAAGCCTTGAACGCCAACGGCCACAGCGCGACCGCCTGCCCACCCGCCTTGCGTTCGACGGCACTCGCCTGCAAGGCCGCGAGTACCCGCTGAAAACCGCTCCACGTCACACCGTGCTCGCCCTTGATCTTCGATTCCAGGGCCAACATCGGCAGTTGCACCCGCAGTTGCCGGCTGAACTGCTGCCGGCGGCGGGCGGCCCCAGCCGTGTCGTCGATCAGTGTTTTTTTCAGCAGGGCAGGATAGGTTTGTCCCACATCCGCCTCGTCCATACAGCGTTTGATCAGGTCGTACGTCAGCCAGGCCGGTGCCTCTGCGTCGTTGAGCGTGATGCGTTTGGGGGTGTGCGGGAAGCCGGCGAGATTTTCCAGGGCCAGCTCGGTCATTGTCACCGTGACAGGGTCCACTTCCCCGGCAATGAACCCGCCAGGCACCGGCACGGCTGCCGCGACCACTCGATCAAAAGTCAGCGAAACGTCACCCGGCTCAAGGTTCTTCGCACCCGGTTGCCTCCTCAGGCACTGCTGTAACTGGCGGTCGGCGTACTGGCTAATCGACTCGATACCCTCAAGAAAATGCGCAGCCCCGCTTTCATGCTGGGCCAACACCCACTGCTGCAACAACTGGGCGTAGGCGATGCTGTCCTCAGGGCTCGCCTGGATCAGCCACCCCGGCATGGCCTGGCGCAAACGCTGCTGGGGCGCGCTCAGTTCACAGATAAACCAACGCCTGGGATCAATGATGTAATCGAGCAACGCTTGGCACACCTGCGGCGTACGCAGCACCGTGCGCGGGATGCTAGCGATCTCCAGCAGTTGGCGTGCCAGGTAACTCGACGCCAAGGCATCGAACGGGTCGCCTTGAGCCTCCACGACGAACCACTGGTCAGCCGCCCCTGTCAGCACCGGGCTGGTGTAAGCCGCCAACAAAGCGCCGATGTCGTCCAGTCTATTGAGCACGTGCATACCGCTCGCAGGGCTGAACAGCAAGGTAGTAGAGCCATGGTTGAGGACCAGCAGCGGCAACATCTGCGTTTGATCGCCCCCTTGCAGGTGGACGGTCTGCACCCGCAACGGGCCGCCATGCAGGCTCCATGCAGCGGTCGGCCGCACCGGGCGTAACAGGGTTTTGGGGAACAGCGCAGCGAAATGTTTTTCGTCCATGCCAGGGGGGTTCGGTGAGTCGTAGAGCAACGCCAACAGGTGGTCGGACAGATAGCCCCAACGGCCCCTGTTTTTCGCAAGAAGCTCACGCCACCATGTTTGCAAACGATTGGAAAAAGACTTCAGAAGCACGGCGCCGCACTCATTGATCAATTTCTCCAGCTCAGCCAGGGTCGGCCCACTCGGCGCAAACACCTCGCGAACCCGCCGGACCACAACCTGATACTGCTCGACCAGCAATGTCGGCCTGGCACTGGCCAAGCGCTGCACCAGTAATTCGGGCAAAGGCTGGTAAGTGTAGGACGGCAATGCAGCGGAGCTGCCAGCGGTAGGTGTGGCGATATGGATCAGGCCGGCCATCCACTGCTGCGGCGCAAAATGCTGGTCCAGATAGGCTTGGGCAGCCTCTTGCGCCACAGTGAGCAGTGACGGCGGATCGCGGAACAGGGTCTCGATCTGGTCAATATGGGGTTGGCGCAGGGAAGCGGGGCTGGGCTCGGTCGAGGTCATGACAGGGTTTCTCGCTGTGATAGAGCCATCGACGCTACAGACTGCCCGACACCCAGTGTCGATAAACAGTTACTGCCAGACGCTCCCCTGCGCGAATCTAGTCTGAGTGCCCGACCCACTACAGAAAACAAGCCATGAGCACCATTACCCCCTCGACACACGAAGATAAAGGCCAGCACTACGAAGTCATTCGCAAGGCCTTGCCCGACTGGATCACTACGCTGTCGGCATCACGTGTCAGCGCCTTGAAGTCCAGCCGCAAAACTATTGCGCCCTGGTATAAAAGTGCCTCGCCCCACCAGCATCAATTATTGAAAACCGCGATTGCCGAACATTGGCAAACCCAAACCCTTGTCGACCAGAAACTCGCCGCGGTCACCGACCTCAAAGGCTTTGCCGAGCCGTTGTTGAAAGCCGCGCTGAAACAGCAATACAACCTCGACGTCGATGTCCGCAGCACTTGCCTGCGGCTCTATGCCCCAGCCAACCAGGCATGGTGGGTCGGAGATTTTAGCGGTGGTGTGCAAAGCCGCACGGTGTCGCTGCTGGACGCGGCACTGCACAACTTTGCCGACAGCGAGGCGTTTACCGCCGATTCGCAATTCATCACCCGGCCCGACGCCCTGGGCCATTTCGACGTCGTCCCGCTGAAAGCCCAGCTGTCGATCCAGCAGTTCAAAACGCTGGTTCGCGGCCTGGACATCGGCGCCCAGTACCAACAGCACCTTGAGAACTATCTCGGCCGCACCGCCCCGGTGGTCGAAGGCGTGCTGCGAGCCCGGGTGATGCTCAATCAGCAGGCCGCCCTCAAGGTGGCTGCGCGCATGGCATTAATCAGGGGCGATATCCAGGCGTTGGATCATGCGTTGATCACAGGCTTGGTCAGGGGCCAGCAAAACCTCACGTTCGACGGCAAGGCCGCGCACTGTCATGACCTGAGCCTGATGGATGCCACCTTGACCGGCGTGGTACTGATTGCCGCCGACCTGGAAGTCAGTCGCCAGGCATCGCCCGTGATCGCCTATATCCCGAATGACCCGCAGCACCCACTCAAGCGCTATGCCTCGACGGTGGAGTTCATGCAGGCACTGACGGGGCAACTGCGCCAGCCCGACTACCAGCAATTCTTCAGCCGGTTTGTCGAGCATCAGTACCAGGGGCATTTTTTCAACCAGTTGGGCACGCGTTTGAGCCAGGTGAAATGGCATCAACACGCGCCCGGCGATCCACAGCCGACCTGGCGTGAAACCCCCCGCGACAACCCCAACCTGCAGTTCAGCGTGACGCGTGTACGCACGCCACTGTGGGAGCACCTGTATCAGCAAAGTCTCAATAAAATCCTCAACGATGCCCGTGAACTGGCGATCGCAACCGCCTACGCCGACCGCATGGCACGTTGGGCCTGGTGGGACAATCTAGAAAAAGTCCTCTCGGACATTCTCAACGCGGCGCTATTAGTGGTGACCCCCTTCGTTCCGTTTTTGGGCGAATTGATGCTGGCCTATACCGCTTACCAACTCGCCGACGAGGTGTTCGAAGGATTGTTGGATTGGGCCGAAGGCCAGGGCCTGGAGGCCATTGAACATGTGGCAGGGGTGACGGAGAACGTGGTGCAACTGATCGCATTCGGCGCCGCCGGGCAACTGGCCCATCTTAAGCTGTCCCCCTTTGTCGAGGGTTTGAAGCCTGTGACGCCGGCTGACGGCAAAACCCGTTTATGGCATGCGGACTTGAGCCCCTATGAACAAAAAGCCGTAACCCTGGCCCCCGGTTCGAAACCCGATGCCCATGGGTTTCACTCGCACGCAGGCAAAAAAATCCTGCGCCTGGAGAACAAGCACTACGAGGTCAGCCAGGAACCCGACACCGGCCGGCACCGGATCATCCACCCACAACGCACCGAGGCTTATCGCCCTGAAGTACGGCTGAACGGTCACGGCGCCGTGGTGCTGGAGGGCGAAGCTCCCCGGGCCTGGAGCGACTCACAACTGCTCCAGCGCCTGAGCCCGACCACCGCTACCTGGCCAGAAGCACGCCTGCAGCAGTTGCGCGCGATCAGTGGTATCGAACCCGGCACGCTGCGGCATATCTACTCTGAAAACCAACCACCGCCGCCGTTGTTGGCCGACACTTTAGGCCGCCTTGAACTCCGGCAGCACATCGATACCCTCAGCGATCCAGCCGCCGACAACGGTGAAGCGGCCTACTGGGCGGCCGACATGGTCACGCGAATGGACGGCTGGCCCAGCGGGAAAGCGCTCGCAGTATTCGAAGCGTCCGACTTGAGCGGCGAGTCGATCCGACATGGCGCGATGCAGGCCACGCCGGACGCAACACTGACCCTCAGCCGTGAAGACCTGCTGGCCGGCCGATTGGCCCAGCGAGTGGTGGACTTTCTGGATGAAACCGAACTCGCCGGGTTGCTCGGCGAACCGTTGCCCGCCGACAACAACACGCGCGTACACACCCTGCGTGAACAACTGAGCCGTTACGTGGCCTCGCGTAAAGACGACATCTTCGAGCATCTGTACAGTTTCAAACGCCAATCCAACAGCACCCACGGGTTACTGCTGCAACGGCAGTTTCCCGAGCTGCCCGACAACCTGGCCCGAGCGATAGTGGCCCAGGCCCGCCCGGCTGAAGTGCAGTTGATGAACGAAGAACAACGCGTGCCACTGCGCCTCAAACACCTGGCCAGGGAGTTGCAGTTTGAAACGCGAACCACCCACGCCTACGAAGGTTTCTACCCGGACAACGCGCCCACACCCGATACCGAACGGCTGCTGCTCAACGCGTTGAGAATCCACAGTGACGCCTTCGGCGACCTGCGCCTGAGCATCCGCGAGCAACAGCCCAGCGGGCAATTGCGTTGCCGCGTCGGCCCGGACGACGCGACCACCGATACGCTGCTGATACGCACAGCGCCAGGGCGATACTTGCTCCACGGCGCTAGCGCCGATACCGCTTTGGATCTGTATGAAGCCGTACTTCAAGCCATACCGCGTAACACCCTGGGCTTCGCGCCTGGCGACAGCGAAGCGCTGCGCCAATGGCTGACACGTACCCTGCAACCGCCCGCCGAACGCCGCACGGTGTTGGCCGAACCGCCAACCCTTGACGTCGCCTCTCCAGCTATCCAGCACCTGCTGCAAAAGCCTCGGTTCAGCGCACTGCGCCACAGGCTGGGCCTCGCCAGCGTTGAAGAGCGGCTCAGGGCCCTGTATCCGATGCTGACCGAAGACGACGTGACGGCCTACGCCCAATCGCTGCGCTCGACCGAAGGGCAGCACCTGTTGACCGAGCTTGAAACCCAAAAAAAAGCCCTGTGCAAGTCCCTCAAAGACTGGCAAGAACGCCCCGCCGCCGGCACCCAGAGACGCCGCCCGGCATTCCCGGAGCAGTTGTTCAGGAAACGCGTGAGCGCGCTCATACAGCAAAGCTGGGAGCAATCGGCCAAGGGTTACGAAACGGACTTCGGTGAGCGTCGAGTGGGTGGCGAACTAGACCTGCGCGGAGAAACCATCTACGGCTTTTTGCAGAACTTCCCCCCCCTCGATACCCGGCTGGAACACATCACCAGTCTCAACCTGGCAGGCACCGACTTCACGGATGCCGACAGCCCCTTCCTGGACAACTTCCCCAACCTGCGCATTCTGGATATCACCGGTAAACGCCTGAACACCCTCCCCCAGGCCGTCACTGGTATGCGTCGCCTCACCCACCTGGGCCTGGCCGAAAATCCGATTCGCTGGCGTGCGCAGCACCTGGAGCACCTCAGGCAATTGAACCATCTGAAGGTGTTGATCCTCTCGCACAACGAACACTTGGTCACACCACCGGACATCAGCCGGATGCCGGAACTGCGCATACTGGCGCTCAATAACACGCTCATTCGCGATTGGCCCATAGGGTTGTTCGAACTGCCGCGCTCGCCCGACTTCAACCTGAACCTGTTGAATACACGGATCACCCAAGTACCAGTTGTCGAACCCGGTTCGGCGCACGCCGAACTGGTGACACGGGCACGCCTGGACAACAACAAACTGGCGAGCGACGCCGAGGACAGGCTGGTCCGCTACCGCCGCACGGCTGGCCTGGACCCCTATCGTACCTACCCCCCACGCGGTGAACTGGACAGTCAATTCTGGCTCGAACACCTGCCCCCCGAACAACGCCAGGGGTGGCAGGAGATCTGGGACGACCTTGAACGAGAGCACGGCTCCCAGGGCTTTTTCGAGGTCATCAAAAGCCAGCAGCTCCCGCCCCCTGAAATCGTCCACGACCCGGACGATCTAATGCGCTACAACCTGAACCTGCGCCAATTGCGTACCAATGTGCTACGCCTGCTGAGGGCCGCCGACAGTGACGAGCCAACCCGCACCGCGCTGTTCAACCTGAGCGCCACGCCGGCCAACTGTGCCGATGCGGGCGCCCAGCTGTTCAACGCCATGGGTATCGAAGCCATGAAGCTGGAGGCTTGGCGCGAGCCCACCGTTGAAGCTCGCACCCATGCATTGGTGCGGCTGGCCAAACAAAAGGCACGGTTGAACAAGGTCAATCGAATCGCGCAGCAGGATATCCAGACCCGCCTCAATACCCCCACGCTCAATGATGATGGCAGTGAAGGCCCGGCCTTGCGGCTGACCACCGATGTCGTCGGCGGTGTGGCGGGTACGGTGGATGAAGTCGAGGTGTACAGCGCCTATCAGACTGGCCTGAAGATCCGCCTGGATCTGCCTTGGCTGGCCGATCACATGCTCTATCGCAGTGCCGGCAACGTCGAAGCCCGGCAACTGGCCGACGCCTACGACAAAGTCATTGAGCAGGAGCAAGGTGATGGGCTGGTGAACCAAATGCTTGAGCAGTACTTCTGGAGCGACTACTTGCTCAATATGCATCCCGACGAATACCGGACAATCAAATGCCAGCATGAACTAGCCAGTGAAAGCATCGACGATTTGCGCCTGGCTCAAAACGCCTGGGCGGCCAATGAACAACTGTCAGTGCAACGCAAGAATTCCGCCACCACAGCCCAACTGCGCCAGCGTCTGCTCGACCTGGCAGACAGGCTGAATGTACCCCCTGAACAAGTCCTGACCGGCGAGCCTATGACAGAAGAGCTGTACTTGAGCCTGTTTCTCAAGAGTTTCGACGATGAACAGGAACTGGGCCGCCGCCTGACTCGCGAGGCCATGGTTGCCGCCGGGGTTTAACCCTCCCCCCCATTGCAGAAGCGAGCAGGCACCAGGCGTGCCCCTGGTTCCTGCAAAAACCTCAACTGAGCGCAGAGATGAAAGGCCCGTGTAGTGGTTAAGGTACGTAACGATCTGAACACGCGTGCTTGACCCGCACCGTGAATAGTTACCGCCGACACAATCCTCACCCACCTCATGCTGATGGTTCACCCCATCAGCATGAGCACAATGCCAATGAGCACGTCGAACACACCAGCGGCATCACCGACGCTTCAAGAAATACGTACCCACCTGCTTGAAATCGACCCAGCGTTGCGCACTCAAACCCAACAGCCTGCCGCAGTACCGCCTGAACTGCTTGCGCTGGAAAAACTGAACACTACCCTAACCAGCGCCAACAACGTCCTGCTGGCGAGGTCACACAGCTTGTTTGAGGCACTCACGCAAGCAGACCTCACCCAAGCGG
Organism: Pseudomonas sp. NCIMB 10586; assembly: GCF_023127895.1. Lineage (NCBI taxonomy): Bacteria > Pseudomonadati > Pseudomonadota > Gammaproteobacteria > Pseudomonadales > Pseudomonadaceae > Pseudomonas > Pseudomonas sp. NCIMB 10586. Next base: position 130,165 of record NZ_SPKQ01000018.1, read on the forward strand.
CCGGCAAGACGTTGCTTGCCCAACTCAAAACCGACTTGAACAAGCACCTGCTAGGCCTTGACGAAGCCAGCACCGTGGACGGTCAAGGCCGCAAGAGCTACCTCATCCAAACAGCTGGCCTTGGCGCGTTGGAGCAGCAAGCCAAGCTGGATGTGCGCGATTACCTGCTAAGCCCTGCCGAACAGCGCATGGTTGAAGACTGCTCCCGAGGCCCGACCTTTCGCCCTGGCATGTACTCGCTCAACTTCAGCTACCAGGACAAAACCGTGGCGTTTGCCGGGGCGTTTGTACTGACGCGTAAACCCAGCCCAGTCGTAGACAACCTGACGTCGAAAGAAGACCTCGGCCAGGTCCTGTTGTTCACCCCAAACCGAGGCCTGGAGGCCTTCGACTCGCTGGCGCAACTGGACCAGCGACTCAAGGCGACGCTGGCGTTGCCGGCAGGCCATGAGGAATTCTGCCAACACCTGCCTATGCGTTATCAGGCGCTGGACGTCGATGACATCTGGCCATTGCAATTGCTGCCCATCGACGACGAGCCACTGTTCGAACATACCTACAACGCGATCATCAACAAGCGCAGCCAGGATATTGAACTGGCATTGAGCCTGGTTGAAAACCCGCTCCACGAGGCAACACTGCTCCAGTCAGCCTTGGATAACGCGGTGAAGGCCGCCCTGCCAGACTTGTCGTCACGCTTGGCGTTCAGGCGCCAACAGCTACTGGAGCGCAGCGTCTATAACAGCCTGCCGCACTGGTATCGCAATGCAGCTGCGACGGACCAGCAAACCCTGAGTCGTTTCATGCAGGATTACAATCAGGCCCGGGCCACCTATATCGAGTTGCTGGGGCCTGTCGCTTCGCCTCAAGCGCTGGCGAATTTCCAGTTGACCGAGTATCTGGACGAAGCGCTGGAAATCCACGACCTGGACCCGCACCACCTGAAGATCACCACCCGGCGCAACGTCACCCATGTCGGCACCTATGAGCAGACACGCGACCTGGTGCAGTTAAGCTATGACGGGCTGCACACCGGCGACGAGTTGCCCGGCTCTGATTTTTTGGCCAATACCACCCTGACCTACGCGGGCGCGGCACTGCAAGGCGACCATGCCATTCTGAACGCGCAGAGCCTGCTCGACATACTCCGCGAACCCGGCCTGCAACCGCGCCTGGACTTTGCCGCGCTACAAAAAAAAATGCAGGCCGATACTGAGTTCAACAAGGCTGCTCGCGACCTGTTTGATCACCGGCTGGTGTTGCTGGCCTTTATCGCTCGGTTGCGAGGCGACCTGAGCCAGGCAGACCACAGCCTGTTCGACACGTTGCGAGCCGGTACGAACCCGCTCCTGTGTGCGCGAACCGTGCTGCTGCATGGCGCGCAACTCAAAGACCTGTGGTTATTGCGCGAGGAGGATGCCGACGGCCAAATCCGGCGCTTGCTGTTGTGCACCCCGGATTCGCCACGTGAGCGACAGTTCCTGGTATTTGCCACCGAGCGCGAATGCCAGACGCATATCATCGGTTGGGCCGATGACAAAACGCGGCTTAAGGGTCGCACCATGAGCGACTACCTGTTGGAGCAATGCCCGCTGCGTTTTCGCCCGAAGATGGGCACCTTTCTCGCCGGGCTGGGCTTCAGGCCCGACGCAAAGGAACACGAAGAGGTGACATTCGGCCCAGTGTGCTCCCACACGGTCTGCCTGGACGCCATGGTCGTTCATTCGCAAAGCGCAGCGCAGGACGACTACGAATACAGCACCCCGCTCTGGTATCGCTCGGCCAAGCCGCAAGACCGAACCCGTTTGACCCGCCTTGCTGAAGATGCCGCAGGTGCCTTGCGCGTCTATAACGCCATGCCCGATTCAGAAGCGAACTTCATTACCTTCAATGCCTATTTGCACGATAAAGCCAAACTCAGCCTGAACACGCTGCTGGGCCGCCCTCAGAATGATATCGACCCGGACACCGTGTTCGTGTCGGCGCCCTGGCCGTTACTGGGTGGCAAGCCCCAGCCCATCTCCTATACCAGGCTGTACAGGGACGGTTACACGGATAACGTCGGTTTCATCGACGCGAAATTTTCCACCTCGGCCACGTTCAGTGGCCCGGCGGGTGTCGACCTGAGCCACTTGACGCCACAGAACTTATCAAGGTCGGTGACCGGTGTATGGATCGGTCAACGCTACACCGACGAAGTGCGCACCAAATTGCAAAGCGCGAGCAGCCCCGGTTACGCCAAACGGCGCGACGCCACCTTGGCGATCACGCAACTGCAGATGAAATACGCAGCTCTGGATTGCTGTCTACGCGGCCATATCGCCCGGGTCGACTTGACCTGGCTGGAGCGTGCCATCGACAGCCTGGGCGATACAGCGGCTGCGACTCGCTCCACTTACCAAGTACATCGCCTGACGCTTGACGGCGATTGGGTGATGGGCAACTACCTGTTCAGCCACGCCGATAACCCGGTTTTGCTCTACTCCCCCAACGCACCCGATGGCATCAGCTTTCGTGAGGCGAAGCTGTTCAACTACTGGCTGAAAAAAGTCGACGGCGTGTCGGGTTACCTGCAGGGTCGGGTGCCGATCCAATCCCAGGTACGGATCGGGATGTTTCTGAAAACTGCCCGCGATGGATTGCCAGCGACGATTGACCGTACCACTCCAAGCCCGGCGCGCTATGACCGGACAACCTCCGACACAACCCTGACCGACCTGCGCAATGACCTCTACAACATGGTATTGCAGCGAAAAATTGATGATGTGATCGCCACCACGGTCAATCGAACGGAGATGATCATGGGGATTCTCTGGATGTGCGTCGAACTGGTCACCGCCATCGCCACCATCCCTTTTCCCGTATTGAGCCTGGGCCTGGGTGGTTTGCTGGCGTTCAAGGACGCGATGCTCGCCATCAGTGCCTACCAACAGGGTGACATGGCCGGGGCCTTGAGACACTACATCGGCTACCTGGCCAATGTGGGCGGTGCTGTGTTGTTTGACTTTCGCCCGGCTCTAAAAGGCCCTTTCAACACACTGTCTGTCAGACCGGTTACTAAAGCGATACAGCAGGCCACGCTGATCAACGATATCGACCCTGGCATTACTGCCGGAATGAAACCGGTGCTGTTCGATGGCCATCCGTTCTGGGTCAAGAACACACAGGATTCTCTGGGGCGGCATCTGCTGTTTCGCCATGACCCAGTCACCGGGCAAATGCAGTCGACTACACGTCTGGTCAACAAGAACACCGATGGCCAGTGGATACGTTCCGGGGTTGCGGCAGGCGGGCGCAGAAAGACATATACGGTACTCCAGGAGGAAGTGGACCAGCCACTGGCTCGCTACGAGATTGCATCCGAGCAAGGTAAGTACTTCAGATCAGCGCTCAACCTTGAATATGTGCGCAACGTCGTCAACCATCCGGATGACGTTATTGCGCAGGGCGTACGTGAAGGGGCCCATTTTGATTTGAAGCCTCTACGTAATAGCTATCCCGATCAGGTGAAACACCTGACTGAAGATGCGCAGGCGCTTTACGCCTCACCTCCAGCGCGCCCGGACCGCACCGGTTTGCCGGCACTGGCACCGGACTCCAACCCGTCTACCGTACTTGCCACCCTGTTCCCACTCAAGAAGGCGCTGATCATCGGCGCATCCAACACCAGCGTTGCCAGTAAGCAGTTACTGATCGAAAACCTTCAGGCCTTGGCCGCGCAAGGGCTCAAACGCTTGCACATCGAAAACCTGCCGGCCGATGTTTTCCGCACCAAACTCAAAATAATCAACGGCGAAACCAAGGGCAATCTTGCGCATGCCTTGAAGCAAGTCGAGGACCATTTGGCGCGGGTCGACGCAGGCTTGGGCTGGGATGCAGATGCGCCTTTTACCTTCCGTAAACTGATGCTTTAAGCCCATCAGCACAAGGTCGCGATCGACGGCGTGGACGCCTCGAGCTCATATCATATGGAGCATGTGCTGGAGCTATCTGACAAAGAGCGATTTATCCCGCGTAACAGTCAACTCAGAAACTTTTATTCCCACCAAGCGCTTGCGCAAAACGATCCCGATGATGGCTGGATCGCCCTGGTAGATCACATTCGCATAGGCAGTACCGACGAGGTGCCGGGGCTGGCCGACTTGCAGAATGTCATCGCCTTGCGTGTGGATGATGCTATCCCTGGCCAGGCAGTGGGCATCCTGCCTGATACATCCTCCGCCGCGCTGTCTCGGGGTGATTACAAGCTGACAATGGCCGCAAACACCCAAACCTTGCCGAAGGCCGGCCCCTCGAGAGCGGTACAGGTCCCCCCATCACCGTCTCATTACAATGAGTTTGATCTGCCCGCATCGTTCAAACCGGACCTGGACGAAATGGTGCATAGGCAAAAAAGCTTTGACCCCCGCTACGGACCTGCAGCGGAAGACCCGTACCATCCGGCGCACCAGGCGTTCAAGCAAACACGCAGTCGCCTGGATGAAGCCGCCAAAAAGGCTTTTACCGCTTACACGCCACTGCCACGCCCGGACTTCGCCGACCTCGCCACGGCGACAAGTGAGGAGGCGTTTATCAGGCAGCTGTATAAAAAGATACGGGGACTGATTATCGGCGAATCCCATCTTGATACCTACAGCAAACAGTTCCTGATCAAATACATGAAGCTGTTGAAGAAGGAGGGCGTCGAGACCTTGTACCTGGAGCACCTGCTCACCGATCTGCATCAGGCAGAACTGGAGCTTTTCTACCGCACGAGCAAAATGCCGAAGAACCTGAAACGCTATCTGAGAGCGCAAGATGCCGGCCAGATGCACGGTTATACCGGGCCCGACACTTACACCAATGTGGTCAAAGCCGCGAACAAGGTAGGCATTCGCGTGCGTGCGCTCGATTGTACGGCCAGCTATCACGTTAAAGGCATGAACACGAACAACGCCCGCACGAACCTTTTCAACTATTTCGCCAATGAGGTGATCAAGGCCGACCAGTTGGCACAGGGCCCGCATAAATGGGTAGCGCTCATAGGGGACTCCCACTGCGATACGTACCTGGGTGTCCCAGGCATTGCGCAATTGCAGGATGGGGTCAGCTTGAGGATACGCGATGTTCACCCCACCCAGGCATTGCCGCTGCAGAGGGGAGGATGGGAATTCGTCGAGGGTCAGATTGGCTCTCCCGGAACAAAAACCCTGCGCAGTGACTTCAAATTGCACGTCGGTATTGCCGACATTCGCGCGCCGTCGCCTAAAACTGCACCGGATCGTGCATGGTTGAGAAATGTCGACGACTTCCTGATCGAACAACCCTCAAGCACCGAAGCCAATGTGGTCTACCGCACCATTCTCGGAGGGCAGGCGAGCACCCCGATTAAAATTGACGACCTGGGGAAGTTCTTTATTGAAGATTTTCCGCTATTGAAAGATAAACGTTTCACAACGTTGGAACAGGTGAGCCAGGCACTTAAAGACGACGCGTATATGACCCTCGTTTCCGCTACGACCCTGCCGAGCGCACGGCTGAGAACCATCGGCGACGCCCTGATCGAGCGACCTACTATTCTTGATACCTGGTTGGTCCACCATTCCAACAGCGGAGAAGTCGTTCGCACGCTTATTGAACAGGACGCCAGTAATCAGTTCTTTATTAAACGTTGGAACCTGGACAACAGGCGCTTCCGGACGGTCGAACATTTGATCGAGGCACTCAAGCGAGAAGTCCAGTTGTCATTTGTCACCCCTACGGCTTCGCCCCGAACGCGGCTGGTATCGGCAGGTCAATTCGTGGTTGAGCAACGGGCTTTACCGCCTCAAGCCACTGTGATCCACCGTTCCGGTGATATGAATATATATTCCACCGTCGTTGAAACAAATCCTGAGGGGCAGTTCTATATTGATCGTTGGCCGCAGTTGCAAAATAAACGTTACCCAACGCTGGATGATTTGATTGATGCACTCATAAAGGACGTGGGTTTGACGGCCGCTTCATAATGCCGTGTTCGGTTTTGGCCCGCGCTCGCGCAGTGCGGGCCACCAGCTTTCTGATCACACACAGCAACATCATATTCATACTCGCAAACCTATTGCGGTCAAGGCGCCGGAAAATCAAACAACAGGTGCACCGTGCCGTAATACTCGCCGCCCTTGTAACCGTCCGCCGGTTCGATGGCGGCAATTTCCAGCTCGGCGCGGCGGCCGGCACGTGCCTCGTCGGCGCTGAGGACCAGGGTCGAATCCAGCGTCAGCGGCACCCGATTGAACAACACCTGCAGTTCGATACGGTTGCGGCCACTCAACAGGTAAGGCGTATCACCCAGGCGCGCGGCCACCCCGCCATTGATGTTCTTCACGTCGAAGTTCTTGCGCAGGCGTCCCAGCCGGGCAGTCGCCAGATCCCAGGCCAGCACCTGGTCCTGCCCAATCCAGTCGGGCTCGGAGGGCAGCACATAGGCTTCATGGATCGGGATGGTCACCGACACATCAAACGTGTGGCGCTCCTGGAACGCCAGCGCCCGTTCGCCCATCAGCACAGGCGCCATCAGTACCGCCAGTACCGTTAGTTGCTTGAACATAGTCATCACCCGTTACTGCTGACCGACATCGGTTTTTTGTTGCGGCCTTCGATCATCTGGAAGTTGAACTGGCGCTCCGGCTTTTTCTCGAGCACCAACTGGCGACCGGGCAGGATGTGGTGCTTGGTGGTAGCCTCACAGTCGGTCTTTTTCGCCACCGAACAATCGCGGAACTCATCGAGCACCACCACGCTGTTGCCCGCATTACGCAGGGTGTACTGGCTGCTGGTCTCGCTGATTTGCGTATCGAAACGGGTGTCCTTGGGCCTGACGAAAAACACCGTGCCGTAGCCCGCCATGACATTGACCCCGGCCGCCAGCGCGTTTTTGTACTCGGCACGCTCTTGATCGGTCACGGCAAAGTCATCTTCCTTTTCCGGCACCACCGGAATGAAGCGCACGCGGAAATAGCGCTCCTTGTCTCGCAGGCCCATATACAGCAACCGTGTGCCCTGACGCCCACCGGCCGGTACGATCAGGCGCGCCGGGCTGGCCATCAGGCCGTCGCGATTGGTGGTGCTGCCTTTGGCGTCGGTCATCGACGCGACGGGCACTTCCCGGGACGTGCCGTCGGCGTTGTAGACGATCTCCAGCACATTGACCTTGATAAACGCGGAACTGGTGCCGCCGTTGTAGACCCGCTTGAGGTAAGAGCTGCGGTCGCCGTCCAGATAGTCATAGACCACCCCAACGTTGATCGCCGGCCCCGCATAAGCGCCCAACGACATCAGGAACAGCCCCACCGCTAACACTGCATGTTTCATGTTTGATTACGCCTTATAGATTGAACCCAGCCAACGGCTGATATACGGCCAGTGCCCACTCAGACTTCTGAATCCCAGATCACCGTGACCACGCCGGTGTAGGTGCTGCCGGGTTGCTTGAGCATCTCTTTCACGTCGTCTCGCTCCACGGCAAAGTGCAGGCTTGCGGGACGGTTATTGACGTAATGGCCAGGCTGGAACAGCTCGGTGCCAGTGCCGTCAAGACGCAAAGGCAACTTGCTCACGGCCTGGCCGTACTGGTCTTGCAAGCCAAAAGGCAAGGTCACACCGACCTGCAGCGGCACTTCGTCCCCCGCGCTATTGCGCAGGCCGCAGGTGTTGCCGATGGTCAGGCCGCATTCGAGTTGCATCTTGAAGCGGGTACTGGCGGAAATGACGAAGGTCTGGTCACGGAACAACCGCGCCGGTTGGCGCCCACGGTTGAGCCAAGCCTGCCAGCCGCCCTCGGGCAACAGCTCCACGCGGTTGCCCCCCGGTGGCAGGTCCACCTTAAGGTTGTGCTCTACCCGAAGATCGAAGTTGAAGGTCAACACATCATCGTTTGGAAGGTAGAGGTCACCAAAATCGAAATCCTGATACGGCCCGACACGGTAAGTAATCGACCCTCTGTAATCCCCCGCTTCCATATCCAAAGGATTAGGCGTACGCAATTCGTACGTGTACTCAAGCATGCTGAAACTGGAGGTGGGCACATCAAACGGCGTCACCAGATTACAAGCACCGGCGCCTTCCGGTACGAGCCAGAACCACAGCCTTAACGTGGGGGCAGCTGCCCACATGCCGGTGTACTGGCACGGAGCCGGTGCGTTCGTCCAGTTGGCGGGTAACGAACTCCAGGCCTGAACGCCCGGCGGATTAGTCGTATTGAAGCGGCTGCCAACCCCGGAAATACGCATCTCCACTGTTTTCCGGTCGCCCTTGGATGAAACCACCTCAAAACTTCGCCACTCGGAGGGGACCTTGAACATCAAACCTTGACGCGGGTTTGCATGGTTGGCCTCTATCGGACCGCTGGCGACAAAGTTGATATCCCAGGTCCGGATACTGAAAATCCCCAACGCCTCGCACCTTGCCGGCATATGCCCTGGGCATACCCCGCTTTGTGGGGTGGTGTTGGTGAACTTGTTTACCATCGGGTTACCGGGGTCAGGGCGGAACTCAGCGGTAATGTCTTGCGTGGCAGCCAAGGACAACGGCGTAAACGCACACAATGCTGCAGCCACTGATACTGCTCGCCAAGTCAGGTTCTTGATTGGATTGCTCATGCTGGTCAACTCATGCCTCTGAACACGCATCGTTCTGGTTAGGAAGTTCATCCGGCCGCCTCGGACGCACGACCGACCTCGGCCAACGTATCCGGGGTGCAACGCAAGTCGCCAATCATCAACACGTCGTTTTCGTTCGGCGCATTGCTGGGGTCCAAGCGAAACTGGCAAAGCAGCTGGTTTTGGTAGCGCACTTGCAAGGTGGGTGCGCTGGAACTCATTTCCATCGAGAAGAACCCGTCCACTTCGCTGACCCCACGGCTGGCATGATTGATCACGTGATGGCCCTTGAGCGGTGCGCCGTGCTCATCCAACAAGCGGCCGAGCACGGTGACGGTTTTCATCACGGTGATTTTCCGGTAGTCCACGCCGCCTTTGTTCAGGTGATAGCTGGCGCGGGTCGGCTGGATATTGGCGGCGGGCGGGTGATTGCCTTCAAAATCGAAGCTCACGCTGCTGCTCTTGTAGGCCGAGACCGGCACGTAGTTGCGCCCGGGCCGCAAGATGGCGCCGCCACCGCCCAGATCGTCGGCGCGCAGAGCGATTTCATCGAGGTCGGTTTCCACGTCGATGATCATCCCGGCACCGTTACCCTGGTATTGGCTGCTCAGCAGCATCTTGCCGGCACCGGCGACAAAGGTGCTGTTGAGGTTCAAACCGCCACTCAGGTCGCCATTGAAGGAGCTGCGCTGCACAAAACCGTCGCCACTGAACGCGTCTGTATTGAAGCTGGCCATGCCCGACAGGCCGACACCATAGGTATCGGTGATCGCTGTCGCCGAGACGCTTTGCAGCGCGTGGTCGGTGAGGTCCTGGCGCAGGGTCACCGAAGCGTTATTGTCGCGCCCGCCATCACGGGCGGTACGGGTGCCGATGCTGCCGGAAATCTGCCGGCCATCGCGGCCCAGGTTCATGCTGACGCTCACGTCCACGCCGCGATTGCGCGCATCGTTGGTGCCAGCGCTACCGGGCCGATCGAACACCGAGAAGCGCCAGTTGGCATCGCTGCCGAACAGGTTGTCGTGGCGGCTCCAGCCCAGGTCCAACCCCGCGCCCTCGATATTGCCCTCACTGTGGGACAGGCGCATGTTCAGGGTGTTTTTCGCGTCGAGCCGGTGGTTGACCGACAACGCGGTGTTGCTGGCCTCGCCCACGAAGGTATTGCGGCGCAGACGCGTACCGTCCGGCAGTGTTTCGTAGGTGTCACGCGTGTCTAGCCAGCTGCGGTTATGGCTGAACACCAGGTTGGTTGAGCCCAAGGTGTAGAGCCCTTGCAGGTCCATGCCGGTGCCATGTTCCTGGGTCTGGTACAGGTTGGCATAGACGCTGGTGTTGTTGGCCACCGTCCAGTCCATCGACCCGCCGTACTGGAGTTGCTCGCGCACCTGGCGGGCCGACAGGCCAAGGATCACGCGCGGGTGTACCAGATAGTTGAGCGACGCACCGGCCGTCATTGCGCCCGAAGCCTGTTCGTCCCAGTTGCTGAACAACTTGGTTTCGCGCCCGGCGAACAGGTTGTAGCGCCAGCGGTCTTCGGCGTTGCGCCAGTTACTGGGCTTGTACACCAGCTCCTGGGTGGTGCTGGTGGTGAGGCCGTCTTCCACCAGGCGCACTTCCACTTCATAGATGCCGCCGGGCAGTGGCCGTGTATCGAGGGTTTGCAGGCCTGCCGCTACCGCCTGGGTGTTGATCAGCAAGCCGTTGCGGTAGATCTCCACCGCCGCTTGGCGGTTGGCGGTAACGTAGATCGGGTACACGCTGGGCTTGGTGTTGTTGATGGCCAGGCTGTCGGAGCTGCCATACATCAGGCCCAGCGCCGTGTCGGGGCTGGCGCCGAAGCTGCGCAGTTGACGGGTCAGGCCGTCGGAATTGGGGGTGAAGTGACCCAGGCGGAAAAACTGCCCTTCGAGTTCGCGCTGGGTGTACAGCTCGTGAATCGCATGGCGCACTTGTTCTTCATCGCCACTCTGGCGCGCCAGTTGCAGGTTGAACACCTGGCTCCAGTTACCCACGCTGGAACTGGCTTGCAAGCCATAGCGACCGCCCAGGCTGTCCTCCTGGCTGCCGTTGAGGTTGAGCTGGTTGTTAATGATCAGCCCCAGGCTGCCGCCTTCGGGCTGGTCATAGAAACGCGGAATGTCGTCACTGCGTTCGACGTCCTGGGTCAGGATCGACAACTGGGAGTTTTCCAGGTTGTAGAACGCCGAGATCATTTTTTCCGGGCAGGCCTGGGTGCAGGCGCCCAGGGCCACGCCTTTTTCCAACACGGCTTGCCAGGTATCACGGGTAGCGGCCGGGACTTTGCTGTCGCCGGTGTCGGTAAATTCGAGCAAGGTCACGCGATCATCCCGTGACAGCACAATCAGAGCCTCGCCCAGCGGTTGCTGGTCCAGGTCCACACGCACCGCCAACGGCACGTCGAAAAAGTGATCACTGAAACCTGCGGGCAGGCCTTGGGCCTGGGTAATCAAGCTGCCAGGGGTTGCAGCGCCGGAGGCAGCGGGTGCAGCCAGCGCACTCGTACACATCAACAGCGCAAGCGCAGCCGCGATAGGCGTCATCGGAAACATGAACGGATACCCTGAATGCCAAGAGATAAAAAAACCAGGTCGGCGGACAGAGAAGGGAATCAGCCGACCTGCAAGTGAATGCCCGTGATTAACAGGCACTCATTGGCATCACAGGGCTGGCAGTACGGCGTCGAATACCACCGGAATGGTGGTGGTGTAGGCACCGCGCTGAGTCGCCGTAGGCTTGGCGGCAGCGATGCGCATTTCCGCACCCACGCCTGGGGTGGAGTCGGCTTCGTTGACCACTTCCTGTGGCGTGCCGGTGAGGGTCACCCCGTTGAGGGTGGTGGTAACCGGGATGTTCTGCGCGGCATCACCGTTGAACAGCACCGCCGGGCCACCTTCGATGTAGGCGGCAACCGAACCGTTGGTGTTCTTGATGTCGTAGATGGCGCTCAGGGGAGCCAATTCACCGCTGACCAGGTTGTAGGTCATGGTCTCGTCACGGCCCCAGTTCGGATCACGCGGCTGGGCGTGGAACACGGTGGTCGGGATGTTTGCCTTGAGGTTGACGGTGTGGCTGGCTTCACCGGCAGCGATAGCGGTTACCGAGGAAGACAGCGCCAGAACAGCCAGGGGAACAGCAACAGCAAACTTCTTGAACATGGTCAATACCTGTAGTTGACAACATTGATTGATTCATTGCCAAGGAGATCCCTAACAACGAATTACATTGCCGATTAGTTGGAACAAGCAATGCCAAACAATGATCAATTGAAACTAGAGGCAGGTATGCAGGCGCATTCTAAAATGAGCGTAGCCCTTGTAAACAGGGGTCGAGCGAAAAAGATGGCATTTCGCCAAAACTTTAAAAGTATCCGTAGGAAACAGGCTACACACTTAAAAACACGATAAGGAAGTTACTGTAAGACGCAGACCACACCAACTCAAAAGCGCCTCCACAACCACGGGCCAGATAAGAATTCGAGTCATGACTCTAATTAAAGTTATAACTCTATAAATTAAAAAGATCCAATCGGACTTGTTTCACTTATGACCGAAACCCGCGGCTACCCCGTTGACCGTTGGTCGCCAAGGGCTACCCTTCGTACAAAGATATATCTTAAGTTATATCTAAACCTGTACAGAGGACTTGCGCATGAAACACGAGCATCGCGGCGAATTTGAAAAACGCGGCGGCCGCGGCCCACGGGTATTCGCCCCCGGCGACCTGAAGCTGCTGCTGTTGTCATTGATCGCCGAGCAACCTTGCCATGGCTACGACCTGATCCGCCGCATCGAGAGCCTGTTCGACGGCGCCTACAGCCCCAGTCCCGGCGTGATCTACCCCACCCTGACCTTTCTTGAAGAGAGCGAGCTGATCAGCGGCGACGCCGATGGTGGAAAAAAACGCTACACAATCACCGACGCCGGTCGTCTCTTCTTAAGCGAACAAGCCGTTGCCCTGGATGGCGTGCGCATGCGCCTGGATGTCAGCAAGCGCTCGCTGCGTGGCCACGACCGCCCACCCCAGATCCATGAGGCGGTGCACAACCTGCGCCACGCCTTGCATTCGCACAACGGGCACTGGAGCCCGGAAGAAATCATTCGTGTCGCGGCGCTGCTCAATCGCACCGCTCAAGCCATTGCCGACGGGACAGACCAATGAACACACAAGCCATTCATCGCGTGACCCACGAAATCAAACGCCGCCGCCTGGAAGTTCTGCGGGTGGTGGACATCACCCCACGCATGCGTCGCATCACACTGGGCGGGCCTGAACTGGAGGGCTTTATCAGCCTGGGCAGCGACGATCACATCAAGCTGCTGTTCCCGCAGAACGCCGCCGAGCAAGCAGCGCTTGAAAGCCCGACGTTCGCCATCAAGGGCGACGGCCCGCAACCGGCCATGCGCGACTACACGCCACGGCGCTACAACCTGGAAACCGGCGAGCTGGATATCGACTTCGTGCTGCATGGCGATGGCCCTGCGTCCACCTGGGCCGAGCAGGCGCAGGTCGGGCAGCACCTGTATATCGGTGGGCCACGGGGCTCGATGATCGTGCCGGACATTTTCGACAGCTACCTGCTGATAGGCGACGAAACTGCCCTGCCCGCCATTGCGCGGCGTCTGGAGGAGTTGCCCGCTGGGCGCAAGGTGCTTGCGGTGATTGAAATCGCCGATGCGGCGGAGCAACAGACGCTGCAAAGTGCGGCCGATGTGGAGGTGATCTGGGCGCTGCGTGGCCGCGATGACCTGCTTGAGGTGGTGCAAAACCTGACGCTGCCCGACGGCACGCTGTACAGCTTCGTGGCGACCGAAACCAGGTTGTCGCGCCAAGTACGGCGGGTGTTGCTGGACACCCACAAAGTCAATGAGGAATACCTCAAGGCCGTGGGTTACTGGCGCGCCGACGGTAGCCCGCAAGAGTGAGTCAGGGCCGGGGCTTGATGAATTTATCCAGCCCCACCATCACCAACGCTATCGCCACAAACCCCGCCAGAATCCCCCCGGCATTCACAAACACTTGTGGATAACCGAGGCGGTCCACATCGATGAACGGGTACTGATATTGCCCAAGCAAATGCCCACGCATCAGCACATACGCGAAGTACATCAATGGGTAAATCACCCAGGCGCCGATGTGCTTGAGGCGCAAAAAACCCTTGGGCACACAGCGCCACCAATAAATCAGAAACAGCAACGGCATCACGTCGTGCAGCAATTCATCGGCGATAAATTGAAAGCCTTCAGGGCTCCACAAATGCCGCAGCAGCAGGTTGTAGGCCAGGCTTACCACCACAATGCTCACGGCGACTCCACTGCTGATGTGAGGTGCCAGGAAAAACCGTTTGCCGGCTGACTCCCGGTTGACCCAGGCATAGCTCAACACCACCACCACCAGGGTGTTGGTCAACACGGTGAAGAAACTGAAAAAACTCACCAGCCCACCCAGCAAGCTGGCTTCAATGGACCAGCGTGAATAAAGGATCAGGTACTGCTGGATCGCCAACCCCACCCAGCCGGCAAGCGCCGCCGTCGCGACAAAACGCTTCATGGGTTCAGTCCAGCGGGCGTTTGGTGCGCATCAGCTTGACGTACAACCCTTCGACTTTTTCCCGCGCCCAAGGCGTCTTGCGCAGGAAGGTCAGGCTCGACTTGATGCTCGGGTCGCTCTTGAAGCAGCGGATATCAATACGTTCGGCCAAGCCGCTCCATTCGTAATGCTCCACCAGGGTGGTGAGCACGTGTTGCAGGGTCACGCCGTGGAGCGGGTCGTTGCTTGTCGCGGTCATGCCGGGCCTTTTGCAAAAAGAGGAAACACAGCCGCGCACCTTAGCCGACGAGGCGTGCAGGTGGAAGCATCGCATTGAATATAGCCCGCCAGGAAAAGTTCCCCTTCCAGACGAAAAAAGAGATGTTATATTGTAACTATATCTATCAGACGTTTTGCCTAGGAATATCCGATGTCCCTGCCTTCTCTCTGGCGCTTGTCCCCTCTCGCCGCCGCCTTGTTGATCAGCTCACAAGCCTATGCCCTGGAACTGCCCCCCCAAGTCGTTACTGGCAACCCGCTGGGTAGCGAACAATTGGCCTCGCCCACCACTGTGCTGGAAGGTGATGAGCTGACCCTGCAACAAAAAGGCAGCCTCGGCGAAACCCTGAACAAGCAGCCCGGGGTGTCATCGTCGTATTTCGGCCCAGGCGCCAGCCGCCCGATCATTCGCGGCCAGGATGGCGACCGTATTCGCATCCTGCGCAACGGCGTGGGGGCGCTGGATGCGTCGTCGCTGTCCTATGACCACGCGGTGCCGCTGGACCCGATCAATGTCGACCGTATCGAAATCGTGCGCGGCCCCGCAGCACTGCTGTACGGCGGCAGTGCCATCGGTGGCGTGGTCAACACCTTCGACAACCGCATCCCCACCGAGGCCATCGAAGGCATCCACGGTGCGGGGGAACTGCGCTACGGCGGCGCCGACACCACCCGCAGCAGCGCGGGCAAGCTGGAGGCCGGCAACGGCACATTCGCCTTGCACCTGGACGCCAATGCGCGGGAATTCAATGACCTGAAAATCCCCGGTTATGCGCGCAGCCGCCACGCGCCGGAGAGCGAAAACGGCCCCGGCAAAAACGGCCGCCTGGGTAACAGCAACGGACGTCAGGACGGCGGTGCGGTGGGTGGTTCCTACACCTGGGATGATGGTTACGCGGGCCTGTCCTACAGCAACTACGACAGTAATTATGGCTCCCCCGCCGAGCAGGATGTACGCATCCGCATGAAGCAGGATCATTACGCCTTTGCCTCCGAAATCCGCAACCTGCAGGGCCCGTTTACCTCGGTGAAGATCGACGCGGGCTACACCGAGTATCAGCACCGCGAAATTGAAGGCGGCGAAACCGGCACCACCTTCAAGAACAAAGGCTATGAAGCCCGAGTGGAGGCGCGTCACCAGCCCATCGGCCCGTTCGACGGCGTGGTCGGCGCCCAAGTGACCCGCAATGAATTTTCGGCCCTGGGTGAGGAAGCGTTCGTACCGCAGACCGATACCAACGCTGGCGCCCTGTTTATTCTGGAAGAGATGCAAGCCACCGAGCGCTTGAAACTCAGCCTGGGTGCGCGCCTTGAGCACACCAACGTCGACCCGGATGGCAAGGGCAATGCGCGCTTTGCCACTGCGGATAAATCCAACGACTTCACCGCAGGCAGCCTGTCGTCGGGTGCGGTCTACACGCTTACGCCAATCTGGTCGGTGGCCGCGACGCTGGGCTACACCGAGCGCGCCCCGACCTTCTACGAGCTGTATGCCAACGGTGCCCACGTCGCCACCGGCACCTATGAATTGGGCGACGCCAACCTGTCGAAAGAAAAGGCCGTGTCCAGCGACCTGGCCCTGCGTTTTGACAATGGCACCCATAAGGGCAGCTTTGGCGTGTTCTACAGCCGCTTCTCCAACTACATCGGTTTGCTCGGCACTGGCCGCACGTTGAGCGACGAGGGTGAAGAGGATGCTGGCGGTATTCCCGAGTACGGCTACTCCGGCGTACGTGCGCGTTTCGCCGGTTTCGAAGCCCAGGATCACTGGAAGCTCGGCGAAGGCGCCTACGGCAAGTTCGCTCTGGAACTGTCGGGCGACTACACCCGCGCCACCAACCTGGACAGCGGCGAAGCCTTGCCGCGCATTGCGCCCCTGCGTTTGAACAGCGGCTTGCTGTGGGAACTGGATCGCTGGCAGGCACGTATCGATGTGGAACATGCTGCGGGCCAAGGGCGCGTGCCGGATAACGAGAGCGGCACCGATGGCTACACCACTTTGGGAGCAAGCGCGGGGTATCGCTTCAACGTCGGTGGCAGCCAGTGGCTGGCGTTCGTCAACGGTGAAAACCTGACCAACCAGACCGTGCGCTACGCCAGCTCGATCCTGCGCGACATCGCACCGGCACCGGGGCGCAGTGTGCAGTTCGGCATCCGCACCACCTTCTGACCAACACCGAAAACCCTTTGTGGGAGCAAGCCCCCTCCCACATTATTAGCCAGCGACTATCTGTCACTGTTACCAAAACTGAAATGATGCATCTTGCGATTCACCCTTTCTCAAAACGCCCCGCCGCATTATCCTTCGCAACAATCTGAAACGCTTCACCTCCCGGTCGCCCCATTTGCCGAATCTCTTCATGCACAAAGACAGCGCTGTCTTGAATCGACCAGCGCCGGGGGGGGTTATTGCCCGCCTGTGGATAACCGAGTTATCCACAGAAAAAACCAAAAATAACGATGAACCAAGCCCGAGCCGAATCGTCATCTACAGTGAGTGAAGCACGGGGTTACATAATTCCAACGTAACGGAGAAACACACTATGAGCACTGATGGTGCCTCAAGCCCAAGCCGCCTGTTGCCCAGGCTGCTGGGGGTCTTGCTGCTGATCATGGGGCTGGCCTTGCTGGCCGGCGGCGTCAAGCTGAGTATGCTCGGCGGGTCGCTGTACTACCTGCTGGCCGGTATCGGCATTGCCCTGACCGGCGTGTTGCTGCTGGCTACCCGCCGCGCTGCGCTGGGCCTGTATGCACTGGTGTTGTTCGCCAGCACCGTGTGGGCCCTGTGGGAAGTGGGCCTGGACTGGTGGCAGCTGGTGCCGCGCCTGGCCCTGCTGTTCGCCCTGGGCATCGTCATGCTGCTGCCGTGGTTTCGCCGGCCATTGCTGCGTGGCCAAGCCGCGCCGCTGGGCACTGGCGCGCTGAGCGTGGCCGTGGTGCTGGCGGGCGCAACCGCCCTGGCCAGCCAGTTCACCAATCCAGGTGAAATGGTCAAGACCGGCCAACTGGACCGCGACGCGGTACCCGGCATGGCCAGCGCCGCACCCTCCCAAGCCGATGGCGACTGGAACTCCTATGGCCGTTCGGCCTTTGGTGACCGTTACTCGCCACTGGCACAGATCACTCCGGAAAACGCCCACAAACTGGTGCCAGCGTGGACCTATCGCACCGGCGATATACCGGGCCCGAACGATCCGGGTGAAACCACCGCGGAAAACACCCCGCTGAAAGTCAACGGGATGCTCTACGTGTGCACGCCGCACAGCCAGGTGATCGCGCTGGACCCGGACACCGGCAAGGAAATCTGGCGCTTCGATCCGAAGATCAGCAGCCAGGGCGCCGAGAACTTCAAGGGTTGGGCGCACATGACCTGCCGTGGCGTGTCGTATCACGATGACGCCGCCTACGCTTCCGAACAGAGCCCGACTGGCAGCGCTAGCCCGGCTGCGGCACCGACTGCCTGCCCGAAACGCATCTTCGTGCCGACTGCCGACACCCGTCTGATCGCCCTGAACGCCGACACCGGCAAGATGTGTGAAGACTTCGGTGACAAAGGCCAGGTCGACCTGCGCGCCAACATCGGCAGCTTCGCCCCAGGCGGCTACTACTCCACTTCGCCACCGGCCGTGACCAAGAACCTGGTGGTGATCGGCGGTCATGTGACCGATAACGTTTCCATCGACGAGCCTAGCGGTGTGATCCGCGCGTTCGACGTGCACACCGGCAAGCTGGTGTGGAACTGGGACAGCGGCAACCCGGACGACACCACCCCGTTGGCCGAGGGCAAGACCTACACCCGCAACTCGCCGAACATGTGGTCCATGTTCGCCGTGGATGAAAAACTCGGCATGTTGTACCTGCCGATGGGCAACCAGATGCCCGACCAGTACGGCGGCGACCGTACCGATGATTCCGAGAAATACGCAGCGGGCCTGACCGCTCTGGACATCGACACCGGCCACGTGAAGTGGACCTTCCAGTTCACCCACCATGACCTGTGGGACATGGACGTGGGCGGCCAGCCTTCGCTGATCGACATCAAGACTGCTGACGGCGTCAAGCAAGCGGTGATGGCATCGACCAAGCAAGGCAGCATCTACGTGCTGGATCGCAGCAACGGTCAGCCAGTGGTTCCGATCAACGAAATCCCTGTACCGCAAGGCGCAGTGGCTGGTGATCGCA
Organism: Pseudomonas sp. NCIMB 10586; assembly: GCF_023127895.1. NCBI lineage: Bacteria > Pseudomonadati > Pseudomonadota > Gammaproteobacteria > Pseudomonadales > Pseudomonadaceae > Pseudomonas > Pseudomonas sp. NCIMB 10586. The sequence goes on from NZ_SPKQ01000018.1 coordinate 148,791, forward strand.
CCTCCCCGACCCAACCCAAGTCCGACCTGAACTTCATGCCGCCGCCCCTCAAGGAACGTGACATGTGGGGCGTGACGCCGTTCGACCAACTGATCTGCCGGATCGACTTCAAGTCGATGCGCTACGACGGCCCGTTCACCCCGCCGTCGCTGCAAGGCTCGATCGTGTACCCAGGCAACTTCGGCGTGTTCGACTGGGGCGGCATCTCGGTTGACCCGGTGCGTCAGATCGCGTTCGTGAACCCAAGCTACATGGCGTTCAAATCGAAACTGATCCCGGCAGCCGACATCGCCAAGCAAGGCCCACGCGTCAGCGAAACCGAAGGCGTACAGCCGAACAAAGGCGCGCCGTACGGTGTGATCCTTGAAGCACTGCTGTCGCCGATGGGCCTGCCGTGCCAGGCGCCAGCGTGGGGCTACGTGGCAGCGGTCGACCTGACCAACCACCAGACCATCTGGATGCACAAGAACGGCACCGTGCGTGACAGCTCGCCGGTCCCGATCCCGCTGACCATGGGCGTGCCTAGCCTGGGCGGTACGTTCACCACCGCAGGTGGCGTCGCGTTCCTCAGCGGCACCCTGGACCAGTACCTGCGTGCCTATGACGTGAAAAACGGCAAGCAACTGTGGGAAGGCCGCCTGCCAGCAGGCGCGCAAACCACCCCGATGACCTACACCGGCAAGGACGGCAAGCAATACGTGCTGGTCATGGCCGGGGGTCACGGCTCACTGGGCACCAAGCAGGGTGACTATGTGATGGCGTTCAAACTGCCGGATTAAGCAGCACCGGCGATATAAGCAAAGGCGGCTACCTCACAGTAGCCGCCTTTTTTTATATCCGTGTCCTGTCCATCAGCCACAGGATGCTAGCGGGTATGGCAAATATCTATCCAAACCTGTCATGGTTGACAGGTTTTAACTGCGCAAAAATGATTTAGCCTCCCGCTCGAGATTGCTTTAGCTCGCGCACCGCTTACGCAATACCTGGGCGCACGGATGAAATTTTAAATGGAGCTTTTCACTATGACGGACCATAGCGCTGTACAACCAAACCTTTGTATCTCGACAAAAATCCTGGAACTGGAACAACTCGACAGTCCAAGTTTAAGAAAGCTGATCAGCGGGCAAGTGCTTGCCATTCGAGTGCCCGACTTCGCCAACGAAAAAACCAGCGCACGGCTGATTCAGAGCATCAGCGAAACCGCCACGCTGGAACAATACAGCCACGAAACCTACGAGGGCGGGCACGTCGTACAGCACTTCTATGGCGTGCATCGCTGGGGCACGCCGTTCAATTCCACCTATGGCAAGGTTGCGGGCAGTGATGCCCAACGCAAGTATTACGCTGACGCTGCCCATATGCGCAGCCTGATCGACCGCATTTGCGCCCCGCAACAACCGCCCATTCAAGACTTGATGGAGCAGTTCCAGAGCATTTGGCCGCAAGGCGCACAAGCCGCTGCATTCCAGGGCCAGCCGATGTTCTGCGGGATTATCCGCGCCATGTTTCCCGAGACGGCGCACCTCTCGGAAACGGTTCCCCATGTTGATTGCCTGCCCCTGTCGATCGCGGAACTGGAACACCAATTCAGCGCCAATATTTATCTGGAAACGCCGCCATCAGGCGGAGAGTTGATCATCTGGGATACCGAGGCCTTTGCCTATGCCGAGGTCAAGCGTTTCGAAGGTGCGCAGCTACCCGAGGAGCGCTTGCAAAAGCCGTTGCGTATCCAGCCGCGCAAGAACGAATTGGTGATCATCAATACTCGCCGTCCCCATGCCATTTGCGGATTCGAATCGGGCAAACGTATCAGCATGCAGTCGTTTATCGGCTATACCGCTGGCAAACCGTTTTATTTCTGGTGCTGATACTTTTAACCCTCTTGCAAATGGACATCTTTTTATGACCCCCGAAGAATTCCGTCGCCATGGCTACGCCATGATCGACCTGATCGCAGACTATCGAGAAAACATCGAGCAACGCGGCGTGCAGCCCACCACGGTGCCCGGCGAAATCAAGGCCGCCCTGCCAGCGAGCCCGCCTGACAGCGCCGAACCGTTCGAACAGATCATGGGCGATGTCGAAAAGCTGATCATGCCCGGGCTGCTGCATTGGCAGCATCCGAGTTTTTTCGGCTTCTTCCCTTCCAACGTGGAGCTGTCTTCGGTGCTGGGCGATTGCCTGAGCACTGGCCTGGGTGTGGTGGGCTTGTCCTGGCAATCCAGCCCGGCCCTCACCGAAATCGAAGAAGTGACCACCGATTGGCTGCGCGACATGCTCGGCCTGAGCAGCGCCTGGAGCGGCGTGATCCAGGACTCCGCGTCAACCTCCACCCTGGTGGCCCTCATCAGCGCCAGGGAGCGCAGCTCCGATTACGCGCTGATGCATGACGGCCTGCAAAACAGCGGCGCCCCCCTGATCGTCTACACCTCAGCCCACGCCCATAGCTCGGTCAACAAGGCGGCGATCCTGGCCGGATTCGGCCAGAACCATATCCGCACCATCGCCACCGACCAACACAATGCAATGTCGCCCCAGGCATTGGCGCACGCCATCGAACAGGACCTGGCCGCCGGCAATCGCCCCTGCGTAGTAATTGCTACCACCGGGACCACAGCCGCCATGGCGATCGACCCTCTGGATGCGATTGGCGACCTGACACAACGCCACGGTGTGTGGCTGCATGTGGACTCGGCGATGGCCGGCGCTGCGATGATCCTGCCGGAATGCCGGGCACTGTGGCAGGGCATCGAAAAAGCCGACTCCCTGGTGCTCAACCCGCACAAATGGCTGGGCGCGGCCTTCGATTGCTCGGTGTACTTCGTGCGCGACCCCGAGCATTTGATTCGCATCATGACCACCAACCCGAGCTACTTGCAGTCCAGTGCCGACGGCCAAGTCAGAAACTACCGCGACTGGCGGATTTCATTGGGCAGCCGCTTCCGCGCCCTGAAGCTGTGGTTTCTGATACGCGAACAAGGCGTCAGCGGCTTACAGGCGCGGCTGAGGCGCGACCTGGCCAATGCACGCTGGCTGGCTGAACTGATCGAAAGCAGCGCGCAATGGAAACTGGTGGCCGCGCCAGCCCTGCAAACCCTGTGTATTCGCCATGAACCGCCAGGGCTGAACGGTGAGGCGCTGGATCAGCACACGCGGGCCTGGGCAGAAAAACTCAACCAGTCCGGTCATGCCTATGTCACCCCTGCCCTCCTCGAAGAGCGCTGGATGGTGCGGGTGTCCATCGGTGCATTGGGCACCGAGCGCCAGCATGTCGAACGGTTATGGACGCGGCTGCAAAGCCTGGTCGAGCAAACGTATTCTTAGGTCGACACCCGCGAACGGCGCATCCAGCGCTCGAACGCCATGGCATTCAGTGGCCGGCTGATCAGGTAGCCCTGGGCCGTGTCGCACTGCCAGTGCTTGAGCAGGGTGAGGCTGTGCTCGAACTCCACCCCCTCGGCCACGACCTTGAGGCCCAGGTTGTGGCTCATCTCGATGGTGGAGCGCACGATCACGCCGTCGCCGCTGGTGCTGTCGAGGTTGCGTATGAACGACTGGTCGATCTTCAACTCCTGTACCGGCAGGCGCTGCAACTGCGCCAGTGATGAGTAACCGGTACCGAAGTCGTCCACCGACAGGCTGATGCCGCAGCCGCGCAGTTGTTCCAGCACGCTGAGGGCTTGCTGTGGATTGTGCATGATGGCGCTTTCGGTGATTTCGAAAAGCAAATGCTCGGCGCTCACCTCGTATTGGATCAATAGCGCAGTGACGCGAATGGCCAAGTCGTCATCGACCAGGTCGTTCACCGAGATATTCACCGACAGTTGAATCACCAGGCCACGCAGCGCCCATTCGGCAATCTGGCGGATGGCCTCTTCAATCACCCATAAGGTCAGGGGCCCCATGCTGCCGGTGCGTTCGGCCAGGGGAATGAATTCTGTGGGCGACACTTGCCCAAGGGTCGGGTGTTGCCAGCGCAACAAGGCTTCCGCCTGGCCCACATGGCCGTGCTTGAGGTCGAGCTTGGGCTGATAGCACAGGAACAACTCGCCTTCGACCACCGCCCGGCGCAGATCGCGGATCAGGGTAATCTGGCGTTGGTGAGCGAGGTCGCGATCAGGCTGGTAGATCTGCAAATGCCCCGGCATGGTGGCCGCGTCATGCCGAGCGATGGCGGCGCGGTTGATCAGTTCCTCGACCTGCTGACCGTCTGCGGGATACGCGGCAATGCCGATGCTCACTTCATGACGCACTTCATCGTTACCGATGCGCTGGGGTTCGGTCAGCAGCCCGTACACGCGGTCGGCACGAGCGACGGCGGAGTCGATTTCGGTGTTTTCCAGCAATAGCAGAAACTCACTGCCGGCAATGCGCGCGGCGGTGTCGCTGGCCAGCAGGCTCATGGACAGGCAGCGGCTGGCTTCGCACAACATTTCTTCCACACCCTGGGGGCCGAAGCCTTCGTTGATGACCCGATAGTTTTCAATCCCCAGGTACAGCAACACCACCGGCCGCCGCGCACTGATCGCACTGCCCAGACGCTCCATGGCCAGGGCGCGATTGGGCAGGCCGGTGAGCGCATCATGCAAAGCGTTATGGGCCAACTGTCGTTCGCGCACGGCGATGCCGCTTTGCATGGCATTGAAAGCGCGGGCCAAGAGGCCGAACTCATCGTGGCTGCGCACCCGCACCGGCGTGTGGTAGTCACCGGCGCCGATCCGCTCAGCGGCCCGCACCAATGCATTGAGCGGGCGTGATACACGCCGCGCAAGAAATAACGCCGCCCCCAGCGAGACCAACAGCACCGCCACGGCAATCACCAGAAACTGCCGGTCCAGCGGTGCGAAGGATTCCAGGGCGTGGTCCAGCGGGCTTTGCAGCAACACGCGCACTTCATCGCCTTCGCCGCTATTGGCCAAGGGCAACACCTGGCTGAGCACGCGCTGGCCATGGAACCCTTGGACCCGCGCCTGCGGATCGATTGACGTGCCCAGCAGCAGGTCGATAACGCTCGGGCGCAAACTGCCCGGCTGGGTCGTGAAGAGCTGGCCGACATGGCCGCCTTGTACGCTGAGAAACGACACCTCAAGGTTGCTCATGGAGCGCAACTCATGGGCAAATTGCGTATCCATGGGAAAGCCCATGATCACTCGGGCGATGGGCGCGGGTTCAAGGACTTCCTTCTGCACCAGCAAGTAGGGGCGCCCAGCCATGGCGACGATCAGCATTTGCTGGCCGCTGCGGCGCGCGCTGCGCAATGCATTGGCATAAGGGAACGCCTCCCCTTGCGTCATCGCCAGCAAGGTACTGACCATGACCCTGTCATCCAGGCCCAACACGAACACTTCGCTGGAATTGACCCCCGTACCGTGGCGTCCCAGGGCCTCCAGGATCGGCACAGTTGCGCCACCGGCCACGGCCTGCTTGAACGGGCCATCGATGGTGAGCCAGTCCAACCCATATTGCAGGCGGCGGCCGCGCAGGTCCAACAAGCGCTCGAACACCTGCCGCCCAGTGTCCAACTGCACCTGGGCCTGGTTCTCCACGGCGCGGGTAGTAGCGGCCTTGACGGCGAAATACGTGGCCGCCACGACCACCAGCAACAACAGCGCCAGTACTCCGGCAATCCGGGTTTGAAAGGTGTGACGCCACTGCAATGCCGCACCCGCCGGCCGCGCTCGGCGTTCTGTGCGGTGCGTTGCGTCTCTCATATGCATCCCTGCCGGTTGCTGAGCTGGCGTCAAAAAAACGTCCATCCTTAAAGAGAATTTTGTTTAGGCTAGATTAGCTTGGACAAGGCATAAGTAAACCCAATAAATACGGCACCGTTAGCGTCATATTATTGACTAAAGCACTGAGACAGCGTCATTTTGGTAATTTCATGCAATATGTTGCTATCTCACCCCCACCATTGAAACCACCGCTCCCCCGCCCCATCTAACCTGCATACTCCCTTATGCAGGTGCCCCATGAGCGACCAGCAAGACGTCCCTGATTACGACCTCAACGATTACGCCGACCCCGAAAACGCAGAAACCTCCTCGTCCAACACCGGCCTGGCGCTTCCTGGGCAGAACCTGCCGGACAAGGTCTATATCATCCCGATCCACAACCGGCCGTTTTTCCCGGCGCAAGTGCTGCCGGTGATCGTCAATGAAGAGCCGTGGGCTGAGACCCTGGAGCTGGTGAGCAAATCCGACCACCACTCCCTTGCCCTGTTTTTCATGGACACGCCACCAGAAGACCCGCGGCACTTCGACACCTCGGCCCTGCCGCTGTACGGCACCCTGGTCAAGGTGCACCACGCCAGCCGCGAGAACGGCAAGCTGCAATTCGTGGCCCAGGGCCTGACCCGTGTGCGCATCAAAACCTGGCTCAAGCACCATCGCCCACCGTACCTGGTGGAGGTCGAATACCCGCATCAGCCCAGCGAGCCCACCGACGAGGTCAAGGCCTACGGCATGGCGTTGATCAATGCGATCAAGGAACTGCTGCCGCTCAACCCGCTGTACAGCGAAGAGTTGAAGAACTACCTCAACCGCTTCAGCCCCAACGACCCGTCGCCGCTCACCGACTTCGCCGCCGCCCTCACCTCGGCGACAGGTAATGAGCTGCAGGAAGTGCTGGACTGCGTACCCATGCTCAAGCGCATGGAAAAAGTGCTGCCGATGCTGCGCAAAGAGGTCGAAGTGGCGCGGCTGCAAAAAGAACTGTCTGCCGAAGTGAACCGCAAGATCGGCGAGCACCAGCGCGAATTCTTCCTCAAGGAACAGCTCAAGGTCATCCAGCAGGAGCTGGGCCTCACCAAGGACGACCGCAGTGCGGACGTCGAGCAGTTCGAGCAGCGCCTGGAAGGCAAGGTGCTGCCGGCCCAGGCGAAAAAACGCATTGATGAAGAATTGAACAAACTGTCGATCCTGGAGACCGGCTCGCCGGAATACGCCGTCACGCGCAACTACCTGGACTGGGCTACCTCGGTGCCGTGGGGCGTGTACGGCGCAGATAAGCTCGACCTCAAACACGCGCGCAAGGTGCTGGACAAGCACCATGCGGGCCTGGATGACATCAAGAGTCGCATCCTTGAATTCCTTGCGGTGGGCGCCTATAAAGGCGAAGTCGCCGGCTCCATCGTGTTGCTGGTAGGCCCGCCGGGCGTGGGCAAGACCAGCGTGGGCAAATCCATTGCCGAGTCCCTGGGCCGACCGTTCTACCGTTTCAGCGTCGGCGGTATGCGCGATGAGGCCGAGATCAAGGGCCATCGCCGCACCTACATCGGCGCCCTGCCCGGCAAGCTGGTGCAGGCACTGAAAGACGTGGAAGTCATGAACCCGGTGATCATGCTCGACGAGATCGACAAGATGGGCCAGAGCTTCCAGGGCGACCCGGCATCGGCGCTGCTGGAAACCCTGGACCCGGAGCAGAACGTCGAATTCCTCGACCACTACCTGGACCTGCGCCTGGACCTGTCCAAAGTGCTGTTCGTGTGCACCGCCAACACCCTGGACTCGATTCCGGGCCCGTTGCTGGACCGCATGGAAGTGATTCGCCTGTCGGGCTATATCACCGAAGAAAAAGTCGCCATCGCCAAGCGCCACCTGTGGCCCAAACAGTTGGAAAAAGCCGGCGTCGCGAAAAACAGCCTGACCATCAGCGACGGCGCGCTGCGCGCGTTGATCGACGGTTATGCGCGGGAAGCCGGGGTGCGTCAGCTGGAGAAGCAACTGGGCAAACTGGTGCGCAAGGCGGTGGTCAAGCTGCTGGATGAGCCCGACAGCGTGATCAAGATCGGCAACAAGGACCTGGAAAGCTCCCTGGGGATGCCGGTATTCCGTAACGAGCAGGTACTGTCCGGCACCGGCGTGATCACCGGCCTGGCCTGGACCAGCATGGGCGGCGCCACATTGCCGATTGAAGCAACGCGTATCCACACGCTCAATCGCGGCTTCAAGCTCACCGGGCAGTTGGGTGAAGTGATGAAGGAGTCCGCAGAAATCGCCTACAGCTACATCAGCTCGAACCTGAAGTCGTTTGGCGGTGATCCGAAGTTCTTCGACGAAGCCTTCGTTCACTTGCACGTGCCGGAAGGCGCCACGCCGAAAGACGGCCCGAGTGCGGGTGTGACCATGGCCAGTGCGCTGCTGTCGCTGGCACGCAACCAGCCGCCAAAGAAAGGCGTGGCCATGACCGGCGAACTGACCTTGACCGGGCATGTACTGCCGATTGGCGGGGTGCGTGAAAAGGTGATTGCGGCGCGGCGCCAGAAGATCCACGAGCTGATCCTGCCGGAGCCCAACCGTGGCAGCTTTGAAGAGCTGCCGGAGTACCTGAAGGAAGGCATGACAGTGCACTTCGCCAAGCGCTTTGCGGATGTGGCGAAGGTGCTGTTCTGATAGAGCTCTAGCGCCTGAACCGGCCTCATCGGGGGCAAGCCCCCTCCCACAGGGAACCGGCGTCGTGAATGACAACGCGGTCAAATGTGGGAGGGGGCTTGCCCCCGATGGCGTGAGTGGCCGCGACACATATCCTGCTTGTCACACCCTGCCTCATCTTCGGTTATGCTCGCCCTTCGTCGTGTATAAACGGAGCCTCCATGACCGCTGCCCGCCTGCTTCTCCCCTTGAGCCTTGCCCTGTTGGCCGCGTGCGCCAGTGCACCGAAGCAAAACGTCACCGTGGACAACCAGAGCGCCTGCCCGCTCCAGCTTAAAACCAATCAAAACCTGATCCTCACCTTGCCCAGCAATCCCACCACCGGCTACCGCTGGGCCATCCAGGATTCGGCTGGCGGTGTTCTGCGCGCATTAAGCCCCGAGGTCTATAGCAGCACCGAATCCGGTGTGATCGGCGGCGGTGGTCAATCGACCTGGCGCTTCCAGGCATTCGCCCCAGGGCAAGGCCGTTTGCGCCTGACCTCCCAGCAACCCTGGGAGCCGGAAGCCGAACCTGTCGAAACCTTTGACTGCGCCATTACGGTGAACTGATATGCCTTGGCTGATCCTTGCCTTGATGGGCGCCGGTACCTTTATCTACGGCCTGGCGACTCACGCGACGCTGCTGTGCCTGCTGGTCAAGCCACTGCCGGTTCTGGCGCTGCTGGGTTGGCTGCATGACGCACCGCCTACCGACTATCGACGCTGGATCAGCCTGGGGTTGATTTTTTCCGTGGTGGGCGACGTATTGCTCGCCTGGCCGGGGGACCTGTTTATCTTTGGCCTGGGCGCATTTCTGTTTGCGCATCTGGCTTACCTCAAAGCCTATTTCAGCGACTGTCGGCGCCTGGCAATAGTACCGCTGGTGCTGGCCCTGGCTGTCGGGGCGATCCTGCTGGGCATCCTGATCTCCCACGGTTTAGGCGAGTTGCTGATACCGGTGGTGGTTTACGCGCTGGTGATCAGCGCCATGCTCTGGCGTGCATTGGCAAGGTTGGGCAGCGCGGTACCGCAACGCTCGGCACTGCTGGCGGCAGCGGGTGCGGTGTCGTTTGTGTTTTCCGATACGTTGATCGGTATCAACCGGTTTGTATTGGCCTTCGATGCGGCGCCCTATTTGTTGATCGCCACTTATTGGCTCGGGCAATGGGGCATCACCGCCTCAGCTTTCCATCAGACAACCCGCGCATCCGACGACCAACTTGGCTAAAATGCCGGCCTTTCCCCCTCGTCGCCGGAACAACCGTGAGCAAAGAACCCGATCGCCTATTCGCCCAGCCCCTGCCCCAGGTGCCGGACTTCGCCTTTAACGAGGATGTGGTGCGGGTGTTCCCGGACATGATCAAACGCTCGGTACCGGGCTACCCGACCATCGTCGAGAACCTCGGCGTGCTGGCCGCGCAATTTGCCCAGCCGGGTAGCGTGCTGTATGACCTGGGCTCGTCCCTGGGTGCCGTGACCCAAGCCCTGCGTCGCCATGTGCGCACCGATGGCTGCCGGGTGATCGCGGTGGACAACTCGGCGGCGATGGTCGAACGTTGCCGCGAATACCTCAACGGCCAGGACTCGATGTTCCAGGAGTTGCTGCCGGTCGAGGTGATCGAGGGCGATATCCTCGCGTTGCAATTTCAGCCCGCCTCGGTAGTAGCGCTGAACTTCACCCTGCAATTTATCGCCCCTGACGAACGTTTGGCGTTGCTCGGGCGTATCCGCCAATCGCTGCTGCCGGGCGGGGCGTTGATCCTCTCGGAAAAGCTGCGCTTTAACGATGTTGAAGAACACGCACTGCTGACCGACCTGCATATCGCGTTCAAACGCGCCAACGGCTACAGCGAACTGGAAATCGCCCAGAAGCGCAGCGCCATCGAAAACGTCATGAAACCCGACAGCCTCGAAGAACACCGCGAACGCCTGCTGGCGGCCGGGTTCTCGAAAGTCGTGCCGTGGTTCCAGTGTCTTAACTTTGCCTCGTTGATTGCCTTGCCATGATTGATTTATCCCCCCTCGCCCGCCATCTGGTCGGCACTCCTTTGGCCGTTTGGGCCCAGGGCCTGCAAGCGCAGCTCGACAGCAAGATGGAAAAAGGTCACGGCGACCTCGAGCGTTGGCAGAGTGCTTTGGACGCACTGCCGAAGATCCAGCCCAACGAAGTCGACCTGTTGAACGGCCTGGTGCTGGACACCGATTGCGACGACGAAACCCGCGCCCGGATGCACTCGGCACTGATGGGGCTGAGCCCATGGCGCAAAGGCCCGTTCCACCTGTTCGGCGTGCATGTGGACACCGAATGGCGTTCGGACTGGAAGTGGTCGCGGGTTGCGCCGCACTTGAACTTGAAGGGCAAACGCATCCTCGATGTGGGCTGCGGCAACGGTTACTACATGTGGCGAATGCTCGGCGCGGGCGCCGACAGTGTGATTGGCGTGGACCCCAACTGGCTGTTCTTCTGCCAGTTCCAGGCAGTGCAACGTTATCTGTCTGAGCCCAAAGCCTGGCACCTGCCGTTCCCGTTCGAAGACTTGCCGGCGAACCTGGAAGGCTTCGACACGGTGTTCTCCATGGGCGTGTTCTACCATCGCCGCTCGCCGATCGAGCACTTGCTGGCGCTCAAGGACACCCTGGTCAAGGGCGGCGAGCTGGTCCTGGAAACCCTGGTGGTGGAAGGCGATCAGCAGCAGGTGCTGGTGCCGGAAGACCGTTATGCACAGATGCGTAACGTGTGGTTCCTGCCCTCGGTGCCGGCGTTGATGTTGTGGCTGCGCCGTGCAGGCTTCAGTGAGGTGCGGTGCGTGGATGTGAGCGTGACCACGGTTGAGGAACAGCGTGGAACAGAGTGGATGAAATATCAGTCGCTCAGTGACTTCCTCGACCCCGAAGATCACAGCAAGACCATCGAAGGGCTGCCGGCGCCGATGCGGGCGGTGATCATCGCCAAAAAGTAACCCCGATCTCCCTGAAGAAACACAGGGCCAAATGTGGGAGGGGGCTTGCTCCCGATAGCAGAGTGTCAGCCACCACATTTATGGCTGATACACCGCTATCGGGAGCAAGCCCCCTCCCACATTTTTTGTTCTCAGTGTTCTTTAGAGTGCTGGTTTAGCCCGGCGAGCCTTGAAGAACTCGCTCAACACCGTGCCGCACTCCTCGGCCAGCACGCCGCCTTCAAACAGTACCTTATGGTTGAGAAAACCCTGGGTAAAGAACTGCCCCTGGCTCTGCACAATCCCGGCCTTGGGCTCCAGTGCGCCATACACCACCCTTGCGATGCGTGAATGCACGATCAACCCGGCGCACATGCTGCACGGTTCCAGGGTCACATACAGCGTGCTGCCCACCAGGCGATAGTTGCTGATGGCTTGCGCAGCGGCGCGGATCGCGACCATTTCGGCATGGGCGCTGGGGTCGTTGCCGCTGATCGGGCAATTGAAACCGCGGCCGATGATTGCACCATCCTGCACCAGCACCGCGCCCACCGGCACTTCGCCCAGTGCGGCGCCTTGGGCGGCCAGGGCGAGGGCTTCGCGCATAAAGTCCTGGTCGCGGCTGCGGTCGATAATCGCGCCGGGGCGAATCTGGCGCATCACGCCACCTCGATAGCGGCCATCAGGCCGGTTTCCATATGGTCGATCACGTGGCAATGGAACATCCACACTCCCGGGTTATCCGCCACCAGCGCCACACGGGCGCGTTCGTTCTTGCCCAGCAGGTAGGTGTCGGTGAAATACGGGATGACCTTGTGGCGGTTCGACGCAATCACCTTGAAGCTCATGCCATGCAGGTGGATCGGGTGCTGGTACTGGGTCATGTTCTTCAATTCAAAGATGTAGCTCTTGCCCTTTTCAAGCCTGGCAATCGGGCGGTCGGCACAGGTCTTGTCGGTGATGTCCCAGGCCTGGCCGTTGATCTGCCACAGGCTGGGTGGCTTACCGTTTTCGACATTGACCGACACCGAACCGACCCATTCGAAATTGAAGTTGAGTTTCTCGGCATTGGCCAGGTCCGGCTCGGCAACCGGGTTGGCCGGCAATGCCGGTGGCCACTGGGTAGGCGCATCGGTGTTGGCCACCGAACGGAAGGTGCCCAGGCGCACCGGGCCGTTGCGGATCGACAATTCTTCACCCGCCGGCGGGGCCTTGATTGCCAGACAGATGCGCATCCCTGGGCCCAGCCAGTATTCCTTGCCCAGCGGGCGCGGCTCGATGGGGTTGCCGTCCAACGCGTAGATCTGCGCTTCGACGCCGGGGATGTTGAGGCGATAGGTCAGGGTGTTGTCGAGGTTGAGCAAGCGCACGCGAGTGATTTGCCCAGCGGGCAGGTCGATGACCGCCTGGGGCACGCCGTTGATGGTGGAGAGGCGCCCTGCAGTGCCGCCCCGCGCCGCTTCACGGGGGATACTGAACTCGACAAACGCACCTTCTTCGTCGATGTGCCAGTTCTTCAGGCTCAAGGTACGTTCGTATTTGAAACCGGTGGGTTCGCGCTCTTCCACAATCAATGGGCCGACCAGGCCACGGCCAAGTTCTTCGCTGCTGCTTACGTGGGGGTGATACCAGTAGCTGCCGGCATCGGGCACGCGAAATTGGTAGTCGAAATATTCCCCAGGCAGCACCGGCAATTGCGAAACGTAGGGGACACCGTCCATTTCCAGCGGCAGGCGGATGCCGTGCCAGTGGATGGTAGTGGCGACCGGCAGGTGATTGATGAAACGTACCCGCAGCCATTCGCCCTGGCGCACGCGCAACTCGGTGCCAGGCGCCGAAGGGCCGAATGCCCAGGCTTGGGTCTTGTGCCCCGGTACCAGTTCCACGTCCAGGGGCGCGGCAATCAGTTGGTAGTCGCTTCCTGCGTTGGCATCGGCGACCTTGCCCAGCCAGTAACGATAGGCGCCACCGGCGCCCACACCGACGACTGCCAGGCCGGCAAGGCCACCGAGGATCTGTCGACGGGAAAACGATTGGGACACAGCAACCTCACGTATCTGCCGCAGGCCAAGGCCCGCAAAGGGCAGATACGATACACCTGCGTCGCCTAAACAGTAAGGCTTCGCATTGCCGCATGGCGCAATTGTGGATGTCGATAAAGATCAACATGTGGGAGGGGGCTTGCTCCCGATGGCGGTGGGTCAGCTAAAAACATGCTGACTGACACACTGCTATCGGGAGCAAGCCCCCTCCCACATTGTGAACTTCATTGTGGCTTATATTGTGTTTGCTCAGGTCCTGGCAGCCGCCAGAATCAAGGCTTTCATCTCGGCAACCGCACCCTTGAAACCGACGAACAGCGCATGGGCCACCAGTGCATGGCCGATGTTCAGCTCGTTGATGCCCTTGATCGCCGCCACAGCTTCGACGTTGTGGTAGTGCAAGCCATGGCCGGCATTGACGATCAAGCCTTCGTTGAGCCCGCAGTTCACGCCGTCGATGATGCGTTGCAGCTCGTCGGCCACTTCGGTCGGGGTGGTGGCGTCGGCGTAACGGCCAGTGTGCAATTCGATGGCCGGGGCACCGACCCGGCGCGAGGCTTCGATCTGGCGCTCGTCGGCGTCAATGAACAACGAGACTTCACTGCCGATCTTCGACAGGCGCTCCACCGCGGCCTTGATCCGCGCTTCCTGGCCGGCGACGTCGAGGCCGCCCTCGGTGGTCAGCTCCTGGCGGGTTTCGGGCACCAGGCAGATATGCGCCGGGCGAATGCGCTCGGCAAACGCCATCATTTCTTCGGTGACGCCCATTTCGAAGTTCATGCGCGTTTGCAGCACGTCCTTGAGCAGCAGCACATCACGCTCCTGGATGTGGCGGCGGTCTTCGCGCAGGTGCACGGTAATGCCGTCGGCGCCCGCTTCTTCGGCGTCCAGCGCGGCCTTGACCGGGTCAGGGTAACGGGTGCCCCGGGCCTGGCGCAGGGTGGCGACGTGGTCGATGTTGACGCCAAGAAGAATGCGATTGCTGGTGGTCACGGAAGCGCTCCTGAAAAGGGAAAGAATCGGTGCACAGCATACACGGGGATGTCAGGGCTTTCGAAACAACTCGCGACTGACCAGCGGTCGCCCGCCCAGGTGCACGGCAAGGGCCTGGCGCATCAGGCGCTTGGCGGCGGACAAGGCGCCCGGCGCGCTCCAGTCCGCGTCGCTCATGGCCAGCAGTTCGCTGCCCTGGAGCAGCCCCGGCTGCAACAGGTACACGCGTTCAAGGCCCGCATCCACTTGCAGGCGGTACATGCCGTCGGCGGCGACGGGATCGCCGTGCAGGTCGTTGTGCAATTCAAAGCCATAGCCCAGGTCGTCGAGCAAGCGCCATTCGAAGGCGCGCAGCAGCGGTTCCAGGGGGCGCCCTTCAGCCAGGGCCAGCAGCGTCGCGGCGTAGTGATCGAAGACCGCCGGGTGCGGGTCTTCGGCGGGTAACAGCCGGATCAGCAGTTCATTGAGGTAAAGGCCGCTGAACAGTGCATCGCCGTTAAGCCAGGCAGAGGTGCCGACGCTTTCCAGGCGGCCGACGTTTTTCAACTCGCCCTTACCGCGAAACTCCACATCCAGGGCCACGAAGGGCCGCGCCAAGGTACCTGCCTTGCCCCGTGCGCTGCGCAGCACCGCACGCAGGCGGCCTTGAGGCGTGAGGAAGTCCACCAGCGCGCTGGTCTCGCGGTAGGCGCGGCTGTGCAACACGTAGGCGAGTTGGCTGGGAGGTGGGGATTGAGACATGGGAACTCACTGCTGGAATGCAATTTTTAAAACCACACAACCTAATGTGGGAGGGGGCTTGCTCCCGATGGCGGTGGGTCAGTTAAACAAATAAGTGACTGACCCTCCGCTATCGGGAGCAAGCCCCCTCCCACATTTTTTCAGACCTGCGGTGTTCTTAAAGGTCGCCATAGCCCAGTGAGCGCAACGCACGCTCATCATCTGACCAGCCACCCTTAACCTTCACCCACAGGTTAAGCATGATCTTGGAGTCGAACAGCAGCTCCATGTCCTTGCGCGCTTCGGTGCCGATGCGCTTGATGCGCTCGCCTTTGTCGCCAATGATGATTTTCTTCTGGCCGTCACGCTCGACGAGGATCAGCGCATGGATATGCAAGGTCTTGCCCTGCTGCTTGAACTCTTCGATCTCGACGGTGATCTGGTACGGCAGCTCGGCACCCATCTGGCGCATGATTTTCTCGCGTACCAGCTCGGCGGCGAGGAAGCGGCTGCTGCGGTCGGTGATCTGGTCTTCCGGGAAGAAATGCTCGTTTTCCGGCAGGTAACCGGCGATCACGCGCTCCAGGGCTTCGAGGTTGTGGCCGTGCTGGGCCGAGATCGGCATGATCTGGGCGTTCGGCAGTTGTTCCTGCAACCAGGTCAGGTGCGGCATCAGCTCGGCTTTGTCTTCGATGCGGTCGGTCTTGTTCAACGCGACGATCAAGGGGCCGGTGACGTACTGCACGCGCTCGAGAACCATCTGATCTTCGTCGGTCCACTTGGTGCGGTCGACCACGAAGATCACCACGTCGACGTCTTTCAACGCCGCCGAAGCAGTCTTGTTCATGTAGCGGTTCAGGGCTTTCTCACCGCCTTTGTGCATGCCCGGGGTATCGACATACACCGCTTGCACGTTGCCTTCGGTCTTGATGCCCAGCATGTTGTGGCGAGTGGTCTGGGGCTTGCGCGAAGTGATCGCGAGCTTCTGGCCGAGGATGTGGTTGAGCAGCGTGGACTTGCCCACGTTCGGGCGGCCGACGATGGCAACATAGCCACAGCGTGTTGCGGTTGAATCAGTCATGGCCATTCTCCACGCCCAGGGCAATCAGTGCTGCAGCGGCCGCTACCTGTTCGGCAATGCGACGGCTCACACCCTGACCTCGGCTTTTTTCGTTCAATAAGGTGATTTCACACTCCACGAAGAACACGCGGCAATGGGGCTCACCCTGGATATCCACCACTTCGTAGCGTGGCAGTTCGCAACCGCGGGACTGCAGGTATTCCTGCAGGCGGGTCTTGGGATCTTTGTTGGTGTCGACCAGCGTCAGGCTTTCGATTTCAGAAGCCAGCCAGGCGACCACGCGCTCCTTGGCCGTCTCCATCCCTGCATCGAGGTAGATCGCGCCGATCAAGGCTTCCAGGGCATCGGCCAGAATCGATTCGCGACGGAAACCGCCGCTTTTCAACTCACCGGACCCCAACCGCAGGTACTCGCCCAGGCCAAAACCTCGGGCCAGCACGGCCAGGGTCTCGCCTTTCACAAGGCGCGCCCGCAGGCGCGAAAGCTGGCCTTCGCGCGCTTGAGGAAAACGCTCGAACAGCGCCTCACCGGCGGCAAAATTGAGGATGGCATCACCGAGGAATTCCAGGCGCTCGTTATTGCGCCCTGCAAAGCTGCGGTGTGTGAGGGCAAGGACCATCAATTCGGGGTCCTTGAAGGTGTAGCCGAGCTGGCGCTCGAGACGACTTAGAGAAACGGTCACGGTTTATCCATATCTAGTTGGTGGCACCGGCGGCCATCGACGATTGACGCAGTGTTCAAATTCACATCCTGATTGGTGCTGCATGGGGCCGGACGGTTAATTGTCCAAACCCCAGAAAAGCATTCGGCGCTGTGTTCACAGCGCCGCCTGTATTACTTGATCAGCCCGACCCGCGAGAAGTTCGGCAGGTGGCTGAGCTTGGGCTCCGGCCAACTCATCCAGACCGCGAAGGCTTTGCCGACGATGTTCTCGTCGGGCACCATGCCCAGCAGGTCCTTGGGAATATTGGGGTCATCCCAGTAACGGCTGTCATTGGAGTTGTCGCGGTTGTCGCCCATCATGAAGTAGTGCCCGGCGGGTACTTTCCACTGGCCATCAGGCATTGCGCGGTAGCGGCTCATTTCCTTGCGGATCTCGTGCTCTACCGCACCGAGTTTTTCCTGGTACAACTCGGCGCTGCCCAGGGTGTTCGGCTCGGCGCCCAGCAGCTTCTCGGCCACCGATTCACCGTTGATGAACAGGCGCTTGTCGCTGGTGTAGCGCACCACGTCGCCCGGCAGGCCGACTACACGCTTGATGTAGTTGACGTTGGGGTCGCTCGGGTAGCGGAATACCATCACATCGCCGCGCTGCGGGTCACCGACCTCGATGACTTTCTTGTCGATCACCGGCAAGCGGATCCCGTAGGAAAACTTGTTCACCAGGATAAAGTCGCCCACGTCCAGGGTCGGCTTCATCGACCCGGAAGGGATCTGGAACGGCTCCACCAGGAACGAACGCAGCACCAGCACGATGAACAACACCGGGAAGAACGACTTGCCGTATTCAACCAGCAAGGGCTCTTTGTTCAGCTTCTCGATCACCACCGCATCGGGCTGGCTGACGCTGCCCTGATAGGAAGCAATGGCCGACCGCCGACGCGGGGCGAAGAACACCAGATCGAGCAACGCCAGGAGGCCGCAAACGGCGACGGCGATAACCAGCAACAGCGGGAAATTTAGTGACATAGGACCTAACTATCCAACCTGAGCACCGCAAGGAAGGCTTCTTGTGGAACTTCCACGTTACCTACTTGCTTCATGCGTTTTTTACCGGCCTTTTGCTTCTCAAGCAGCTTGCGCTTACGGCTTACGTCACCGCCGTAGCATTTGGCCAGTACGTTCTTTCTGAGAGCCTTGACGGAAGTCCGTGCAATGATCTGCCCGCCAATGGCGGCCTGGATCGCAACGTCGAACATCTGGCGCGGAATCAGTTCTTTCATCTTCTCGGTCAGTTGGCGACCTTTGTAGTGCGCGTTGTCCTTGTGCACGATCAGTGCCAGGGCATCTACCTTGTCGCCGTTGATCAGCACATCCAGTTTCACCAGATTAGCCGATTGGTAACGATCGAAATGGTAATCCAGCGAAGCATAGCCGCGACTGGTGGATTTGAGACGGTCGAAGAAGTCCAGGACCACTTCGTTCATCGGCATATCGTAGGTCACTTGCACCTGGGTACCGAGGAACAGCATGTCGCGCTGTACGCCACGCTTCTCGATACACAGGGTGATGACGTTGCCCAGGTGCTCCTGCGGGACCAGGATATTGGCCCGCACGATTGGCTCACGCATGTCTTCGATGGCCGACAGATCCGGAAGCTTGGACGGGTTGTCGACGTAAATCGTTTCACCGGTTTTGAGCAACAGCTCGAAAATAACGGTCGGCGCCGTGGTGATCAGGTCCAGGTCGTACTCGCGCTCAAGACGCTCCTGGATGATTTCCATGTGCAGCATGCCCAGGAACCCGCAGCGGAAGCCGAAGCCCAGGGCGTCGGAGCTTTCCGGGGTGTACTGCAACGACGAGTCGTTGAGGGTCAGCTTTTGCAGCGCTTCGCGAAAATCCTCGAAGTCGTCGGAGCTGACCGGGAACAGGCCGGCGTAGACCTGTGGCTGGATACGCTTGAAGCCGGGCAGTACGTCGACGTCGGGCGTGGAGCTCAGGGTCAGGGTGTCACCCACCGGTGCACCGTGGATGTCCTTGATACCGGCGATGATGAAGCCTACTTCACCGGCTTTCAGATCAGTGGTGGCGGTGTGCTTGGGGTTGAATACACCGACGCTGTCCACCAGGTGGATCTTGCCGGTGGACTTGACCAGGATCTTGTCGCCCTTCTTCACACGGCCATGGCGCACGCGGACCAGGGAGACAACGCCCAGGTAGTTGTCGAACCAGGAGTCGATGATCAACGCTTGCAGCGGATCTTCGTAGTTGCCGGTCGGCGCGGGAATGGTGTGCACCAGACGCTCGAGTACTTCGTCGACACCCAGGCCGGTCTTGGCGCTGCAGGTGACGGCGTCGGTGGCGTCGATGCCGATGATCTTCTCGATCTCTTCCTTGACGCGCTCAGGCTCGGCCTGGGGCAGGTCGATCTTGTTGAGCACGGGCATGACTTCCAGGCCCTGCTCGATCGCGGTGTAGCAGTTGGCAACCGACTGCGCCTCGACGCCCTGGCCGGCGTCGACTACCAGCAAGGCACCTTCACAGGCCGCAAGCGAACGGCTGACTTCATAGGTGAAGTCGACGTGGCCCGGGGTGTCAATGAAGTTCAGCTGGTAGGTGATGCCGTCTTTGGCCTTGTAATACAGAGTAACGCTGTGGGCCTTGATGGTGATCCCGCGTTCGCGTTCGAGGTCCATGGAGTCCAGTACCTGGGCTTCCATTTCACGCTCGGCAAGGCCGCCGCACATCTGGATGAATCGATCGGCCAGCGTCGACTTGCCATGGTCAATGTGGGCGATGATGGAGAAATTGCGGATATGACTCAAATCACTCACGGATCAACACTCAAAAAGGCTGCAGGCAGATTGCCCGCTGAAAAATAGCCGGGAATTGTACCTGATGCTCAGGCCAGACGTCATCTTTGCTGACCAGAACAAAAATGCCCCACTCACGAGAGCGGGGCATTTTTTGTGCATAAGCGCAGCTTCAACCGGCCCGACGCAGCAGCCAGAACCCGGCCACGGCGCAGATGGCCGTCGGCACCAGCACCGCAAACAGCGGCGAGAAACCGAACACCAGGCTCGACGGCCCGAGCAGATCCTGGGCGATGCGGAAGGTAAAGCCCACCAGCACGCCGGTAAATACCCGCTGGCCCAGGGTTACGGAGCGCAACGGCCCGAAGATGAAGGAGATCGCCATCAACACCAACGCGGCGGTTACCACCGGCTGCAGGACTTTCACCCAAAACGCCAACCAGTAGCGGCCGTTGTTCAGGCCCTGGTCCTTGAGGTAATGGATGTAGCTCCACAACCCCGAGATCGGCAGCGCTTCGGGGACCATCACCACGGTGTTGAGCAGTTCCGGCTTCAGGGCGATATCCCACTGCTCGGTCGGTGCATTGACCACTTCGGTGCTGGCCTTGGTGCCCTGGCCCACATTGCGGAAGTAGGTGGTGGTGACGTCGCTCAGTTGCCATTGCTCGGCATTGTATTGCGCGCGCTTGGCGAAGCTGGAGGACAGCATGTGCCGCTCTTTATCGAAGGTATAGCGCGTGACACCGATCAACAGGCCGCCTGGCTGCACGGCGTTGATGTGGATGAACTCATCACCCTGGCGGTGCCACAGGCCGTGCTTGGCGCTTTGCGCATCGCCCGAGCCCTGGGCCAGGGCGCGATTGGCCTGGGCGGTGGCTTCGGCCGGGGGGGCGACGTATTCACCGATCAGCACGCTGCACGCCATCAGCAGCAGCATCGGCTTCATCACCGCCCAGACGATACGACCAATGGAAACGCCGGCGGCGCGCATGATGGTCAGCTCGCTGTTGCTGGCCAGGGTGCCCAGGCCGATCAGGCAACCGATCAGCGCCGCCATCGGCATCATGTCGTAGAGGCGGCGCGGCGCAGTCAGTGCCACGTAGCTCAGTACATCCGTGACCGTGTAGGTGTCGGTGACGTTGCCCACTTCATCAATGAAGGCGAACAGCAAGGCCAGGCCAAGAATGATGCCCAGTACCGCCAGGATGGCGATCAGTACGCTGCTGCCTATGTAGCGATCAAGCTTAGCCACGGGCCAACTCCTTCAGGCCACGACGGCTCTTCATTTTCAAACGGATAGGTTCCCAATAGAGCAGCCCCAGGCCGATCAACAGGAAAACCCCATGCACCCACCACAGGCCAAGGGCTGGCGGCAACTTGCCTTTCTCGAGGGAGCCACGGGCGGAAATCAGGATGGTCAGGTAGGCCATGTACAGCAGGATCGCCGGCAGCAGCTTGAGGAAACGCCCCTGGCGCGGGTTGACGCGCGACAGCGGCACGGCCATCAAGGTTACGATAAACACCAGCAGCGGCAAGGACAAACGCCATTGCAGCTCGGCAATGGAGCGCAGTTCCTGGCTGCCGAACAGCGATGCAGTCGGCAGTGCGTCGCGGTCGGTGACCTCGCCGCTGATCTCAGGCTTGGGCAGCATGACGCCATAAGTGTCGTACTTGATCGCCCGGTAGTCCGCCAGACCAGGGCTGCCGTCGTAGCGGTAGCCATTTTCCAGGATCAGGTAGCGGTTGCCGTCGGGGCGTATTTCCTGGCGCCCGCTATCGGCCACCAGAATAGTAATGCCACGGTCTTTCTGGTTCTGGCCGAGGTTTTTCTGGGAAATGAACACGCCGCCGAGGTTGGAGCGGTCATCGGTCATGGTTTCGGTATAGGTGACCCGCGAACCGTCACTGAGCGCCTGGAAGCGCCCGGGCTCGAGGGTATCGAACTCGGTCATCGCATCCTGCTTGTTCAACAGCAGCTGGAACTGCATGGCGCCCTGGGGCGCCAGGCTCATGCTCAACCAGGCCACCACCAGGGCAACGCCGGCGGCCGGCACCATGGTCATGGCCAGCAAACGTTGCTGGCTCATGCCGGTGGCCGACAGCACGGTCATTTCACTCTCAAGGTACAAGCGGCCATAGGCCAGCAATATGCCGAGAAACAGGCCAAGGGGCAGGATCAGCTGCAGCATCCCGGGCATCCGGTAGCCCATGATCAAGAACAACGACCCCGGATCCAGGGCGCCTGCGGCGGCTTGAGCCAGGAACTTGACGAAACGACCACTCATGATGATGACCAGCAACACCGCACTCACGGCACTCAGGGTCAACAGGACTTCGCGGGACAGATAACGGAAGACGATCAAACCAGACACTCCAGGGTTGTCAGGCTAAGGCGGCCAAACAAGCAAGCATACCGAGACGACCCGTTTATCACGGATCGGCTAAAAAGATGGCGCATTATCCTGTGATTGACCGCGCCTGTCACGGAGCTTACTCATGCGCACGCACAAAGCGTGCGCCAAGGGTTGTCAGGCTCCGCCGGCGAGGTTCAAACTGCGGCCTTTGTCCGCTGGCGGTTTACCAAGCTGCCGAGCTTCAAGCCTGAGTACAAACTCCAGGCTCACAGACCTTGATAAGGGACCCGAACATGGAATTGGTTGTAAAAAGCGTTAGCCCCGAAACGTTGAAAACCGCCACCCTCGTGGTCGCTGTCGGCGAAGGCCGCACACTCGGCGTCGCCGCCAAGCAACTGGACGAACTGAGCGGCGGCGCGATCAGCGCGATCCTCAAGCGCGGCGACCTGGCCGGCAAAGTCGGCCAGAGCCTGCTGCTGCAGAGCCTGCCCAACCTCAAGGCCGAGCGCGTATTGCTGGTAGGCGTGGGCAAGGACGCCGAACTGGGCGACCGTCCATTGCGCAAGATCATCAGCGGCATCCTTACCACCCTCAAGGGCCTGGGCGGCAGCGATGCGGCACTGGCCCTCGACGAAATCGTGATCAAGGGCCGTGACAGCTACGGCAAGACCCGCCTGCTGGCCGAGTCGCTGCTGGACGGCGGCTATATTTTCGACCAGTTCAAGAGCCAGAAGGCCGAACCCCGCGCCCTGAAGAAAATCACCCTGCTGACCATCAAGGCTGCCCAGGCTGAAGTTCAGCGCGCCGTGACCCACGCCCAGGCCATCGCCAACGGCATGTCGTTCACCCGCGACCTGGGCAACCTGCCGCCGAACATCTGCCACCCGACATTCCTGGGCGAACAGGCCAAAGCATTGGGCAAAGAGTTCAAGGGCTTGAAGGTTGAAGTGCTGGATGAAAAGAAGATCAAGGACCTGGGCATGGGCTCGTTCTATGCCGTAGGCCAGGGCAGCGACCAGCCGCCACGCCTGATCGTGATGCAATACAACGGCGGCAAGAAATCCGAGAAGCCCTACGCCCTGGTGGGTAAAGGCATCACCTTCGACACCGGCGGCATCAGCCTCAAGCCGGGCGCGGGCATGGATGAGATGAAATACGACATGGGCGGCGCGGCCAGCGTGTTCGGTACCCTTCGTGCCGTGCTGGAACTCAAGCTGCCGATCAACCTGGTGTGCATCCTGGCCTGTGCCGAGAACATGCCGAGCGGCGGCGCGGCCCGCCCGGGCGATATCGTCACGACCATGAGCGGCCAGACCGTGGAAATCCTCAACACCGACGCCGAAGGCCGCCTGGTGCTGTGCGACGCCCTGACCTACGCCGAGCGCTTCAAGCCCCAGGCCGTGATCGACATCGCCACCCTGACCGGCGCGTGCATCGTTGCCTTGGGCTCGCACACCTCGGGCCTGCTGGGCAACAACGACGAACTGATCGAGCAACTGCTCAGCGCCGGCAAGGCTGCCGACGACCGCGCCTGGCAACTGCCGCTGTTCGATGAGTACCAGGAACAACTGGACAGCCCGTTCGCCGACATCGCCAACATCGGTGGCCCGAAAGCCGGCACCATCACGGCGGCCTGCTTCCTGTCGCGCTTTGCCAAGAACTTCAACTGGGCCCACCTGGACATCGCCGGCACCGCCTGGACCAGCGGCGGCAAGGACAAGGGCGCAACCGGCCGTCCGGTGCCACTGTTGACCCAATACCTGCTGGATCGCGCCAAGGCCTGAAACTGAAGATGCCGGGGCGACCATCCCGCCGCCCCGGTCTCAGGAACCGCAATGACCCAAGTCGACTTCTATATATTGCCCAGCGCCGATCCCCTCGCGCGCCTGGACTTTGCCTGCAAGCTCACCGAAAAAGCCTGGCGCATGGGCCACCGCATCTACCTGCATTGCAGCGATGCCGCCCAACGCGATGAGCTGGATGCCCGCCTGTGGCGCTTCAAGGGCGAAAGCTTCGTGCCCCACGGCCCCGCCGAATCCGAACCTGAAAGCCTGGTAGTCCTGGGTGTGGGCGACAGTTGCGGCGATCACCATGACCTGCTGGTCAACCTGGACCTGAAAGTACCGGCCTTTGCCAAGGCTTTCGCCCGCGTGGCGGAAGTGGTGGTGGAAGACCCGGCTATTCGTCAGGCCGCGCGGGAGAGTTTCCGTTTCTATCGCGAACAGGGCTATTCTCTGCAGGATCACCGGCTACAACGACTTTAGAGCACACGATGGACACTCCCAACCCGCTGAAAAAAGACGACCACCTGCTGGACGACCTGGAGTCGATCCGTCAGTTGCTGGGTGATGACAACCTGCAACCGCCGCTGCTGACCGAAACGGCCGATGGCGAGGTACAGATCCCGCTGCTGTTCGACATGGTCAGCGGCAAGCCTGCCGCGCCGGAACCTGTGGTTGCAGAACCCGCTCCCGCCGCAGAAAAAGCCCCCGATGCCCTGCTCCTGCACCTGGACAATGAACTGCGCGCCGCCGCGCAATTGATCATGCAGGATGTGATTGACGACTTTGCGCCGCATATTGAAGCCGAGATCAAGCGTCGGATGGATGCGCGGATGGAGCGGTTGCTCAGCCAGTACCAGTCCTAAACGACACTGATATTTCCTGTGGGAGGGGGCTTGCTCCCGATAGCGTTGTATCAGCCGATGATTCGGTGGCTGACACTCAGCAATCGGGAGCAAGCCCCCTCCCACATTAGTTTTGCATCAGCCTTAAGTCCGTCTTCAACTCGCCCTCCTCGTCCTCCCCCGTTATACTTGCCGGCTTTCCTGAATAAATGCCAACTAGGGTCCCGCCGCGCATGGATAAGACCTACCAGCCCCACGCTATCGAAACTTCCTGGTACAACACCTGGGAGTCCGAGAACTATTTCGCCCCACAAGGTGCGGGCGACTCGTACACCATCATGATCCCGCCACCGAACGTCACTGGCAGCCTGCACATGGGCCATGGCTTCAACAATGCGATCATGGATGCGTTGATCCGTTTCCGCCGTATGCAGGGTCGCGACACCCTGTGGCAGCCGGGCACCGACCACGCTGGTATCGCCACGCAGATGCTGGTGGAACGCCAACTGGAAGCCACCGGCCAGAACCGTCACGACCTGGGCCGCGAGAAATTCCTGGAGAAAGTCTGGGAATGGAAAGATCAGTCCGGCGGCAATATCAGCCGTCAGATCCGTCGCCTGGGCTCCTCCGTGGATTGGAGCCGCGAGCGCTTCACCATGGACGACGGCCTGTCGGAAGCCGTGAAGGAAGCCTTCGTGCGCCTGCACGAAGACGGCCTGATCTACCGCGGCAAGCGCCTGGTCAACTGGGACACCAAGTTGCACACGGCCATTTCCGACCTCGAAGTGGAAAACCACGACGAGAAAGGCTTCCTGTGGAACCTCAAGTACCCGCTGGCCGACGGCGCCAAGACCGCTGAAGGCAACGACTACCTGATCGTCGCCACCACTCGTCCGGAAACTATGCTCGGCGATGCCGCCGTCGCCGTTAACCCGAACGACGAGCGCTACCAGGCGCTGATCGGCAAGTTCGTCGAACTGCCACTGGTTGGCCGCCGCATCCCGATCATTGCGGACGACTATTGCGATCCTGAATTCGGCACCGGCTGCGTGAAAATCACCCCGGCCCACGATTTCAACGACTATGAAGTCGGCAAACGTCACAACCTGCCGCTGCTGAACATCTTCGACAAGAATGCCGCCGTATTGCCGGCCTGCCAGGTATTCAACCTGGACGGCTCGTTGAACGACAGCATCGACGGCAAGATTCCGGCCGAATATGCCGGCCTGGACCGTTTTGAAGCGCGCAAGCAGATCGTTGCCGCCTTCGACGCCGCCGGCTTGCTGGTCAGCGTCGACGACCACGGCCTGAAAGTGCCGAAGGGCGATCGCTCCGGCACCGTGATCGAACCGTGGCTGACCGACCAATGGTACGTGTCCACCAAGCCGCTGGCCGAGCCTGCCATCGCCGCCGTGGAAGATGGCCGCATCCAGTTCGTGCCCAAGCAGTACGAAAACATGTACTTCTCGTGGATGCGCGACATCCAGGATTGGTGCATCAGCCGTCAGCTGTGGTGGGGCCATCGTATTCCGGCCTGGTATGACGAGTCGGGCAAGGTCTATGTAGGCCGCGACGAAGCCGAAGTGCGTGCCAAGCACAACCTCGGCGCCGACATCGCGCTGCAGCAGGACAACGACGTACTGGACACCTGGTTCAGCTCGGGCCTGTGGACGTTTTCCACCCTGGGTTGGCCGCAGCAGACCGAATTCCTGAAGAAATTCCACTCCACCGACGTGCTGGTCACCGGCTTCGATATCATTTTCTTCTGGGTTGCCCGGATGATCATGCTCACCATGCATTTGGTGAAAAACGAAGACGGCACCCCGCAGGTACCGTTCAAGACCGTGTACGTACACGGCCTGGTACGCGACGGCCAGGGCCAGAAGATGTCCAAGTCCAAGGGCAACGTCCTGGACCCGCTGGACATCATCGACGGCATCGACCTGGAAACCCTGGTGCAGAAACGCACCTCGGGCCTGATGCAGCCAAAACTGGCGAAAAAGATCGAGAAGCAGACTCGCGACGAATTCGCCGACGGCATCGCCAGCTACGGCACCGACGCCCTGCGCTTCACCTTCTGCTCGCTGGCCTCTACCGGTCGCGACATCAAGTTCGACATGGGCCGCGTCGAAGGCTATCGCAACTTCTGCAACAAGATCTGGAACGCCGCGCGCTACGTGCTGGATAAAGGCGAAGACTGCGGCCAGAACGGCGAAGCCTATGAGTTGAGCCTGGCTGATCGCTGGATCATCTCGCAGTTGCAGCGCACCGAAGCCGAAGTGACCCGCCAGCTCGACCAGTTCCGTTTCGACCTGGCTGCACAGGCGCTGTACGAGTTCATCTGGAACCAATACTGCGACTGGTACCTGGAACTGTCCAAGCCGGTGCTGTGGGACGAAAACGCCCCGGTCGAACGCCAGCGCGGTACTCGCCGCACCCTGGTGCGCGTACTGGAAGTGGCATTGCGCCTGGCGCATCCGTTCATGCCGTTCATCACCGAAGAAATCTGGCAGCGCCTGGCGCCGCTGGCCGGTATCGAAGGCAAGACCATCATGCTGCAACCTTGGCCAGTGGCCAATGAAGCGCGCATCGATGAGGCCGCCGAAAGCGATATCGAATGGCTCAAGACCCTGATGCTCGGCACGCGCAACATCCGCGCCGAGATGAACATCGGGCCGGGCAAGCCATTGGCCGTGTTCGTCAAGAACGCCAGTGCCGAAGATCAGCGCCGTCTCGGCGAGAACGACGCGTTGCTCAAGAAGCTGGCCAAGCTGGAGTCGATCACCGTATTGGCTGCCGATGCCGAAGCGCCGCTGTCCGCCACTGCATTGGTGGGCGACATGGAAGTGCTGGTACCGATGGCAGGCCTGATCGACAAGGGCGCCGAACTGGCCCGTCTCGACAAGGAAATCGCCCGCCTGCAAGGCGAAGTGCAACGCGTGGGCGGTAAGCTGTCCAACGCGGCATTCGTCGACAAGGCGCCGGCGGAGGTGATCGAGAAAGAACGCGCCAAGTTGGCCGAAGCTGAACAGGCTTTGGGCAAACTGGCCGAGCAACATGCGCGGATTTCCAGCCTGTAAGGCTTGAGTCGCGTAAAGAAAGAGACCTCCGGGTCTCTTTTTTTGCCTCTGTGGGAGGGGGCTTGCTCCCGATAGCGGTGTATCAGTCTCAATATTTTTGACTGTCACACCGCTATCGGGAGCAAGCCCCCTCCCACATTTGACCGGGTTGAGCTCAGGATGTGTGACAATGGCCGCCACTTTGAGCCAACACCAGAATCATCATGACCGCCCCCACTACGCCTAAACCTTCGCGCAAGAAGCCTAAATCCGCTACCCCGGCCAAGCCCGTGGTACCGCGCAAAGAGGCCACCCTGCACCCGCGCAACCGCCACACGGGCCGTTACGACTTCCCGGCGCTGATCAAGACCACGCCAGAACTGGCGAAATTCGTGATCATCAACCCCCATGGCAAGGAAAGCATCGACTTCGCCAGCCCGGACGCGGTGCGGGTGTTCAACCGGGCGTTGCTCAAGTCGTTCTATGGCATCCAGCATTGGGACATCCCGGCCGATTACCTGTGCCCGCCGGTACCGGGACGTGCCGACTATGTGCACTTCCTCGCCGACCTGCTGGCCAGCGTCAACGACGGCAAGATCCCGCGTGGCTCGATCGTCAAGGTGCTGGATATCGGCATGGGCGCCAACTGCGTCTACCCGCTGATTGGCTACATGGAGTACCGCTGGAACTTCCTGGGCTCGGAGGTCGACCCTATCGCCGTGAGCGCCGCCAAGGCCATCGTGCAGTCCAACGACCTGAGCAAGGTTATCCAGCTGCGCCAGCAGCCCAACCCCAAGCAGATCCTGCTGGGTTTGCTGGAACCCGGTGAGCGCTTTGACCTGACCATGTGCAACCCGCCGTTCCATGCATCCATGGATGAAGCCACCAAGGGCAGCGAGCGCAAGTGGCGCGCCCTGGGCAAGGCGGATCCGAAACGCAAGTTGCCGGTACTCAACTTTGGCGGCCAATCGGCTGAACTGTGGTGTGAAGGCGGCGAAGCACGCTTTGTGACGCAGTTGATCGCCGAGAGCGCGCATTTTGCCCACAAGGTGTTGTGGTTCAGCACCCTGGTGTCAAAAGCGTCCAACTTGCCTGCGATCGAAACCGCGCTGAAAAAAGCCGGCGTGCTGGAAAGCCAGGTGGTAGAGATGTCTCAGGGGCAGAAGCAAAGCCGGTTTGTGGCCTGGACGTTCCAGACCAAGAATGAGCAGCAGATCTGGCGCCAGCGCTGGGTGCGCGACTAACCTTTCATCACAATAAAACCGCAGGCAACAAAAAACCGTGCCCGGATCACTCCGGAGCACGGTTTTTTTTACTGCGTCTTACTTGTTAACAGCGTCGGTCAGGCCTTTAGCCACAACCAGCTTGATAACTTTCTTGGCAGCGATTTCGATGGCAGCGCCAGTCGAAGGGTTACGGCCAGTACGGGCAGGACGCTCGGTTACTTTCAGCTTGCCAATGCCTGGCAGAGTGATTTCGCCGCCATTTTCCAGCTGATCAGCAACGATCTGGCCCAGTTGGTCCAGAGCAGCGCGCGCGGTGGTTTTTGGCGCGTCGATAGCTTCAGCGATATCAGCGATCAGTTGGTCTTTAGTCAAAGCCATTGTGGTGTTCCTTCCCTATCAAATTCATATGGATTGCAGAGTGCAGTGTCAGCCGTCGAGCCTGACCGTCATGGCCTGGCATCCCCGGCTATAACCACGGAGATCGGGGTTATAGATGCTTGAAACGGGGATTGGTTCGACCTGACAAATGCTGAATGCACGCTTAACGCCGAGACTTGGCGTAAGACGGGGCAAAACTAGCACAGAGACGGGGAAATATCCGCCTCAACATACCCATTTGGTCAGCTTTATCGCTCTAAACCGTGAAAAAAAGGCATATGGGCAGTCGGAGGGCATCCAAAATGCCCTTCGGGGCACGTCACGGCCAATGGGTGCGGTACACTGGGCGACTTTTCGGGGAGGCCGCCCCCTCCCCCTTCAACCAGCCGAGAAGCCTATGCCGATCCGTCATTGCATCGTCCACCTGATCGACAAAAAACCCGACGGCACCCCCGCAGTGCTCCATGCCCGCGACTCCGAACTGTCCGAGTCGGCCGCCATCGAGAACATGCTTGCCGACCTCAACGAGAGCTACAACGCCAAACAAGGCAAGGCCTGGGGTTTCTTCCATGCCGAGTCCGGCGCGCATCCGTTCAGCGGCTGGTTGAAGGAATACTTTGACGGTGGCCAGGACTTCACCACCTTCAGCCGCACTGCGGTGGAACACCTGCAGAAGCTGATGGAGGAGTCCAACCTCTCCACCGGCGGCCATGTGCTGTTTGCCCATTACCAACAAGGCATGACCGACTACCTGGCCATCGCCCTGCTGCACCACAGCGAAGGCGTGGCAGTCACCGACGAGCTGGACGTGACGCCCTCGCGCCACCTGGACCTGGGCCAGTTGCACCTGGCGGCGCGCATCAACGTCTCCGAGTGGCAGAACAACAAGCAGTCCAAGCAATACATCTCCTTTATCAAGGGCAAGAACGGCAAAAAGGTCTCGGAGTATTTCCGCGACTTTATCGGTTGCCAGGAAGGCGTCGACGGCCCGGGCGAAACCCGCACCCTGCTCAAGGCGTTCAGTGACTTCGTTGAAAGCGAAGACCTGCCTGACGAATCCGCCCGCGAAAAGACCAAGACCCTGGTGGACTACGCCAGCAGCCAGGCCAAGCTCGGCGAACCCATGGGCCTGGAAGAACTCTCCGGCCTGATCGATGAAGATCGGCCAAAAGCGTTCTACGACCATATCCGCAACAAGGATTACGGCCTGTCGCCGGAGATTCCGGCCGACAAACGCACTCTCAACCAGTTCCGCCGCTTCACCGGGCGCGCCGAGGGCTTGTCCATCAGCTTTGAAGCGCACTTGCTGGGCGACAAGATCGAATACGACGAAGCCGCCGGCACCTTGATCATCAAGGGCCTGCCGACCCAACTGACCGATCAGCTCAAGCGCCGTAATTGATGCTGGGCGGGGTTTTAAAGAAAGTCCTGCTGGTGTTGCTGGTGGTAGTCGCGATCCAGAACTGGGGCAAGATCGAGCGGGTGTTCAACCCGTCCCAGGTGGTGCCGGAGCAGGTACGCGCCTCGGCGCGTGTGGTGCTCTATGCCACCGAGTGGTGTGGGTACTGCAAGCAGATCCGGCGTTTTCTGGACCAGAAGGGTATCCCGTACCAGGCCGTCGATATCGAGAAGGATGCCCAGGCGCGCAAGGCGTATGAAGCACTGGGCGGGGGTGGGATTCCGTTTGTGGATGTGAACGGGACTTTGATTCGCGACTACAACCCGGATGCGATCATGGCGGCGCTGAAGTAACCTGATTCCTGAAACACCGTGGATCAAATGTGGGAGGGGGCTTGCTCCCGATAGCAGTGTGCCAATCAATGAAAATGATGACTGATTCACCGCTATCGGGAGCAAGCCCCCTCCCACATTTGGTTTGTGGTGGTCTTAGAAGTTGGCCTCCAGCGACACCATCGCCGTGCGCTCTTCACCCACGTTGTAATACGCCGTACTCGCCCCCAACCCGTTGACCGGCGCCGAGTTGAACGCCACGGTACGCGCCGAACTCAAGTATTCCTTGTCGAAGACATTGAGCATCGACAGGCGCAGGGTTGCCGACTTGATGACCCTCTTGTCCACCGGCAAGTAAATACCGGCATTGAGGTCAAACACCGTACGGCCTTCGATCTTCTCCTTGTTGGTCAAATCACCATAGAAGCTGCCGACATACTTGCCCGCGACGTTGCCGTAGAACCGCGAGTCGTCGTACCCGAACACCAGGTTGAACATGTTTTCCGGCACGTTGGCCAGTTGCTTGCCCGAGGTTGGCAGCAGCACATTCTTACTGAGCAGGTCGTCCTTCTGCTCGGACTGGGTGTAGGTGTACGACGCGTAGTAGTTGAAGTTGTGCGGCAACAAGCCACTCCACTCCAGCTCCAGGCCCTTGTTATCGACGCTGCCGACGTTAAGCACCATGTAGTCACCGCTGGCGTCGGTGGTCGACACCTGGCGATCCTTGAAACTGATATAGAACAAGGTCGCACTCAGCGCCATGTCGTCTTCGGTGTAGCGCCAGCCCAGTTCCTGGTTCCAGCTCAATTCGGACTTGAGGCTGACGGAGTCGCCCTTGTTGTACAGCACGTAGTTGGGAGGCGTGCGCATATTGCGGGTGACGTTGTAGAACGCCTGGTTGCTTTCGTCGACCTGGTACTTGGCGCTGAAGTTGGGCAGGAACTGATGGTAACGGGTGTTACGTTTTTCCGCTTTGTCGTAGAGGCTGCCGAGATTGTTGCCGTCGCGCTCGACGTATTGGTAGGCCAGGCCCGCGACAAAACTCAGGTCCGGCGTGGCTTGCCAGTTGTCCTGTACCCAGAGTTTCTGCGCCGGGGTAACGGTGTAATAGTGGCGGCCTTGTACAGTGGCGCCATTCTTGTCGACCACCTGCCCGCCGCTGTTGTAATCGCCCCACACATCATCGGGTGCGCCCTCGCCGTTGATCCCGATAAATGGCTGGGTCTGGCGCTGGCGTGCGCGTTCATACCAGTAGCCGTAGTCCAGACTGTGCGCTTCGTTGATGTCCCACTTCATTTTGGCCGTGACGCCGGGGCGCCAGGTCTCGGTCCATGAAGGGCGGTAATAGTTGGCCGATTGCAGGTTACTCAGGTCGTAGTTGCCGGCCTTGTCAGACTTTGGCCCCAGGTTGGAGGCGGTCTGGCCGCTGAAGCTGCCGCCGTTGGACCAGTAGTAGTACGGCGTGACTGTCAGCGACAGGTTGTCTTGCAATTGCCAGCGCTGGGTCAGCGTGGCGTTTACGCTTTCGAAGGGGTTGCGGTTGAGCTTGTAGGACGCAGACAACAGACCTGCCTTGTACACCGGGCTTTCGGCGTAGTCCTTGCGCCGCCCCTGCGTGTCAAACTGTGATTTGCTCAGGCTGTTGTAGTTGTAGTTTTCCTGTTTGTTGTACTTGACCGTGGCCAGTGTGGAATTGCCGTTGTCATCTTCGAACAAGCTGCTCCACTCGATCTTGTCGCTGCGCAGAGTGCCCTTGCCGCGCCACTTGTCGCCTTCCAGATGCGACGCCGAGACCCAGGTTTTCAGGCCGCCAAAATCGCCGGTATTAGCCCGCACAAACGTCTTGTGCAGGGCGTTGGCACCTACGATCTGCTTGGCGAATACCCCGGCATCCTTGGTCGGCCGGACAGTGATCATGCCGATGTTGCCGCCGCTGGAGCCAATGTGCGGGCCGTCTGCCTCGGAAGAGCCTTGGGTGGCGAACACTTCGGCGAGGTTTTCCGGGTCACCCAGCTGGTTGGAATACACGCTGTAGTTGCCCGAGTCGTTGATCGGCACGCCGTCGACCGAAACCCCGACCTGGTCCGAACTCATGCCGCGCATGGTGAAGGTGGTGCCGCTGGTGCCGCTGGCGTCATCACTGGAAACGTTGATGCCCGGGGTGTACTTGAGCTTGTCGATGGCGTTGGCGGTGCCCGACATTTCATCCATGGCTTCTTTGGTGACCGTGGAACGCGCCTTGGCACTTTCTTCGCGGATCATATGGCCGTTGCCCAGGGTCTGCTTGCCGGTAACGTTCACCGACCCCACATCCTGTGTGTCATCGGCCAGAACCAGCGGCGCAAAGCCGCCCAGGCCCGATGCCATAAGCAGGGCATAAAGAGTGTTGTAGTTCACGTGTAGATCCCTTACTGACATTGTTGTGTTGTATGGGGCAGAGGTGCTCTTCCTGACCACTTGTTCAGGAACCCAGGGATGATCCACGGCACGTGTAACCGTTTGGTGACAGGTTTTGGCGATTGCGATGAAGGTTTGGTGAAGCGCGCCTAGCGCAACACGATCATGCGCCCCAGCAGCGAGTGTTGTTCAAAGCCGAGCACCGCTTGCAGCGCATTCAACACCGCCTGCGGATCCTTGCTTGGAAAGCTGCCGCTGACGCGCCTGGCGCCCATCTCATCGTTAAGCAACACGATGCGGCCCGGGTAATAACGGCTCAGGTCCTTGACCACATCCGCCAGCGGCGCCTTGTAGTAATTGAGCCAGCCGTCACGCCAGGCCAGGCGTGACTGGCTGTCGACAGCGTGCAGAGTGTCGGCTACGCCGTCGGCATAGGCCACTTGCTGACCTGCAGCCAGTACCTGTTGCAGGCCCTGTTTGGATGGCGTCACGCCAACCCGTCCGGATAACACCGTGACCTCTGCCCCGGCAGGTTGCAGGCGCACTTCAAACTGGGTGCCCAGCACCCGCGCTTCACCACCGCCTGCCTCCACCACGAAAGGCTGGCCCGTGTGGGTCACACTGAAAAATCCCGCACCGCGACGCAGTTGGATATGCCGCTCGCCATGGCTGAAATCCACGGCAATCGCGCTGTCGGCATCGAGGGTGACCTGGGATTGATCTGCCAGGGTAAAAGTCTTCACCTCCCCCGCCGCCGTCACGTAATCGGCACCTAACTCATCAACCCAGCGCGACGGCTGCCAACCGGCGCCCATCGCCACCATCAACAGCAGGCTTGCGGCCATCGCCAGGGCGCCGGACCAACGCACCCCACGTGAATGCTTGGAGGTGTTGATCTTATTGAGGTAGCCCTGCAAGGCCAGCGCATCCTCATCAGCCAGCTGGCGTGCCGGCACTTCGCTCAACTCCCACAGCACCTGGGCCTGGGCGTAGGCCTCGACATGCGCGGGATCAGCGCGCAGCCAGCGGCTGAAAGTAGCCTGGTCGCCGCTGCTGGGCTGGTCATGCAACAGGCTCAGCCAGGCCAGCGCGGCCTGTTCCTGAGCGGGTGTGGGCGTAACGTTCACGGTGCTTTCCCTGGCGTGCGTGGAGGCGGCGGTTCGCGAAGGCTGGCCTTGCAGGCTTCGAGGGCGCGCATCATATGTTTTTCCACGGCGCTTTGGGACAACCCCATGGCCTTGGCGATCTCCGTGTATTTGCGACCGTGGATGCGGTTGAGCAGGAAAATCTGCCGGGTGCGCTCGGGCAAGCTGCGCAAGGCGGCTTCGACATGGCGCAGATCATTGCCGGCCTCCAGTGCCGCCTGGGGCTCGCACCTCTGGTTGTCTTGTTGCTCCGGCAACCAGCCTTCATTGCTGCGCACTCGGGCGCCTTCAGTGCGCAAATGGTCAATGGCGATATTGCCCGCGCAGCGCAGCAAGTAGGTACTGAGCTCTTCGACCTGCACCAGGGGGCGGCGCCAGAAACGCAGGAACAAATCCTGCACCAGGTCGGCCGCGGTGGCGCGGCAACCGACACGGCGACTGACCAGTGCCTCCATCTGCGAGCGCTGGGACAAAAATACCTGCAGGAAATGCGCACGCCCACCGGCCGCATCGGTGTGCGGGCTGTCCTGGGGTTCCGGCGGTGGACTGATCATCATGGCAGGCTCA
The DNA here is from genome assembly GCF_023127895.1 of Pseudomonas sp. NCIMB 10586. Taxonomy (NCBI): domain Bacteria; kingdom Pseudomonadati; phylum Pseudomonadota; class Gammaproteobacteria; order Pseudomonadales; family Pseudomonadaceae; genus Pseudomonas; species Pseudomonas sp. NCIMB 10586. The sequence continues at coordinate 183,932 of NZ_SPKQ01000018.1, forward strand.
GGACAGGGCGAATGCCGCAACAGGGCTGGCCAGCAGGCTCAGGCCCGCCAGGATCAAGGCCAGCCTTGGGCGATAAGGCAGCAGCAACACCAGCAGCAAGGCGCTGAGCATCAACACCGCGCACCACTGCACCAGGCCCTGGCTCCAACCGGCGGCAAGCACCGCGGGCCAGATCGCGACAATCAGCAGCAACCAACCGCCCACGCGCAGCCCCAAACGCCGAGTGGGGGTGGGTTTGCTGAGCAGCAACTCGCCGTGGTGACGGTCTGTGGACAGGCACAGCGCAGTAAACCCGGCGTAGCACATCAGCAGCGCGAGCAGCATCAACTGGCCTCCTGCTTGAGCGTCAGGCCACGTGCACGTTCGGCCTTGAGTTGCGGCGCGGTGCGATGGTGCATCTTCCAGGCCGCCCAGGCGAGAAACGCACCACTGGCCAGGCAGGTCAGATCGAAGCCGGCCATGGCCCAGTCGCCATTGACCAGAGAAACGCCCAAATGCTGCGAGGTGGTGCTGGCGTTAAGCAGTGGGACCGCCGCAAACAGCAACGCGCCGAAGCTCAGTTGCTCGACCCAACCCTGGCGACCGCGACGCAACATGGCGTGCAGCAGGCTCAGGCCCCAGGCGGTAAAGAAGGCTTGTACTTCCCAGTCGGAACGCTCGGCGAAACTCACCGGCAACAGTCGGTTGGCCCAGAAAAACGCAGCGATGGCGATCATCAGCCCGGACATGCTGGCAATGTTCAACACTTCCACCAACCGCAGTTCAAACGGCATCACCGAAGCTTTGGCATGCTTGAGCTGGCGCTTGCCGAGCCAGATCACCAGCCCCGTGCCAATCATCGCGGTGCCCGCCAGGCCGCAGATAAAGTACAACCAACGCAGCACGGGACCGGCAAAATGGCCCATGTGCAAACCATAGAAACTGCCACCAATCACCGCAGGCAAAGACGGCTCGCCACTGGCCCGCAACAGCTCGCCAGTGGTGCCGTTGAACGACAGGGTATTGCCAAAGGCGTGCACCACGCTGTCGGAGCCGGCGCGAAACACATTCACCGAGGCGTTGACATCGCCAGGGTTATTGACCGCCAGCCGCCCCACATGGCCGCCCGCCCACTGCTCGCGCGCCTGCTGGTACATCGGCAGTAACGGCAGCAACTGACCGGGCTGGCCGAGGGCCGGCGCATTGTTGGTAGCGGGGAACAACTCATCGAAGAACGCCCGGCTGTCGTCGCCATAGGACGCCATGATAGGCGCGGGCATGACCATGTTCATGAAAATCACCAGGCTGCTGTAGGTGATCATCAGGTGAAACGGCAGCACCAGCACGCCCACCGCGTTGTGCCCGTCGAGCCAGGAGCGCTGACCTTTGCGCGGACGGAAAGTGAAGAAGTCCTTGAAGATTTTCTTGTGGGTGATGATGCCGGTGATCAGCGCGACCAACATCACCATGGCGGCGATGGTCGACAGCCAGCGGCCCCACGGGTAAGGCATCTGCAACTGGAAGTGGAACCGATAGAAGAACTCGCCGCCCTTGCTGTCGCGGGCCTGGACGGGTTGGCCGCTGACCGGGTCGAGGGTTTTCTGAATGAAGGTGCCGCGCTTGCCGGGCTCGACCTTGTCTTGCCACATCACGGACAGGCCGGGATCACGATGGGTAGGCAAGGTAATGAACCAGCGTGCGGCCGTGGGCGCCTGTTGTTGCAGGTAATTCTGGGCTACGGCAAGGCTACGCCCGTCGTCCAGGGGATGAGCCTGCACTTCGGGCTGCATCCAGTGGGTAATTTCGTCTTTGAAGTAGGCCAGGGTGCCGGTCAGGAAAATCGCAAACAGCAGCCAGCCGAAGATCAATCCAGCCCAGGTATGCAGCCAGGCCATGGCCTGGCGAAAGCCCTCTTTCATGTGCGCGCCACCCAGAAACCAACGCCGGCCAACGTTGCAAACAGCGCACTTGGCACCATCACCCCGGCCCAGGCGCGCCAGGCCGTGCGGCAAGCAAAACACCAGAGCACCGCCAGCAGGTAGAACACAAACGAACTCATCATGCCGGTGACCACCGCATCGGCGCGGGAAGTGGGCAACCAGAGCGCCAGGCAGATGGCGGCCAGGGAGGCCATCAAGTAACCACCGATCACAGCCGCCAGCACGCGCGAGGTGACGGCGAGGCGATAGGAAATGGGCAATGCGGTTTTGCTTTTCATGCGGCAGGCGCCAAGTTCATCAACGCGCAATATTAATGATAAATATTCTCATAAGCAAAAGAGAACGGATGATTCGCCTGCCCTGGCCGATTGCCGAAGCTCGTTACCCGCCCTACAATGCGAACAATTCTTGTTCTCTAAGGCATATCAATGCTTGTGGAGTGATCGCGTTGCAGCCGTCCAACACCGTCGAAGTTTTGTATAACGACCATCACCACTGGCTCACCGGCTGGTTGCGACGCAAGCTCGGCTGCCCGGAAAACGCCGCCGACCTGGCCCAGGACACCTTTATTCGCGTGCTCAGCGCACCGGATACCCCGACACTGATCGAGCCCCGCGCCTTCCTCACCACCGTGGCCAAGCGCGTGCTGTGCAACTTCTATCGCCGCCAGGACCTGGAGCGCGCCTACCTCGATGCTTTGGCGCAAATGCCCGAGCACGTGGCGCCATCGGAAGAAGACCGCGCAATCATTCTGCAAACCCTGCTGGAGCTGGACCAACTGCTCGACGGCCTGCCCAGGCTGGTTAAACGCGCGTTCCTGCTGGCCCAGCTCGACGGCCTGACCTACGCGCAAATCAGCGCAGAACTGGGTATTTCCATCGCCACGGTCAAACGCCATTTGACCAAAGCCGCCATGCGCTGCTACTTCGCCCTATGAACGTGTCCAGCCAAGTCGCCGAACAAGCCGTGCACTGGCTGCTGGAAATGCAGCAAGGCGCGCTCACCCCTCGCCAGCAAGCGGCCTGGCAACAATGGCTGAACGCCCACAGCGAGCACCAGCGTGCGTGGGAGCAGATTCAACAGGTCAATCAGCGCTTGCGCGGGATGCCCTCGCCCCTGGCGCACGCTGCGTTGAATGCACCGCGCACCAGCAGCCGACGCCAGGCGCTGAAGTTGCTGTTGATCCTGGGCGCTGGCTCGGCAGCGGCCTGGAGCCTGCGTCAGCAACATATTCTGCCGCCGCTGAGCGCCGACTATCGCAGCCCGATTGGCCAGCGCCGTACGGTGCAATTGGCCGACGGCAGCCAGTTGCAGCTCAACACCGGCAGCGCGGTGGATGTACATTTCGACGGTCGGCAGCGCCTGGTACGCCTGCTCGAAGGGGAAATCCTGCTCACCTCCCGTGCCGGTGATACGCCGTTGCGCGTGCTGACCGGCCAGGGCCTGCTCAGCAGCCAGGCGGCGCGCCTGAATGTGCGCCAGTTCAACGACCACACCCAATTGGCGGTGCTGGCCGGCCAGGTCGAAGTGATGCCCAACAACTACAGCGGCTTGCCGCTGAGCGTCGATGCCGCACGCCAGGTCAATTTCACCCGCAAGGGCTGGGACACCCCACGCGCCACCGACGCCAACTGCGGCGCCTGGGCCGACGGTATGTTGGTGGCTGCACACATGCGCCTTGAAGACTTCTTGAATGAACTGGGGCGTTATCGTCGCGGCCAGCTCAATTGTGACCCGCAAGTGGCAAACCTTTTGCTGTCCGGCAGCTACCCGCTGGATAACAGCGAACGCATCCTGGACCTGCTGGAAATCAGCCTGCCGGTGAAAGTTCGGCGCTTTACCCGCTATTGGGTGACCGTGCAGGCCCGGGCCTGAATTTATTTTGCATTTGTGTGAGCTGTTTTCCGCACCTGGCGTGACAGAGAAGGAAAGCCACCTTGATCCTTCCTTCTCAGGACCACCTTCATGCCCCAGCAACCGACGCTTCTTGCCCGCACCTTGCGCCAACTCCTACTGGGCGCCAGCCTCAGCCTGACCGTGCTGCCTGCGGTGATGGCCGCCGACGCCAAGGCGTACCACATCGCGCCGACCACCCTGGAGGCGGCCCTGAATCAATTTGGTCGCCAAGCCGGTGTGCTGGTGTCGTTCGGTTCTGATGTGACGGCTGGTATGCAAAGCCACGGCCTGTCGGGCAATTACAGCGCGGCCGAGGGCCTGAGCAAACTGCTGGAGGGCACCGGCCTGCAAGCCCGGGCCGAGGGCGACAACGCCTTCAGCCTGCAACCGGCTGGCGCCCCCGCCACCCTCGAACTGCAAACCTCCAACGTGGTCGGCGACTGGCTCGGTGACGCGGCGCAAACCAACGTGTTCGAACACCCCGGCGCCCGTGATGTGATCCGCCGCGAGGAGTTCGAACGCCAAGGTGCAACCCAAGCCCGCGACGTGCTAAACCGCATTCCCGGCGTCAACGCCCCGGAAAACAACGGCACCGGCAGCCATGACATGGCGCTGAACTTCGGCATTCGCGGGCTCAACCCGCGCCTGGCATCGCGCTCCACGGTGCTGATGGATGGTATCCCGGTGCCCTTCGCGCCCTATGGCCAGCCGCAGTTGTCCTTTGCGCCGATCAGCATGGGCAACATGGACGCGGTAGATGTGGTCCGTGGCGGCGGTGCGGTGCGCTACGGCCCGCAGAACGTCGGCGGCATCGTCAACTTCGTGACCCGCGCCATCCCGCAGGCGCCCACGGTCAAGGGCGGCTTGCAGACCGAGACCAGCCCGTCTTCCAGCCACGACGGCTTCAAGACCACTGGCAACCTGCTGGCCGGCGGCACTGCTGACAACGGCTTGGGCGGCGCGATCCTGTACTCCGGCACCCGGGGTGGCGACTGGCGCGAAAACAGCAACACGCGCATCGACGACCTGATCCTCAAGGGCAAATACCAACTGGACGACGCCAACAGCTTCAACGCCATGGCGCAGTACTACGAAGGCCAGGCCGACATGCCCGGAGGCTTGAACGTCAAGGATTACAAGGCCGACCCGTATCAGTCCACCCGCCCGTACGACAAATTCTGGGGCCGCCGTACGATGTTCAACGTCGGCTATCGCTACGAGCAGGATCGCCGCGAATTCACGGTCAACAGTTTCTTCACCAAGACCCTGCGCAGCGGTTACCTGGACCAGGGCAGCTTCCTGTCGCTGTCGCCACGCGAATACTGGGTACGCGGCCTGGAAACCCGCTTCGCCCAGGGCTTCGACCTTGGCCCGACCAGCCATGAAGTGGGTGTCGGCTATCGCTATATCAATGAAGCCGGCCACGAGTTGCGCTACCGCACGCCGATTGCCGCCAACCAGCAAATCCCCACCACCAACAGTCGCAACGACCGCGACACCCGTGGCGGCACCGAAGCCAACGCGTTCTTTATCGACGACCGCATTGATATCGGCAAGTGGACCATCACACCGGGCGTGCGCTACGAGATGATCGAGTCCCAGCAGACCAACAACCTCAGCAACGTCAAATACAAAGGCGACTACAACACCGCACTGCCGGCACTGAACGTGCTCTATCACCTCACCGACGACTGGAACCTCTACGCCAACACCGAAGGCTCGTTCGGCAGCGTGCAGTACAGCCAGATGCCCAACCGCGTGAACAGCGGCGAAGTAAAACCGGAAAAAGCCCGCACCTGGGAACTCGGCACGCGCTACGACAATGGCAGCCTGCGCGCAGAAATCGGCGCGTTCCTGATCAACTTCGACAACCAGTACGACAGCAACCAGACCAACGACACGGTGATCGCCCGCGGTGAAACCCGTCACCAGGGCATCGAGTCGAGCATCAACTATGCGCTCGACGGCCTGAGCCCGGCGCTGGCGGGTTTCGATGTGTATGCCACTTATGCCTATGTCGACGCGACCATTCGCGAAGACGGCCCGAACAAAGGCAACCGCGTGCCCTTCTCGTCCAAGCACAAAGGCACCCTCGGCGTGGGTTACACCGAAGGCCCGTGGAAGCTGAATGTGGACAGCAGCTACCAGAGCAGCCAATTCGCCGACAATGCCAACACCCAGGCCGAAAGCGCCGACGGTGCCAATGGGCGCATCCCCGGCTACATGCTGTTCAGCAGCCGCGCGGCCTATGACTTCGGCCCGCAATTGTCGGATTTGAATGTGGCGGTGGGGGTGAAGAACATCTTCAACAAGCAGTACTACACCCGCTCGTTTGACGACAACAACAAGGGCAAGTATGTGGGTGAGCCGCGTACGGTGTATGTGCAAACCTCTATCGCGTTCTGACCCAAATCTGCAGAACAACACAGAACCTACTGTGGGAGGGGGCTTGCTCCCGATGGCGGTGTGTCAGTCGGTACATTTGCCACTGATACACCGCCATCGGGAGCAAGCCCCCTCCCACATTGGACCTAACCGACTTCAACTGCCCGCCAGGCAACTGGGCGTGGCCGCCACCAACGCATCGATGGCACACCGCGTCTTGGCCGGCATATGCACCGCCGTCGGCCAGACCACATGGATCGGCGCAGGCTGTTCGCGATAGCTGGGCAGCACCGCTTCCAATTGCCCCCGCAGCGCATAGTGAGCAATCAACCAACTCGGCAACCAGGCCAGGCCCACGCCCGCGATGGCGGCATCGGCTAGCGCCTGGAGGTCGTCCACTATCAGGGGCGAAGCCAGACGCGAGCGATGCGTGGTGTTGCTGCGATACGCAATGCCGCGATGAGCGGCCAGGTCTTCGATACGTTCAATGGCGCCCTTGCGCTGCAGATACGCCGGCGAGGCTGCCAGCCCCATGGCCTGCTGGCCCAGGCGACGGGCACTCAGGCGGTCGGTGTCCGGCAACGGGCCGATGCGTACGGCCATGTCGAAGCCTTCTTGCGCCAAATCGATCATGCGGTCGGAGAAGCAAATCTCGATTTCAAGTTCAGGGTAACTCTCCATCAAGCCCCACAAGGCCGGTGCCGCATAGTGGTGCCCGAACGCCAGCGGCACACTGACCCTCAGCCGTCCCCGTGGTTGTTGCCGACCACTTTCGAGCACCGATTCGGCCGCTTCCAGTTCGGCCAATGCGCGCAGGCAATGTTCGTAGTACGCCTGCCCATCCTCGGTCAACCGCTGGCGGCGCGTGGAGCGCTGCAACAGGCACGTGCCCAGCCGCGCCTCCAGACGCGCCAAGCCTTTACCGACGGCCGAGCGTGTAAGGTTCAGGCGCTCGGCGGCGTCGGTCAGGTTGCCGCTCTCGACGATTTGCAAAAACAGCTCAACGCCATCAAAACGCGGGGTAGCCATGCGTCAATTGTCGCCTTTGATTCCCATATCAATGGAAAACTTATCACGAATAACGAATCCGGTTCCCGAGAGAATAGAGCCCTCCCCTATTTGAAAGGAACTCGTCATGCCGTCCGCCGCAGCTGCATCGGCCCTCAACCCGCCGAGCACCGCCAGAAATGCCCTGGCCCTCACCGCCGTTTGCCTGGTGGCCCTCATGTTCGGCCTGGAAATCTCCAGCGTGCCGGTGATCCTGCCGACGCTGGAACAGGAATTGGGCACCGGCTTTCAAGACGCCCAATGGATCATGAATGCCTACACCCTGGCCTGCACCAGCGTGCTGATGGCGGCAGGCACGCTGGCGGATCGTTTCGGTAGGCGGCGCGTGCTGGTGCTGTGTCTGTGGGTGTTCGCCCTGGCCTCGCTGGCGTGTGGCCTGGCCAACGATGCGCCGACACTGATCGTGGCGCGGTTCATCCAGGGCATTGGCGCCGGCGCGATGATGATTTGCCAGTTTGCCATCTTGTCCCACCAGTTCCGCGAACCGGCGGCGCGGGCGCGAGCGTTCGCGATATGGGGCGTAATTGCTGGCGTGGGCCTGGGTTTCGGGCCGATGATCGGGGCAGTGATACTGGCCGTCGCGGACTGGCGCTGGGTGTTCCTGGTGCATGTACCACTGACCCTGTTTACCTTGGCGCTGCTGCACATCAGCGTGCAGGAATCCCGTGACCCGGCCAGCCATCGCCTCGACATTGCCGGCATGTTGACCATGACGCTGGCGGTGTTTGCGCTGGTCTACTTCATCACCCAGGGCAGCGAGAACGGCTTCGGCACCCCGGCGATGCTCGGCTGGGCCGGCCTGTCGGTCTTCGGACTGCTGCTGTTTATCTTGATCGAACGGCGCAGCGCCCATCCGATGTTCGACTTCTCGGTGTTCCGCATCCAACGTTTCAACGGCGCCTTGATGGGCTCAATCGGCATGAACTTCAGCTTCTGGCCGTTCATGATCTACTTGCCACTGTATTTCCAGGCGGGCCTGGGTTACGACACGCTGACCACCGGCGCCGCACTGCTCGCGTATACCTTGCCCACTTTGTTGGTACCGCCATTGGCCGAACGCCTGGCCCTGCGCTTTGGCGCCGAACGCATCATCCCCCTGGGCCTGGGGACGATGGGCGCAGGTTTTTTGGGCATGGCCGCGGTTAATTACGCCGAACAGCCCAGCACAGCACTGGTGCTGCTCAGTTGCGCGATCGCCGGCATTGGGCTGGCGCTGACCAATTCGCCGACCACCAATACCACTACCGGCGCCGTCTCGACTGACCGCGCAGGCATGGCCTCGGGCATCGACTTCAGCGCACGGCTGATCACCCTGGCGCTCAACATCGCATTGATGGGGCTGGTGCTGTTGCTCGGAATCAGCCATCACCTGGCCAATGTATTGCCGACCAGCACGGCGGCGGATTGGGCAACCCTCAGCCAGCATATTGCGGCGGGCAAGCTGAACGCGCCTGGACTCACAAGCCTGGAGGCACAGACGGCCCTGCGTAGCGGCGCTGGTTGGGCCATGCTGTTTGCGGGCTTGGGCGCTTGCGGACTGGCCGCTCTGAGCCGGTATTTCTTCCAGCGACGGCGTTGAACGAAAACGGGCCTGCATATGCAGGCCCGTTTTCAGTGGGGAATGAAAAAACAGTTAGCTGTTAATGACAGCGTTTTCGTTTTCCAGGAATTCCTCTTCCAGCGCGTCTTCATTCACTTTGTTGATCGGCTGGTTTTTCCCGGCAGCGCGAGGCTTGCCTTGCAGTTTGCCGAACAGGTGCTCCAACGCATGATCCAGCTTAGTGGCGGCGCCATCGATCGCTTGCTCCAGCGTATCGGCTTTATGGCACACGGAAACTGGTTGGTGGCCCTTTGGCCGTGCTTCCAGGCGGCAACTTAAATCGTGGGGACCGGGCTTGTCGCCGTTCTCATCCCGCAGGTAAACCTCAACGCGGGTCAGGTCTTCTTCGTAACGTTCGAGCGTGCTCTCAATGGTAGTACGTACCCACTCCTCCAGTCGGATGCTGCTTTCAATATGGTTATCGCTATTGACTTGGATTTGCATAGTTCTTCCCTTATTTCAGCTAGCTCGCCAGAGATCACAAACTGCAACACCGGGGTGGTGAAACCATGACCTCCTGATTACACAATTGAGCACCTGCTAAAACAATTCAACCCCTTTGCAAAGATAAATCCTACATTACAAATTAACCCTGACGACGGGCAAAAACGCTGGTAGGGTGGGGAGTTAGTTACAACTTCTTACGTTCTGTTTTCCTCACAATTGCCCCTCTCCCAACGGGTGCAAACCGCGAAAAATCCCTGCTTCCTCCACCAGCCAGTCGTGCACCGCGCGCACGCCGGGGTGGCTCAATGCACCTGGCGCATACAGCAGCACATAGCGCTTATGGTTGGGCACGGCCAGGCCAAACGGCACAATCAAGGTGCCGCGCTCCAGTTCATCATTGAGCAACGTGCGCCGCGCAATCGCTACCCCCATGCCGGCAATGGCGGCTTCGATGGTCAGGTGGTTGCGGTTGAAGGTATGCCCGCGCCGCACGTCGGCACCGTGGTGGCCGATGGCATTCAGGTAGAACTCCCACTCGGCATATTCATAACTCCCACGCCAGGCAGTGATGTCGTGCAGCAGCGGAAAATGCGCCAGATCGGCCGGGCCATGCAACGGCGGCCGTCCACGTAGAAGGCTGGGGGCGCACACCGGGAATATCTGCTCGTCCAGCAGGGCTGTGGATAACAAGCCGGGGTAGCTGCCATCGTTGAGGTCGATGGCCAGGTCGAAGTCGCCTTCATGCAGGGCGATGCTGCTGTCTTCGGCGACCATGCGCAGTTGGATATCGGGAAAGCGCTGCTGCAAACGTGGCAGGCGCGGGGTCAGCCATTTGCCGAGAAACGAGGGGATCGAGCGCAGGCGCAGGGTGCCGCTGATCATCCCGGCATCCAAGCGCTGCAATTCCGCATCAATGCTGCCATAAGCCTCGCCGACCACCGCCGCCAGGCGCTGCCCCTCGGCGCTGAGTTCAACGCCACGGGCGCGCCGATGAAACAGACGAAAGCCCAGGCGCTCCTCCAACTGGCGAATCTGCTGGCTCACCGCCCCCGGTGTGATGTGCAGTTCTTCGGCGCAGCGGGTGAACGACAGATGCCGTGCAGCGCAAGAAAACACATGCAGCCACACATAGGTCTGGCCGTGAAGGGGGCGGGTCATAGCGTTTAGTCCTGCTAAAGGGTGTCTTAGGATAATTCGTTGGTCAGTGCCGATCCAGAGGCTCAGTATCGCGCCAATTCCGCCTGCTCTACAAAACATGGCAGCGATTTCTACTCCATTGCTTGTAAGGCTTTAGCATGGCTATCAGTGTTTTCGATCTATTCAAGGTGGGCATTGGCCCCTCCAGCTCCCATACCGTCGGCCCGATGCGCGCTGCCGCGACGTTCGCCCAGGCCCTGACCGATCAGCATTTGCTCAGCCAAACCCGCCGCGTTGAAGTGCGCCTGTACGGCTCGCTGTCCGCCACCGGCGTAGGCCATGCCACTGATCGCGCCTGTGTGATGGGCTTGATGGGCGAATGGCCGGACCGCGTCGACCCCACCTCGATCAATGCGCGTATCCAGCAACTGCGCGAGTCGGGTCAATTGCTGTTGGCCGGCTCCCAGGCAATCGCTTTCAACTGGCACACCGACCTGCTGCTGCTGGATGAAAGCCTGCCTTACCACCCCAACGCCATGTCCCTGCACGCCTATGGCGACAGCGGCCTGCTGAGCGAGCAGACCTATTACTCGGTAGGCGGTGGTTTCATCATCGAAGCCGCGGAAGCCGCCTCGGGCATTGCGCCGACCAGCGACGTGCAATTGCCCTACGACTTTTCCAGTGCCGTGGAACTGCTGGCGTTGTGCAACAAGCATGGCTTGCGGGTTTCCGAACTGATGATGGCCAACGAACGTGCGTGGCGCAGCGACGAAGAGATCCGTAGTGGCCTGCTGCACATCTGGTCGGTGATGCGCGAATGCGTGGAACAGGGCCTGCGCGATGAAGGCATCCTGCCCGGCGGCCTGGACGTACCGCGCAGGGCGGCGAAACTGCACCGCAGCCTGCTGGAAATCGGCAAACCCAATGTGATCACTTCAACCTTGTCGGCGATGGAATGGGTCAACCTGTTCGCCCTCGCCGTCAACGAAGAAAACGCCGCCGGCGGGCGCATGGTCACTGCCCCGACCAATGGCGCGGCCGGCATCATCCCGGCGGTGCTGCATTACTACATGAAATTCAACGCCGACGCGTCTGACGATGATGTGGTCAATTTCTTCCTGGCCGCCGCCGCCGTCGGCATCCTCTGCAAGAAAAACGCCTCGATCTCCGGCGCCGAAGTCGGCTGCCAGGGCGAAGTGGGCTCGGCCTGCGCCATGGCCGCTGCCGGCCTGGCCGATATTCTCGGCGCCACCCCCGAGCAACTGGAAAACGCCGCCGAAATCGGCCTGGAACATAACCTCGGCCTGACCTGCGACCCGGTCGGCGGCCTGGTGCAGGTGCCGTGCATCGAGCGTAATGCCATTGCCGCGGTCAAGGCGATCAACGCCACGCAAATGGCCCTGCGCGGTGACGGCAAGCACTTCATTTCCCTCGACCGGGTAATCCGCACCATGCGCGATACCGGCGCCGATATGCATGACAAATACAAAGAAACTTCACGGGGCGGCCTGGCGGTCAGCTGGGTGGAGTGCTGATCGGAGCACTACTACCCGCCCCAACGTGAGCCCGCGCAAAAATAATAACGAGGCAATACCGATGACTGATGTACGTACACCTGCTGCCGAAAATCCCGCTCTGGACAACACCGTTACCACCGGCTGGACCAAACACGACACCACCTGGATGCTCGGCCTCTACGGCACCGCCATCGGCGCCGGTACCCTGTTCCTGCCGATCAACGCAGGCGTCGGCGGGTTCTGGCCGCTGATCGTGCTGGCGCTGCTGGCTTTTCCGATGACTTTCTTCGCCCACCGTGGGCTGACGCGCTTTGTGTTGTCGGGCAAATCCGGCGACATCACCGAAGTGGTCGAGGAACACTTTGGTGTCGGCGCCGGCAAGCTGATCACCCTACTCTACTTCTTTGCGATCTTCCCGATCCTGCTGGTGTACAGCGTGGCACTGACCAACACATTGGGCAGTTTCATGGAGCACCAACTGCACATGACCCCACCGCCCCGTGCGATCTTGTCCCTGGTGCTGATCCTCGGCCTGATGGCCATCGTGCGTTGTGGCCAGGGTGTGATCGTCAAGGCCATGAGTGTGCTGGTGTACCCTTTCGTTGCTGCGCTGTTGCTGCTGGCTGTCAGCCTGATCCCCAACTGGAATGGCGCGTTCTTCGCCTCCGCCAGCGAAGGCATGCCGCTGCCGCTGTTCTTCAAGACGCTGTGGCTGGCGATCCCGGTGATGGTGTTCTCGTTCAACCACTCACCGATCATCTCCGCTTTCGCCGTGGACCAGAAGCGCGTCTACGGCGCCCAGGCCGAGCGCAAAAGCAGCGGCATCCTCGCCACCGCCCACGCCATGATGGTATTGACGGTGATGTTCTTCTGCTTCAGTTGCGTACTGGCGCTGTCACCTGCTGACCTGGCCGCCGCCAAGGCGCAGAACATCTCGATCCTGTCGTACCTGGCCAACCACTTCCAGACCCCAGTGATCGCCTACGCCGCGCCGCTGATCGCGCTGGTGGCGATTACCAAATCGTTCCTGGGCCACTACATCGGCGCCAGCGAAGGCTTCCAGGGCTTGATCGTCAAATCCCTGCGCGGGCGCAACCGCTCGATGTCGGCGAAATGGCTGGAACGCTCCACCGCGCTGTTCATGGTGCTGACCTGCTGGGCCGTGGCCACCTTCAACCCAAGCATTCTGGGCATGATCGAAACCATGGGCGGACCGATTATCGCGTGTCTGCTGTTCCTGATGCCGATGTACGCGATTCGCCGCGTGCCATCGCTGCGCCAGTATTCGGGACAGGTATCGAATGTGTTTGTGGTGGTCATCGGGCTGATTGCGCTGTCTGCGATCGTTTTTTCCGTGATGCCCTGAAATAGCTCACCGACCTCAAGCACAACGCAGATCAAATGTGGGAGGGGGCTTGCCCCCGATAGCGGTGTATCAGCCAATAAATACTCGGCTCAAAGACTGCTATCGGGGGCAAGCCCCCTCCCACATTGAGCTTCCAGCGCCTGTACGGCACGGCCCTTGCTGTAGAGCTATTGAGGAAAACGGAATTTGGCCGATGGTCAGGCAATGCGAACTAATCCTGACACCGGCCGTCAATGACTGCATGTTCTTATCAGGCGGTAACGCACCATGGACAATCCTTTTCAGATCATCACCGACACCTTCACCCCCCAATACCGCGTCAATCTGAGCATCCAACGGTTGGACGGCAGCATCATGCTCACCCTCTCGGACGAGACCGGCGTGGTGGCCAAGCGCATGATCAGCGCCGAACAGCGCAACGACCCGCAGCGCCTCAAGCGCCTGGTGCAAAGCATCCAGTTCGGCATCGCCATCGAACAGGGTCATAGCGCCGTGGAAATCCTGGAGCTGATGACGGACGGCGACAGCCACAAACTCCTGCAGCGACCGCCCGCCCGTACCCTGCCCTTCAGCGTGGGGCTTTAAAGCTCGCCCTTCTCGGTCTCAAGGCTCGCTTCGCCCTTGCGGCGCGGGCTCTCGACCTTCACCGAAGGGAACGCCGACGACGCATAGCGCACCACCAGGATCGCGAACGCCAACAACAGAATTCCGCCGCACAGGTAGATGATGCCTACATCCGGCGGGTTGTGGTGCGACACGTTGGAGATCAGCAAACGCGTGAGCGCGGTGATTGCCACATAGATCAGGAAGCGTACCGGCATGTGGTTGGTCTTGAAGTAAATCCCGACCATCGCGCCCAGTTCCAGGTAGATGAACAGCAGCAAGATGTCATCGATCTTGATGTGCCCATTTTCCAGCATCCCCAAAAACTCCATCACCGCTGCCCAGGCGGTCACCGCACCAATGGCAAACAACGCCAGGTAGTGAAACGACTCGACAAACAGATTGCCCAGGGACTCGGCCAGCCCGTGGACTTGCTGGCGCAGCCTTTCGGCCCAGTTGATTTTCACGATGATGCTTCCTTAGGTCGGTTCGACCGGATAATGCGGGTTGGACGTGACGGTTGTTCTGTATGCAGAAACAAGGCCATAGACAGGATAGTGAGATGGTGGCGGGCTGACATTAGGCACTTAATCAATCCTTGCTCCCGCTGGGGTGCGCAGCGCCCCCATTTCCCAACTACATTAAAAACCTACTATCCAAACCCCAACGTTTGGCTTATCCTTTTCGCTGTATATAAATACAGTAGTCGCAAAAGACAACTATCGTGAAGGCATGTGAGGTGGTGAATGGCCGTCGAAGTGGTATACCGCAGCAGCCGAGATCTGGAGCGTTTGTTCATGGATAAAGCCGAAGCTGACCGTCATGACAAGATGCTTGAACTCGCTGAGTTGCTGGCAGAGGTGTTGCAAAAAGCCGTGCCGTCGTTGAGCGAGCAGCAGGTGGAAGAAGCCGGGATCTACATGGCGAAGAACCGCGATGTATTTGCCAAGGCGTTCAAGAGCCAACCGGACGCGCTGTCCGAGTTGTTGAACCCGGCGGCAGAGTAAAGCCCGAATTGAACAGGCCCTGAATCATGGATTCAGGGCCTTTTTAATGCCCGGCCTATTTGTACAGCAAGCGTTCGGCCAGCTCATCGGCGACCCGTGCGGGGGAGCGCTTTTCGGCTTGGGCGTGGGCGAAGATTTCGGTCAGGCGCGTGCCAATGTTCGATAGGTGCGCGGTGATGCCGGGCAGATCGGTGCCGGCGTGTTTGAGGGCGACGTAGATCAGGCCGCCGGAGTTGATCACGTAGTCCGGGGCATAGAGGATGCCGCGGCCTTCCAACTGGTCAGCGATGTCCAGGTTGGTCAATTGTGCGCTGGCGGCACCTGCCACGGCGGCGCAGCGCAGTTGGCCGACGCTGTTGCGGTTGAATACGGCGCCGACGCCGCAGGGCGCGAGGATGTCGCAGGGGGTGCTGAGCAAAGCATCGTTGGCAATCGGGTGGGCGCCCAGTTGCTCCATGGCCAGTTGCACCTTGCCGTGGTCGATGTCGCTGACCAGCAGTTCTGCACCCGCGGCGTGCAGTTGCTCGGCCAGGGCATAACCGACGTTGCCCAGGCCCTGCACCGCTACGCGCAGGCCCTCAAGGTTGTCGCTGCCCAGGCGCGCCATGGCGGTGGTGCGGATACCGGCGAACACGCCCATGGCGGCATGGGGCGCGGGGTCGCCAGCGGCGGTGGTGCTGGTGACGAAGCGGGTGTGTTGGGCGATGCAATCCATGTCGGCGACCGAGGTACCGCTGTCGATCGAGGTAATGAAACGGCCGTCGAGTTTTTCGATACAGCGGCCAAACGCCTCGAATAGCGCAGCGCGACTCTCCACGTGCACAGGGCGGATGATCACCGCCGTACCGCCGCCCACCGCCAGCCCGGCCAATGCAGCCTTGTAGCTCATGCCTTGGGCCAGGCGCGCGGCATCGGCCACGGCACTGTCATCGTTGGGGTAAGCCAGGTAGCGACAGCCGCCCAAGGCAGGCCCCAGGCGACTGTTGTGGATGGCGATGATCGCTTTCAGCCCGGTCACCGGGTCGACGCTCAGGTGCAGCGATTCAAGGCGGGTGCTGTGCATGAGCGCAAACATCAATGAGCTCCCGAATCACTTTTGGTTGTGGGCAAAGTATAGGCTCGCGGCAGAAAACTGCTGGATTGCACTGGAATAAGCCGCGCTGTTTCGTAAGATCCAGGACATAAGCACGCAGGATATTTTTCAAGATACTGGACGAAAATTCCTGGCAAGGCTAAAACGGGGCATCCGCCGGAGAACGCGATGAATCCCCGCACAGCCTTTTTCGCCTGCCTGGACCGTTCACCCCCTGCGCTGTTTGAAGCCGCGCTGTGGATGGCTGCCGAGCACGATGCCAGCGTACAGCCGTTGCTGATCCTGCAAGAGCTGCGCGTACTGCAACAGCAGGTCAGCCTGGGCATGCCCTTGTTGCCGGCCGATGAACTCGGCCAGCCGCTGCTGCGGCGTCTGAATGACCTGGGGTTTGCCCAGGATGACCACACCCCGTTGCGCCCCGCCGCCGCGCTGCTCGACAAAGTGCTGCTGCGAAAACGCGGGCAACCCTTGGCCATGGGCCTGATCGCCCTGGAAATGGCACGGCGCCTGGATATCCCCATGGTCGGGGTGAATTTCCCCGGCCACTTCCTGCTACGCGTACCCGGTGCCGACCACCTGCTGGACCCGTGCGGCGGTCGACGCCTGTATCCCAACGACTGTCGCGAACTGCTGCACCGGCAGTACGGGCCAAAACTCAACTTGCACGCCGACCACCTGCACACCGCCGAGCCTAGGGCGATCCTGCAGCGGCTGTCGCGTAACCTGCGCCAACTGCACCTCGCCAACGACGATCCCCTGGCTGCCCTGGTGGACGCCGAGCGCGTACTGGAACTGGGCAATGCCAGCGCCGCCGACTACCTTGCACGCGCCAGCCTGTACCAGCGACTGGATTGCCCGAGCGCCGAACGCTTTGACCTGGAACACGCGTTGATGCTCAGCGAAGACCCGATCCAGCGCCTGCGCCTGACCGAGCGGCTGGGGCACCTGCCGCCCAATTCAGTGGTGCATTGACCTAGGGGGCGTTCTCAATTAGTTTCCCCGCCGCGTTGTCGCCTTAAAGCGGGCCAGGCAAGGCGCAGGCCGCTGGGAATGGTTGTTCCCTTTCCAAGGCCTGCAACGCAGGCTGGCCCGCTTTAAGGCACAACCCGAAGGGCCGGGCCTGCTGTTGTGCAGGGCTGCGTTGCTCGAAGCTTATTTGGAATGACCAAACCACGCTTCTCGCGCCTTGCCCTGCACAACAGCAGACCCGGCGCGACGGGGAAACTAATTGAGAACGCCCCCTAGGTGCGATTGAGAATATCGCCAGGCACTGGCGTTTTTAGCGTAGTGGAGCCCGGCGCCCGCACCTGAATAATCAACAGCGCCGCAATCACCGCCGGAATCGCACAGAAGAAGAAAATCTGCTCCACCGGTATATGCATCGCCAGCAACATACTGCCGAACAGCGGCCCCAGGATTGATCCAAAACGCCCTACCCCCAACGCCCAGCCTGTGCCGGTGGCGCGCACCTGCGCCGGGTAGAAATTGCTCGCAAAGGCATTGAGGGTCAGTTGCCCGCCGATGATGCAGAACCCGGCGGCGAACACGCAGGCCACCAGGTAACGTGGATTGTCGTGGTTCAAGCCCAGCAGGATGGTGCACAACGCAGCCGCCGCCAGCACCCCGGAGAGCAACCGCACTTTGCTTTTCAGACGGTCGGCAAACCAGGCCATGAGGATGGCGCCCAAGGTGCCGGCAAACAGGAACATGGACGTGACCAGGTTGGCTTCGTTCAGCGCCAAACCGCTTTCGAGCAACAGTGATGGCAACCAGCTGATCATGAAATACAGCAAAATCAGGCTGACAAAAAAGGTCGCCCAGATCAGCAGCGTCGGGCGCGCGTAGCCGTTGCGAAACAGCTCCACCACCGTCAGTTTGCTGCCTTGTTCCTGCAGGTTTTCAGCTTCGGTCGCGGGCGGCGGTTGCCAGTCGGGCAGCATCCGCGCCGTGACTTTGCGCAAACGCAGATACGGCGGCGCATCGCGCAACAGGCGTGGCAAGGATTCGGGCAACAGCCACACCAGGAACGGGAACAGCAGCAACGGCGTTACCCCACCAGCCAGGAACACCGCCTGCCAACCAAAGCTGTCGATAAACCCGGCCGCCACAAAGCCGCCTGCCGCACCGCCGAACGAAAAGCCGCAGGCCGCCAGGGTCACCATCAAGGTGCGCATGCGCGGCGGCGAATATTCAGACATCAATGCCATGGCACTGGGCATTGCGCCTCCCATGCCGATGCCGCAGATAAACCGCGCCGCCATCAGTGTGGTGAGGGAATTGGCAAACACCATCAGTACGGTCAGGCTGGCGTAGATCAGCACACAGGCCAACAGGATGCGCCGCACGCCGAAACGATCCGCCAGCGGTGTCACCAGCAGCGAGCCGAGGGTCAACCCAAGCAGGTTGGCGCTGAACACCGGCCCGAACGCAGCTTTTTCCAGGCCCCAATCCTGAGCCAGCGCCGGCACTACATAGCCCAGCACCTGGGCGTCGTAGCCATCGGTGACCAGCAGCAACGCCAGCAACACGAGAATCAACCACTGGTAGCGCGACACCGGACGGGCGTCGAGTGCCGCGCGAAAGCTGGCAATCTGATTGTGCATCGCAAGGTACCTTTATTTTTTATTAGGTTGGCACGATCAAAGGTGGGAGGGGCGGTGTGTCAGGTTGATTGGCGGGGTGGGCCTGTACGAAGGCCGGATGCTGCGCCGCCAACGCTGCCACTCGCCCAATGCGCGGGTAAGCCACCAGCGGCACCTTGAAACGTTCGGCCGCATACAGCTGTGGAATCAGAAATGCATCCGCCATGCCTGGCTGCTCGCCAAAGCAGAAGCCCTTATCTCCAATCAACTGCTCCACCGCACCCAGCCCCTGGCTGACCCAATGGGCGATCCATTCAAGCAACTGCGCTTCATCGTGCCCCCACTGACGCAACAGGTTCTGCGTGCTGGAGTTGTGCAGCGGGTGGATATCGCAGGCGATGATCGACGCTACCGCCCGTTCATGGGCACGGGCTGCCGGATCGCTGGAGAGCAGTGGCACCTGTGGATAACGCTCCTCCAGGTATTCGATGATCGCCTGCGACTGGATCAACGTCTCCCCTTGATCAGTACGCAACGCCGGCACACGTCCTTGAGGGTTGATCGCCAGGTACTCGGGCTGGTGATTGGCGCCGCCTGCCGGCACCAGCAGGTTGACTGGCAGCGCGGTGAAATCCAGGCCCTTGAGCGCCAGGGCAATACGTACCCGATACGACGCGGTGGAACGGTAGTAAGTATAGAGTTCCATGACCCTGCCCTCTTAACGTGCCGCAACCACAGTACCGCGGCATTCACCGAAGCCGATGCTGGCAAAACCTTCGCGGCGGCAACGGCCACGCAGGATGATTTCGTCGCCGTCTTCAAGGAATTTACGTACCTCGCCCGAGGCCAATTCAATCGGCTTCTTGCCGCCTTCGGTAATTTCCAACAGGCTGCCGAACTGCCCCGGCTGCGGCCCGGACAAGGTGCCTGAACCAAACAGGTCGCCGGCCTGCAACTGGCAACCGTTGACGCTGTGGTGCGCAACCATTTGCGCCACTGTCCAGTACATATGCTCGGTATTGCTCAAGGTCAGGCGATGGGCGGGCAGGTTCTGCTCGCGCATTGAGGCGGTGGTGAGCAGCACTTCCAGCTCGATATCAAAGGCGCCCGCGTTCTGATCACGTTTATCCAGCAGATACGGCAGCGGTTGCGGGTCGCCCTCGGGCCGCGCCGGTTGCGCTTTGCGAAAGGGCTCCAGCGCTTCGGCGGTCACCACCCATGGCGAAATACTGGTGATAAAGCTTTTCGACAGGAACGGGCCCAGCGGCTGGTATTCCCAGGCCTGGATATCTCGCGCCGACCAGTCATTGAGCAGGCAGAAACCGGCGATATGCTCGGCCGCATCGCCGATGGCAATCGCTTCGCCCATGGCATTGCCCTGGCCGATCCAGATGCCCAGCTCCAGTTCGTAGTCCAGGCGCGCGCAGGGGCCGAACGTCGGTTCGGACTGGCCGGCCGGCAGTGTCTGGCCTTTGGGGCGCCGGACCTGCGTGCCCGACGGGCGAATGGTCGACGCCCGGCCGTGGTAACCAATCGGCACGTACTTGTAGTTGGGCAACAGGGGGTTATCCGGGCGAAACAGTTTGCCGACGTTCTGCGCGTGCTCGATGCCGACGTAGAAGTCGGTGTAGTCATTGATCTTCGCCGGCAAGTGCATCTGGCAATCGGCGGCGCGGTGCAGCACCTGCGCTTCGCGCTGTTGCAGCTGGCTGCCTTCGGCCAGCAGCTCCAGCAGGCGCTCGCGTAACGCCACGCGTGGCCCACGGCCAAGTTCAAAAAAAGCGTTCAATTGGCCACCCGCTGTTGCCTCAACGGCACGCCGGGCATCACCGTCAAATTCATCCAGCGCGGCGTGCAGGTCGAGGACCATGTCGCCGATCGCCACGCCACAGCGCGGGGCCGAGCCGTTGATACTGAACACGCCCAGGGGCAGGTTCTGCAGGGGGAAATCCGCGTGACCGTTGGCCGAGGCCACCCAGCTGCGGGTCTGCGTTGGTTGCGTCATGGGTTATCTCCGATTCGGGTTGAAGGTGGCGGGCAGTGAGGCCCAGCACGCGTCGTAAGCAGGTTGCAGCTGCGGGCACTCCAGGGCGAACTGGGTCGGGCGCAGCACTTGGCTGGTTTCGAACATGAAAGCCATGGTGTTATCGATCTTGTGCGGCGCCAGGTCCGCATTGATGGCCTTGGTGCAGGTCTCGCCATCCGGGCCATGGGCGCTCATGCAGCTGTGCAGCGACGCGCCGCCGGGCAGGAAGCCTTCGGCCTTGGCATCGTAGGCGCCCTGGATCAGGCCCATGTATTCGTTCATCAGGTTGCGATGGAACCATGGCGGACGGAAGGTATTCTCGGCCACCATCCAGCGCGGCGGGAAGATCACGAAGTCGAGGTTGGCCAGGCCATGCACGCTGGTAGGTGAGGTCAGCACGGTGAAGATCGACGGATCCGGATGATCGAAACTCACCGTGCCGATAGTGTTGAAACGACGCAGGTCGTATTTGTACGGCACGTTGTTGCCGTGCCAGGCGACCACGTTGAACGGTGAATGGTCCAGCTCACAGCCCCACAGCTCACCGAGGAATTTCTGTACCAGCGTGGTCGGTTGCTTGAGGTCTTCGTAGCGGGCCACCGGCGTGAGGAAGTCACGCGGGTTGGCCAGGCCATTACTGCCGATGGGGCCCAGGTCGGGCAGGCGCAGCGGGGCGCCGTGGTTCTCGGCAACATAACCGCGTGCGTGTGCATCCAACAGTTCGATACGGAATTTGAGGCCACGGGGCAGCACGACAATTTCCAGCGGCTCGACGTCCAGCACGCCCAGTTCGGTGGCGATGCGCAGGCGGCCCTGCTCCGGCACAATCAGCAGTTCACCGTCGGCATTGAAGAACACGCGCTCCATGGAACGATTGGCGCGGTAGGTGTAGATGCTGATGCCCGAAGGTTTTTCCGACCCCGAGTTGGCCACCATGCCGACCAGTCCATCGATAAAGTCCGTCGGCTCACTCGGAATGTCCAGCGGGTTCCAGCGCAGACGATTGGGCGTCACTGCGCCCAAGGGTCCACCGGCCAATTGCTGCGCAAGTTTGATGAACGCCGGGTGATTGGCCGACGGCTGGATGCGGTACAGCCAGGTGCGCCGGGCTTCGCTGCGCGACATGGTGAAGGCCGTGCCGGAAAACAGTTCGGTATATAGCCCGTAGGGGGCCTTCTGCGGCGAGTTCTGGCCGACGGGCAATGCGCCAGGCAAGGCTTCGCTGGCGAATTCGTTGCCGAAACCCGAAAGGTATTCGAGGGTCATGGATCATCCTCTGTGGGTCAGTTGTATTTATCGTAATCCAGTTACGCATAACGTAATTTGATCACTGTTGACCGTCAAGCTATAAAGACGCCCATTCATCTTTCGGATTCTCGCCCTTCCATGGAAAAGCCCCGCGACACCGGTAAACAGAAAGTCCGTTCGGCGGAAGTCGGCACCGATATTCTCAAGGCTCTGGCCGAATTGTCCCCGGCCACCTCGCTGTCACGTCTGGCCGAACATGTGCAGATGCCGGCGAGCAAGGTCCACCGCTATTTGCAGGCGCTGATTGCCTCCGGATTTGCCGAGCAGAACACCGCCACCAACCATTACGGCCTGGGCCGGGAGGCTTTGCGCGTGGGGCTGGCGGCGCTGGGCAGCATGGATGTGTTGAAAGTCGGCGCCATGCCCCTGGCCGAGCTGCGCGATGAATTGAATGAGACCTGCTTTCTGGCGGTGTGGGGCAACCAGGGCGCGACCGTGGTACAGATCGAGCCGGCAGTGCGCGCCGTTACTGTGGTGACGCAGTTGGGCTCAGTGCTGCCGCTGCTCAGTTCGTCCACCGGGCTGGTGTTCAGCGCTTACCTGCCGTCACGGGAAACGGTGGAACTGCGCGAACGCGAGGTTCAAGCCGGCACCGCTCATACCTTGGCAGACGATCAGGCCTATGCCAGCGTGTGCGAACAAATCCGCAGCCGTGGCCTGCACTTTGTGCATGGCCTGCTGATGCCCGGCGTGGATGCGTTGTCGGCGCCGGTGTTCAATGCGGTCGGGCAAGTGGCGGCAGTGATGACCGTGGTCGGCCCGACCTCACTGTTCCATGCCGATGAAGATGGCCCGGCGGCGCAGCACCTGCTGGCGGCGACCCGGGCCGTGAGTTGGCGCATGGGCTATCAGCCCTGAATCAATCGTCGTTGCGTGACAGCGCCACTGCCACGCGATCCTCCAACGCCTTGACCTGCGCGCCGGCCACCACGTAGTTGTTGGTCAGCATCGCGAACACCAGCTTGCGCCCGCCGGCGTCGGTGATGTAACCACTCAATGACGACACGCCGCCCATGGAGCCGGTCTTGGCGTGCAGGTTGTTCTGCGCCTGCGTGTCGCGCAGACGGTAGCGCAGGCTGCCGCCGGTCATGCGGTCGGTGTTGCCGGCAATCGGCAGCGCGTTGTACCAGGTGTCGAACCACGGCTGTTTGCTGGCGGCCAGTAGCAGGTCGGTGAGGGTTTGCGACGACACCAGATTGCGCCGCGAGAGGCCGGAGCCGTCGACCTGACTGAACGTGCTGGTGTCCAGCCCCTGACGCTTGAGAAACCCGGCCACCGCCACGGCACCCGCCGCTGCCGTGCCGCTATTGGCGGTCTGGCGCCCCATGGCCTTGAGCAAGGCTTCGGACATGTTGTTGTTCGAGAGCTTGAGCAACGGCGTGATCAACTCCTGTAACGGTGCCGATTGGTGCTCGGCCAGCACCGTCACTGCAGCCGGGCTTGCCCCACCCATCACTCGACGCCCCAATACGGTGATGCCCTGTTGCGCCAAGGCCTGTTCGAACAGATTGGCCACCAGTTGCGTTGGCTCCCAGACGCTGACCAATTGCTGGCTCTGCCGCCCCGGCGCCACTGCGCCGCTGAGCTGCAACAGGTTGGTGCCATGGCGACGGTTGATCCCATAGCTGTTGCCCGGCCCACTGATGGCGAGGTTGCTCAGTTGCAGGTAATCGGTGGGCGGAAAAATCTCGACACTTACCGGCGAGCCGGCCCGCAGCGCAGCCTTCGCGGTGACCAGTACGCTGCCTGCATCGAAATCCGAATCAGGCGACACGGTCAGCGCTGAAATCTGCGCGCCGTAGTAGGTGGTTTCGTCATCGTGAGACCAGTCGACACCCAGCCGCTCAGCGTCGAACCAGTTGTCATCGAACACCAGGTCGCCCTGCACCTGGCGCACGCCCTGGCTGGCCAATTGCGCGGCCAGGGCCTGGTAATCGGCAAACTGAACGGTCGGGTCGCCGAGGCCACGCAGGTACAGGTTGCCGGTCAAACGGTCGCCCTGGCGTATGCCATTGCTCAGCAGTTGGGTGGCGAAGCGGTATTGCGGCCCCAACACATCCATCGCCGCGGCGGTGGTCAGCAACTTGAGGTTGGACGCGGGCACCAGCCGGGTGCGAGGGTTGTGCTGATAGAGCGTGGCGCCACTGCGAGCATCGCGCACCATCAGCGACACCGTAGCGCCGTGCAGCGCCGGGTCGCTCAACAACTTATCCAGGGTTGCCGGTGTGGAAGTCGGTGAAACACTGGCGCAGCCGCCCAGCAAAAAGCTCAAGCCAACCAGCAGGGTGCCGGTGCGTAACCATTTTACAAAGTGCATCGTTGCGTTTTCCATAAGCATGCAATGGCGGCAACGCTAACAGCTCGCTATCAATGTGGCGACCGCTTTCCTGTGGGAGCTGGCTTGCCTGCGATGCAGACAACTCGGTGTATCAGGCAAACCCAGTCGATGCCATCGCAGGCAAGCCAGCTCCCACAGATAAATGAATCAGAAGGTCAAGGTGCTGGATACCGACACCTGCCGCGCATCGCCCATGGACACAAACTGCGTATTCACCGATGAGGTGTAGTAAGTACGATCGAACAGGTTCTTCACATTGAGCTGGAACTTGACCTTCTGCCCTTCAAGCCGGGTGTCATAGCTGGCGAACACATCGGCCACGGTGTAGCTGGGCAGTTCGAAACTGTTGGCCGCGTCCCCTGCCCGCTCGCCGACATAACGCGCCCCGGCGCCGACACGCAGTTGATCGCCGCCCAGGACACTGCCGAAGTCATACACCGCCGACAACGAGCCGGTGCTTTTTGCCACATTCTGCAGGCGATTACCTTTGAGCTTAGGGTCTTCGGTAACCTCGGCATCGGTGTAGGCATAGCTGCCAATCAGGCTCCATTTATCCGTCAGCTGGCCGCTGGCATCCAGCTCCAGACCGCGAGAGCGCACCTTGCCGGCCACGCTGTACTCCGAGGTCAGGCCCTCGCCTACCTGCACCAATACGTTACGTTTATCGATCGTGAACAGCGCGGCACTGGCGGTGATGCGCCCCGGCAGGTCGAACTTGGTACCCAGCTCCCAGGCTTTGGATTCTTCCGGCTGCAAACTGCCACTCAACACGGTTTTATTGGCCAGCGGCGCGATGGTGGAGTTGGGTTTGAACGACTCGGTATAACTGCCGTAGAACGACAATTGATCAGTGTAGCGATACACCAGCCCGGCCCGTGGTACCCACTTCTGGCCATTGCCGTCGGTGTTGGCGGTGAACGGCACGCCTTTGCCGGCGTATTGATCGTACATCTGGTAGCGCGCACCGCCGACCAGGATCCATTGATCGTTGAGGTGGATGGCATCCTGGAAGAACAGCGAATCGCTGCGCAGCAGATCGGTCTGGTTGCTGTCCGGCGCGCTGACTTTGGAACCGGCGACTTCATTGCCGTATACCGGGTTGTTGTAATCGAAGGTGCCTCGCGGCGCCTGGCGGATCAGGTCGGCACGGTAGATCTTGCGGTACTCATCGTCCAGGCCGAACACCAGATCGTGCTGCATACCTGCAACATCGACCCTGCCTTCGAGGCTGGCGGTGGCGAAGCGGTCGGTGGTCAACGCGCCCTGGGTACCGTCCATGTTACGGGTCAGGGTGCCGTTGGTGTTGACCTTGACCACGCGCACCTGGCTGGCGTCATAGGTTTCGCGATTCCAGCTGTAGCCGAAGTGAGCTTTCCAGTCGTCGTTCAGATCATGATCGACGGTCAGGCGGTACAGATCGGAGCGACCTTCCATGTTGTTGAACGGTTCATCCAGACGCCGGGTGGCGGGGATGTTCAGCGGGTGGTTGGTCTTGGGATCGATGGCGGTGCCACGGTCGAACGGCGCGAGAAATTCGCGGTGTTCATAGGCCAGCACCACTTGGGTGGTATCGCCGTACCAGGCCAGGGACGGCGCCACCAGGGTCTCGCGATGGGTGCCGTAGTTACGCCAGTAATCTTCGTCTTCATGATCGACAATCAGGCGATAAGCCAGGCCGCTGTCGCCGAGGGGGCCGGTGGTGTCGAGGTTGCCACCACTGCCGTTCTTGCCGCTGCCGAAGGTCGAGCCGCGCGCGGTCAGGGAGGTGGACTGCATCAGCTCAGGCTTTTTGCTGACGATATTGACCACGCCGCCCGGGTCCTGGATGCCATACAACAGCGAGGATGGGCCCTTGAGCACTTCAATACGCTCGGCGGTAGCGTTCATGGCACGGCCCTGCACCACCGGCATACCGTCCTTCATGATCGAGCCGTTACGGTTGTCGCCAAAACCACGCAACATCACCGCGTCCTGAGTACTGCCGAGGGTGTTGGACTGGGTGATGCCGCTGATATTGCCCAGGGCGTCATCCAGGTTGCGCGGTTGCTGGTCGCGCAGCACCTGAGCCGGCACCACGTTGACGGTTTGCGGGGTTTCCAGCAGCAACCCATGGGAGCGCATCACCGAACTGGTGGGCGGCGGCTGATAGCTGGTGCTGTCCTGCGTCGGGTTGGCCGCGCTGATGGTGGTGGCGCCAAGGTTGACCGCGCCGTCGCTGGGCAGCGGCTCCAGGGCCAGGGTGCGGGCGTCGATCTGGCGGAAGGTGAAACCTGTATTGCTCAGCAGACGTTGCAGGGCCTGGGTCGCGCTCATCTGCCCACTGAGCGCCGGGGCATTGAGGCCATAAGGCGCTTCATCGGTGTAGATCACACTGATGCCTGTGACACGGCTGAACTCGCTCAGGGCCTGGGGCAGTGGTTTGGCTGCCAGGGCAAAATTGAACTGGGCGCTTTGCTGCTCCTGCGCACGCGCAACGCTCAAAGGCAGCAACGCCAGCCCTGACACCGCCAAGACCGAGGCTCCCAGCCACTGTTTTACCCAACCACCCGCCGTTGACTTCATGCTGTGAGAACCCGTGTAGAAAACGCTGTTAATGCGAATAGATCGCAGTTTCATGCACTACACGGATGGGCCGAGGATTTACCTCACATGAATCAGTAAATAATTTCGATCATTGCTTGCCACTCGTCGCGAGACACTCCTTGGCACTCTTCTTCAGCTTCTTGATCAGCCGCTCCTGGCGCAACGCCTCACCCTTGCTCGCGCATTGTTCGGTGTACACCAACGCCACCGCCGGGCTGGACAAGAAAAACCGCGCGCCCTTGCCGCTTTGGTGGCAGGCAAAGCGGCGCACCGGGTCATTGCTGATGCCGCAATACAACGAGCCATTGGCGGCACGCACCAGGTAGACGAACCAGGGTTTGGGTTCTACAGGATCAGTCACAGGGCAATTTCGGCAAACCAGAGGAGCGCCAATCTTATCAACGACCGGCCTGGAATGCCTTCAAGCCTTTAAGCGCCTGGGCCCGCACCGCATTTTTCAGCGCCGGCGACCAGCCCAACAGCAGCCCTTTCAAGCCCAGCGCCTGGCGCGACCAGCGCCACAGGTCGAAGTGATCGTGGTGCTCGCAGATCTTGCCGTCGCGAAACACAAAGCGCGCACCGATGTCGTTAACCACCGTATTGCCCGTGGCACTGAACAGGTACGTCGCCACCCAGTGCGCGCTGCCTGTGCTGTCATCACTGCGCACGTGGTCGAAGGTCAGGGAGAAATCCTTGGCCCGCGTGGTGAGCATTCGCCACATATCCCCCGCGTCGCGCCCGCGCAACTCGCCGAAGGCCGGGTCGCTGAACACCACGTCTTCGGTGTAGCAGGCGGCCATGGCTTCGGCATCCAGGCGCTGGAAGGCACTGTAGAACGCGGTGATCAGGGCGTTATGGGCATCACTCATGGGCAGGCTCCGCAGGTTTCGAAAGAATAAGCGCACGATAGGCTGCCCACACCGCGCTGGCTACTGACATTCGCCAGGCAAATGCAGGAGCCTACGGCACCATCCCAGTGCTGCGAGCGTAGGCGAACAGGTCTACATCGGTTGAGATACTCAGCCGCTGCATAGCCGTGCTTTTCTGCTTACTGATGGTAGAGATACTGCGGTTGACCTGTGCCGCAATCTGGCTGACGGTCATGCCGCTGGCCAACATGCGCACCACCTCGCGCTCCTTGCAGGACAATTGCGGCACCTGGGACTGATCGCCCGTACCCGCCTCTACCATTTGCATCCGCAGGGATTCACTGGCGAACGTCTGGCCGGCACACACAGCCTTGATCGCCTGGGGCAGCTCCTTGGCCGAAGCACTTTTGGCCACCACGGCCTTGGCACCATGGGCGAAGGAAGCACGCAGGGTGGCGACGCTGGCGAACATGGTCACCAGAATCACCGGCAACTGCGGGTATTGGCGGTGCAACAGGCTCAACAGCCCGTAGCCGTCGGCCTGCTGGCCGCCTGGCATGGCAAAGTCTGTGACGAGCACGTCACACGGGGTTGTCCTCAACAGTTCGAGCAACTGATCGGGGCCGTCGGCTTCCGCGACCACTTTGCACCGGCCATGCGCCTCAATCACCACTTTCTGCCCGATACGCACAATAGGGTGATCGTCAGCAATAATTACTCGAAGCATAGATTCCCACGAATGATGGCAAACTGAATCCGCGCAAAATACCCCCGCTGGCGCTCATCAACAACCGCTAACAAAGTGCTGCTGGCAGCCACGCTCAATGTTCAGTAGCTCACAATTTTTTGCCTACAAAACAATAAGAAAATACCTACAGCAAAAACAAGATCAACGGATTGCAAAACGCTCTGCGCCAACACTACCTCTCAGACTTCAGAGAGGTACTCGAGATAGACGAACAAGCGCGCCAGGAACAACTCCAATTGCACCTTGTGCGCAGCAACACCCTGGGACTGGACCTGTTCGATCAGCTTCACGGCGCTGGCTTCAAGGCCAGTACCGCCCAAAAACACCAGGCTGCCCACCAATCGATGGAGGCGCTCAGCCGTCAGTGACGAGTTCAACGTCAAGCAGGCATGGCGCAACACGCGGTGGTCTTCCCAAGCCTCGAACAACAGGGTTTCCAACAATTGATCGACGATACGCTCGCTGCCAAACATGGCGACCAACGTGGCACGGGTTGGCCAGCCGGCGAGCGGCGCAACAGCCTTCTGGGCGACATACGCGTCATCCTCGCTCGGCAGCCAGCGTGCCAACACGGCGTGCAGCTGTTCAAGGGTCAATGGCTTGAGCAGCCAGGCATCCATGCCGGCGTCGCGGCAACGCCGGGGGCTGTCGTTTTGCAGGTTGGCGGTCAAGGCAATGATCGGCACTCGCCTCTGCCCGTTGTCGCGCTCATGCTGGCGAATAGCGCGAGCCATGCTGTAGCCGTCCATGAACGGCATCTGGCAATCACTGATCACCAAGTCGAAGGGCCGGCTGGCAAAGGCCGCCAGCCCGACGTACCCATCGTCGGCCAATTCGTATCCCAACCCCAGTTTTTGCAGCAAACAACCCAGCAACAGGCGGTAGGCTGAATGGTCTTCCACCACCAGCACGCTCAACTGCTGCCAATGAAGCGGGGGGGCACCTTGTGGCTTCAATTTGCGGTTCGCTCCTGCTGTTGAACCTACCAGCGAACCCATCAGTACCTCTATCGTGACTATTGATCCGGCAGTAATCTCCGGCACTGGTGCAATAGCCCTCGAGACCTCTCATGTAGCAAATACCCATTCAGGGGGTATCTATAATCTTTTGAGTCTGACCGAGTCGATACAACAACTACGAAAAGCACCACCGCCCCCCTCTCCCGGCACGTCCTTCGTCCCCCCCGCCAATGTCGTATTAGTTGTATTTCCCCCGCGCGCCCCCCTCGCTAGATTGTGCCCACCCCAAAGAGGGACGACTTGCCACTCCCCGGCAAGCGCAAAAAAATCGAGATCGCCTCCAGGCAACCACCCGCCCACACACGACCGGGCGTTGCCCTGGCGTGCCTCAATCTGCCAGCTTGTAATGGAACAATTTGAAATGAAGACCTCTGTATCCCTACTGAGCAGTGCCCTGCTGCTCGCCATAACGTCATCCGCTTTCGCCGCCAGCAGCGTCGACCTGACTGTCAAAGGGTTGATCACGCCCAGCGCCTGCACACCCAACCTGCCGGGTGACGTCGATCTTGGAAAAATCGCCGCAAAAGATCTGAATCAAGACAGCTATACGCCGCTTGAGAAAAAGACCCTGCAACTGAGCGTCAATTGCGACGCGGCGACGCTGTTTGCAATCCATCCCGTCGACAATCGAGCCGGTTCCGCCGCGTCCGGCGGCGCCTTTGGCCTGGGCTTGATCAACGAAACCCAGAAGCTCGGCCTGTATCAGTTGACGTTCAGCAACCCCGTCACTGAAACACCATCCACCCTGATTGCAATGTACAACTCCGAGGGCCAATGGACAGACCTCCTTACGGATGAGGTCATTGCCCCCAACGATCTGGTGGCGCTGGGCAGCCGCGGTGAGAACGGTTGGGCCCCCCACCCGATCAAAGACGCGCTCATGGACATGACGCTGCACACCTTGATTGCACCTGCAAGAAACCTGACCTTGACCAGCGAAGTGGCAATCGACGGCTCCGCGACCTTTGAAGTGAAGTACCTGTAAATGGACGTTTCCCAGATGAAGACCCGCCTGCCCCTGTGGAGCAGTGCCCTGCTGCTCGCCATGACGTCATCGGCTTTCGCCGCCAGCAGCGTCGACCTGACCGTCAAAGGGTTGATCACGCCCAGCGCCTGTGCAGCCAGCCTGCCGGGCAATGTCGATTTTGGAAAGATCGCGGCAAAAGATCTGAATCTCGATACCCCTACACAGCTTGAACGCAAAACCCTGCTACTGAGCGTGAATTGCGAAGCGGCGACACTGTTCGCCATCGACCTCATCGATAACCGAGCGGGCTCTCCCATATATAGCTACGCGTTTGGCCTGGGGCTGACCAACGAAAACCAGAAGCTCGGCCAATATAGCTTCACATTCAACAATCCCGTCGCCGAAACACCCTCCACCCTGCTGGCGATGTACAACGACGATGGTCAGTGGAGAGACATCTATCCGGACGACGCTGTTGGGCCAGGTGAGTTTGTCGCACTGGGCAGCCGCGGCGATAACGGTTGGGCGCCGCATCCGATCAAGGACGCGACGATGGACATTACCCTGTACGGCTCCATTGCGGCAGCAAAGGACCTTACATTAACTAACGAAGTGGCAATCGACGGTTCGGCGACCTTTGAAGTGAAGTACCTGTAAACCACCATTCATTCACAGGATGTGACCCATGGCCAGCCCTCTCACTACCCTCACTGCGACACTGTTGCTGTTTGGCGCCGGCTCAGTCTTCGCCGCCAGCAGCCTGGACCTCACCGTCAAAGGCATCATCACGCCAAGCGCCTGCGCGCCAGAGGTCTCCGGCGGTGGCAATGTCGACTTCGGCAAGGTGTCGGTCAAGGATCTCAATAGCGACACCTACACCGACCTGCCCCGAGAAACCATGCTCTTGAGCGTGCATTGCGAAGGGCCGACGTTTTTTACCCTGAACACCATCGACAACCGCGCCGGCACCACCGCCAGCCACTTCAGTTGGCACGGCCTGGGCATGACCCCCAACGACGAAAAAGTCGGTGATGCCGGGCTTGGCCTCTACCAGCCGGTGGCCGACGACGTGCCGGTACGCACCATAGTCTCAAGGGATGGCGGCGCAACCTGGATGCCCTCCGTGATGCTCAGCCACACCGTGCTGACAGCGGTCGCCAACAACGACGGCGTGGTACCGATTGCGATCCAGAAGCTGGAGGCCGAGATCCGCCTGATCACTCACATCGCGCCCGCCAGCAACCTGACACTGACCGACGATGTGCCTATCGACGGTCACGCCACCGTGCAAGTCAATTACCTCTAAGGATAAGGAGACCCGATGAATATTCGATTGACCACGCTGGCCGCCAGCGTACTTCTGCTCAGCTCAGCCACTGCCTTCGCTGCCTCCAGCGTCGACCTGACCGTCAAGGGGCTGATCGTGCCCAGCGCCTGTATACCCACCCTTTCCGGTGGCGGTGTGATCGACCATGGCAAGGTGTCCGCCAAGGACCTGAACCCCGATAGAGGAACGGCGATTGGCAGGCATACCCTATTGATGACCGTCGATTGTGACGCGCCAATCCAGTTTGCCCTGCACCCCATTGATAATCGTGCAGGCTCAGGCCTCTCGACAGACTTTGGCCTGGGCTTTATCAACGAGAACCAAAAGCTCGGTCATTTCTCCCTCACCTGGCGTAACGCAGTGGCTGAAGACGGCGTTGCCGTCCAACCTATCGCATCGATGGATCAGGGTAACTCCTGGTACCCCGAAAAATTCTGGGAACCGAGCATGTACATGGCGGCGGCCTCAATGGATGACGACACCCAGCCAATGCCAATCAAGAATCTGCGCGTAGACCTGGAAGTGCTCACGATCATCAACCGCACCGACGGGCTGGACCTCAGTAATGAAGTCACCATCGACGGTTCCGCCACCCTCGAAGTGAAGTACCTGTAACCCATGGCCGCCCATCCCTTGAAAACTGCCGGGCATGGGCTGCGCCTACCTGTGCCGGTACTGGACACAGTTGGCCGTTACGTGGCTGCGCTGCTCTGCCTGGCCACCTTAGTCGATACCCACGCAGCCTCGACCGTCGACCTCACGGTGACCGGCCGGGTGACACCGGATGCCTGCCACATCGAGCTGATGAATGACGGCATCATCGAGCATGACAAGATCCCCGCACATAGCCTCAACGCAGACGAGTTCACCGTGCTGCCCAGCCAGCTACTCGAACTGCATGTGCTCTGCGCCAGGCCCATGCTGTTTGCCTTGGTAGGCATCGACAATCGCGCCGACTCCTCGCTGGCCCCCGACTTTTTCTACGGACTGGGCAGAAACATCCACGCCCCCGAGGAACGTCTCGGCTCCGTAGCGTTGTCCTATCGCAACGTAGTGGGCGATGCGCAGCCCATGCAGGTATTGGCCTCCACCAACAACGGGGAAACCTGGTCACCGGACCCCAACGCCTATCCAAGATCCTATATGGCCTTTGCACTGCTGGGCGACCGTCAACCGGACTTCATCAGCCAACTGACCGCGGAGCTTCAGGTGGTCACCGCCATCAATTTTTCGCAGTACCTGACGCTGGACCAGGAAGTCCCCCTCGACGGCTCCATCGTCCTGGATTTGCGTTACCTCTGACCGATACCTTTTGGCCTAATGGAAAACCCGTCATGACGACGACATTCT
The DNA here is from genome assembly GCF_023127895.1 of Pseudomonas sp. NCIMB 10586. Taxonomy (NCBI): domain Bacteria; kingdom Pseudomonadati; phylum Pseudomonadota; class Gammaproteobacteria; order Pseudomonadales; family Pseudomonadaceae; genus Pseudomonas; species Pseudomonas sp. NCIMB 10586. The sequence goes on from NZ_SPKQ01000018.1 coordinate 217,087, forward strand.
CAAACACCGCTGTCGGCCTTATCGCCCTGCTGCTGATACTCGGCAATCAAGTCAAAGCCGACGGGATGGTACCGGACACCTCCGTGGTGATCGTGTTCGAAGCCGAAGGCGAAGCGGCAGTGTCGGTGACCAACACCGACAGCCAACTCGCGCTGCTGCATGTGACCTTGCAGGATATTCCGGAAGACACCGAGCCGCTGCTGGTGGTGACACCGCCGCTGTCACGGGTCGAGGCGTCTAAATCCCAGTTGGTGCGCTTCATCCTGCAAAACCGGAAGCCGTTGCTCACCCAACGGCTTAAACGCGCAGTGTTCGAAGGCATGCCCCAAGGCCGTGCCGCGACCGCCGCCGGGCATGCCCGCGTGGGCGTGACCGTGCGCCAGAACTTGCCGGTGATCGTGCATCCCAGAGGCCTTGCCCCCAACCGCACGCCTTGGACCGACCTGACCTGGACCTTGCGCGACGGCCAGTTGCAAGTACGTAACGACACGCCCTATGTAGTGCGCCTGGCGCAGGAACTGCTGCTGTTGCCCGGCAACGGCAGGGCGATGCTGCCGCGCACTTACGTGCTGCCCGGCGAAGCCTTGAGCGTGCCGGCCAGCGGCGGGCAGGCCAACACGGTCAGGTTGCAGCCGGCCACTGTGTACGGCTTTGCGGTGAAAGCCTACGACGCACCGATCACCCTCTGACTGAAAACCGCAGGCGTCGCCCCCCTGACCGCCGCCTGAATAACGAAGTGACGGCTCATTGACCGTCACCAGAACGCCTGGGCACACGGGGCTCGCGCGTTCACTACTCGAGTACCTTGCGTGAAAACAGTATTGAGTTACCGTGACGGCGAAGCCGTGCCCGACATCCCTGCCAACTCGACCTTGCCGCTGGTGTTGCTGCTGTGCGCGCTGATGCCCGCCAAGGCATGGGCCGAAAACTCCAGCGCCTCCAGCTTCGACGCCCAGACCTTGCATCAACGCGGCATTGATCCACAGCTGGCCAGCCTGCTGCTGGCAGCACCGCGCTTCGCCACCGGGCAACACACGGTCAATCTGCGGGTCAATGGTCAGCGACGCGGCCGGCTGGATGTGACCTTCGATCAGCAAGGCAACCCGTGCTTCGACCGCGCATTGCTGGACGCCGCCAACCTGGTGATCCCGAATGAAACGGCAGGTTGTCACGATTTTCTTGCGCAATATCCGCAAACCCTGGTTGAACCGGACCCGGCGACGCTGACGGTGTCACTGGTGGTACCCACCGAGGCGCTGCGCCCCATACAGCAGGATATCTCGGGGTACGAAACCGGCGGGTTTGCCGGGCTGCTCAACTACGACCTCAGTGGTTTCTACAACCGCTTCGGCGATGACGCCAGCCGCTTTGGCTCGGCCAACACCGAGGTGGGGTTCAATGCCGGCGATTGGATCGTGCGCAGTCGCCAAGTACAGACCTGGCAGGATGGCCTGTCACGCAGCACCCACTTGCAAGCCTATGCCCAGCGCACCTTCGCCAGCCACCAGGCGGTGCTGCAGGCTGGGCAAATCAACCTGTATAACCCGGTACTGTCCGGCGCGCAGATTACCGGGGTGCAGGTGCTTACCGAGCAAGCCCTTCAAGAACAGGGCCAGGGTGCGCTGATCCAGGGCATTGCCAACAGCCCTGCCCAGGTGGAGGTACGACAGAACGGTGCGTTGATTCACTCCACCGTCGTGCCCGCAGGCCCCTTTACCCTGCCAGATGTACGTCGCTTGAATACGCGCTCGGACGTCGAGGTCACGGTCAAGGAAAGCGCCGGGGGTGAGCGGCGCTTCACCGTACCGGCGGCCATGCTCGGCCTTGGGTTGCCCGCACCGGGTTACTCCGTGGCCGCGGGCCGGGTGCGGAATGTGGGCGACGCCAAAGGCGAGGATCCGTGGGTGGTCAGTGGCGGCTGGACCGGTGCGCTGCACCCGCAGTTGACCTTGGGCACTGGTGTACTGGCAGCCAGCGAATACCGCTCGGTGGGCGCCAGCCTGGGCTGGTTGCCGTGGGTGGACAGCCAGATCCAACTGTCCACACAGCTGTCCAACACCCAGGCGTGGGAAAAGGTTTCGGGCGTACAGACCGACCTTTCCTGGTCCCAGCGCCTGGGCGAGCAGTGGTCGATCAGCGCCGCCAATTCCTGGCGCAGCATCGGCTATCGCGAACTTGAAGAAAGCACGTATGAGCGTGATGACAGCAACCGCGACGCCCGTTATCGCGACCAACAAAGCCTCAACCTGGGCTGGTCGCATCCGCTGCTGGGTGCGTTCAGTGCCGGGGTTGCTCGCTCGGCCAACTTCGCTGGCGACAGCAGCAGCCGTGCGCTGGCCTCTTGGGGCACGAGCATCGGCGCTGTGTCACTGTCGGCCAGTGCCGAGTGGCAAATGGGCGGTAGCCAGCAACAGGACAACGCGGTGTACCTCAATATCAGCGTGCCGTTGGGCGAAAGTCGCCGGCTACGTAGCTGGGTGCGCAATTCCGGCGGTGAGAACCGCACCGGCCTGGGCCTCACCGAACAGATCGACGACCAACTCAGCTATCGCGTCAGCGCCGAACACGACAGCAGCGACCATCAAGTGGAAACCACGCTGGGCGTCTCGGTACTGCCGCGTTACAGCCAGCTCGATTTCAGCTACAGCCGCGCTGATGCCGAACGCTCCAGTTATCAAGGCGGCGCTCGCGGCGGTGTGGTGATACATGGCGACGGCGTGACTTTTTCACCCTACCCGGTGCGCGACACCTTTGCCCTGGTGTCGGTCGGCGATATGAGTGGCATCAAGCTCAGTACCCCCAGCGGCGCGGTGTGGACCGACTGGCAAGGCCAGGCCGTGGTGCCGCAAGTCGCCGCCTACGGGCGCAGCCCAGTGGAAGTGCAGACACGTTCACTGCCGCGCAATGCCGACATCAACAATGGCCTGGCGATGATCTCGGCCGGACGCGGCGCCGTTGACCGAGTCGAATTTGGCATCAGCTTGACCCGTCGCATATTGCTCACCGTCAGCACCGACCAGGGTACACCTCTGCCTGCCGGAGCCTCAGTCAGCAGCGCCAGCGGCGAGTTCGTCACCTTGGTGCAGGACGCCAGCCAGGTGTTTCTACCCAACGTGCTGGACCAATCGACGCTGTGGATAACCACACCCGATGGCGGTCGATGCGAATTGCGTTACTCCCTGCCGGAAAAAGCCGACCCCACGGTGTACTTCGAAACTGCTCCCGCGCGTTGCCACGCGCCTTGAGGATCCCCGTCATGCCCTTCGCAACATGTATGCGCCAACTGTGCCTGTGGTTATTGATCGGCGGGGCCGGCACCGCCCACGCCTTGGAAGAATGCCAACTGAATGTCAGCGAATCCCTGATCGATTTCGGCTTGATGAGCCGCCTGGCACAAAGCGACAGTGCGCTGGAGCGCTTGCTTGGCGAGCGGCGCCTGAGCGTGACCATCAACTGTCCGCAAGCGCAAGATTTGAGCCTGTTCTATCGCGCACTGGCCGCTAGCCCGCAGCGCCTGCAATTTACCCCGCATGGCAGCTATGCCATCGAAGCCGGCAACGCCGTGCTCGATGGTCGCGCCGTAGAGTTGGGGCTGCTACCTGCTGCGGGCCAGGCGCCCGTGGCCAATGGCGCGGTGCTGGAATGGCGTTCCGGCCATGGCATCGCGCCGGTCGCACACGGTGCGGTGCTCAGGGGCAACACCCTGTCGTTGCAACTGACGCTGCGCGCCTGGGCCGACCCCGCTGCCACTCAAGTGCGCGACAACACCACCTGGGAAGTTTCCGGGATGTTGTACAGCGCACAAAACGGACGCTACCGGGAACTGACCGTGCGCGCGCACTTTGCGCCCATCGCCTGCCTGCCGACATTATCCGACCAGGGCGTAGTGGACTACGGCACCCTGTATGCCAAAGACCTAAATACCACCACTGAAACACCGCTGCCCATTCGCACACTGCGCCTGAGTGTGACCTGCGATGCGCCGATCCGCTTTGCTCTGCGCATGAAAGACAACCGCGACGGTTCGGCCACGGGCGGTACCGATGAAACCGCTTATGGATTGGACCTGGATGCCAGTCGCAACAAAATCGGGCGATTTTACCTGACTATCGACCCGGCCGAATTCAGCGCCGACACCTTGCCCGCGCTGTACCGCACCGACTCCACCAGCAACGGCGTGGCGTGGAGCAGTTCCACCGCGCGGCAAATCCCCATGGCCGCCAACAGCCTGCTGGGGTTTACCGACACGACGGGCGTCACCACCGGCCCGGTGGCCATCCAGACCCTGACCGGCACGATGCGTCTCAAGTCTTACCTTGCCCCCATGCAAAGCCTGGATCTTCGCGAGGTGGTGCATATCAATGGTTCCGGCACTATCGAAATCGTCTACCCCTGACCCGTCACTGTGAGGAACTCGTCCCGTGAAAACCCGCCTCTTTACCAGTCTGTTGCTGTTGACCAGCACGCCCTCTGTGCTAGCCGCCTCGGCGGTGGACCTGAGTGTCAAAGGCTTGATCACTCCCTCCGCCTGCTTGCCGCAGTTCCCCGGCGGCGCCCTGATTGACTACGGCAAGATTGCCCAACAGGACTTGCACCTGGCGACCGCCACGCGCCTGCCCGTCAAGACCCTGACCGTCGGCATCGCCTGCACGGGCACGGTTCGCTTTGCCCTGCGCATGCGCGACAACCGCGACGGCTCGGCCATGGTCGACAGCGAGATTTACTACGGCCTGGGGTTCGATATCAGCGGCAATCGCCTGGGGGTCTACTCCATGACCTTCGACCCACGACAGACCCAGGCCGGCAACATTGCGCAGATCTACGGCACCGAGTCCACTACCGGGGGACTGGCGTGGCGCACGTCCAACCTCAACCCCATCGACATCGGCTCCAGGAGCTACCTGGGCTTTACCGATGTGGAGGGCAGTGTCAGCGGGCCCGCGGCCATCGGTTTAATGCTGAGCACCGTCACCGTGCAGACGGTGATCAATGCTCGACAAAACCTGGACCTGAGCGTGGAAACCCCGCTCGATGGTTCGGCCACTCTGGAAGTGGTTTACCTCTAGAGCTTCTCGCTGGTGACCTGTACGTAGCGCGCACGACCGGCGCCCAGGCCCGCGACAATCGCGCCCAGGCCGATCACCGCGAAGATCCAGCCGATAGCCGCCCAGCCGCCGGTCCAGTCATGCACCAGGCCAACCGCAAACGGGCCCATTGACGCCAGGGTGTAACCGATACCCTGGGCCATGCTCGACAGGTTGGCGGCGACGTGAGCGTCACGCGAGCGCAGCACGATCAAAGTCAGCGCCAGGCTGAAGGTGCCGCCCTGCCCCAGACCGAGCAGAATCGCCCAGCCCCATAAACCGTCCAGCGGCGCATACAGGCAACCGAACAGGCCACCGAGGGTCAGCAGCATCACCACTACAATCGCCAGGCGCTGGTCCTTGCCTCGGGTGGCCAACCACGGTGCGGCCAGGGAACTGAGCAGTTGCACGATGATGGAGCCTGAGAGCGCCAACCCGGCTTCGGTAGCACTCAGGCCACGTCCGATCAGGATTGACGGCAACCAGCCAAACACAATGTAGGCCAGGGACGATTGCAGGCCCATGTACAAAGTCACCTGCCAGGCGAGCGGGTCACGCAGCAAGCCTCTGACCCGGTAAGCCACCTGATGGGCACCGTGCTTTTGCCCCACTTGCGGCAACCAGAACAAGGCCGCCAGCAACGCCGGAATAACCCAAAACCCCAGACCGATGGCCCAGCTGTCTGCGAAATATTGGCTCAGGGGCACCGTGGCTCCCGCAGCCAACGCAGCCCCTAGACACAACGCCATGGTGTAGACGCCGGTCATGGCGCCCGCCTGCCGGGCAAAATCGCGCTTGACGATGCCCGGCAGCAACACGCCAATGATGCCAATACTCGCACCGGCAATCAGGCTGCCGGCGAACAGCCCCACTTCACCGAACGAACTGCGCAGGATAATCCCCGCGGCCAGGGTCAGCAGAATGCCCAGCACCACGCGCTCGGCGCCAAAACGTCTGGCCAGGATCGGCGCAGTGGGCGCGAACAGGCCCAGGCACAAGACCGGCAAAGTGGTCAGCAACCCGGCCTTGGCCGCAGATAACCCAAGGCTGCTGGAGACTTCAGCCAGCAGTGGCGACATGCTCGACAGCGCCGGCCGCAGGTTCAACGCCACCAGTACCAGGCCCAGTAGCAGGAGCCACGGGCGAACCACCCGCGGATGGGCCTGCTGGACGGCCTCGTCATCGGCTTCGGCGTCGATCAACAGTTCTTCGAGTTCAGTCGTACGTTTGGCTTCAAGGTTCATTGATCAACTGCCGGCAGAGGGATTTGGCACGTTCGGGGTCTTGATTTTCTGCCGCGTCGAGCAAGGCGATATGCAGGTCGAATACAGCCTGGCGATGCGGTGAGATGTTCAGGGCCTGACGTAACTGGGCGCCGACGAGGCTATTCGCAGTTGCCTGCAAAGGCAACGCACCAGAGTGCCTGGGTAGCAAAAGAAGCAGCAGAGTGGCTATGCCAAGGTATTTGCGCGGTCTCACTCATATCGTCAACACGAAGCCAGAGGCGCTCGCGGCTCCCTGGCCGACAAACAATAAACCCGGCACCAGGCCGGGTTTATGTGTTCAACCATTGATCAATGCAGTATCTGGCTCAAGAACAACTTGGTCCGGTCATTCTGCGGGTTGTCGAAGAAGTCATTCGGCGCCGCCTGCTCCACGATCTCGCCCTTGTCCATGAAGATCACGCGGTTGGCCACGGTGCGCGCAAAGCCCATTTCGTGAGTCACGCACAACATGGTCATGCCGTCTTCGGCCAGGCCAATCATGGTGTCCAGAACCTCTTTCACCATTTCCGGGTCGAGTGCCGAGGTCGGCTCGTCGAACAGCATGATTTTCGGTTTCATGCACAAGGCACGGGCGATGGCCACACGCTGTTGCTGGCCGCCGGACAGTTGCCCCGGAAACTTGTGGGCCTGCTCTGGAATGCGTACACGTTCAAGGTAGTGCATGGCAATTTCCTCGGCCTTGCGCTTGGGCATCTTGCGCACCCACATCGGCGCCAGCGTGCAGTTTTGCAGGATGGTCAGGTGTGGGAACAGATTGAAGTGCTGGAACACCATGCCCACTTCACGGCGGATCGCTTCGATCTGCTTGAGGTCGTTGGTCAACTCCACGCCATCGACCACGATGCGGCCTTGCTGGTGCTCTTCCAGGCGGTTGAGGCAGCGAATGGTGGTGGACTTGCCCGAGCCCGACGGCCCGCACAGCACAATGCGCTCGCCCTGCTTGACGTTGAGGTTGATGTCTTTCAACACGTGGAACTGGCCGTACCACTTGTTGACGCCCTGCATCTGAATAATGCCTTCAGGGCTCACCGGCTGTTTGATTGCTTGGCTCATTAAAACAACTCCTAACGCTTGTGGCCGGTGTCGAGCTTGCGTTCCAGATGCATGGAATAGCGCGACATACCAAAACAGAAAATCCAGAAAACCAGGGCGGCAAACACGTAGCCTTCAGTGGCCATGCCCAGCCATTTGGGGTCGGCGGCGGCTTGCTTGACGCTGTTGAGCAGGTCGAACAGGCCGATGATGATCACAAGGCTGGTGTCCTTGAACAGTGCGATGAACGTATTGACGATGCCCGGTATCACCATCTTCAAGGCTTGCGGCAAGATCACCAGGCCCATGCTGCGCCAGTAACCCAGGCCCATCGCCGCAGCCGCTTCGTATTGCCCCTTGGGGATCGCCTGCAAGCCACCGCGCACCACTTCAGCCACATAGGCCGACTGAAACAGAATCACGCCGATCAGGGCACGCAACAGCTTGTCGAAGTTCATGCCCTCGGGCAGAAACAACGGCAACATTACCGATGACATGAACAGCACCGTGATCAACGGCACGCCACGCCAGAACTCGATGAAGGTCACGCAAACCACCCGAATCGCCGGCATGTTCGAACGCCGTCCCAACGCCAGTACAATGCCCAACGGCAAGGCGCCGGCGATGCCCACCGTGGCGATCACCAGGGTCAGCATCAAGCCGCCCCATTGGCTGGTCGCCACGTTGCTCAGCCCGAACACGCCGCCATGCAGCAAGCAATAGGCAATGATCGGGTACAGCAGCAAAAAGCCCAGGCCGTAGATCGCCTTGCGTGGAAAACGCGAGATGAACAACGGCGCCACGCCAATGATGGCCAGCCATACCGTCATGTCCACGCGCCAGCGCAGGTCCACGGGGTAATAGCCATACATGAACTGCCCGAAGCGCTGCTGGATGAACACCCAGCAGGCGCCCTCTTTGGTGCAATCGGCGCGCGTGGTGCCGACCCAGTTGGCGTCCAGAATCGCCCAATGCAGGATCGGCGGCACCACCAGGTACACCAGGTAGATCGCCAGCAAAGTCAGCAGCGTGTTAAGCCAGCTTGAGAACAGATTGGCGCGCATCCAGGCCACCGGCCCGAAGACTTTGTCCGGGGGTGGCATATCAGGTTTGAACGTATGCGTAGTCATGGGCGTTTCCTCACCGCTCGATCAGCGCAATGCGCTTGTTGTACCAGTTCATCAGCAGGGAAATGCTGATGCTGATCGCCAGGTACACGCTCATGGTGATGGCAATGACTTCGATAGCCTGGCCGGTCTGATTGAGCACCGTGCCGGCAAACAGCGAAACCATTTCCGGGTAGCCGATACCGGCGGCCAACGAGGAGTTTTTCGCCAGGTTCAGGTATTGGCTGGTCAACGGGGGAATGATCACGCGCAAGGCTTGCGGGATGATGACCTTGCGTAGCGTCGGCCCCGGACGCAGGCCCAGCGAGCGTGCCGCTTCAGTCTGGCCATGGCTGACGGACTTGATGCCCGAACGTACGATCTCCGCAATGAAGGCCGCCGTGTACACGGTCAGGGCCAGGGTCAACGCCAGCAGTTCCGGAATCAGTACCCAGCCGCCGACGAAGTTGAAGCCGGCAAGCCTGGGCATTTCCCAATGCAGCGGTGCGCCGAAGGTCAACCCGCACAACGTCGGGATCACAATCAATAGCGCCAGGCCCGTCCAGAATTTATGGAACGGTACGCCTGTCGCTTCAAAGCGCTTGTTGGCCCAGCGGGTCATCAGCACGATAGCCACGATAGCGACCACCACGCTGGCGACAAACGGCCAGAACCCATCGGCCGCCAGCGCCGCCGGCATGTTCAGGCCACGGCTGCTGACGAAGAACATGTCACCAAAGTTATGGCTGTTGCGCGGCCCCGGCATGGTCAGGAACACCGCGAAATACCAGAACAGAATCTGCAGCAGCGGCGGAATGTTGCGGAAGACTTCAACATAGACCGTCGCCAGCTTGTTGATCATCCAGTTGGGCGACAGGCGCGCCACGCCGATGATGAAACCGAGCAGGGTTGCCAGCACCACACCAATGACCGTCACCAGCAAGGTATTGAGCAAGCCGATCACAAACACCCGGGCGTAGCTGTCCGATTCGGTGTAGTCGATCAAATGCTGCGCGATGCCAAAGCCGGCACTGCGCTCAAGAAAGTCGAAGCCGGAGGTGATGCCCCGGTGTTGCAGGTTGGTCTGGGTGTTGTGAAACAGGTACCAGCCCAGCGAGACCACCGCCACAATGGTGATGATCTGGAAGAGCCACGCGCGCACTTTGGGATCGCTGAAGCTGAGCTTCTGCTTGGGTGCGCCGATGAGATTTTGCATGGAATGCCCCGCAAGGAATGGAACAGAACATCACCCGGCGGTTGGCCCACCGGGTGATAGAACCATCAGCGATCAGCGCACAGGAGGTGCGTACTGGATACCGCCGTTGTTCCACAGCGCGTTCAGGCCACGGTCGATTTCCAGCGGGGTGCTCTTGCCCAGGTTGCGCTCGAACATTTCGCCGTAGTTACCCACTTGCTTGACGATCTGTACGACCCAATCCTTCTTCACTTTCAGGTCCTTGCCGTATTCACCATCCGCTCCCAGCAGACGGGCGACGTCGGGGTTCTTGGTGGACTTGGCCTCAGCTTCAACGTTCTTCGACGTCACACCGGCCTCTTCGGCGTTGAGCATGGCGTAGCCCACCCAGCGCACGATGGCCAGCCACTCGTCGTCACCGTTACGCACCACCGGACCCAGTGGCTCCTTGGAAATGGTTTCCGGCAGCACCACATAGTCTTTCGGCGCCGCCAGCTTGCTGCGCTGGGCGAACAGTTGCGACTTGTCGGAAGTCAGCACGTCGCAACGCCCGGACTCCAGCGACTTGGCGCTTTCATCAGACGTGTCGAAGGTGATCGGGGTGTACTTGAGGTTGTTGGCGCGGAAGTAGTCGGAAACGTTCAGCTCAGTGGTAGTACCCGCCTGGATGCAGATGGTTGCACCGTCCAGTTCCTTGGCACTTTTCACGCCGAGCTTGTTGTTGACCAGAAAGCCGATGCCGTCGTAGTAGGTGATGAAGCCCGGGAATTTCAGGCCCATGCCCGCATCGCGGGAACTGGTCATGGTGGTGTTGCGCGACAGGATGTCGACTTCGCCCGATTGCAGCGCGGTGAAACGCTCCTTGGCGTTCAACTGGCTGAACTTGACCTTGGTGGCGTCACCAAAAACCGCAGCGGCCACGGCACGGCAGTAGTCAGCGTCAATCCCGAGGATCTTGCCGCTGGCATCCGGCACCGAGAAACCCGGCAAGCCGTCACTTACGCCGCATTGCACAAAGCCTTTTTTCTGCACGGCATCCAGGGTGGCACCCGCCTGGGCTAACCCACTGACACCCAGTACAGCCGCCGCTGTGACGATGGCCAGGGTGGACTTCAATACCTTCATTACATACCTCCAGTTGCTCTTGTTGTGTCCAAGCTCCAACCTCAGCGCACCCTTATGAGGCGATATCGACCCGTGTTGGCTTTTTTTGGGGTCAAGCAGCATGAGGTTTTTGCGGTAATTCCAGTTGCTTTCCCACCGGCGGCAGTCACTGATAGTGTTACCGCCCTAGGAGAGTTCTGACATCCACCTACACATAGCAAGGCGCGTACCAGAGTGCTGGCCGAGTCGTTGCCCGTCCTGTTCAGTGGTAAAAGATTCAACCTTGCGACATTCTCTTAACAGATCAACCTGTCGCGCACCGTCCCGACGCCCCCAATCCAAGCGTGCGCACATATATGGAGCAGACATGACCGACCCCTTGATTCTTCAGCCCGCCAAGCCCGCAGACGCCTGCGTTATCTGGTTGCATGGCCTGGGTGCCGATCGCTACGACTTCATGCCGGTGGCCGAGGCGCTGCAGGAAAGCTTGCTGACCACCCGCTTCGTTTTGCCCCAGGCGCCGATGCGCCCGGTGACCATCAACGGCGGTTATGAGATGCCGAGCTGGTACGACATCAAGGCCATGAGCCCGGCACGTTCGATCAGCCTGGAAGAACTGGAAACCTCGGCCAACATGGTCACGGATTTGATCGAGGCACAAAAGAGAACCGGAATAGACGCTTCGCGAATTTTTCTCGCGGGTTTCTCCCAGGGTGGCGCAGTGGTTTTCCACACGGCGTTCAAACACTGGGAAGGTCCATTGGGTGGCGTAATTGCCCTCTCCACGTATGCACCGACCTTTGACGATGAGCTGGAGTTGTCCGCCAGCCAGCAACGCATTCCCGCCCTCTGCCTGCATGGCCAGTACGACGACGTCGTCCAGAACGCCATGGGTCGTAGCGCCTACGAGCATTTAAAGAGCCGTGGTGTCACCGTGACATGGCAGGAATACCCAATGGGCCACGAAGTGTTACCCGAAGAGATACGCGATATCGGCACCTGGCTGGCTGAACGCCTGCGCTGAAACCCGCGTTTATGTAGCCGTATGACAGACGCACTACGCCGCGCCCGATTCTTGCATTACACTGGCCGGCGTACATTCCTTAACCAATTAATGAGATGACCGTGCTCAAAGCACTCAAGAAGATGTTCGGCAAAAGCGAGGCTGAGCCGCTCGCGCCTGCTCCCAGTGCTCCTGCCCCCAAGCCCGGCAACCGCAATGACGGTCCACAGCCTGGCCGGACTACGCCTGCCGCCTCACCGAAAAAACCCACGGTGACGCCGCCTGAACAGGTAACGCCTGCCGAGGCCGCCCCAGCACCTGCGGCTAAACCTCGTCGCGAACGCGCGCCCAAGCCGCCGGTGACCCCGTGGAAACTCGAAGACTTCGTCGTCGAGCCCCAGGAAGGCAAAACCCGCTTCCACGACTTCAAGCTGGCCCCGGAACTGATGCACGCCATCCAGGACCTGGGCTTCCCGTACTGCACGCCGATCCAGGCGCAGGTGCTGGGCTTCACCCTGGCGGGCAAAGACGCCATCGGCCGCGCCCAGACCGGTACCGGCAAGACCGCCGCATTCCTGATCTCGATCATCACCCAGCTGCTGCAGACGCCGCCGCCCAAGGAACGCTACATGGGTGAACCGCGCGCCCTGATCATCGCCCCGACCCGCGAGCTGGTGGTGCAGATCGCCAAAGACGCCGCCGACCTGACCAAGTACACCGGTCTCAACGTGATGACCTTTGTCGGCGGCATGGACTTCGACAAGCAACTCAAGCACCTCGAAGCCCGTCACTGCGACATCCTGGTCGCCACTCCAGGCCGCCTGCTGGACTTCAACCAGCGCGGCGACGTGCATCTGGATATGGTCGAAGTGATGGTGCTGGACGAAGCCGACCGGATGCTCGACATGGGCTTTATCCCGCAAGTACGCCAGATCATTCGCCAGACCCCGCCGAAAACCGAGCGCCAGACCCTGCTGTTCTCCGCAACCTTCACCGAAGACGTGATGAACCTCGCCAAACAGTGGACCACCGACCCGTCGATCGTCGAGATCGAGGCGCTGAACGTCGCCAGCGAAAACGTCGAGCAACATATCTACGCCGTGGCCGGTGCCGACAAGTACAAGCTGCTCTACAACCTGGTCAACGACAATGGCTGGGAGCGGGTGATGGTCTTTGCCAACCGCAAGGACGAAGTGCGCCGCATCGAAGAACGCCTGGTGCGCGACGGCGTCAATGCTGCGCAACTGTCGGGCGACGTGCCGCAGCACAAGCGCATCAAGACCCTGGAAGGCTTCCGCGAAGGCAAGATCCGAGTGTTGGTGGCTACCGATGTAGCTGGTCGCGGTATTCATATCGACGGCATCAGCCACGTGATCAACTTCACCTTGCCGGAAGTGCCGGACGACTATGTGCACCGCATCGGGCGTACCGGTCGCGCAGGCGCGGCGGGTGTGTCGATCAGCTTTGCCGGGGAGGATGACTCGTATCAGTTGCCGTCAATCGAGACGCTGCTGGGGCGCAAGATCAGCTGTGAGACACCGCCGACGCACTTGCTGCGAGCTGTAGAACGCAAACGGCCGTAAGGTGGAACCAATGCCAGTCATCGAGCCTGACTGGCATTTTTTATGCGCCCACTGTCTTGTCCTGATCAGTCACTATCGCCCAGGTCACTCCAGACAGGCTGACGAATACGCATAGTCTCTTTTCGAAATTCCCCATAGAACTGAAAACTGCTCCCCGGCATGTCTGCCAGCCCCAGGCTTATGGGGCGCGGCTGTGGCTGCTGCTGGCGCTGTGACTGCTCGTCGTCGGCCGATGGCTGAGCTTGCAGGCTCTTGATTCGCGCATCCAAGCCACGACCGAAGTTAGTCCATCTGAGTACCGAGCGGGCACCGCCGAAAAGTTGACTGGCAGTGGTTATCTTGGCGGGGACAGCGAGCGAGTAAGACAACCCCGTCGCGTTTTTGCCTGCCGCAACGAGCCCGCTGCCGAGGGGGCTGGAGAAGAATCCAATGGTCTTTTCAGATGACCTGCCCGCTGCGGCTGCAAAAGCTTTAGCCCCCAATGTGACAGAAAGGCCGACACTGGCAACAACGCCAACACTGGAGAACCCGAAAGACGCCCATCCAAGGTTCTTGATGTGCTGCGAACGATCCCACCCCATTTGCTTGTCGACGGCCTCGATACTCAGCCCTGTAATCCCCAGCGTGCCGCCTACCGAGCTAGAGCCCGTAGCGATGACGCCCAGAATATTTGCCGCCTTTACCCCCCCTTTAGCGAGCGCCGCCGCCATCCCGACCACTGCAACCTTGAACGCCACCACCGATAAGGCCAGCGCAACCCCGGTCAGCACCCAAGCCAGCCACTTTGGAAAAAGCCCACTCGGGTCGATGAGGTTGATCGGGTTACCAGCGCAGTAGGCGTAGCTGTTAATCCCACCCTCATCAAAAGGCGCCAATGGATCAGCTGAAAGAAATACCATCAAGCGCGGGTCATAGGCACGCGCGCCCAAATGGTAAAGGCCGACCGCCGCATCCAGACGCTCGCCGTTAAACGCCGGCAGTTGCAGATCCGCCATCGATCGCACATTGCCGTCCTGCGGCACAACCTGGCCCTCGCCATACGGAGCGTAATGACGCTGTACAGGCGCTTGCCCAGGCGCCACCACGCCGCGCACGGTACCGGCACCGTCATTCAGATGCAGCTGCGGCCCCTCGACGCCGCCGGTACGCGCCTGCACTTGGCCCCCGACATTGAAATAACGCAGTTTTCTACTGCCCTGCACCAACCTATCCAGATGATCCCCCGCATAGACCATGGCCACCGGTGATTCATTGTCACGGGTCGCCACGACTTGTCGAGACTCGGCATCGTACTGGTAGCTGCACTGCTGGGAACCTTCCTGCACGCAGGTCAACTGGTCATAGCCGTTATAGGTGTACGTTCGCCCTGCTGGCCCCCCGGTCAAGTTACCCGCCGCATCATAGGTCAGGGCATCATCCTGCAAAGGGTTGGAGTGGGTCACACGGGTCAGGCGCGTGGGGTCTGCGTCGGTGAAAAACCGCTCGCTGATGTCCTGCGTGCCGTCAGCGAAAGTCGTCACGACGCCTGTAATGTTATCCAGGCTGTCGAAGCTGAATTGCTGCCCAACGATGTCGCGCCCCAGCCAATCCCGGGGATGTTCACGCCCCTCGCAGCCATAATCCTTGAGCCGCAGGAAGGCGTCATAGGTAAAGGTCTCCCCCATCACCAATTCAGAGGCTGCGTCACGCACAATGCGACTGGCCAGCAGGCTGTTGGGATGATAAGTGCTGCTCATGACGTGTAGCAGCACGCCATTGTGCAAAAAGCGCCGCTGCGCCTCCCGCCCCAAGGTGTCGTAACTCACCTGTGTGACCACCTCAGTATCGGCGTAGCGAGTGGTCAGTACATCAGGTCGCGCAAACATGTCATAGCGCTGTTCAATGACTACCGTCCCAGCAGTCATCGTGCAAACCCTGCCCAGGGAGTCATATTCAAAGTCGCTACGCTGCCCATCATCCGTGGTGTGTTGCAACATACGCCCGCCGATTGAATAACCATACTGCGTGGTCTGCGGCCTACCGAGGACCGTCTGTATCTCTTTTTCCGGGTAGCCGTTCACATCATGGAATAACTCATGTTTGAGCGCGCCGCTTTCTGAATAGGTCGGCTGACCACTGACGGGATCATGCCGGTACTGCCTATCCGTGTGCCCCGCCATTTTGACCGTGCCTGGTGTGCTCAACTGCTTGTCGTAGGTCAATTGCTGACGGTGCCCACTGCCCGAGACCACGGCGACAGGTTCGGTCCAGTTTGTCTCATAGTGCCAAGTGGTGGCGGGTGCCGTGCCCCTGGACTGAGCAGTCAAACGCCCCAGGCTGTCGTAGGTGCGCGATCCCACCTGCTTGCCATCGATACTGATTGAACTGGGCAGCGACTCGCTGGTTCCATGCGCATAGGCCACCGTGCGCAGCCGTGCAGGGCTGCCATCCGAGGGCGTGTGGAGGGTGGTCAACACGCGGTCGAACAGGTCATAGGTGTAAACGGTGCGATGCTTGTCCACGTCCACCCGTGACAGGCAGCGCCCCAGGCCGTCATAGAGGCATGACTCCACTTCAGTGACCTGCCCCAGGGCGTCCACCCGGTTTACCAGGAACGGCTGATGGTGAGCATTCAGATAGGCTTCCAGGAGCTCGCCGCCCTCGACCCCCGTTACACGCAGGTGCAGTCTTGGGTCATATTCATCGATCGCCACGCTGCCATCGGCGCGGCTTACACGGCAGGCGTTGCCCCACGCGTTATAAGCGTAGCCGGTGGTCAATACACGCTCGCCATCCGGCAGATAATCAATATGAGTCCGTTCCACCGTTTGCCCAAGGGCATCGTAGCGCCAGGTCCCGAGGGGCTGCTCCTTTGCGCCATTCTCCAGTAACAATGCCTCGGCAACTGGCCGTCCTGCCCCGTCGAAGTAAGTGACGGTACTGCGGCCTTGCGCATCAGTCATCACCAAATGAGCGCGTTTCCCTGACGCTGCATAGTGATAAACAAAACAACGGCTGGCCTCCTGCGGCTCACCTGGCGAGGCTGTCTGCGCCGTCAATCGTCCTGCGACATCGTACGCGGTGACCAGCGTTGCCCCTCCGTCCCGGCTCATCAACAGTAAGCGCCTGTCGACCAGAGAGTGCGTGCGCACTGACTCCAGCCAGTGGCCCTCACGCCCCAATAGCCGGCGAGTTTCGCTCAGCGTGTCGCCGGTGACGGTGTAATCGTAATTGCTGACTAATTGCAGGCCATCAATGGTAGACGTGGTGCTTTTCAACCGGCCAACCAGCTCGGCTGGCGTGTCGTAGTAGGTTTGCTGTGTGCTGAATACACCAGCCTGAGTGACCGACTCCTGCACGACAAAGTAGCTGCTACCCATATGTGGCACACGGGTATGGGTGTACTCGGTGAGTCGGGCGGCAGGCGTGCCTTCCGCGGGGATAAGGCGCTCTTGCTTGACGTAACGCTGAAACAAATCATGAGGGTCGGCCGGGCATTTACCCGCCTCGCCTTTGATCGGGTAATAGCTGTATTCAATGCGAACCCCGGAGGCCTCAGTACGGCTTAGCTCGTTACCGTAGTCGTCAGTCTCACTCTCGAGCTTGACCACCCGTTCCGCACCACCCGCCACCAACGCGTAACACGTGGTGAGAATTTTTGGCAGCTGGAGGTTGGGAGGCTGGTCCGGGAAGAGCCCTGGGCTCACGTTATATTCAATGGTCCTGGTAGTCAGGGTGCCTTCGCGCAGGACCTGTTCCTCGGCCAGCAGGTGGAATTTGTTGTAGGTGGTACGCGTAACGCTCAGCGGTGCCTCATGGGTTGTGTTATCGATGCGGGTCTCTTCCGTCCAATAGTCATACTTACTGCCTATCAGGTACAGGTTGTCTTCGCCCTCACGAAAACCGCCTGAAAAGGGATAGCCAGTGAAATTCCTGCTTGGGCTGTAACTATAGGTACGTGACATGCCGGGCTGACCGGCAGCGGGTGTATGGACCCAACTGGTGACGCGAGGGATGTATTGACCATTGGCATACTGATGGCCGTTTTCGGCGTAGTTGATCAACTCGTCACCACCCATCGGTGAGCGCACCCGACGGATAGCAATCATGCCGTTGCGAAAGGCTTGTCCGTACTCCAATACATAGCCTGCGCCGGGAGGAGATTCGCGACTGTCATAAGGAGCGGTGAAACCGGTCACCCGAGCGTTCGATTGGGTGAAGGTGATACGCGCATAACGTCCTCCGTCGACTCGCGTATCACTACGTACCAAGCGCCCATTGGAATAGGTCAACAACAGCAGCACTTGCTGATCATGATCCAGAATACGCTCAAGAGAACCACCCGGCGCATACTCCCATTTCAGACGCTCACCGTTTTCAAACTGGATAGCATCAATACGATAGGGCGTGGTGCTGCCCGTACGCTTCAATATCTCGACGGTACCGTCCTTGTAAATCACATGAAGCGTCGTGGCATCGGGCCGCTGGACCACCAGGTCGGCAAGCTTGCGATCCTTGATCACCAGTGTTCCGCCCGCAGAGGGCAGGCTCTGGGTTTTGAATCGCTCGCCGGTAAGCAGCGTGAGCATAGAACGAGCGCTATCAAACTCGGTATTGCTGATCCGCCAGCCAGTCCCATAAACACCCGACTCGATGTTCATCATGGAGAATGACAGCGCGATCGTTCTACTGACCTCCAGCGGGCCTTGCGGGTATAAGGTGGCCAACTGAATTCGACAACCGTATTGGCCGGTGCGTGGGTCTACTCCGCCTCCGAAGTAAGAGCGGAAATTAAAGGCTTGAGAGTAAACATCCATATCTGACTCCGATACTTAACGTAGAATCCAGAATGAGAGAAACCAAAAACCCACAACACTCTAAACATCCGTCAAACCAAGCTTATCTCCGTCATATAACTGCTCAACTCTAAAAACATGTTCGCATCCGTAATTATCCCACAAGCGCCAAACACTATTATTATCTCTGCTACCGGTTATATTATATTCCCCACAAAAACGAACAGCTCGCATTATTGTCGATCGCCGATTGAACCTGACAGAGCCGCCGGATGGATTGGGATGTCCGCTAAAAACATCCCCTATCAAAACTGAAGCATTAACAGTATCTTTATTAATCACCACTCCGCCCTTTGTAAATGAACTTTGCTTGTTTCTTGTAAAATAGGAGGTGCAAAAATTCCATCCTTCAGCAGGAATTGACGCAGGGGAGTCAAGACCTCTATTTACAAGAAATCGCAAACCCGCCGGGGGTGTCCAATAATAAACATCGACATCACACAGATTATCACTATAAGCATCATTATCGACATACTCGACAAGCTGGCTCGTTGACAACGCATAGGGTAGTGTTGCGCGAATCGTTACATACGAGTCAAATGCAACATCACCATCACTGTAGTTAGTCGTGTAAGTCACACCACTTATCTCGATAGACGCCATGAATCTGCGCTCGTCGATGGGCACACTCGGATCCACACGTAAATAGCGATCTACGATCTCGACTTGTCGCTGAGCGTGCCCGGTCACGGCTTCTGTTTTTTGATCCGGCCTTACCTCATCGATACGTGTACGCCAGAGACCCGTATCGTAAATGTTTTTCTCCTTATCACAGCTCCAACCTTCTGGAAGCGGCTCATTGACATTTGGCGAGTAGAGCGTAACGGTCAAGCCATTACGCTCCGCTTCCGAAAGCCTGACAGGCAGCCAATACCCATCGGTTTGTCGCTGTTCAATAGCAACCTCAACAACCACCTTGCCTTGATGACGACTATTGGCATACAGCTCATCGGTAAAAGTCCCGCCACCGGGCAACATGATTTTAAAATGAGTGACCCTCAGCGTCCGAACGATCTCACCGGTCAATTTAAAAAATGGAACGCCAGGCAGGTTCATTGAATCTATCTGTTTCACTAAAAACTTTTGCTCATTGCCATAGTTATCCAATACCCGCCAAAAACTCTTGGTGTCGCGACTCGCAGGCACCAGCGCAGACTTCAACCTGATCGCACGCAGCACAGTCGGTCTTTTGTTAAACGGTATCAAGGGGTTGGGCGATGGCGCAGGAAGCCCTGCATCAATCTCATGCAGATGAAGTGTCGAGTCCAACTCGTCCTTATTTATAAATGTTCCCACCCTACTTGAAGAAGTGTTATCAAGAGGTGAATGCCACGATAAAACGCTCTGAAAATCCTTACCCTCCCCAGGCAAACTCAGCGGACTATCAAAGCCCATGTTTTTTACCACCCACAAGCCGCCTGGAGGTGTCCAGTAGTAAACATCCACCGACGTGCGATAAGGCGGTGCACTGGCGTAGGCAAGATAATCTACATAGAGATCCATATCGTCTGCATCCCAGCTCATGGGACGGACCGGGCTAAGGGTGACAAAAGACTCAAGAGCAGCTTCATCTCTGAAGCTGTAAGTTGTGTAAATACAACTTTCAATCGTCACACACGCCATAAATACTGCTGGCCCGATGGGTGCGCCCGGGTCGCAACGCAAGTAGCGCTTGATAGGAGCTTCTGAGGAACGCTCAACACACTCTACCAAGTCGTTGATCGGTTCCTGCTGCTGTGATTTGTCCCGCCAAAGTCCAAGAGTGAATTGATTTTTTTCTACATCGCAGCTCCACCCGGGAGCGAGCGTTTGATTGCCATGTTCTGACCATTCAACAAGGGTGACACTGGCGCGCTCCTCATCAGTTAAGCGCACACGGACCCACTCGTCGCCAGCGCCACTGACTTCTTTAATAACGTCAATGAGGACTTCACACTGATGGCGTCCGTTGGCATAGAGCCCATTCGCCGCCTCCGTATTGGCAGGACGACTGATGCTGAACCTCGACAAACGGCACTTGCTTGGTTGCGCGACCATGTCCCACCCCTTCATTAAGTTAGCCCTGATACCATCAGAACCTGCAGAGGGGGGGCGAAACAACTGTCAGATCTGACAGTTCGATAGATCCATTTTTAATATCGCTATCGGTTAGCAGCCCTGTATAAGCTATGGCTTCCAGCGATCCGCCGCCGCATGATCACTGTGCCGCCCTTCCACCCAACGCGGGCCGTCCGGGGTATTTTCCTTCTTCCAAAACGGCGCCCGCGTCTTCAGGTAATCCATCACAAACGCACACGCATCAAAGGCCGCCTGCCGATGCGCACTGGCCGCAGCGACAAACACAATCGGCTCTCCCGGCTCCAGCGTGCCGATGCGATGCAGCACCTCCAACTTGAGCAACGGCCAACGCTGCTCGGCTTCCAAGACGATCTTGGTCAGGGCTTTTTCGGTCATGCCGGGGTAGTGTTCAAGAAACATCCCCGACACCTCGCGCCCGTCATTGAAGTCACGCACATAACCGACAAAACTCACCACCGCGCCTACGCCCACATTGGCCGCGTGCATGGCGTTGACTTCGGCGCCAGGATCAAAGGCTTCGACCTGCACACGAATGGCCATGCTCAGCCTCCGGTTACGGGTGGGAAAAACGCGACTTCGTCACCCGCTTGCACCGGTTCATCAAGGCCGCACAGTTCTTCATTGCGTGCGCACATCAGGCTGCTCTCGTTGAGCACTGCAAACTCCGGGTCAGCGGCCAGCGCCAGGCGCACAGCATCGACGGTGGCGAAATCGCCCTCCATCTCCAGAGAGTCAAAGCCTACCGCTTCGGCGTAACGGGCAAAAAACAGCACGTTGATACTCATACCGGGTCCACCTTGAAATGCCCGCTTTTACCGCCAAGCTTTTCCAGCAGGCGAATGCTTTCGATGGTCATGCCACGGTCCACGGCCTTGCACATGTCGTAGATCGTCAGTGCCGCGACGCTGGCGGCAGTCAATGCCTCCATCTCCACGCCGGTCTGGCCTGAGAGTTTGCAGCGCGCCAGGATATGCACGGCATCCACGCCGTCGGCGCGCAGTTCTACCTTGACCCCGGTGAGCATCAGCGGGTGGCACAGGGGGATCAAGTCACTGGTTTTTTTCGCCGCCTGGATCCCGGCAATGCGGGCCACCGCAAATACGTCGCCCTTGGGGTGGGCGCCGTCGACAATCATTGTCAGGGTTTCGGGCAACATGCGCACCCGCGCTTCGGCCACGGCCTCACGGAACGTCACGGCTTTGTCGGTGACGTCGACCATATGGGCACGACCTTGGGAATCGAGATGAGTCAGCACAGCAATACTCCTGATCAGGAGCAGCGATTGTAAACCTGTGGGTCAAATTTGCGCAGGGCTGTTTATTCCATAGATGACTGTGGCGCGGGAGCAAGCTCCCTCGCCACAGGACACCGCTGCCGGGTTAGAAACGGAAGGTAAACCCGGCGTTGATCCCGTTGTTGTTACCGCGACTGGACAGCAAGCCGCTGTAGTTCAGCGACACCAGGGTGTCTTTGGTCAAGGCCATTTCCGCACTGGCCTTGATCACCGCGCCGTCCCGGGCGACGGGCACGCTATTAACGGCAAAAGCAGTGTCGCTGCCGGCAAACTTCAGCGAGGCTTCGCGATCGGTATCACCGAACTGATGCTCCCAACCCAGCTCACCGCGCAACGTCACTGCCGAGGTGGAGCTGAGCGGCAACTGCGTATGCGCACGCAGGCCCACCGTAGATAGCGTCGCGTCCTGGCTTTGCTTGCTGGCGTGCAAAGCAGCGGCGCCGCCTTTTTCCTTGAACGAATCGCTCTGGTAGTTCAGGTACGTGAGGTTGGCGAAGGGTTCGAATTGGTTCCATTGGGTGTAGCCGATCTCGGCAAACACTTGGTCGGTGCGCGCATTGTAATCGGCCTTGGCATAGTCCGACTGGTTGGCGTAAGCAACCCGCCGCGAAGTATCCAGACGGTGCCAGGTGGTAGCGCCGCCCAGGCGTAAGGCAATCGCCTCGAAGCGCTTACCGCCATACACCGACAGGTGATAGTTGTCGCTGTCCGCCGAAGCAGACTGGCCATTGAGGTGGCTCTGGGTATAACCGGTCGCCGCCCCCACGCGCCAGCCGTCGCTGACCTCGGTATCCAGCCCCAGCAACACCCCACTGGTGGACGAAGAGTAGCCACTGGCGTTGTTGTCACCGCTGACGTTATTGCGCCCACCGAGCAGCTGCACCCAGCCGCCGTTGTCACGGCTATCGATCTGCGCGCTGGAATCCAGTGCCTGGGCCTGTTGCAGACGAGCATTGACCGCTTCGCGAAGGTATCGACTGTCGGCCATTTGCGCTGCCGCAACATCAGAATGCAGCTGCCCCGACAATTGCTTGAATGCATCCCGAGCCTGAGCAGCGGAATCGGAAGCCAACAGGCTTTCGTAAACCGGGCTGCCGGCGCCCAGCTTCTCGGCCGCCGTCGCCACAGCCCGTTCGTTGCGGGTTTGCGCGACGCTGGCGAAGGTGGTCTGGTTGCGCGCTATCGCCAGGGTCAGTTGGTTCGGTTGGTAAGCGAGTTGCGTGCCGATGAACAGGTAGTTGGGCGCGAACGCCGCAAACTGGCCATTGATACCCTGGCTGGCGCTGAGGATGTTGAACTGCTGGCCCAACAAGCTACGCGCCTCAGTGGCGGACAGCAGGTTTGGGCTGTTCTCTAAAGACACGGTCACCACACCGCCATTGAGGGTTGCAACACCGCTGCTCTGGATTTGGTCGCTGCGGCCACTGGTACCGACTTCGACGGCATACACCGAGCCAGGATTGAAGGCCACGTCGCCAGTACGCAGTGTGCCAATCGAATGCCCTGGTGCCACGCGCCCGCCATTGTTGACGGTTAAGGCGCCCACCGTGCCGGTGCCGGCCAGGGTGCCGCCCACTGTGGTCATTACGCCATTGTCCACATTACGCGTGCCCACGGCACTACCATCCACCGTCACGGCAGAGGTCAACGCACCGTCCACCGACAATTTGCCACCGCGAACCCAGGTGCTACCTAAATAGGTGTTCTGGCCTTCCAACACCAACTCGCCGTCACCGGACTTGACCAAGCTACCGACGTAAGTGGTGCCGGTGAGCAGGTCCTGGCCACGGGTGAGCGTCGCCTGCTCCCGTGCATGACCTATCTCGTATTCGAACTGATCATCGGCGGAGGCATTGGCGGGCAGGCCATTGAGCCAGCCTTTTTGCTGCTTGGTAGCCGCCCAGGTGGCCTGCTCGGCTGTATCCTCTACGCGGCGGGCGCGAATGGCTTCATCGGAAATCGGGTTGGCCCAGATATCGCGGGTACCGCTGGGCAAAGCCACTGCCACCGCACCGAGGAACTGCCCCGGCCCTTGCATGGCTTTTTGCAGATTGGGCAAACCCCAACCGCTGACCACACCCGGCACTTGCAGCGTGCCCGGCGCGGCATCATGCACCGGCTGCAGGATGTCGTAGGTGCGGCCCCCCCTCAGCTCGCCGACGGGTGTGCCCGGGCCATCCGGCGCTTGCAGGCTGGAGGTGGTGAGCAACACGTCCCGCGCCTGGCTGGCGGTCATGTAGGGAAAGCGCTGGATCACCAAGGCCAAGGCTCCGGAAACGCTCGGCGCCGCCGCGGAGGTACCATTGGCATTCGGGATGATTTCGCCCTCAGGCCCGGCAGACGGGATGCCCGATACGCCCATTACACACCACCACTTCGAGGTGCCGCAGCGGTTGTAGACCTGGGCGCTGGTCTCGTCATAGCCGGTGATCGCGAGGAACTTGCCTTCGATATCCGGCTTGAAAAATGGCAGGTTGGCGTTGGTGTCCGGGTTGGCACCGTGGCTGTCGTTGCCCGCCGAGATGATCTGGATAAAGGTGTTCTGGCGGGCCGCGTCGGCCATGGCGTCCATCCAGGTTTTGTGCCCGGCGTGGGCCTTGTCCCAGAACGGGCGATAGGCGGCAGTCATGTCACGCAGGTTTTGCGCGGCGCTGTCACCGACATTGCCAAAGTGGTTCTCCACGTCATCTTGTGAGCTTTGCCCCCAGCTCTGGTTGACGATCGACACGTTCTTGGCCGCCAGGGCGTTGTAGCTGGCCATGAACGCGTTGTAGTCAAGGTCGTTGGAGCCCTGGTACCGATCGTTGTCGCTGCCGCCGGTGTTGGCGACAAAGATATTCGCATCGAAGGCAATGCCGTGCATGCCAGTGCCGTTGCGATTGGCGCCGAGCACACCGGACATTTCCGTACCGTGGCCATCGTTGAACGCCGGGTCGTATTCCCCGGAAATACTGAAATGTTCACCCTCCTTGAACTCGCCGCTGGGCACTTCAAGACGGTAGCGCGGATGGGTGGCGTAGTACTCGCCGGTGGAGGTCACCGCCTGTACCCGATCCTGGCCCTGGGCATTCTTGCCCTGAAACTCGAAGTGCCTGGTAAGGATGCCCGAGTCGAGCACGCCGACATTCACACCCTTGCCGGTGATGCCCAGGGCATAGGCGTAGTACGCGTTGGTGCGGTCCAGGCCAGAGTTGACCTGGGCTTCCGGGGTTTTCCAGGTCTGCGCGTTGGCGCTCCAGTCACGGGTTGCGCCGGCCCAGGATTGCCCGGCGTTCAGTTGCGTGTTGAGGTTGCTGCTCACGCCCGGCTCTACGTAGGTATAGGGCTTGGCGGCCGGCAGGTTAGCGATGATCGCCTTGGAGAAATCCAGAATATTGGTGGTGAAACGGCTGTCGTTGCTGAACAGTCGAAGGCGGTAGTGATCCAGGAGCGAGGCGTAGTCCAGCGGCCGCCGGGTATCGCCGAGCATGGCGCCGATAGTGAGGTTTTCGGGTTGCAGTTCGTAGTTTTGCTTGAGGGCCGAATCGAACTTGCCGGACTGAGCAGCGAAATCCTTGGCCGCCAGGTCGACGATATCCGCGTAGCGAAACAACAGGTTCTTGTACACGCTGCTGTTGGGGCCGAATGACGCAACCGCTTTGCGGAACGCCGACTCCAGTACCTGAGGCGTGTAAGGATTGTCGTCGGCCCAGGCCATGGAACCCTGGCCCAGCCAAAGGGCCAGGCCGAGTGCGATGGGTGTCAGGGGTATCGGCTTGAAACGAGTGGCGTGTTTGCGTTGCGACAAAGTGAAGCCATTACCTGCTACGTCCATTTTCCATTCTCTTTGTATGTGTGCGTCATCAATGAGCGATGTCTCGGGCTTTTGTAATAGGCAGGGTCACGGTGAAAACCCTAAGGCAGGTCTTCTAAACATTCGTCGAATCAAGGAGGTCGTATTCCGACGGGTCACGCAGCTTTCTTATTTTTTACCACGCAAAAAATGTAACAATATAACAACAAAAACCACAAGCCCCCCGGGCGCTTTATCGCAGGCAAATGTCGCACACAACAAAAACCCCGGATTTCGTGAAAAATCCGGGGTGGTTTGTGGCATTTGGGTGGTTACAGGTGGGACTCGGCGTATTCAGCCAGGATCGAACGAGGCACCCCTTGCAGCGCAATATGCACGCCGTTCGGGAAGTCCTTGAAGCGTTCCGTCAGGTAGGTCAGCCCGGAGCTGGTCGCGGACAGGTAAGGGGTATCGATCTGTGCCAGGTTACCAAGGCACACCACTTTGGAACCGGCGCCGGCACGGGTGATGATGGTTTTCATCTGGTGCGGCGTAAGGTTCTGGCATTCATCAATCAGAATCAGGCTTTGCTGGAAGCTGCGACCTCGGATGTAGTTGAGGGATTTGAACTGCAACGGCACTTTGCTGAGGATGTAGTCGACGCTGCCATGGGTGTTTTCGTCATCCATGTGCAAGGCTTCGAGGTTGTCGGTAATCGCCCCCAGCCACGGCTCCATTTTTTCCGCCTCGGTACCGGGCAGGAAACCGATTTCCTGATCCAGGCCCTGCACGCTGCGCGTGGCGATGATGCGGCGGTAGCGCTTGGTCACCATGGTCTGTTCGATGGCAGCGGCCAGGGCGAGGATGGTTTTGCCCGAGCCTGCGGCGCCGGTCAGGTTGACCAGGTGGATGTCCGGGTCGAGCAGCGCGTACAGCGCCAGGCTCTGGTAGATATCACGCGGTTTCAGGCCCCAGGCTTCCTGGTGCAACAGGGGTTCCTGATGCAGGTCGAGAATCAGCAGCTTGTCGACCTGGATCTCTTTGATCCAGCCCACGAAGCCCTGTTCGTCGACGATGAATTCATTGATATGCACGGCCGGCAGGTTGTCGATCAGCTGTACCTGGTGCCAGGTGCGGCCATGGTCCTGACGGGTCTCGACCTTGCTGACACGGTCCCAGAACGAACCGGTCATCATGTGATAACCCCGCGACAGCATCGACACGTCGTCGACTAGCTGGTCGGTGCTGTAGTCCTCGGCAGCGATCCCACACGCTCGTGCCTTGAGGCGCATATTGATGTCTTTGGTCACCAGCACTACGCGCAGGTCCTTGTCGCGAGCGTGCAGGTCGATCAATTGGTTGATGATTTTGTTGTCGTTCAGGTTTTCCGGCAGCAGGCTGTTGGGCTCGCTGCGCTTGCTCATCAGGATCGACAGCAAGCCCTTGGGCCCGCTTTTGCCACGCTGGATCGGCACACCGACCTCAACGTCCTCGGGCGAGGCTTCGCCCAGGGTCTTGTCGATCAGACGGATGGCCTGGCGGCATTCGGCGGCGACGCTGTGGTGGCCGCTTTTGAGTTTGTCGAGCTCCTCAAGCACGATCATCGGGATGGCGACGTGGTGTTCTTCGAAGTTAAGCAGTGCGTTTGGATCGTGGATCAATACGTTGGTATCAAGCACGTAAAGGATTGGCTGGTCGGAAGAAGGGGTACGTCCATGATCATCCATACTCGGTCACCTTTGTGGGAGCCAGTCGACGCAATACCTGGGCGGTGCTGCGCCTCGATTCGACCACCGACCACACCTGAGTGACGTCAAGTGCAGTGCCCACATGAGGAGTCTTGGAAGACGCCACCTGTGTTGCAGGGTTCGGCGGTCTGACTTCGTAATACCGCAAAACCCATGACAGGAAAAAGCACTTTGACGCTTTTTTGAAGTTTATTTTTCAGGATGACGAATAGCACTAGCCGAGTGCCAGCCACCCCGTTAAAGTCGGAAGTCCGCCTGCATCGAAATGTCGCAGCAAATCACCCCAGAAATGCCTCATCCCCAACGGGGCCGGGGATTTTCAGCGAAATGCCTCGCGACACTCCTGCCAACCCAAACCACTCTGCGCCGTTGCCTGCAACACTATCGGTATTGCCACCCGCGCCTTGTCCTGGGTGTCGTGATACACAACCACGCCTTTGCGCCACAGCAGCATCAGCGTCAGCACCCGTTGCGCCGATTCCTCGGCCTTGAGTTTGCCCGGATCGTCCTGGGAGTCGATGTCCCACAACGCCACCTGCAAACCCTGCTGCTGGAAGAACCCCTGGCTGTCCGCACGACGCTGCCCATAAGGCGGTCGGAACAGCGGCACATAGTTTTCCGGCATCAGGTTCTGTACCAGCGCGGCACTGCGGGTGATGGAGCTTTGCCAGTCGACCCAATGGCTATGGGAACGGTATTGCCAACCCTGGACACCTACGCACTGCCCTTGGTACAGCGCCTGCACATCCGCGACAGAACTGCGCTCCACACGGCTTTGCAAACTGCTGCCGAGGGCGAAGAACGTGGCGTTCATCTTCTGCTTGCGCAGGTAGTCGGTGAGCCAGTCGGTATTACCGCCCACCAACGCCGGGCCGCCGTCGAAGGTCAGCAGGAACATGCGATCGTTGAGCTCGTCGCCATTGCGCTCATGGTCGCCGAAACGCGCCACTTCGCTGCTGATCTGCGGGAACAGCGCAGCCTTGCGCAGCAGCTCATCCAGATAGCGCTCATGAAAGTGCCGGCTGGGTGCGGCCCAGCCTATATAGAACGAGTTGTCACTGACCTCGAACTTGCCGGCCTGCTCGCGCAGGTCGTCCATGTTTTCCACCAGGTAGCAGAACGAAGCATCTTCCTCGCAGCTTTGCTGGGCGAAGCTGTAGTTCTCCAACAGCCGTTGCCAGAGCTGGCGGCGCAGGTCGTCGATGGCCGCCAGGTTGATGATCTTCAGCCCCAGGCGTTGCTTGAGCGCGCTTTCGTCCAAGGCTTCGCTGGCAAGCAGGCCGTGGGCAAACATCAGGATTTCTGCCCGCGAAGCCACATCGAACAGCGCCGGGCTGCTGAGTTTTTCCGGCCAGGTGCTACGGTCTAGGCTGGCGACATCCACCGGCGCCGCTTGGGCGGTGACGCACAGCAGGCAAGCCGACAATAAAAGCGCTAATCGCACACGGGGTCTTCCTTTCCAGAGTTACCGCCCATCATAGCGGATCGCATCTATCGCCATCATAGGTGGAGTCCAAACGCCGCAACCCCTAGAATCTCGCCCACGATTCCAGGAGCCAACTTCATGCTGATGGTGATTTCCCCCGCCAAAACCCTCGATTTCGAGTCCAAGCCGGTCACTGCGCGCTTTACCCAACCGCAATACCTGGACCATTCCCAGGAGCTTATAGAACAGCTGCGCGAACTGAGTCCGGCGCAAATCAGCGAGTTGATGCACGTCTCCGACAAGATCGGTGGCCTCAACGCCGCCCGCTTCGGCAGCTGGACGCCCGCCTTCACCTCGGCCAACGCCAAGCAGGCGCTGCTGGCTTTCAAGGGCGACGTGTATACCGGCCTGAACGCCGAGACCTTCAGCGATGCCGATTTCAGCTATGCCCAGGACCACCTGCGTATGCTCTCAGGCCTGTACGGCCTGCTGCGCCCGCTGGACCTGATGATGCCGTATCGCCTGGAGATGGGCACCAAGCTGGCCAACGCCCGGGGCAAGGACCTTTACGCGTTCTGGGGCACCCGCATCAGCGAATGGTTGAATGAGGCCCTGGCCGCACAAGGCGACGATGTGCTGCTCAACCTGGCGTCCAATGAGTACTTCTCGGCGGTCAAGCGCACGGCCCTGAACGCGCGGATCATCAACACCGAGTTCAAGGACCTGAAGAACGGCCAGTACAAGATCATCAGCTTCTACGCGAAAAAGGCCCGGGGCATGATGAGCCGCTTTGTGATTGAAGAGCGCATCAACGATCCGGCCAAGCTCAAGCAGTTCGATGTGCAGGGCTATCGCTTCAATGCGGAGCAGTCCAAGCCGGATAACCTGGTGTTTTTGCGCGATCACGCACCGGAGTAAGGCTGCACAGACACTGCGGATCAAATGTGGGAGCAAGCCCCCTCCCACATTTTGTTTGTATTCCAAACCATAAATCGTCATTTATTTGGCGCCAGAAAAACATCCAGACATAACCCTAACGATTTATTCACTCGACACTCGTCGGTTTTTTTCGTAGTGGCACCACTTTTTTTAATCAGTAGTGGCACAAAACTATCTACGCGCACCAACTCCCCATAACTACTGGCCTAAATAGCAAGTGCTATCACTATAGTGCCAGTGCCATCTTTTCTAATATTTCAAGAAATTTCCGGAAACAGGATGAGCGGCCAGGAACTTCGTCCTGATGCACCGCTCATACCACCGGTAACGAAATTCTCTGTTTGCGTAAGAGATGACTTACATAACGACCAACGGAAGTAGCCAAGTTGTCATAAAACACTTTGGTTCTATGGTCATAACATCAACTGATCGAGTTAAGGGTGGCGATAAGTACGCATTGCTATCCCCCGCAGGCCAAGGCAGCGCTGACCTAAATGAGCCCGTGCACACACACAAGGCATTGATAAAAAAGGCATTTTGCCTTCATCAAAACCTTGCCGCACCGGCGCCGGAGCCTTCCTCCAAGGAAGCACGGCTGCATTTCAGGGCAAGCCCCAATAATAAGGCCTCGTTGCGCACAACTTGAGTGCAATAGTTAGTCACTCGTTATTCAACATGCCTGCACGCGGTAAGTCGGCGTCTATTCGCCTAACTTTCGCGGCATCAGTGACGCTTGCAAACATGAACTCCGGCCATTTAATGGCATGAATTAAACAAAGAGGTAATTGCGATGCGCATCAGCATATTTGGTTTGGGTTACGTTGGCGCCGTGTGTGCCGGTTGCCTGTCTGCCCGTGGCCACGAAGTGGTCGGCGTAGACATCTCCAAGGAAAAGATCGACCTGATCAATGCGGGTAAATCGCCGATTGTCGAGCCGGGTCTGGGCGAGCTGTTGAGCCAGGGTATCCAGACCGGCCGACTGCGTGGCACTACCAACTTCGCCGAGGCGATTCGCGATACCGACCTGTCGATGATTTGCGTCGGCACGCCCAGCAAGAAGAACGGCGACCTGGAACTGAACTACATCGAGTCGGTATGCCGCGAGATCGGTTTTGTCCTGCGTGACAAGACCACCCGCCACACCATCGTGGTGCGCAGCACCGTCCTCCCGGGCACTGTCGCCAACGTAGTGATTCCAATCCTCGAAGACTGCTCCGGCAAGAAAGCCGGCGTCGACTTCGGCGTTGCGGTCAACCCGGAATTCCTGCGTGAGTCCACCGCCATTGCCGACTACGACCTGCCACCGATGACCGTCATCGGCGAGTTCGATAAAGCTTCCGGCGATGTCCTGCAATCGCTGTACGAAGAACTCGACGCGCCGATCATCCGCAAGGACATCGCCGTCGCCGAAATGATCAAGTACACCTGCAACGTGTGGCACGCCACCAAGGTCACCTTCGCCAACGAGATCGGCAACATCGCCAAGGCCGTCGGCGTCGATGGTCGTGAAGTGATGGAAGTGGTCTGCCAGGACAAGACCCTCAACCTGTCCCAGTACTATATGCGCCCAGGCTTCGCTTTCGGCGGTTCGTGCCTGCCAAAAGACGTGCGTGCCCTGACCTACCGCGCCGGTTCCCTGGACGTGGAAGCACCACTGCTCAACTCGCTGATGCGCAGCAACGAGTCCCAGGTACAGAACGCCTTCGACATCGTTTCCAGCCACGACAAGCGCAAAGTCGCCCTGCTGGGCCTGAGCTTCAAGGCCGGTACCGATGACCTGCGTGAAAGCCCATTGGTAGAACTGGCGGAAATGCTGATCGGCAAGGGCTACGACCTGAGCATCTACGACAGCAACGTCGAGTACGCCCGTGTGCACGGCGCGAACAAGGACTACATCGAAGGCAAGATCCCGCACGTATCGTCCCTGCTCAACTCGGATTTCGATGATGTGATCAACAACTCCGACGTGATCATCCTCGGTAACCGTGACGAGAAGTTCCGTGCCCTGGCGCATAACGCTCCGGAAGGCAAGCAAGTGGTCGACCTGGTGGGCTTCATGTCCAAGGCCACCAGCGTGAGTGGCCGTACTGAAGGTATTTGCTGGTAACAGCAACGGCAAGTTTCAGGCTGCCAGTGGCTTACCCCAGCACTTGCAGCCTGAAGCCTCCTCCCCTTCCGGATGACGCTTATGTCCAAGTTAAAACATGTATTTCTGCAATCGGCCGGCTGGCTGTTATTCCTCAGCCTGTTGATGGGTCTCGCCCTGCTGTTGCCGGCGAGTACTTTCGATTCGCAATCGAAGAATTTTATTTTCCTGATTGGCGCCGTGGGTATCTGGCGCTACTCGATGGGTGCGACGCATTTCTTTCGCGGCATGCTGTTTCTCTACGTGGTGTACCCGCACCTGCGCCGCAAAGTGCGCAAGCTGGGCAAGGCCGCCGACCCGTCCCACGTGTTCCTGATGGTCACCAGTTTTCGTATCGATGCGCTGACCACCGCCCAGGTCTACAGCTCGGTGATTCGCGAAGCCATCGAATGCGGCTTCCCCACCACCGTGGTCTGCTCGCTGGTGGAAATGTCCGATGAGCTGCTGGTGAAAAGCCTCTGGGAAAAGATGAACCCGCCGGCTCACGTCAAGCTCGACTTCGTGCGCATCGCCGGTACCGGCAAGCGTGACGGTTTGGCCTTCGGTTTTCGCGCCATCTCGCGCCACCTGCCGGATGACCGTGCCGTGGTAGCTGTGATCGATGGCGACACCGTGCTCGCCGAAGGCGTGGTCCGCAAGACCGTCCCCTGGTTCCAGCTGTTCGGCAATGTCGGTGGCCTGACCACCAACGAATTCTGCGAAGTGCGCGGCGGCTACATCATGAGCGAGTGGCACAAGCTGCGCTTCGCCCAGCGCCACATCAACATGTGCTCCATGGCTCTGTCCAAGCGCGTGCTGACCATGACCGGGCGCATGTCGGTGTTCCGCGCCAGCGTAGTGACTGACCCGGGCTTTATCGCCGACGTGGAAAGCGACTCGCTGCAACACTGGCGCCTGGGGCGCTTCAAGTTCCTTACCGGCGATGACAAGTCCAGCTGGTTCAGCCTGATGCGCCTGGGCTACGACACCTTCTACGTACCGGACGCCGCGATCAACACCGTGGAACACCCGCCGGAAAAGAGCTTTATCAAAGCCAGCCGCAAACTGATGTTCCGCTGGTACGGCAACAACCTGCGCCAGAACTCCCGTGCCCTCGGGCTGGGCGTGCGTCGCCTCGGCCTGTTCACCAGCGTGGTGCTGTTCGACCAGCGCGTGTCGATGTGGACCTCCCTGCTCGGCCTGACCGTGGCGATGATCGCCACGTTCAAGTATGGCGGCGCGTTCATCCTCGCGTACCTGCTGTGGATCGGTATCACCCGCCTGATCCTGACCCTGTTGCTGTCGTGCTCGGGCCACAAGATCGGCCCGGCCTACCCGCTGATTCTCTATTACAACCAGATCATGGGCGCGTTGGTGAAGATCTACGTGTTCTTCCGCCTTGATCAACAGTCCTGGACCCGCCAGGACACCAAACTGACCCGCGATTTGGCCAGCTTTCAACGTTGGTTCAACACCTGGTCGTCTCGGACCATGACCTTCTCCGCCGGCAGCATCTTCGTTGCCGTGTTGCTGATGATGGTCTGACCCTGCCAAGCCTGAATTAACTAGGAAATCGAATACTATGAACAGCCAAGTAAACGCCAACGTTGTCCACGAATCCGAAGCCCAGCGCCAGCACGCCCGGGTCAAAATCCCGGCCAAGCTGCGCTTCTTCAACAGCGACCGCACGCCAACTGAAGCACGCGTGATCGACCTGTCCGCCGGTGGCCTGGCCTTTACCGCCACCCAGCCGCTCACCGTCGGCCAAGTGCACAAGGGCCGCCTGCAGTTCGTGATCGACAACCTCGGCCTGGCCATGGACGTGGAGCTGCAAATCCGCTCCTACGACCGCCAGACCGGCCGCACCGGCTGCCAGTTCCAGAACCTCGATGCCCAGGATATTTCCACCCTGCGCCACCTGATCACCTCGCACTTGTCCGGCGACATTGTGACCATGGGCGACGTGCTGGCGACGCTGCAACGCGACAACTTCACCAAGGCGCGCAAGGTCAAGGACGGCGGCAGTGGCATGACCGCGTTCGGTCGCCTGCGTGCGGTGACGTTCAGCCTGGCGATTTTCCTGGTTGGCCTGGCCGCCTTCGGTTTTGTCTTCAAATCGCTGTACGGCATGTACTTCGTCAGCCACGCCCAGGCCGGCCTTGTGAGCGTACCGGGCATGAACGTGACCATGCCGCGTGACGGCACCGTGCAGAGCCTGCTCAAAGGTGACTCGGTAGCGGCCAAGGGCGCGCCACTGGCGACGTTTAGCACCAGTATGCTCGACGTGCTCAAGGGCCACCTGGACGAAGACCAACTGCAACCGGCCAAGGTTGAAGAGCTGTTCGGCAAGCAAATGACCGGCACCCTCACCTCGCCATGCGATTGCGTGGTCGCCCAGCAACTGGTCGCCGACGGCCAGTACGCCAGCAAGGGCGATGTGATCTTCCAACTGGTGCCGCGTGGCAGCCAGGCTAACGTCGAAGCCCGCTTCACCTACCGCCAGTTTGGCGATGTGCGTCCAGGTACGCCGGTGAGCTTCCAGGTCGCCGACGAAGAACAGGTTCGCACCGGCACCATCGTCAGCAGCACCAGCCTGAACAGCGCCGACCTGTCCTCTGACATCCGTGTGCAGATCAAGCCCGACGCACCGCTGGACAGCACCTATGCCGGTCGCCCGGTGGAAGTCACCAGTGACCGTGGCCCATCGCTGAACTGGCTGATCGACAAAGCCATGGCTCACGGTCTGTAAGCGAGGACATGCCTGTGAACCCTATTCCAACAACACCGCTGACCTCTGTGGGAGCCGGGCTTGCCCGCGATGCAGGCGACTCGGTGCATCAGTTGCGCCGCAGCGATGCCATCGCAGGCAAGCCAGCTCCCACACAGAGCAGATTTCACTTGGCCTCTGCGTACTGCGCGCTGGCACTGGCCGTGAGCCTGGCCGGTTGCGCCGGCCTGCCCGACCAACGCCTGGCCAATGAAGCCCTCAAGCGCGGCGACACCGTCACCGCGCAGCAGAATTACCAGCAACTGGCAGACCTGGGCTACAGCGAGGCCCAGGTGGGCCTGGCCGATATCCAGGTAGGCACCCGCGATCCGGCGCAAATCAAGCAGGCCGAAGCTACTTACCGTGCAGCGGCAGACACCTCGCCGCGTGCCCAGGCACGCCTGGGTCGCCTGCTGGCGGCCAAGCCTGGCGCCACTGAGGCCGAGCACCATGAAGCCGAAAGCCTGCTGAAAAAAGCCTTCGCCAATGGCGAAGGCAACACCCTGATCCCGCTGGCGATGCTGTACCTGCAATACCCGCACAGCTTCCCCAACGTGAATGCCCAGCAGCAGATCAGCAAATGGCAAGCGGCCGGTTACCCGGAAGCCGGCCTGGCCCAGGTGCTGCTGTATCGCACCCAAGACACTTACGACCAGCACCTGGATGATATCGAGCGCATCTGCAAGGCCGCGTTGAACACCACCGATATCTGCTATGTCGAGCTGGCCACGGTCTACCAGAAAAAAGCCCAGCCGGAACAACAGGCCGAACTGCTCAAGCAAATGGAAGCCGGCTACAGCCGTGGCACAGTCACCGCCCAGCGCGTCGACAGCGTCGCCCGCGTACTCGGTGATGCCAGCCTCGGCACGCCGGACGAAAAAACCGCTCAGGCATTGCTTGAAAAAATCGCCCCCGGCTACCCGGCGTCCTGGGTCAGCCTGGCGCAGCTGCTCTACGACTTCCCCGAACTGGGCGATGTCGAGCAGATGATGAAGTACCTGGACAACGGCCGCGCCGCCGACCAGCCGCGCGCCGAATTGCTGCTGGGCAAGCTCTACTACGAAGGCAAGTGGGTGCCGGCCGACGCCAAGGCCGCCGAGGCGCATTTCGAAAAAGCCGTGGGCCGTGAAGTGGCCGCCGATTACTACCTCGGCCAGATCTACCGCCGTGGCTACCTGGGCAAGGTCTACCCGCAAAAGGCCCTGGACCACTTGCTGACCGCTGCGCGCAACGGCCAGAACAGCGCCGACTTTGCCATTGCCCAACTGTTTTCCCAAGGCAAGGGCACCAAGCCCGACCCATTGAACGCCTATGTCTTCAGCCAGTTGGCCAAGGCCCAGGACACGCCAGAGGCCAATGACCTGGCCACCCAGCTCGAAGCGCCGTTGACCCCTGAGCAACGCGCCGAGGGCCAACGCCTGGTGCAACAGGAACTGGCCGCCCGCGGCACCCTGGCCCAAAGCACGCTGCAACTGCACGCCCTGCAAGAAGAAGACGGCGAGGAATCCCTATGAAGCTCAACCCATTCGTCAAGGCCGGTATCGGCCTGTCCTTCGCCCTGCTGTGGTCGTGCCCGACCCTGGCCGCGCTGACCGAAGCCAAGAACTTCGGCCTGGAAGTCAAAGCCACCGCGCAGTCCGAAGACGACCGCGACCTGGGCACCCAGAAAGGCGGCGACGTCAACGGTATCGGCCTAGACCTGCGCCCCTGGATCTACGGCGAAAGCGGCGCGTGGAGCGCCTATGCCATGGGCCAGGCGGTCGTGTCCAGCGACATCATCGAGACCGACACCCTGCAACAGTCGGCCGATGACACCACCGAACAATCGAGCAACGACGACCGCAAGGCCAAGAAAAACTACCTGGCCCTGCGCGAGTTCTGGGTCGGCTACAGCGGCTTCACGCCCTACCCCGGCGAGATCCTCAAGTTCGGTCGCCAGCGCCTGCGCAATGACGACGGCCAATGGCGCGACACCAACATCGAAGCGCTGAACTGGACCTTCGATACCACCTTGCTCAAGGCCAATGTCGGCGCCGCCGAACGTTTCAGCGAATACCGCACCGACCTCAAGGAACTCTCGCCGGTCGACAAAGACCGCCAGCACTTCTACGCCGACGCCGCCTACCAGTGGACGCCGGGCCAGTGGATCGGCCTGCGCGGCCACCACACTCATGACGACGGCAAGCTCGACTACGCCGAACCGGGTGTGGCCAGTGACCCGTTGGACAAGCGCGAAAACGGCGACCTGACCTGGCTCGGCATCGAAGCCAACAGCGATGCTTATAACTGGCGCAATACCAACACCGTCAACTACTGGGCCAGCATCACCGGTATGCGCGGGGACCGCGACAAGGTCAACGCCTTGAACGCCGACGGCACGCGCCCCACCAGCGCCAAGCGCAGCGATGACCTCAGCGGCTGGGCCACCGACATCGGTGTGCGCCTGCGCCTTGACCCGCAGTGGCAAGTGGGTGCGGCCTATTCCCGTGCCAGCGCCGAATACGAACAGAACGGCCTGCAAAGCAACCGTTCGAACTGGACCGGCACCCAGTCGCGCGTACACCGCTTCGGTGAAGCGTTTCGCGGCGAGATGAACAACATGCAGTCCATGAGCCTGTTCGGTTCCTGGCAGCTGCGCGAGGACTACGACGCCAGCCTGGTGTACCACAAGTTCTGGCGCGTGGACGGCAACAAGCCGGTGGGCAGCAACGGTATCGATGCGGTGCAGAACAACACCGATGACGTCACCGGCGCGATCCTCTCCAGCACCTCCCTGCCGCTGGAAGATGGCAAGAAGGACCTCGGCCAGGAGATGGACCTGGTGGTCACCAAGTACTTCAAGAAAGGCTTGCTGCCCGCCGCGCTGAGCCAGTCGATCGACGAGCCATCGGCCCTGGTGCGCTTGCGTGCCGGCGTGTTCAAGCCGGGCGACGCCTATGGCAGCCAGGTCGACTCCTACATGCACCGCGCGTTTGTCGACGTGGTCTGGAAATTCTGATGGGAGCCTGCGCCATGAATGCTCAAAGCCTACTCGTCGCGGCAATGCTGATGGCCAGCGCCACAGCGTTTGCCGATACGGCGGCCAAGGCGCCGATCATCGCCAAGGAACTGCAACAGGCCAAGACCTACACCATTTCCAGCCCGCCCACCGCGCCGCTGGAAATGGCCAAGCCGGCGCTGCCCGATCTGTCGGGCTACACCGCCGCGGCCATGGAAAAGAAGATCATCAAGACCAAAACGGGCAAGATCAGCATCCGCCGCATGATGCAGGAAGACGCGCTCAAGGACTTTATCGGTGGCGATAACAAGATGGCCGAGTGGGTGGTGCGCCAGCATGGCATTCCTCAGGCAATCTTTGTCGACGACGGCTACATGAACCTCAAGGACCTGCTGGGCAAGGTGCCAAAGCAGTACTTCAGCGAGACTTCGCCAGGAGTGTTCCTGGCCAAGTTGCCGATTGTGGTGGGCCGCAAAGGCATCCTCGATATCGACAAGAACACCCAGGAATTGCGCCTGTCCCAGCAAGCCGGCTCGTTTTTGATCAACGACGGCCAGTTGTTCGTACGAGACACCAAGGTCACCGGCTGGGATGAAAAAACCAACGGCCCTGCCCTGTTCAAGTCGCCCAAGGAATTCCGCCCGTTCCTGCTGGCCTGGGGCGGCACTGAGACCTATATCTCCAAGACCAAGATGGCCAGCTTCGGCTACGCCAACAGTAAGTCCTACGGGGTGAGTATTTCCCAGTACACGCCGAACATGGCCAAGGTGCTCAAGCGTCCTGAGCCGACCGGTTGGATCATCGACTCCGAGTTCTCGGACATGTGGTACGGCTTCTACTGCTACGAGACCACGGGCTTTGTGATCAAGGGCAATACCTACAAAGACAACATCGTCTACGGCATTGACCCCCACGACCGCTCCCACGGCCTGATCATCGCCGACAACACCGTATACGGCACCAAGAAGAAGCACGGCATCATCATTTCCCGGGAAGTGAACGACAGCTTCATCTTCAATAACCGCAGCTACGACAACAAGCTCTCGGGCCTGGTGATCGACCGTAACAGCGTCAACAACCTGATCGCCGACAACGAGATCTACCGCAACCACACCGACGGCATCACCCTCTATGAGAGCGGTGACAACCTGCTGTGGGGCAACAAGGTGATCAGCAACCGTCGCCACGGTATCCGCGTGCGTAACAGCGTGAACATCAAGCTCTACGAAAATACCTCGATGGCCAACGGCCTGACCGGCGTGTACGGCCACATCAAGGACTTGACCGACACCGACCGCGACATCGCCCTCGACCCATTCGATGCCAAGGTCTCGCTGATCGTGGTGGGTGGTGAACTGGCGGGTAACGGCAGCGGGCCGCTGTCCATCGATTCGCCGTTGAGTATCGAGTTGTATCGCGTGTCGATGCTGGCGCCGACCAAATCCAGCGGTATCAGCTTCAACGGCATTCTTGGCGAGCGCCAGGAAGAAATTCTCGACTTGCTGGTGCGCCAGCAGAAAGCCGTGCTGATCGACCCTGTCGAACGCCAGACCGAAATGCAGGACTGAGGATGACCCTTATGCACCCACACATGATCAAACTGTTGAGCCTCTCGGGTCTGACCCTCGGCCTGCTGGCGGCCAGCCAGGGCGTGCGCGCCGACGAAGCCAAGGCACCGACCTTCACTGCCGAGCCGTGCTGCAGCCTGTGCCCGGCGGCCCATGATGCGAAGAACTACACCACGCGCTACCAGCAGAACTTCACCACCCTGGTACAAGCCCAGGGCGATTGGTTGTTCCGTACCCAGGAAGACCTGCGCACCGAATTCGACACCACACCGGCCGGCTACAAACGCATGCAGCAGTTGCACGATGCGTTCAAGGCCAAGGGCGTGGAACTGGTGGTGGTCTACCAGCCGACCCGTGGCCTGGTGAACCGCAACAAGCTCAACCCTGAAGAAAAAGCCAAGTTCGACTTCGACAAGGCGCTGACCAACTACAAGACCATGCTTGGCCGTTTCGCCAAGATGGGCTACGTGGTGCCGGACCTGTCGCCGCTGACCAACGAGCAGTTGCCGGACGAGCTGCCGGCTCACGACTTCTACTTCCGCGGCGACCAGCACTGGACCCCCTACGGCGCCCAGCGCACGGCGAAGATCGTCGCCGCCAAGGTCAAGCAGATGCCGGAGTACGCCGAGATTCCCAAGCGCGAATTCGAGACCAAGCGCTCGGGCCGCATGGGCAAGACCGGCACCCTGCACAACATGGCCGGGCAACTGTGCGGCACCAGCTATGCGATCCAGTACATGGACCAGTTCACCACCGAGCCCAAGGGCGAAGCCGGTGACGGTGACCTGTTCAGTGATTCGGGCAACCCGCAGATCACCCTGGTGGGCACCAGCCACAGCGGCAAGAACTACAACTTCGCCGGTTTCCTCGAAGAAGAAATCGGGGCCGACATCCTCAACGTCGCCTTCCCCGGTGGTGGCCTGGAAGGCTCGATGTTGCAGTACCTGGGCAGCGACGAGTTCCAGAAGACCCCACCGAAGATCCTGATCTGGGAGTTCTCGCCGCTGTACCGCCTCGACCAGGAAACCATCTACCGCCAGATGATGGCGCTGCTGGACAACGGTTGCGAAGGCAAGCCTGCACAGATGTCCGCCAGCACCACCCTCAAACCCGGCAAGAACGAACTGATGGTCAACAGCGCGAACAAAGACCTGCGCAACGCCAACCATCAGGTCGATATCCGCTTCGCCGATCCATCGGTAAAAACCTTGCAAGCCACCCTCTGGTACATGAACGGTCGCCACGAGGATATCAAGATCGAGAAACCCGAGACATCCGATACAGACGGGCGTTTCGCCTTTGAACTGCGCACCGATGAAGACTGGGCCTCGCAGAACTTGCTGGCCGTGGAAGTGCAGGGCCCGGAAAAGGGTGCTGCCGCGCAGAAAGTCGAAGCGAAAATTTGCACACGCAACGTATTCCCAAGCGGTGGTCAGCAGACCGCTTCAACTGGGCAATGAGGTTACTTATGCAGAAGCTATTGATTCCATCGTTACTGGGCCTGGCGATCTTCGCCGGGGCAGCCAACGCCGCCGCGCCGCTGCGCCCGCCCCAGGGCTATTTCGCACCGATCGAAGCGTTCAAGACCGGCGACTTCAAGGAAAACTGCGACACCATGCCGACGCCCTACACCGGGCCGTTGCAGTTTCGCAGCAAGTACGAAGGTTCGGACAAGGCGCGCTCCACGCTGAACGTGCAGTCGGAAAAAGCCTTCCGCGATAGCACCGCCGACATCACCAAGCTGGAAAAAGACACCAGCAAACGGGTGATGCAGTTCATGCGCGACGGTCGCCCGCAGCAGCTCGAATGCACCCTGAACTGGCTGGTCTCGTGGGCCAAGGCCGACGCACTGATGTCCAAGGACTTCAACCACACCGGCAAGTCCATGCGCAAATGGGCACTGGGCAGCATGGCCTCGGCCTATGTACGCCTGAAGTTCTCCGAATCTCACCCGCTGGCCAACCATCAGCAGGAGTCGCAACAGATCGAAGCCTGGTTCAACAAGCTGGCCGATCAGGTGGTGAGCGACTGGGACAACCTGCCCCTGGAAAAAACCAACAACCACTCTTACTGGGCCGCCTGGTCGGTGATGGCGACCTCCATCGCCACCAACCGTCGCGACCTGTTCGATTGGGCCGTCAAGGAATACAAGGTCGGTGTGAACCAGGTCGATGACCAGGGCTTCCTGCCGAACGAATTGAAGCGTCAGCAACGCGCCTTGTCGTACCACAACTACGCCCTGCCGCCGCTGTCGATGATCGCCAGTTTTGCCCTGGTCAACGGTGTGGACCTGCGCCAGGAAAACAACAGCGCGCTCAAACGCCTGGGCGACAAGGTGCTGGCCGGGGTGAAAGATCCGGACATCTTCGAGCAGAAGAACGGTAAAGAGCAGGACATGAAGGACTTGAAGCAGGACATGAAATTCGCCTGGCTTGAACCCTTCTGCACCCTCTACACCTGCGCGCCGGATGTGATCGAGCGCAAGCACGGGATGCAACCCTTCAAGACGTTCCGCCTGGGTGGCGACCTGACCAAGGTGTACGACCCGGCGCACGAAAAAGGCAACAAAGGCAGCTGATACATAGCTCCCGGTTGGACTCGGTCCAACTGTGGGAGCTGGCTTGCCTGCGATAGGGGTCTGACATTCAACATTGATGTCGACTGATACACCGCCATCGCAGGCAAGCCAGCTCCCACCGTTAACCCGGTTCCTTCAGTGAGATTGCAATACAACCCTCCCGAATTTCGTGGGGGGTTTGGGGGGGCTCTGGCCCTTGACTGTTGGTTAAACATGGAGAGATCGGGATGGTTTTCTCGTCCAATGTGTTCCTGTTTCTGTTCTTGCCGATCTTTCTCGGCTTGTACTACTTGAGCGGGCAACGCTATCGCAATCTGCTGCTGCTGATTGCCAGCTACGTGTTCTACGCCTGGTGGCGAGTGGACTTCCTGGCGCTGTTCGCCGCCGTCACGCTGTGGAATTACTGGATCGGCCTCAAGGTCGGTGCCGCCGGCGTGCGCACCAAACCGGCGCAACGCTGGCTGCTGCTCGGCGTGGCGGTCGACCTGTGCATCCTCGGCTACTTCAAGTACGCCAACTTCGGCGTCGACAGCATCAATGTAATGATGAAGTCAGCGGGCCTGGAGCC
This sequence comes from Pseudomonas sp. NCIMB 10586, assembly GCF_023127895.1. Taxonomy (NCBI): domain Bacteria; kingdom Pseudomonadati; phylum Pseudomonadota; class Gammaproteobacteria; order Pseudomonadales; family Pseudomonadaceae; genus Pseudomonas; species Pseudomonas sp. NCIMB 10586. The sequence goes on from NZ_SPKQ01000018.1 coordinate 259,177, forward strand.
GTTCATTCTCACCCACGTGCTGTTGCCGATCGGGATCTCGTTCTACATCTTCGAGTCCATCAGCTACATCATCGACGTGTACCGTGGCGATACCCCGGCGACCCGCAACCTGATCGACTTCGCGGCGTTCGTGGCAATCTTCCCGCACCTGATCGCCGGCCCCGTGCTGCGTTTTCGCGACCTGGCCGACCAGTTCAACAACCGCACCCACACCCTCGACAAGTTCTCCGAGGGTTGCACGCGGTTCATGCAGGGTTTCATCAAGAAGGTATTTATTGCCGACACCCTGGCGGTGGTGGCCGACCATTGCTTCGCCCTGCAAAATCCCACCACCGGTGACGCCTGGCTCGGCGCGCTGGCCTACACCGCGCAGCTGTACTTCGATTTCTCCGGCTACAGCGACATGGCCATCGGCCTGGGCTTGATGATGGGTTTCCGCTTCATGGAAAACTTCAAGCAGCCATACATCAGCCAGTCGATCACCGAGTTCTGGCGGCGCTGGCACATCAGCCTCTCTACCTGGCTGCGTGATTACCTGTACATCACCCTGGGCGGCAACCGCAAAGGCACGCTGACCACCTACCGCAATCTGTTCCTGACCATGCTGCTCGGTGGCCTGTGGCACGGCGCCAACATCACCTACATCGTGTGGGGCGCCTGGCACGGCATGTGGCTGGCGATTGAAAAAGCCATCGGCCTCAATACTGCGCCGCGCAGCTTCAACGTGTTGCGCTGGGCCTTCACCTTCCTGCTGGTGGTGATGGGCTGGGTGATCTTCCGCGCCGAAAACCTGCACGTCGCAGGCCGCATGTACGGTGCGATGTTCAGCTTCAGCGAATGGTCGCTGTCGGAACTCAACCGCGCCAACCTTACCGGCCTGCAAGTGGCAACGTTGGTCGTGGCCTACGCAACCCTGGCGTTCTTCGGCCTGCGCGATTTCTACACCAACCGCCCAGCCGACAAGACCAAGCCGGCCGATCCGAGCCTGATCAAGGCGGTACCGGGCGACAACCCAGGCAGCATTCACGAGCCCGGTTTCAGCGTGGGCCGTGACGCCGCTGTGCAACCGGCCTACTGGACCGCTGACTGGCCACGCTACGCCATGCGCGCTGCGGTGCTGCTGCTGTTCGTGGCGTCGATCCTGAAACTGTCGGCGCAGAGTTTCTCGCCGTTCCTTTACTTCCAATTCTGAGGGAGCCGACCATGACCCGTTCATTACGCGTCCTCTATATCGGCCTGTTCCTGGTGCTGCTGCTGGCACTGGGGGCGTGGTCACTGCGCAGCTTCTTTGGCTTCAGCACCAACGCTGATGCCACGGTGCTTAACGGTCGCTGGACCAAAGCCGTCGAGACTCACTATGACGAGGAGTTCCCGATCAAGCGCCTGGGCACCAACCTGTGGGCTGCGCTGGACTACAAGCTGTTCAATGAAGGTCGCCCTGGCGTAGTGCTGGGCCGCGACCACTGGCTGTACAGCGACGAGGAGTTCAATCCCGCCGTCAACGAAGACCAGAACCTTGAAGGCAATTACGCACTGGTCGAAGGCGTGCGCCAGAAACTCAAGGCCCAAGGCATCCAACTGGTGATGGCGATTGTGCCGGCCAAGGTGCGCCTGTACCCGGAACACCTGGGTGAGGTGAAGCCGGCGAGCATCCACGCCAACTTGTACCAGGACTTCCACGCCCGGGTCGCCGCCGACAACATCCCGGCTCCCGACCTGCTTGGGCCGCTGCAACAGGCCAAGCTGGGTGGCAAGCAGGTGTTCCTGCGTACCGACACTCACTGGACCCCGGACGGTGCGGAAATCGCCGCCAAGCAACTGGCCAAGGCGATTGCCGACAAGACCCCGCTGAGTGGCGAGCCGCAGCGTTTTGTCACCGAGGCCAAGAAAACCGAGCCGCATAAAGGCGACCTGCGTCTGTTCCTGCCCCTGGACCCGCTGTTCGAAAACCTGATGCCGCCTAAAGAGCCGCTGGAAAAACGCGTCACGCACCTGGCCGAAGAAAAAGGTGATGACGCGCTGTTCAGCGACAGCGAAACCCCGGTGGCCCTGGTCGGCACCAGCTACAGCGCCAACCCCAACTGGAACTTCGTGGGCGCGCTCAAGCAAGCCTTGCACAGCGACGTGGTCAGCTACGCCGAAGACGGCCACGGCCCGATCCTGCCGATGCTCAGCTACCTCAAAAGTGACGATTTCAAGAACAACCCGCCCCAGCTGCTGATCTGGGAATTCCCCGAACGCTATCTGCCCGTGAATAACGAAATCGGTGACGCCGACCCAGCGTGGGTTGCGCAGCTTAAACAAGCCGGTTCGCGCCAACAGAACATGGCAATCAATACATCTAAATCCGAGACGCCCGACCGGGCGCAAAACTGAAAGAGAGGTAACTCACATGACTTTCACTACTACTCCTCGTCGTCTCGCCAAGACCCTGGCTATCGCTGCCGGCTTGAGCTTCGTATCGATGTCCGCCTTCGCCGGTGGTGACGCGGCCCTCTACGGCCCAACCGCGCCGAAGGGCTCCAGCTTCGTGCGCATCTACAACGCCAGCAACCAGGAAGTCAGCGCCACCGTCGGCGCCACCAACCTCAGCGACGTTGCACCGTTGGCCAGCAGCGACTTCAGCTTCATGCCGGGCGGTGACTACAGCGCCAAGGTCGGCAGCCAGACCGTACCGGTCAAACTCGCCGCCGACCACTACTACACCCTGGTCAACAGCGGCAGCGGCCAACCGCAGTTGATCGAAGAACCGCCGTTCAAGAACAAGCAGAAATCCCTGGTACGCGTGCAGAACCTCAGCGACAAGGCCCTGACCCTGAAAACTGCTGACGGCAAGACCGACGTGGTCAAGTCGGTGGCCGCCAAGGGCCGTGGTGAGCGCGAGATCAACCCGGTGAAGGTGAGTCTGGCGTTGTATGACGGCGACAAGAAGGTCGGCGATGTGAAGCCGGTAGCGCTGGAGCGTGGTGAGGCAGCGGTGCTGTATGTCACCGGTTCCGGCTCGAGCCTGTCGCCAGTCTGGGTGAAACGCCCGGTGTCGACCCGCTGATTATTTCCCTGAGTTGACACGTCCCCTTGTGGGAGCTGGCTTTCCTGCGATGGCGGTCTTGTAGGCGCCATCGCGGGCAAGCCAGCTCCCACACTGACCGGTTTTCAACTCAGGACCGAGACAAAAACAAGAGTGAAACGACAAACCTTCGTAGCTCTGACCCAAACTGATTCAAGGAGAAACACCCATGATCCCAGTAATCCTTTCCGGTGGTAGCGGCTCACGTCTTTGGCCGCTTTCGCGTAAACAGTTCCCCAAGCAGTTCCTGGCCCTGACCTCCGAGCACACGCTGTTCCAGCAAACCCTGGAACGCCTGGTGTTCGAAGGCATGGACTCCCCTATCGTGGTCTGCAACAAGGACCACCGCTTCATCGTCAACGAGCAACTGAGCGCACGTAAGCTTGAATGCCAACGCATCCTGATGGAGCCCTTTGGCCGCAACACCGCACCGGCCGTGGCCCTGACCGCGATGATGCTGGTCAACGAAGGCCGTGACGAGCTGATGCTGGTGCTGCCCGCCGACCACGTGATCGACGACCAGAAAGCCCTGCAACGTGCGCTGGCCCTGGCCACCGTGGCGGCCGAGCGTGGCGAGATGGTGCTGTTCGGCGTACCGGCAACCCGTCCGGAAACCGGCTATGGCTACATCAAGTCCACCAACGACTCGCTGTTGCCCGAAGGCGTGAGCCGCGTGCAGCAGTTCGTGGAAAAGCCCGATGAAAAGCGCGCCATCGAGTTCGTCAAAAGCGGTGGTTACTTCTGGAACAGCGGTATGTTCCTGTTCCGCGCCAGCCGCTTCCTCGAAGAGCTGAAAAAGCACGATCCGGACATCTACGACACCTGCGTACTGACCCTGGAACGCAGTGAGCAGACCCATGACACCGTGACCTTCGACGATGCCACCTTCGCCTGCTGCCCGGACAATTCCATCGACTACGCCGTGATGGAAAAGACCCAACGCGCCTGCGTGGTGCCATTGGCCGCCGGCTGGAGCGACGTGGGTTGCTGGGCCTCGCTGTGGGCGGTCAATGATAAAGACGCCAACGGCAACGTGAGCAAAGGCGACGTGGTGATCCAGGACAGCCGCAACTGCATGGTGCATGGCAACGGCAAACTGGTATCGGTGATCGGCCTGGACAACATCGTGGTGGTGGAAACCAAGGACGCGATGATGATTGCCCACAAGGACAAGGTCCAGGGCGTCAAGCAGATGGTCAACACGCTCAACGAGCAAGGCCGCAGCGAAACCCAGAACCACTGCGAAGTCTACCGTCCGTGGGGCTCCTACGACTCGGTGGACATGGGCGGCCGCTTCCAGGTCAAGCACATCTCGGTCAAGCCGGGCGCGTGCCTGTCGCTGCAAATGCACCACCACCGCGCCGAACACTGGATCGTGGTCAGCGGCACCGCCGAAGTCACCTGTGACGACAACGTGTTCCTGCTCTGCGAGAACCAGTCCACCTACATCCCGATCGCCTCGGTGCACCGCCTGCGCAACCCGGGCAAGATCCCGTTGGAGATCATCGAAGTGCAATCGGGCAGCTACCTGGGCGAAGACGATATCGAGCGGTTCGAAGATATCTACGGGCGCTCGACACCGGTTGAACGAGGTGTTTCGGTGAAAACTATCGCGCAATAAAACAGTCGTACAAGAAGCCCTCGCCCAGCCCATTGCGTCCCCTATCCGCAGTGGGTTGGGTGGGGGCTTTTTGTTGGGGGCTTTGTAGTAAATAGGCCGAAAGCACAACAGCCATCATGGCCCTTACCCAATACCGGCCGACCCCATGGGCATATATTTAAATCGGCGTTTTCCCATGAGAAATAACGCGATCGACTAATTCACCGTTAGGCCCACCCCGGTACTTCAAAGGAATGGCAAACGGCACATCCACATAGAAAATATGCGGATTATCAGGGCTTTGGATAACATTTAACCCCGACGTATTGACTTCGTAGTAGCGCGACATTTTATCCATCGCATTGCCATATTTACGCTTCCCAAAGATGGTTTCGGAAATCTGTCGGGTAGGCATATTCCCTGGCGCCAAGTCCGTAAAGTAATGCCGGCCTCGCTTTCCGGGCAGAGGTCGACCGCTCAAATCTGAACTTGAAGGTGAAAGGCTCCTATCGGCCATGATTGCGGCATGCGGTTTATCCCCGGTGTAGTGATAAAAAACATTCTTGCCTTTTACCGGTGGCTCCATCAGCGCTTTTTCTCCCGGAAAGCTTTCCGGCACCCTCGGTCGCTTATTGGCCGGTTGAGCACTTGTCGCGTTATTCGTGTCGACGTTGCCTGAAGAGCTACCTTGGTCCAACGGACGCTTGCTCGGCCGGGATGTCCCCAGAACATTGGGAGCCCCGCCCGGCAATCGGTTCAAACGCCACTCACCGTTACCGGCGGCCCCCAAAAATGCTTGAACTCTATAGAGTTTTGGCATCGTCAATGACGCCTGAGGATCGACGATGGCGACCCGCCCGTCACGTGCGTGGAAGGCCGAATCAATCTGATACACCTTGTTGACCCCGGTACTGTCGGTATAGCGCACGTAAAAATTATCGCCCACGTTATAGGTACCGTCCGGTCTCAAAATGCGGCCTTTGATGACATCTTCCGACACGGAGAAGGCGCTCAGATCAAGGTTTGGACTCGTGCCGGCCGTTGGTGCTCTGGCGATGACTGGAGGGGTTGGCGGCACCACCGGGCTTTTGAACACCGGCCGCAACGGCACGGAACTCACATTGGGAATACCAGAGGCGGCCATCGTGAAATCCGAGTAGACCGCACGCATCGCGCCCGGGCTTTTGAGCAGCCGCGGCAAGATTCGAGCATTGGCGCGCAAGGCCGTCACGCCAGCCTTTCCTAAGCGAACCCCCATGGAGATGCCTTTTCCGAGCACTGGCAACAAGTCGAGGAAGATGGAGGCCACCTCAATGCCGAACTGAACCTTGTTGATTCTCGATTGATACGCAACCTCTGCGCTGCTGACGCTTTGGTGGTCCGCGTGATCGATGAGCAACTTCACTTTCTGCTTGTACAGCTCATCCTGAAAGTTGCCATCGAAGGGCTTGAGTGTCACGGGAGCGCTCGTCAGTTTGAACGCAGCGATGAACACATCCAGCGTGCGCATTGGATCCTTCGTCACATCTAATGCCCGTGCCTTGCCTGCCTCGAAAGCTTTAGCCACGTCATTTTTATCGACCGGTGACGTTCTGCTCGCGGTGTAGAGCCTCCACTCCTTTTTCTCCATCAACGCGTTCAGGGCATTCACATCCGCCAATTCGCGAAAACACACGCCGTCGGGCGCATTCGGCGTGCACAGTACAAGCGGGGCGTCTGTGTCATTGCCAATCACCATCGCGCCCTGAACCGGCAACCCACGCTGAATAAGGGCACTGGTGACAATTTTTTTCCCATCCACCAGAGGCCGGTCAGCCGGGTCCGGGTAGTCAAGAACCGCCGCGACCCACTGCGCCCCTCGTTTGGTACTGGTGTCTTGGGTAGCGTCTATGTTGTAGGTATTGGGGTTGAGTGCTGCGAGAAAAGCCTCTTTATCCAGCATGTCGCTCAGGTGGGTTTTCCACGCTTTGCGGACGTCGCCGGCAGCACCCGACTCGGCATCCGTGGCCAACTCCTTTTTAAGCAGCTCGGTATAGGCGCCTCCCACATCGGCAGTGTTGACCAACGCTTTGAGCTGCTCGGTATCCAGGACGACCTGCTTGCCATCGTCGCCCAGCAGAGGGTTGCCGTGAGTATCGGTCAGCGGCAGTTCGAAGGTGGACCGGCTGAAGTGGCCGTGCTGGACGGCTGGAAACTCACTGGGGTTTTTCAGCGCCAGATCAGTCAGCGATACGCGGTGGTGCTTGACGGTGAGCGTATGACTGCTGCTTTGCCCGCCAGTGTGAGGATTGGACCTGGTTTTCACCCGCACCATCAGCTTGTCCGCATCGACCTGCGCAGCGGGGAACTGCCGTTTGATCGCTTCGTTCATCCGATCGCGGGAAAAGCTACCCAGAGAAGGAAGAGTTGCCAGCGATGACGCCAGCGCATTTGCACTGCGGTCCTCGGAGTGTTCCAGGTAATCAAACAACGCTTCCTGGGCCGGGCTCAGGTTTTTCAGCCACTCGGGGGCCAGCTTGTCAGCCAGTTGTTCATCTCGCGCCGCCATGGCGTTTTCGCCACTGAGCAGGTACGACCAGTCAGCGGCATCATCCATGCGCTTGAGTGCTCCCGGCTCTGTCGATACCCGGGCGAGATTCGCAACGACTTCCTCCTGCTGACGCTTGAGCATCCAGGGGATGCCTTCGGCCAGCACATCCCCCGTCAAGGGTTCGGCGCTCAACATCACATCGTCGCCAGAAGGCGGTTCCGACTTGTTTTGTAACGACAATGGCAGTGTTTGCAACAGTAGGTCCGCGTCGGCGCCCCCCTCATCAAGGCGCGCTGCAATCGCCTGGCGCGCCAGGGCTGGCGTCGCAAACTGCTCGAACCCCTCACCCGGGGTGTACAGCACGACCGGCCCATTAGTCTCATCGAGTGCCAAGGTCCGGCCTTTGGTCCAGACGGGGGGCGTGGCCCCGGAACCGTCGGTGCTGGTGATTAGGAAGCAGCCCGCCATCAAGGCTCCCCGCTCGCTACCGTCATCAACGGTAAGCGGGTAGACACCAGGGCGTGCGCCATTGGGGAAGACAGCTTCCCGTTCAGCCAGCGTGGGGTATTGCAGTGCTGCGTCGATCAACCGCTTGCTCGCCGCGCTCAGTGTTCCATCGCTCACGCGCAATGCCGCCAGCGTCGACAGTTGTTGCTTGTGCAAGGTCAACAACTGGTCTTGAGGGGCCTGCAGAACCTGAGGGTCTTTCAACGTCGGGCGGGGGGTTGCCCAGAAGGTTTGAAGGGCCATCGGAAACTGCGTGACCATGCGCTGGGCAATCGTATCCAGTGTCAACTGTGGCGTGACGAGGGTGCCCGGGCTAGTGTCCGTGTCCGGGGTAAAAATGCCGGACTGTTCAACATCGTCAACGACGGGCTGCTGGCCAGGATTGGCCAGCAAGGTCGCAACCTTCCTGTTCAAGGCGTCCAGCACCGGCTCGGACGACAGTGTTTTGATAGAGCTATCGTCCTGCTCGACCCAGCGCTTGAAGACCAGGTCTTGTGGCTTCAGGGTCGACATGTACGGAAACATTTGGTCCACTTGCTGGCGCAGGAAGTCCTGGAAGCTCGGTTGCTCACCGTGCAAACGCTGCATGTCGCGGGACTGAAGGGCGTGTTGGGTGACAAACGCCTCCTGATTGGTAACCTTGAATTGCTGCATGAGCCGTGGGTATTCCACCCCGACCGGGGGTATGCCGGCCGAGGTGGGAAGAGGAATACCGTCCGGCGCGTAGGTCAATACCGGTGGCAGGTGAACAGGGGGTTGCGCAGATGTTTCAACGGCAATATCGGTTTGGGTGGTCAATGCGTTTGGGGCAACAACGCTTTGTGGGGGGGAAAGGTGGGTCGAGTTTTCGGTCGCTGCAAACATGAAATAAACCTTACATAGAAGAGTTGAACGTCGCCGCTACCTCCCTGTAGGTCGTCAGATAAGTGGACGTTCAATGCGCTCCGGTTCCTGTCCCGAATGTAAGCTCAAGTAGCAGAACGCTGTGAGCTCTGCTGAATAAGACCAAGTACCAAGGCACTGTACGGTCCTATTGATTGAAGTGAAAAACACCTGCCTTGCGTACAGCCCCCTCCCACATTTGAATGTGTTCACAAATCAAAGGTGGGAGGGGGCTTGCTCCCGATGAGGCCCGCACGGCCACCACAGCACTCAAGTTAACCAATCCCACCTACGCTTAAGTTAGGATGCTCGTTCCCCATTCGAGGTGGTCTCCATGTTCTTCGGCGTTCTCCTGATCATCACCTGGCTGATCCTGCTGCTGCGCTACCCGGCGAAGGCGCTGCCGGTGTCGCTGGCGGCTGCCGTCGGCCTGGGTTTCGTCGCCGTCTGGGTGGTGTGGCTGGACAACCGCGAAGCCGCGCAACTGGCACGCCTTGAGTTGCGCATCAGCTATGCCCCGCAGGACTGCCCGGCCGACCGCCCACTGAAATTGACCCTGAACAACGGCAACGACGTGCCGTTAACCGAACTGCGCTGGCGCGTGGCCGCCTACGCGCCGGGCGACACGGTCAACCTGGCCGACAATGTCTACGCCGCCCCACGCTATCGAGGCCCCGGCGAGTTGCAGGCCGGGGCCACCTGGGACGATTGCCTGCCCACACCGCCACTGCGCCCCGGCTATCGCCCGCAAACCCTGGAATTTCGCGCCGAGCACCTGCAAGGCAGTTTCTCGGACTGACAAAGGAATGATGCATGCCCAACGTACTGATCACCGGTTGCTCCAGCGGCATCGGCCGCGCCCTCGCCGACGCGTTCAAAGCCGCAGGCTTCAACGTGTGGGCCAGCGCCCGCCAGCCAGATGACGTCGCCGCCCTCGCTACCGCTGGCTTCAATGCCGTGCAGTTGGACGTCAATGACAGCGCCGCCTTGCAACGCTTGGCCGAACAAATGGGCGAACTGAATGTGCTGGTCAACAACGCGGGCTACGGCGCCATGGGCCCGTTGCTCGATGGCGGCACCGAGGCGATGCGACGCCAATTCGAAACCAATGTGTTTTCCATCGTTGGCGTCACCCAGGCACTGTTTCCCGCGTTGCGCCGCAGCAAAGGACTGGTGGTGAATATCGGCAGCGTTTCCGGGGTATTGGTGACGCCGTTCGCCGGCGCCTACTGCGCATCCAAAGCCGCTGTCCATGCCTTGAGCGATGCCCTGCGCATGGAACTGGCACCGTTTGGCGTGCGGGTGATGGAAGTGCAGCCCGGTGCGATCAATACCCATTTTGCGAAGAATGCCGGGGCCCAGGCCGAATTATTGATCAACGAAACATCGCCCTGGTGGCCGTTGCGCGAAGGCATTCGGGCGCGCAGCCAGGCCTCCCAGGACAAGCCAACCCCAGCCACTGAATTTGCGGCGGATGTGCTCAAGGCCGTGCAGCAAGCGCAGCCACCGCGTCTGCTAAGGTCGGGCAATGGCAGCCGGGCGTTGCCATTGATGGCGGCGCTGTTGCCCAAGGGGTTGCTGGAGAAGGTGTTGAAGAAGCGCTTTGGGTTGGGCGGTAAACTCTAACCCTTCATAAAATCAATAAACGCCCGCACCTTAAGCGGTAAATGCCGGGTATCCGGATACATCGCGTAGACCCCTTGGGGCGCGAAGCGATAGTCCGCCAATACACGCACCAGCCGTCCCGCCTCCAAATCCTCCTGCACAAGCCACTGTGGCAAGATCGCCACACCGTGGCCACGCACCGCAAACGCCTGGAGCACCGCCGCACTGTCGGCCACCAAGGCGGCCGGACCTGCGCGGTATTGATGCCCATCGCCGGCAGGGTCGGTCACGCTCAACTCCGTCAAACGGCCATGGCCCAGCCTGGGCACCTGCTCCAACTCCTCCAGGGTCTGAACGCCCGCAAACGCTGGCGCCGCGACGGCGAACACTTCAAACGTCGACAACTGCACCGCCCGATGATTGGAGTCCAGCAAGCGCCCCAGGCGAATAGCCACGTCAAAACGCTCGGAGATCAAATCGGCGTGGGTGGAGGATGTGGATAAGTGGATATTCAGGTCCGGGTGCAGACGGCGAAAGGTTTCCACCGCCGGGGCGACCACGGCCAGGGCATACTCGACGGTGGTGGTGATGCGCAGCGTGCCTTTGAGCTGCGCATGTTCGGAACGGGCCTCTTCCACCGCCAGGCGCGCCTCTTCGAGCATTCGTGTGCAGCGCAGGTAGAAACGTTCGCCGGCATCGGTGAGCGCCAGCTGGCGAGTGTTGCGGGTCAGCAGGGTGACGCCCAGCTCCGCCTCCAAGCGCTTGAGGTTGAAGCTGACCACGGCGCGGGTCTGGCCGAGCAGATCCGCGGCGGCCGTGAGCGAGCCGGCCTCGACCACGGCCTTGAAGGTGTCGAATCGATCCAGGCTGACCATGGCCACGCCCTCCGTTTGTCAAAATATTTTTGACAAACTAACAGGCAAACCGACGTATCCCAAACCCTGCTTGCCGCCTACCCTGCGCGCCTCATTCGCAGGATCGCGTTCATGACCTACCGCTCGAAAATTGCCTGGATCTTTCTACTGGGTTTTGCCCTGGACCTGGTGAACATGTTTGTCGCCACCGTCGCCTACCCGGACATCGCCCGCGAACTGCACGCCTCGGTCACGCAACTGGCGTGGATCAGCAATGCCTACATGCTCGGGCTGACGGTGATCATTCCCTTGAGTGTGTGGCTGGCGGCGCTCATGGGCGAGCGCACCCTGATCGCCACCAGCCTGCTGCTGTTTGCCGGGGCATCGGTGATGGTCGGCCAGGCCGGCTCCATCGACGCGTTGATTGGCTGGCGCGCTGTGCAGGGGCTCGGCGGCGGCTTGTTGATTCCGGTGGGGCAAGCCATGGCTTACCGACACTTTCCCGCGGCCGAGCGCAGCCAGTTGACGGCGCGGGTCATGTCGGTGGCATTGCTGGTACCGGCATTGTCTCCGGCGCTGGGTGGGGTAATTGTCGACAGCCTGTCCTGGCGCTGGATTTTCTACGCCAACCTGCCTCTGGCGCTGGTGACCCTGCTGCTGGCGCTGCTGTGGATAAAACCCGATGTGCCTTCCACCGTACGCCCGCCCCTGGACCTGGGCAGTATGTTCAAACAAGCCGCCAGCCCGATGCTGCGTGTGGCAATGCTGGTTTACCTGTGTATTCCGGGGATATTTATCGGCACCAGCCTGATCGCCATCCTCTACGTGCGTGACCTGGGGTATGACGCCACCCAGACCGGCGCACTCATGTTGCCGTGGGCACTGGCCTCGGCAGTGGCGATTTACTTGAGCAAAAAACTCTTCAATCGCTGCGGCCCGAAACCTTTGCTGCTGGCGGGCATGGTGCTGCAATGCGGCGGCATCCTGTTGCTCAACGAGCCGGCGCTGATCATTGCGGCCTACGTTTTGATGGGCCTGGGCGGCAGCCTGTGCAGCAGCACCGCGCAAACCCTGGCCTTTCTGGATATTCCCGCCGAGCGCATGGGCCACGCCAGCGCGTTGTGGAACATGAACCGGCAAGTGAGCTTCTGCGTCGGCGCCGCCTTGCTCAGTGCAGTACTGTCGACCTTGGATTCCTTCGCCATAACCTTCACGATAGCGGCAGCTCTGACCCTGTTGCCGCTTTTCGCAGTGTTGCGCCTGGATGCCTCCAGGATACGCACGCTGCTTCACCCTTGCAGCGAGCCCAAGCATGATTGACTACAGCGATTTTTTTGAGGAAGTGATCCAGACTCACGTCGAGATCGAACAATGGTTTGCCGGGGTTGCACCTGAGGGCACGCTGGAAAACCTGCTGGCACGCTTCTCACCGGAGTTCAGCATGGTCGCGCCGGCCACCGGTACGCGGGTCAACAGGGCCGGGGTCAATGCGTTGTTCACGCGCCTGGGTGGGATGCGGCCGGGGTTGAAAATCACCTTGAGCGAAATGACCGGGATTGATCGTCATGCGCGGGGAGCCACGGTGACGTATCGCGAGCATCAGGTGGATGACAGCGGTACGCAAACGGATCGCCGCGCCACGGTTGTGTTCGAGAAGCAGGCCAGTGGTGCGCTGTTGTGGCGTCACTTGCATGAAACTTATGTAGCACCATGAAATAACCATTCGGCCAGATCCTACAGAAAACAGCGAACGGCCTGACATCATTACGAGGAAGCTATCCTCAGGCTCTCTCACCTCTGTCCAATCACAGGTGAAAGGATGCCAAGCGCTTTCCTGCGAAGCGGTGTGCCGGATGTGCACACCACGACTCGCCAGCGGCTAATCAGTCTGCTGGACCTGCCCAAACTCTATAGAACCATTGACGCTGACCCGGCCATCGTTGGGGCCGGCGTAGTGCATATCGGCAGTGATTATCAGGTGACGGTGCTGCGTGAGTTTGTGCCGTTGTGCAGTATCAGGCCCAAGCGGGTGATTCTGCGAGAAGTGACAGGCCCAATGATGACTGCTGATGAGTACGCGCATTGGGTGGCAAACTCACCACGCGAGTCGCAGATATGGCGCGAAGCCGCGGGAATGGCCGTAGCATGCGGTGGGGCGGTGATTGGGATTATTGTTGCCAAGGCAGGCATCGCGTCAGCGCCCCTCAGCGCAGGTTCCAGCCTTGCAGTTACTTACATTGCTTATACAGCTGCAGCCTCCAGTGCTTTGCAATGTGGCAACGGCCTATGGCGAACCTACAAAGAACTAACCAATCCGTCTGACAACGATTATTACGACAGCCACAGTTGGTATCAGGCAATGACCGTAGCCTTGGACGGCATTTCGCTGGTGGGTGCGGGCAGCACGACGTTTGTTACGGTAAAGACCGTCATGACGATCAAAAATACGACAGGCCGCAACCTGACCGACATCTTGAGGCGCATGAGCCGCCAGGAACGTGCAAAGCTGACAAACGAAGTACTGCGCCTGCAGAACCCTCGTCATCCTCGCGAAATGATTCGGTTAAAGCAGCTGGCCGGAACACTCCCCAAACGCTTCAGCAATACCCGGATACGCCAAGACCTTCTCACTCAACTCTCCGATCAGGTAGGTGCCGCTCTGGCGATTACTGGCAGCGGCCTGTCCGGGAATATCAACCCTATCCTTATCGGCATTTATGAAGAGTTCAACAGCCATGAACAATGACATCGATACCCTGCAGGCCCCCCGAGCGTTAAGTCGTTACACCCAACGTTTTGCATTCACGGTGGGTATGGGGGTATCAATGAACTTAGTCAGCATTTCAGGCAACCTGTCACATAGCCTGTCGTATTACGCCCGAATAAATTATCTCCCTGGCGAATATGCGGTCGTGGCGGGCATGGCTCTGCTACTGGCAATGTGTATTGGCCTGGCCTTAGTGGCGGCAGGGTTTCGTTCGGGGCCTCCATTGCTTGTAGGCGTCGCGGCCCTGAACGCCTTGCTTTCGGCAGACTACTTGGGAAACAACCCAGTGACTATGTTTGCAGTATTTCCATTGTTTCAATCGCTGTTCTGCCTGCTGATCCTCAATACAAGAAACCACCGCCGCTTCGTCGGCATGCTGCGGGTCAAGCGTCGACGGAAAATCAGAGCCAACACACAAACCTGAGCCGGTGCCCAATCCGCCCCTCCCACATTTCAGTTTTGTGTTGGGTTGACGATCACAGTGCAGGTAATCCCGGCCGCCAACAGCACGCCCTCCGGCACTTCATCAATGTGAATCCGCACCGGCACACGCTGCGCCAACCTCACCCAGTTGAACGTCGGGTTCACATCGGCAATCAGCTCACGGCTCTCGGGGTTGTCGCGGTCGTAGATGCCACGGGAGATGCTTTCCACATGCCCCTTCAACGTCTCGCCGCTCATCAGTTGCATATCCGCGTTATCCCCGACCTTCACATGGGGTAGCTTGGTTTCTTCAAAGAAGCCATAGACCCAGAACGAATTCATATCCACCACAGCCATCTTCGCTTCACCGATACGCGCATAGTCGCCGCGATGCACGTTGAGGTTGGTGACGTAGCCATCCACTGCCGCCAGCACACGGGTACGTTTCAAGTTGAGTTCAGCGGCCTCCAGTTGCGCCAGGGCGTGCTGGTAATCGGCCAGGGCCGAGTCAGCGATATTACTGGCGTCGTCGCGGTTTTCCCTGGAGATCACCAGGGCGTCGAGGTCGGCGCGGCGGTGGGCGTTGAGCTTGCGCATCTCCCAGGTAGCCTTGCGTGAGGCCACCAGCGATTGAGCTTGCTTGACGGCAATGCGGTAGTGCTCGGGGTCGATCTGCATCAGCAGGTCGCCTTTTTTTACCAACTGGTTATCGCGTACCGGCACGTCCACCACCTCGCCGGTAACGTCCGCCGCGACGTTGATGATGTCGGCGCGCACGCGGCCGTCGCGGGTCCATGGCGTTTGCATGTAGTGCACCCACAACGTGCGGCCAATCCAGATCGCCAGGGCCAGCACCAGCAAGGTCGCGAGCAGGCTGAAAAACTTTTTCATCGGGGCATTCTCAACGGTAGACGCTCAGCGCCAGGGCGCCGAACAGGCAAGCGAACAGGCTCAGGCGCAGCAACGCCGGGTGCCAGAAAAACCGGTACAGGTCGAACCCGGCCAGAAAGCGATCAATCGCCCAGGCCAGCCCGGCGGCGATCAGGAACATCAGGGTCATGGTCGGCATATAGATGCCATGAAATGCGATTTCACGAGGCATTCGAGGCTCCTTTGAGGGCCGCCAGTGGCGATTGCGGGTCGAGCAGCGAGGTGCGGATAAAGTGCAGGTAGCTCTTCACCCGGCGCAGGGCCGAGGTATCGAAGTGCGGGGCGAAAGGTTCGTCGGTGGCCTGCACGCGGCTGATCGCATGGTCGACGGCGATCAAGCCGCGCTCCAGGTTGCTGGCGCTGGGTTGCAGGAACAAGCGCACCAGCGAACGGCCCATCACGCGGATTGCCTGGCGCCACGGCTGGGACTCGGCATAGGCCGGATGCACCGGCAGGATCGCCTGCTCCTTGCGCAACTCGATGATTGCGTGGCCGACCTCCAGCACCACGAACATCCAGCGCAGCAGGTCGCGTTGCACCTGCGGCTGGCCGGCCGCGAGGCCATAAGCCTGGTGCAGCAGGTCGCGGGTACGGCTTTCAAAACTCGACGCCAGGCCCTTGAGCTTGCCGCTGATCGCATACACCACTTGCTCACGCAGGTCCTGCTCCAGGCGGCGCCACAGCCAGCGGCTGTTGGGTGGCAGGATGATCGCCCCCGCCGCCGCGCACACCAACATGCCGATGACCATGGCGATGTAGTCGTTGATAAAGGTGTAGGGGTTGTAGACCGTGAGGTTGTCCGGCACCGAGCCGGTGCTGAAGAAAATCAACAGGCCCACGCCGACACCGGCGTACTGCGGGCGGGAGGAGAGGAAAGCACCGAAGATGATCACCGGTGCGAGCATCACGCACAGCAGCGGGAAGCCGTCGATCCAGGGGAACACGAAGAACATTTCGACAAAGCCGACCAAGGCGCCGATCAAGGTGCCGCAGGCCATCTGGAACGCCATGCGCTTGGGGTTGGGTGTGGCAGCGGAGAGGCCCACCGTGGCCGCCGCGATCAAGGTCATGGTCGCGCCGCTGGGCCAGGCGGTAGCTACCCAGTAACTGCCCAGCACGATCAGGATAAACGAGGCCCGCACCCCGGCGGCGGCGCAGGCCAGCCAGTTGGTTTTTGGCGTATAGGCTTCGTGCCAGTCTTCCCGCGCATGGCGGTGGTCAGCCAGGGACGCGTGGGTTTGCGCGTAGTTGTGCAGGTCGTCGACGAAGCGGTACAGCAGCTCGTAGGCGGTATGAAAGTCCAACTGCTCGGCTTCGGTCGGGTTACCGTCCTGGAAGCTCGCCCGCAGGCTGCGCACCTTGGCGGGCAGGTCGTCCTTGTAGGCGCTCAGTTGATTAACCAGGCGCGCGGCATCCGGACTGGTGAGGGCGCGGCCCGAGAAGCTGTCGAGCACTTCGGCCAGGTCTTGCAGGCCGGGTTTGATCGCTGCGACCACATGATCGGCCTCATCGGCACGCAAGCGTTCAAGCAACTGGTGCAAGGCGTTGAAGCGCGTGGTGATGCTCATGAATTCGCTGTTGAGTCGACTGAGCCGCCCGTTGCGTCGGCGCATGTGCGGGTCTTCGAACACGGTGACGCTGCGCAGCCCTTCCAGGCCCACGGCTTCGGCGATAAAGCGCACGTTACTGGCCTCGAACCCTTCGCGTTGGCTGCGACCGCGCAGGCCGTCGGTGACGAACAGCGCGAACACGCCAAAGCGCTGGTACAGCGCGTTGCGCATGGCGGCGCTGGAGGTCTGCGGCAGGATGGTGGCGCTGACCACTGTCGAGCACAGAATCCCCAGAGAGATTTCCAGCACCCGCCACACCGCTGCCATAAAGGCGCCGTCCGGGTGAGCCAGCGCCGGCAGGCCGACCATCGCGGCGGTGTAGCCGGCAAGCACAAACCCATAGGCGCGGAAGTTGCGGTTGCGCGTAGCGCCAGCGGTACAAATGCCCACCCAGATCGCCAGCGCGCCGAGGAACAGTTCGGTGTTCTGTGCAAACAAGGCGATCAACAGCACCATCACCGCCGAGCCCGCCAAGGTACCGAGGAAACGGTAGAAACTCTTGGCGAACACCTGGCCGCTCTGGGGCTGCATCACGATAAACACGGTGATCATCGCGGTGCGCGGTTGCGGCAGTTCCAGGCGCATCGCCAGCCACAGCGTGAGGAACGCGGCGACCAGTACCTTGAAGATATACACCCAGGTCACGCCGTCGCTGCGTGCCCAGTCGAAAAAGCCACGGCGCCACTCAAGGGAATGCAACCAGCGCAGCGGTGCAGGCAAGGAAGTCATCGAATCCTACTCAGTGGTCGAACACGGCAAGTGCCGCCGGGGTCTTGCTTGGAAGGGTCTTGGCATCCTGGGGCACATCGTTGCCGGCACCAAGGCCGCCGCCCAATGCCGTTACCAGTTCGGCATGGGCACTCAGGCGCGCCGCCTGCACCTGTTGCTCGACCTGTTGCTGACGGAACAGCAGGGTCTGGGCGTTGAGCACATTGAGGTAGTCGGTGAGGCCACGCTGGTAGGCGATCATGGCGATGTCGTAGGTCTTCTGCGCCGAGGCCACCGACTGCGCGGCGAAAGCCGACTGCTTGTCCATGGACTCGCGGCGGATCAACTGGTCGCTGATGCCCTTGAGCGCATTGACCAGCGTCTGGTTGTACTGGGCGACCGCGATGTCATAGCCGGCACTGGCTTCGCCCAATTGAGCACGCAGGCGGCCGCCATCAAAGATCGGCAAGGTGATCGCCGGACCGACGTTGTAGTTGAATTTCTTGCCAGCCAGGAACTTCAGCATACCGCCGCCCGTGGCCATGTAGCCGAGGCTGCCGACCAGGTCGACGTTGGGGTAGAAACCGGCGTGGGCCACATCGATGCCACGGGCCTGGGCCGCCACCTGCCAGCGGCTGGCGACCACATCCGGGCGTTGGCCGAGCAGTTGCGCAGGCAGGCTTGAGGGCAACTTCAATGGCGCGGCGAGGGCCAGGGTCGGGCGTTGCAACTGCGCACCCTCGCCCGGGCCTTTACCGGCCAGCGCCGCCAACTGGTTGCGGCTCAGGGCGATTTCCTCGTCCAGGGCATCCAGTTGGCGATGGGTTTCCGGCAGCGGGGTTTCGGCCTGGCTGACGTCGAAGTGGGTGCCGATCCCGGCGTTAAGGCGTTTGTTGGCCAGGTCGAGAATCTGCTGTTGCTGGGCCAGGGTGGCCGCGGCGATATCGCGGTCGGCGTAATGCAACGACAACTGGATATAGGCGCGCACCACGTTGTTCTGCAGTTCGAGCTGGGCCTGACGTGCTTCGGCAGCGCTCATGTGCGCCAGGTCGACCGCACGTTCGGTGCTGTTGCTTTCCCGCCCCCACAGGTCGAGGGCATAACTCAAACCCAGGGACGAGTTGTTATCCCAGGTGTTGGCGCCGCTCAATTCGCCGGGGCCGTAGAACTGATCTTTCGGCCAGTTGTGGCGCTTGAGGGTGGTATCGCTATTGATCTGCAACGACTCGGCCGACTCCGCAATCCCGGCCAGCGCCCGCGCTTGCCGCACGCGTGCGGCGGCCACGGCCAGGCTGGGACTGTTCTGGGTGGCGAGTTCGACCCAACCGTTGAGCTGCGGGTCGCCGTAGGCTTGCCACCATTGGGCGGTGGGCCAATGGGCGTCCTGGGAGGCGTCTTGAATGGCTTCATCGGTGGCCAGGGTATTGGCGTTGAGGGCCTGGCCTTGGGGGGCAATTCCTCCGGTTCCGATGCAACCGCTGATGGCTAACGATAAGGCCCAAACACTGAGAGTCTTCAGCTCTCTGCTGATGCGACGCGGCACGGCAAGCGAATTCCTGAGAGGTGTTGCGCAAGAGGTGGCGCAATTCTAGGCGGCGGCATGGAGGACGATAAGCTGGCATTCCTGTGAATCTTTGTTACCGTTCAGGCGATAATCCGTTGGTAGGGATCACTGGTCGGCGTAACTTTCTGTCACAATTTGTCATCTCCCTTGAGAACACTCCATGGACACTTTGCAAAACATGCGCGCTTTCAGTTGCGTGGCCGAAGCCGGCAGCTTCACCGCCGCCGCCGTGCAACTGGACACCACCACGGCCAATGTCTCGCGCGCGGTCTCCAACCTTGAGGCCCACCTGCAAACCCGCTTGCTCAACCGCACCACCCGGCGTATCGCGCTGACCGAGGCCGGTAAACGTTATTTGCTGCGTTGCGAGCAGATCCTCGCCTACGTCGAAGAAGCCGAGGCCGAGGCCAGCGACGCCCACGCCCGCCCTGCCGGGCAGTTGAAAGTGCACACCATGACCGGGATCGGCCAGCATTTCGTCATCGACGCGATTGCCCGTTACCGCCGTACCCACCCCGACGTGACCTTCGACCTGACCCTGGCCAACCGCGTACCGGACCTGCTCGACGAGGGCTACGACGTGTCCATCGTGCTGGCCAGTGAACTGCCGGACTCGGGTTTCGTGTCCCAGCGCCTGGGCATCACCTACAGCATTGCCTGTGCTTCCCCGGAATACGTCAAGGCCAAGGGCTGTGCACAGCGGCCGCAGGATTTGCTCAACCATGCGTGCCTGCGCCTGGTCAGCCCGGTGATCCAACTGGACAAATGGACCTTCAACGGGCCTGAAGGTCAGGAAAGCGTGGCGATCAACAGCTCGCCGTTCCTGGTCAACTCGGCCGACGCGATGAAAACCGCAATTACCAGCGGCATGGGCGTAGGCCTGCTGCCGGTGTATGCCGCCATCGAAGGGCTGCGCAACGGCACACTGGTGCGGGTGATGCCGACCTACCGCTCCCAGGAACTGAACCTGTACGCCATCTACCCTTCGCGCCAATACCTGGATGCGAAGATCAAGACCTGGGTGGAGTACCTGCGCGGTTCGTTGCCGGAAATTCTGGCGGCGCACCAGGCGGAGCTGGTGGCGTATGAATTGAGCGGTGGTTTAGGTGGTGCTCGCTTGAGTAATTGAGCCAGGCATGCGGTGACTGGTTTTGAACAGGTCACCGTATGCCTTGATAGGACGCATCATCTGACGGTGAAGGTCGTCCACTCAGAGGTTTCTTTGCCATCGATGAAGTAAAGACAAAGACCAAGCTCGTTTTTATGCAACTTTTCAATCTTTTCCTTGGGTACGGTAACAACGTAAGGTTTCACCTCTATCACTGTAACGGTCTCGTTATAGTCGCCATCCGAAGGCGTATTGCTGAACAAATATAAAACGAACTCCTGACCCTCCAGCATAGTGTCGTAATCCACCCCAACCTTCAGCCCCGTCCCAGGTACATGGTCGACGAACAACTCGCCATTGACGATCAATTCGATTGTGGGAGCCTGCGGCAAAGCCTCGTCAGGCTCGTTGCGTGTTTTACCAGCGGCTAAAAAATCCCTGATTCGCTTTATCTCATCGTCGATATTCATAAGAGTGATCTCCTGTTTAACAAAGGCATCAACCCAGCCTTGAAAAACGAGAATAGGCGCTCACGTATTGGCCGAACAGCTCGTAGTTTTCACAGTTGACAGGTATTAAAACCAATGGAAGAGAAGCAGGACCGATCAAAACCCTGCAAAATTCTTATCGGGAATGTTAGCGTGCTTGGCATTCTTCCGTAGTCGACGAGCCCGCCTGCCATGAAAAAGACTGTCCTGGCCTTCAGCCGCATCACCCCACCGATGATCGAACGCCTGCAACAGGATTTCGAGGTGATCGTGCCCAACCCCAAACTGGGTGATATCAACGCGCAGTTCAACGACGCCCTGCCCCATGCCCACGGCTTGATCGGCGTGGGCCGCAAGCTGGGCCGTGAACAGCTTGAAGGCGCGAGCAAGCTTGAAGTGGTGTCCAGTGTATCGGTGGGCTACGACAACTACGACGTGCCGTACTTCAACGAGCGCGGCATCATGCTGACCAACACCCCTGATGTACTCACCGAAAGCACTGCCGACCTGGCCTTTGCGTTGCTGATGAGCAGCGCACGCCGGGTGGCCGAGCTGGACGCCTGGACCAAGGCCGGTCAGTGGAAAGCCAGCGTCGGCGCGCCGTTGTTTGGCTGCGATGTACACGGCAAGACCCTGGGCATCGTCGGCCTGGGCAATATCGGCGCGGCCGTGGCCCGGCGTGGGCGCCTGGGTTTCAACATGCCGATCCTGTACAGCGGCAACAGCCGCAAGACCGCGCTGGAGCAAGAACTGGGCGCGCAGTTCCGTAGCCTGGACCAGTTGCTGGCCGAGGCGGATTTTGTCTGCCTAGTGGTGCCATTGAGCGACAAGACCCGTCACCTGATCAGCACGCGCGAATTAGGCCTGATGAAGTCCAGCGCGATCCTGATCAATATTTCCCGTGGGCCGGTGGTGGATGAACCGGCGCTGGTCGAAGCCCTGCAAACCCAGAAAATTCGCGGTGCCGGGCTGGATGTGTATGAAAAGGAACCGCTGGCCGAATCGCCGCTGTTCCAGTTGAGCAATGCCGTGACCCTGCCGCACGTCGGTTCGGCCACCGGTGAAACCCGCGAAGCCATGGCCAATCGTGCTTTGGATAACCTGCGCAGCGCACTGCTGGGCCAACGCCCGCAGGACCTGGTGAATCCCCAGGCCTGGAAAGGCTGATACATAACCCAATGTGGGAGGGGGCTTGCTCCCGATGGCGGTGGATCAGTTGTACATCTGCTGACTGACACGCCGATATCGGGAGCAAGCCCCCTCCCACATTAGCAGTGCCCGACACAAAATCCGGTTAAAGCCCAGGCCAGCCGAGTCGATAACCTTCCATAGATGATCGTCATCCCTGATCCACAGAAGGTTTTTATGTCCACCACCAAAGCCCGCGCAGACTCACTTTCGCTTCTGCTCTTTACCCTGCGCAGCGGCAAGCTGATGGCCATCAACCTGTTGAAAGTCAGTGAAATCATCCCCTGCCCGCCGCTGACCAAGCTGCCGGAGTCCCACCCGCACGTCAAAGGCATTGCCACCTTGCGCGGCACCTCGCTGTCGGTGATCGACTTGAGCCGCGCCCTCGGTGAAATGCCCTTGCAAGACCCGGACGGCGGCTGCCTGATCGTCACCGACGTCAGCCGTTCCAAGCAGGGTTTGCATGTGCAGGCAGTGAGCAAGATCGTGCATTGCCTGACCACCGACATCCGCCCGCCACCCTACGGCTCCGGGGGCAACCGTGCATTTATCACTGGGGTAACCCAAGTGGAAGGTGGCCTGGTACAGGTGCTGGATATCGAGAAAGTCATCCACGGCATCGCCCCGGCACCGATTGAAACGGCGCCGACCGACCTGACCATGGAAGAAGCCGAAGTGCTCGGCAACGCCCGCATCCTGGTGGTGGACGACAGCCAAGTGGCCTTGCAGCAGTCGGTACACACCCTGCGTAACCTTGGCCTGACCTGCCACACCGCGCGCAGCGCCAAGGAAGCCATCGATGTGTTGCTGGAACTGCAAGGCACGGGCGAGCAGATCAATGTGGTGGTGTCGGATATCGAGATGTCCGAAATGGACGGCTACGCCCTTACCCGCACCCTGCGCGAAACCCCGGATTTCAAGGACCTATACGTGCTGTTGCACACTTCCCTGGACAGCGCGATGAACAGCGAGAAAGCCCGCCTGGCCGGTGCCGATGCGGTGCTCACCAAGTTCTCCTCCCCGGAGCTGACCAAGTACCTGGTCATCGCCGCGCAAACCGTGGCACAAAAGGGCCTGTAAGCAGTGGCCGAGTATTTCCAGCTGCTGCGTCGCGACCTCACGGGCAGCCTGCCCGCCCCGCAGTGGCCAGCGAATACGCGGCTGGATCATTACCGGGATGAATTGGCCCCGGCGATCCATGCCGTGTTGCGCATGACTCAAGACCAGGGCGGAGGCCGTGTCGCCAGCCTGGATGAATGGCGCCGACAGTTCGTGACCGATGCCGAGTGGGACCCGACGTTGTGCCTGGTCGCCATTAACGCCGACGGCATTCTCGGTGTCGCCCAGTGCTGGACCAGCGCCTTCATCAAGAACCTTGCGATACATCCTTGCGCCCAGGGCCAGGGGCTGGGGCGCGCCTTGTTGCTGCACAGCTTTCAGGTGTTCAAGCAACGCGGCGAACCTTATGTCGACCTCAAGGTGCTGGAAAGCAAACTGCGTGCCCGGCAACTGTATGAAAGTGCCGGCATGAGATTTGTCCTGCGCGACACTGTGCCCAAGGGCTGACAACCCCTGGCGCATAACTTGCTTCCAGAGTGCCGAGCGGTCGATAGAGGTAAAAAACCCGTCACCCCTCAAGCGTGCCCTCTGACCTAGCCTGGTGACAGATCCGCCATGAACACTCAGTTTTCTTGCGTAGGTTGCGGCAAATGCTGCAGCGACCATCACGTCCCCCTGACCCTCGCAGAAGCCCGTAGCTGGGCGGCGGACGGCGGTAACGTCATCGTCCTGGTCGAGGGTTTCCTCGGCAACGGCCTGGGCCTGCGCCTGCAACAACGTGAACACGCCGAGCGCCGATCGGTGATGGTGCCCAGCGGCACTACCGAGGCGTTTGTGGCAATCACCTTTGCCGCCTATAACGCCGGACGCTGCCGGAATCTTGACGAAGACAACCTTTGCCGCATCTATGAACGACGCCCACTGGTGTGCCGGATCTACCCGATGGAGATCAACCCGCATATCCCGCTGAACCCGAGTGCCAAGGATTGCCCGCCAGAATCCTGGGAACAGGGCCCGGCTTTGATCGTCGGTGGCGAGTTAATGGACAAGGAACTGGCTGAACTGATCGGCCGCTCGCGCCAGGCCGACCGTGATGATGTACAAACCAAGGAAGCGGTGTGTGCGTTGCTCGGCATTCGTACCACAGCGCTCAAGGGCGACGGCTTTACCGCCTACCTGCCGGATATGCAGGCGTTTGCCCAAGCTGTCGAGCAGGCAGTGGTCCAGCCGAGCATGGCCAATGAATGGGTGTTCCATGTATCCGGTATGGACATCGCCGAACAACTGCTGGACGCCGGGGCGCAGATTGCCACCGAAGTGCCGGCCAACTATGCGTTTATCTCGTTGCGGGCTGCCTGACCGCCGACGGGGATTTGACTGAGTCTGCTCCCGCATTGAGATCTATCGCGATCATGGAGTGGCAGGCGCTACATCCAGACCATAGGGCTGGAGGATGCGTTGGTATTCGCCGTTTTGCATCAGCTGTTCAAGCGCATGGTTCAGCTCATTGCGCAGCGCGGTATCAGGTTTGCGTACCGCGATAGCCACGCTGTTGCCCAACAGGCCCGATGACACCACAGGCCCCAGGAAACCGAAGTCCAGGCCGTCGGCGGTGTCGAGCAGCGCCTCACGGATCTCCACGGCACCTTGCAAGGTCGCATCGATATCACCCGACACCAGGCTCTGAATCAGTTGATCGTTGAGCCAGAAACTTCTGATGATCCCCCCCGCCGGTGCCCACTGCGAGAGCGCAAAGGCTTCACGATTACTCCTGACCAACACCCCCACGCGCTTGCCCTTGAGCGAGCGCCGGCCAGGGATCAAGCCTGAGCCTTTACGACCCACCAGGCGGGTGGTGATCGGGTAGAGGTCATCGGTAAAACTCACCCGTTGTCGGCGCCGACATGTCGGCGCCATACCCATGATCGCGTCGAACTGCCGGGCTTCGAGGGCCGGGAAATTTTCCATGACGACTTGGTCAACCCAGATACAGCGCACGTTGAGTTGTTCGCACAAGGCATTGCCCAGTTCGATGTTCAGCCCCACCAATTGCCCTTGCGGGTTGCGGCTCTGAAAGGGGGGAAAATGCGCGGCCACGGCGAAACGAATCTCGCGCCGCGGTTGAACGTCGCCCGCAACGGCAGTCGTCGAGAGCAAGAAGGCAAGCACTGCACAGAGGTGTATCAGGGCCACGGGAACGTCCTTTTCCGGAAAGCTTACTCACTTCGTCCCGATGGAGCGTCATCGGGACGAAGCAAACGCTGTGCAAGCTTTCAAGAATCGACCGCGGACCTACAAGTAGAAATATCGACAGGCGACGTAGGCAACAGCCTATAACGCGAGCTTCGATTTAGCCTTAACGTTTACCCATCGAACGGCGCGTGCCTGGAGGTGCCATGCCTGGGGTCTTGGTATGGCCGTTCTTGGCGCCGCCTTTGTACCAGGGCTGGCTGGCGTTTTTGGCGCCTGCCAGCTCACCCGGCTTGAAGGGGAACTTGAACGCCGGGATCTCGGCTTTTTCAGCACTGTCGGCGGTGGCCGAATCAACGAGGTCGGCCGCTTCAACAGGGGGTTGGGTGGGGGAAGTCATAGGGGCTCCGGCACAGCTATAGGTGTAAAAACGCGAGTATACGGGGCCGAGGCTGCCAGCAGTAACTTCAAGCGACAGGCTCACACAGCCTAACTGTCACGGCTGTCAGTTTGCCGTCACCGTGCTGACGGTGAAACAGCGCTATAAAGCAGCTTTCCAAACTCCAACGTGCAGTTTGCGCCGGCGCCCTCCTATGCAGATCAAACGAAACATGGCCCTGATAGTGGGAGCCCTCCTGATACTGGCTGTCGCAGCCTGGGCATTGACCCGGCCGGTCAAAGCACGGCTGGCGGCGCCTACCGCCATTCCCGTGCGGGTGGTGAGCGTGACGCAACAAGATGTTCCGCGGTTTGTCAGCGGCATCGGCTCGGTGCTGTCGTTGCACAATGTGGTGATTCGCCCGCAGATCGACGGCATCCTCACCCGATTGCTGGTCAAAGAAGGTCAGTCGGTGAAGGCCGGTGACCTGCTGGCGACCCTCGATGACCGCTCGATCCGCGCCAGCCTCGACCAGGCCAAGGCGCAACTGGGTGAAAGCCAGGCGCAGTTGCAAGTGGCACTGGTCAACCTCAAGCGCTACAAGGCACTGAGCATTGACGACGGCGTATCAAAGCAGACCTATGACCAGCAGCAGGCATTGGTGAACCAGCTCAGGGCCACCGTGCAAGGCAATCAGGCTGCGATTGATGCTGCTCAGGTGCAACTTTCCTACACCCAGATTCGCTCTCCCGTCACAGGTCGCGTGGGCATTCGCAGTGTGGATGAAGGTAATTTCCTGCGCATGAGCGACACCCAGGGGTTGTTCTCCGTCACCCAGCTCGACCCGATCGCCGTTGAGTTCTCCCTGCCGCAGCAGATGCTGCCGACCCTGCAGGGTCTGATCGCGGCGCCAACCCCGGCCAGCGTCGACGCCTACCTGGGCGCCGATACCGACGGCGACACCGGCCACCTGCTCGGCGAAGGCCACCTGAGCCTGATCGACAACCAGATCAGCTCCACCACTGGCACCCTGCGGGCCAAGGCCGAGTTCAACAACCCTGCGCAAAAGCTGTGGCCGGGGCAACTGGTGACCATCAAGATCCAGACGGCCCTCGACAAGCATGTTCTAGTGGTACCACCGACCGTAGTACAGCGTGGGCTGGACGCGCACTTCGTGTACCGGGTCAACGGTAATAAAGCAGAAGTGGTGCCGGTACAGGTTGCGTATCAGGACAGCGAGATCAACATCATCACCGGCGTGCAGGCCGGGGACGTGCTGGTCAGCGACGGTCAGTCGCGGCTCAAGGCCGGCGCCCAGGTGGAAGTACTCAAGGAGCCACCACAGGTGATCCAGACCGCTGACGCCACGGTGCAACCATGAGCGGCAGCCGTTCGCCCTCGGCCTGGTGCGTTGATCACCCGGTCGCCACCCTGTTGTTGACGTTTGCCTTGGTACTGCTGGGGGTCATCGCCTTCCCACGCCTGTCCATCGCCCCGTTGCCGGAAGCGGAATTTCCGACGATCCAGGTCACCGCGCAACTGCCCGGTGCCAGCCCCGACACCATGGCCTCATCAGTGGCCACGCCCCTGGAGGTGCAATTCAGTGCCATCCCCGGCGTGACCCAGATGACCTCCAGCAGCGCCTTGGGCTCAAGTCTTTTGACGTTGCAGTTCACCCTGGAAAAAAGCATCGACACCGCCGCCCAGGAAGTCCAGGCCGCGATCAACACCGCCTCCGGCAAGCTGCCCAGCGATATGCCGAACTTGCCGACCTGGAGAAAGGTCAACCCGGCCGACAGCCCGGTGCTGATCCTCAGCGTCAGTTCAGGCAGCATGCCCAGTACCGAGCTGAGTGATTACGTGGAAACCCTGCTGGCGCGCCAGATCAGCCAGATCGACGGCGTCGGCCAGATCAACATCACCGGCCAGCAACGCCCGGCGATTCGCGTGCAGGCCTCCCCCGACAAACTCGCGGCCATCGGCCTGACCCTCGCCGACATACGCCTGGCCATTCAGCAGTCGAGCCTCAACTTGGCCAAGGGTGCGATCTATGGCGAGAACAGCGTCTCGACTCTGTCGACCAACGACCAGCTGTTTCACCCCGAAGACTACGGCCAGTTAATCGTTTCCTACAAAGACGGCGCACCGGTTCAACTGCGCGATATCGCCAACGTCATCAATGGTTCGGAAAACGCCTACGTGCAAGCCTGGTCCGGCGATACGCCAGGGGTCAACCTGGTAATTTCGCGTCAGCCCGGCGCCAACATCGTCGAAACCGTCGACCGCATCCAGGCCGAACTGCCGCGCCTGCAAGGCATGTTGCCGGCCTCGGTGCAGGTCAGCGTATTGACCGACCGCACCAAGACCATCCGCGCCTCCCTGCATGAAGTGGAAATGACCCTGCTGATCGCCATCCTGCTAGTGGTGGCGGTGATGGCGCTGTTTTTGCGCCAACTCTCGGCGACACTGATTGTGTCGGCCGTGCTGGGTGTATCGCTGGTGGCCAGTTTTGCCCTGATGTACGTGATGGGGTTCAGCCTGAACAACCTGACCCTGGTCGCTATCGTGATCGCCGTGGGCTTCGTGGTGGACGATGCGATTGTGGTGGTGGAGAACATCCATCGGCACCTGGAGGCCGGCCTGGGCCAGCGCGAAGCGGCGATCAAGGGGGCCGGCGAAATCGGCTTTACCGTGGTGTCCATCAGCTTCTCGCTGGTGGCGGCGTTTATTCCGCTGCTGTTCATGGGCGGCGTGGTCGGGCGGTTGTTCAAGGAATTCGCGCTGACGGCCACCTCCACCATCCTGATTTCGGTGGTGGTTTCGCTGACATTGGCACCTACCCTGGCCGCCTTGTTCATGCGCGCACCGAGCCATCCTGCCCACGCCAAACCCACCTTCAGCGAGCGCCTGCTGGCCGGCTACGCACGCAACCTGCGCCGGGCACTGGCGCACCAACGCAGCATGGCGGCGATCTTCGTGGTGACCCTGGCCCTGGCCGTGGTCGGTTATGTGTTTATCCCCAAGGGTTTCTTCCCGGTGCAGGACACCGGTTTCGTGCTCGGCACCAGCGAGGCGGCGGCCGATGTGTCCTACAAGGACATGGTCGCCAAGCACAAGGCCCTGGCGGACATCGTCAAGGCCGATCCGGCAGTGCAGGCGTTTTCCCACTCGGTGGGCGTCACCGGCAGCAACCAGACCATCGCCAACGGGCGCTTCTGGATTGCCTTGAAAGATCGCGGTGATCGCGACGTGTCCGCCAGCCAGTTCATCGACCGCCTGCGCCCGCAACTGGCGAAGGTGCCCGGTATCGTGCTGTACCTGCGCGCCGGCCAGGACATCAACTTGAGCTCCGGCCCCAGCCGCGCCCAGTACCAATACGTGCTCAAGAGCAACGACGGCCCGACGCTCAACACCTGGACCCAACGCCTCACCGAGAAACTGCGCAGCAACCCGGCGTTTCGTGACCTGTCCAACGACCTGCAACTGGGCGGCAGCATTACCCACATCAACATCGACCGCCAGGCCGCTGCCCGCTTCGGCCTGACCGCCACCGATGTCGACCAGGCGCTGTACGACGCCTTCGGCCAGCGCCAGATCAACGAGTTTCAGACCGAGATCAACCAGTACCAGGTGATACTCGAACTGGACAGCCAGCAACGCGGCAAGGCCGAAAGCCTCAACTACTTTTACCTGCGCTCGCCGCTGACCAACGAAATGGTGCCGCTGTCGGCACTGGCCAGGGTCGAGCCGCCCAGCGTGGGGCCGTTGTCTATCAGCCATGACGGCATGTTCCCCGCCGCCAACCTGTCGTTCAACCTGGCGCCCGGCGTGGCCCTGGGCGACGCGGTGATCATGCTCGACCAGGCCAAGAGCGACATCGGTATGCCGAGCACCCTCATCGGCAACTTCCAGGGCGCGGCCCAGGCGTTCCAGAGTTCGCTGGCAAGCCAACCGTGGCTGATCCTCGCGGCGCTGGTGGCGGTGTACATCATCCTGGGTGTGCTGTACGAGAGTTTCGTGCACCCACTGACGATCATTTCCACCTTGCCCTCGGCGGGCCTGGGGGCGCTGATCATGCTGTGGCTGCTGGGCCAGGACTTTTCGATCATGGCCTTGATCGGCCTGGTGTTGCTGATCGGCATCGTCAAGAAAAACGGCATTTTGATGATCGACTTTGCACTGGAGGCCCAGCGCACGCGCGGGCTGACGCCGGAGGATGCAATTTATGAAGCCTGCGTCACGCGGTTCCGACCGATCATCATGACCACCCTCGCCGCCCTGCTCGGCGCGGTGCCCTTGATGCTGGGCTCGGGCCCGGGGGCGGAACTGCGTCAACCGCTGGGCATTGCGGTGGTGGGAGGCTTGCTGGTGAGCCAGGCGCTGACGCTGTTCACGACTCCGGTCATATACTTGTACCTTGAACGGACTTTCCACAGGCCCAAACCAGCGCTGGCGCTGGCGACCACACACTGAGGCGGTCATGCGCGTCCTGATTATTGAAGATGAAGAGAAAACCGCAGACTACCTGCACCGTGGCCTGACAGAGCAAGGCTACACCGTCGATGTGGCACGCGAAGGCGTCGAGGGCCTGCACCTGGCGCTGGAGAATGAATACGCGGTGATCGTGCTCGACGTGATGCTCCCCGGCCTGGACGGCTTTGGCGTATTGCGGGCGTTGCGCGCCCGCAAGCAGACGCCGGTGATCATGCTCACCGCCCGCGAGCGCGTGGAGGACCGCATTCGCGGCCTGCGTGAGGGCGCCGATGATTACCTTGGCAAGCCGTTTTCGTTTCTTGAGCTGGTGGCGCGCCTGCAAGCCCTGACCCGCCGCAGCGGCGGCCATGAGCCGGTGCAGGTAACCGTCGCCGACCTGTGGATCGACTTGATCAGCCGCAAGGCCAGTCGCAACGGTGTACGCCTGGACCTGACCGCCAAGGAGTTCTCGCTGCTCAGCGTGTTGGCGCGTCGCCAGGGAGAAATCCTGTCCAAGACCGCGATTGCCGAGATGGTCTGGGACATCAATTTCGACAGCGATGCCAACGTGGTGGAAGTGGCGATCAAGCGCCTGCGCGCCAAGCTCGACGGGCCGTTCGAACACAAGCTGCTGCACACCATTCGCGGCATGGGCTATGTGCTGGAGAACCGCAGTGTCGGCTAACTCCATCGCCCTGCGCCTGAGCGGCATGTTCACCCTGGTGGCGCTGCTGATCTTCGTGTTGATCGGCGGCGCGCTGTACCAGCAGGTGGATCGCGGCCTGGGGTTGTTGCCGGGCGCCGAACTGGATGCGCGCTACAGCGTGCTGGAATCGTCGGTGAACCGCTTCGGCACGCCGGAGCATTGGGTCAAGATAAAGTCCAAGCTCAAGCTGCTGGGGGAAGAGGACAAGCGCATTCGATTCTGGGTGGTCAGCAGCGACCCGAGCTATGAATATGGCGAGCCGGACGCGCAAATCCGCGCCTTTGCACAGGGCCCGACGGGCAAGCGCGACCTGCGCCTGCCCGGCCACGCTTATCCGTTCAAGGTGCTGGTCAGCCAGTTTGCGGCCAAGGACCAGCGCCCGGCGTTGCGCTTTATGATCGCCATCGACACCGAAAACTTCCGCGCCACCCAGCATCATTTGCTGGTGGCGTTGATCAGCCTGGCAATGGTGGGTGTGGTCATGGCCGCGCTGCTGGGTTTCTGGGTTGCGCGCATCGGCTTGAAGCCACTGGAAAAGCTCTCCGACGAAGCGCGCAAACTCGCCCCGCCCAAACTCTCGGGGCGCTTGAAATTGTCACCGCTGCCGCCGGAGTTGAGCCTGTTCGTCAATTCGTTCAATGCCACTCTCGACCGCGTGGAACAAGCCTACTCGCGCCTGGAATCGTTCAACGCCGACGTGGCCCATGAACTGCGCTCGCCGCTGACCAACCTGATCGGCCAGACCCAAGTCGCACTGACACGCGGGCGTTCGGCCGAGCACTATTTCGAGGTGTTGCAATCGAACCTGGAAGAGCTGGAACGGCTGCGCTCGATCATCAACGACATGCTGTTCCTCGCCAGCGCCGACCAGGGCAGCAAAGCCACCAAGCTGATCGAATGCTCACTGGCCGATGAAGTGGCCACCACCCTCGACTATCTGGACTTCATCCTCGAAGACGCTCAGGTGCGGGTGCGGGTGCACGGCGACGCCCGGGTGCATATCGAAAAGGCCCACCTGCGGCGTGCGCTGATCAACCTGCTGAGCAATGCCGTGCAACATACCGCGCCCGGACAGGTTATCAACGTGCACATCCAGGTGCAGGGGCAACAGGTAGCGATTGGCGTGACCAACCCGGGCGAGGCGATCGCCAGCGAACACTTGCCACGCCTGTTCGAACGTTTCTACCGGGTGGATGCATCACGCAGCAACAGCGGGGCCAATCACGGGCTGGGGCTGGCAATCGTCAAGGCGATTGCGTTGATGCATGGCGGGGATGTGTTTGTGCGCAGCGAAGGCGGTGGCAATACCTTTGGTATCACCCTTCCGGTCTAAACAACTCGGTCAAAAATGTGGGAGCTGGCTTGCCTGCGATAGCATCACCCCGGTGCGCCTGGCATACCGAGGTGTCTGCATCGCAGGCAAGCCAGCTCCCACAGAAGATCCTATCGCCCACACTGTTGCGATTTGGGCAATAGTTATTATCTTGTTACACTCTGTATCGCACCGCTCGCCTGCGTTACTTTGACGCATCGATGAGCGCGACGGCAAAGGCAGCTGACCCGCTTACCCGAATTTCCCTCGACTTATTTCCAGGGCTCTACACTGGGAATCTGTCTTAAAGCCGCTGACTTCAGCGGCTTTTTTTTGCCGTGAAAAAAGGCCGGGCACACCCCACGACACTGGCCGTTCATGATTGACCAAAGGAGCTCCACCGGTGAAGAACTCGCTGACGTTCACCCCGTTATTCCTCGCAATCGCAGCAACGATCATCCCCCTTGCCCACGCGGCGGACGCCCCGCCCGACGAAGGCTTCGTCGAGGGTTCGCACCTCACGGTCAACACCCGCAACTACTACATGAACCGCGACCGTCGCGACATCCATACCGATGACAGCAAGGAATGGGGCCAGGGCTTTATCGGCACTTTCGAGTCCGGCTACACCCAGGGCACCGTCGGCTTTGGCCTGGACGTCAACGCCATGCTCGGCCTGAAGCTCGACGGCGGCGGCGGCACTGATGGCTCCAGCATCCTTCCCTACGGCAGCGGCAACGGCAAGGCACCGGGTTCGTTTTC
Source organism: Pseudomonas sp. NCIMB 10586 (assembly GCF_023127895.1). Classification (NCBI taxonomy): domain Bacteria; kingdom Pseudomonadati; phylum Pseudomonadota; class Gammaproteobacteria; order Pseudomonadales; family Pseudomonadaceae; genus Pseudomonas; species Pseudomonas sp. NCIMB 10586. The sequence continues at coordinate 291,889 of NZ_SPKQ01000018.1, forward strand.
CACCGCCGGCGGCACCTTGAAAATGCGTGCCTTCGATACCGAACTGAAAGCCGGCGACCTGTTCCTCAACAACCCGGTGATCGCCGGCGGCATGACGCGCATGTTGCCGCAGACGTTCCGGGGTGTAAGCCTGACCAACCACAGCTTTGACGGCTGGATGATCGAAGGCGGCCAGGCCAGCTTTACCAAGCTCTACAACCAGAGCGGCCATCGGCGCATCGGCACCAGCTACGGTGCATTGCCGGCCAATGCCGACAGCCAGCACCTGGACTGGGCCGGCGTGTCGTTCAGCGGCATTGCCGGGTTGACCAGCAACCTGTACGCCTCCGAACTCAAGGACGTATGGCACCAGTACTACTACGACCTCGAATATACCTACGCCCTCAATGATCTGGTCAGCCTGACCCCCGGCCTGCACTACTACCACACCCAGGACACCGGCCAATCGCTGCTGGGTGATATCGACAACAACACCTACAGCCTGCATTTCACTGTAGGCGTGGGCAACCACAGCGTCACGGCCACCTATCAGCGGGTCAACGGCAACACGCCGTTCGACTACATCACCCAGGGCGACAGCGTGTACCTGGACAACTCCCAGCAGTACTCGGACTTCAACGGCCCCAACGAGCGCTCCTGGAAGCTCAAGTACGCCTACGACTTCGCCGGCCTCGGCGTGCCGGGGCTGACGTCTGCCGTGTCCTACATCAGCGGCAAGACCGACCTGACCAAGGTCGACCCCAACAGTCGTGGCTACAGCAGTTGGTACAGCGCCGACGGCAAGGACGCCAAGCATTGGGAACGGGATATCGACGTGAAATATGTGGTGCAGGGTGGCAAGGCCAAGGACCTGGCCGTGCGCCTGCAATGGGCGACTAATCGAGGAAGCAATGGCTACTCGGCAGTGGATCGGGATGTGGATGAGTACCGTGTGATTGTGGATTACCCCATCAACATCTTCTGACAACGTTCCAAATGTGGGAGGGGGATTGCTCCCACATTTGGGTTCTGCGACCTATTCCAGAGTTGCTACTAAGCTATTGGCATCCTCAAAGCAGAAGTGCGTCCGATGAGCCCAAGCCTTACCCGCCCTGAGCGCCTGCTTATTCTGGGCAGCACGCTGACAGTGTTGCTGATCGTGGGAGTCGTCACGGCGCTGCTGATTCGTGAACACGCCAATACCTTGCAGACGGCCAAGCGCACCGCCAATACCATCACCCAATTGATCGACGCCGACGTGTTGCGCAATGTCGAACTCTACGATGTGGGCCTCAAGGGTTTGATCACCGCTACCGAACGTACTGACCTGCAGGATGTATCGGCGAGTATCCGTCAGTTGGTGCTGTTCGACCGCTCCGCCGCCGCGCCATACAAGGGCGATGTCCTGTTGCTGGATCCCACCGGCGAGGTGATTGCCGACTCGTCACTGCTCACGATCAAGCCCGGCAACTTCGCTGATCGGGACTATTTTCAGGTTCACCGCCAGAATCCGGACGTGGGGTTGTACATCAGCCGTCCGTTCATGGCCCGCTGTGTGTGCGATGACAAATGGCGCATCGCGTTCAGCCGCCGCGTTTCGTCACCGGACGGGCGCTTCCTGGGAGTCGCCGTCGCGTCCATGCGCCTGTCGTACTTCCACCAGCTGTTCACCAGCCTGAATATCGGCAGCAACAGCACGATCAACCTGCTCAACCACCAAGGCATCCTGCTGGCGCAAGAGCCTTTGCTGGAAGCGGATATCATCAATAAGGACCTGAGCCAACGCCCCAACGTCGCACGTATGCTGCGTGAACGGGACGGCAGTTTCCAAAGCATCTCCAGTGTCGACCATCAGGCACGCCTTTACAGTTTCTCCAATGTGGGCAATTTGCCATTGATCGTTGCGGTGGCCCTTTCCAGTGATGAAGTGTTCGCGCCCTGGCGGCGCGCAGCGTGGCTGATCAGCCTTGCGACGGGGGTGTTATGCGTGGGTCTGTTGTGGCTGACCTGGGCGCTGTGCATGGAATTGCGCCGTCGCCATCGTGCTGAGCAAGTGCTGTCAGAACTGGCAGCCACCGACGCCCTCACCGGCCTGGCCAACCGTCGTACTCTGGACGAGCGTTTGCGTATGGAATGGGACCGTGCGCAGCGCTCAACCGAGCCGCTGACTGTGCTGATGATCGACGTGGACCACTTCAAGGCCTTCAACGACTGCCACGGCCATCAGGGTGGGGATGATGCGTTGCGGGCAGTCGCGCAGGTAATCAACAGCACTATCCGTCGCCCGGCCGACCTGGCCGCGCGTTATGGCGGTGAAGAGTTCGCCGCGGTGCTGCCCCATACCGACGCCAAGGGCGCCTGGGTGATCGCCGAGCGTATCCGCCAGAGCGTTCAGCATTTGCCGCAGGTGGCCGGAGATGATCAGCCGATCACGGTGAGCATCGGCATGAGTACCTGGCACAAGCACAGCCGTATCACCCTTGAGGACTTGCTGCTCAAGGCTGACCAAGCGTTGTATGAGGCCAAGCACCGTGGGCGCAATTGCATTGTGGATGCGGCAACCCATCCCATATAAAACGCCATAAAAAAAGGCCACCCGAAGGCAGCCTTTAAAAACTAAAGAAAGAGAGTTGTTACTTACACCGCCGCAACGGGACGCATGTAAGAGATCGGTGCGGTGCTGGCATCTTCGAAGGTCACGACTTCCCAAGCGTCTGTCTGCTCAATCAACTTGCGCAGCAGCTGGTTGTTAAGGGCGTGGCCCGACTTGAAGCCTTTGAACTCGCCTATCAGGCTATTGCCCAGCAGGTAGAGGTCACCGATTGCATCGAGGATCTTGTGCTTCACGAATTCGTCTTCGTAGCGAAGGCCGTCTTCGTTCAGTACACCATCCGCGTCGACCACAATGGCGTTTTCAACGCTGCCGCCGAGTGCGAGGTTGTGCTTGCGCAGGTACTCGATGTCACTCATGAAACCAAAGGTACGGGCGCGGCTGACTTCTTTTACGAACGAAGTGCTGGAAAAATCCACGCTTGCACTTTGGGTGCGGTCACGGAATACCGGGTGATCGAAATCGATCTCAAAGCTCACTTTAAAGCCTTCGAACGGGACGAAGGTGGCGCGCTTGTCGCCGTCTTCTACTGTCACTTCCCGCAGAATGCGAATGAACTTCTTGGCTGCGTCCTGTTCTTCCAGGCCGGCAGATTGAATCAAGAATACGAAGGGTCCAGCGCTGCCATCCATGATCGGGACTTCGGACGCGGAGAGCTCGACGTAGGCGTTATCGATGCCCAGGCCAGCCATGGCCGAGAGCAAGTGCTCCACCGTGTCCACTTTGACGTCACCGTTGACCAGAGTGGTCGACATCGTGGTTTCGCCAACGTTTTCCGCGCGAGCAGGAATCTGCACCACAGGGTCCAGGTCGGCACGAACAAACACGATGCCGGTGTCGACAGGTGCGGGCTTGAGGGTCAGGTATACCTTCTCCCCGGAGTGCAGACCTACACCTGTGGCACGGATAATATTCTTCAGGGTGCGTTGTTTAATCATGGCTTGGACCGCTTCAGCGCAAATTGCGAACTGGTATCAACAAAGGCTGGCGATAATAACAGACCAGACCTTTGCTGAACACCAATCACCTTCATAGCCCTGATACATTCCATTAATCGGCCTGACGACGCAGGAATGCCGGGATGTCCAGGTAGTCCAGATCATCTTGCGGATTCAGGCTACGGGATGCAGCAGCACCGGCCTGGGCCTGGTTGCGCATCACGGTCGGACGGTCCAGATCACGGTAGTTCACCGACGGCAGTTCCTGGCGAGCAGGTGCTGCAGCGGCCGCTGCCTGATTAGCCTGGCTGACCTGGCTGTTGTGCAGGGTGTTGTCGATGACCTTTACAGGCTTCTCGATTTTCGCACCCAGGCCGGTCGCAACCACGGTTACATGCAGTTCATCACGCATGTCCGGATCGATAACGGTACCCACCTTGACCATGGCGTGCTCGGACGCGAAGGCTTCGATGATGCTACCCACGTCGGAGTACTCACCCAGGGACAGGTCGGGACCTGCGGTGATGTTCACCAGGATGCCGCGTGCACCTTGCAGGTTCACGTCTTCGAGCAACGGGTTGCGGATGGCCGCTTCGGTCGCTTCGCGTGCACGGTTAGGACCGCTGGCGCAGCCAGTGCCCATCATCGCCATGCCCATTTCGCTCATGACGGTACGAACGTCGGCAAAGTCGACGTTGATCATGCCCGGACGCTTGATGATGTCGGAGATACCGCGAACGGCACCGGCCAGTACATCGTCAGCCTTGGCGAACGCAGACAGCAGGCTTGCGTCCTTGCCCAGGATGGTCAGCAGTTTCTCGTTGGGGATGGTGATCAACGAGTCGACGCTTTCAGACAGCAGACGGATACCTTCGTCGGCGATCTGCATGCGCTTGCGGCCTTCGAACGGGAACGGACGCGTCACGACAGCGACGGTCAGAATCCCCATTTCCTTGGCTACTTCGGCAATGATCGGAGCAGCACCGGTACCGGTACCGCCGCCCATGCCGGTGGTGATGAACACCATGTTGGTGCCTTGCAGCACTTCGGCAATACGCTCGCGGTCTTCCAGAGCGGCTTGACGGCCGACTTCCGGATTGGCGCCAGCGCCGAGGCCCTTGGTCACCGCTGTGCCCAATTGCAGGATGGTCCGCGCGCCGATGCTTTTCAGCGCCTGGGCATCAGTGTTGGCGCAGATGAATTCAACGCCTTCAATGTTGCTCTTGACCATGTGGTTGACAGCGTTGCCGCCGCCACCGCCGACACCGATTACTTTGATAACCGGGCTAGCGGGGATGTTGTCTACGAGTTCAAACATGTTCCCTCTCCTTTCGTTTTCTCTAGTTTTTTCGCCTACTGCTTACTGCGGGTGCTGCGGTGTCGCGGTAAATCTTTAGAAATTGCCTTTGACCCAAGCCTGCAACCGCTCGAACAACGGCGCTTTGGCTTCGTCGTCACTGCGGTAGCTGTCGCGGATGCTCGGGCCCGACAAGGAAATGCCATCGGTCTGCTTTTGCAGCCCGTACAACAGCAAGCCCACACCGGTGGAATAAATCGGGTTGCGCACGACGTCGCCCAGGCCTTTCACGCCATGGGGCACGCCCAGGCGCACAGGCATGTGGAAGATCTCTTCGGCCAGTTCGACCGCGCCTTCCATTTTCGAGGTGCCACCGGTCAGCACGATGCCGGCCGGGATCAAATCTTCGTAGCCGCTGCGACGCAGTTCGGCCTGGATCAGGGTGAACAGTTCGTCGTAGCGCGGCTCGACCACTTCGGCCAGAGCCTGGCGCGACAGTTCGCGCGGTGGACGGTCGCCCACGCTTGGCACCTTGATGGTCTCGCCGGCACCGGCCAGTTTGGCCAGGGCGCAGGCGTAGCGGATCTTGATTTCTTCGGCGTACTGGGTCGGTGTGCGCAACGCCATGGCGATGTCGTTGGTGACCTGGTCGCCGGCAATCGGGATCACCGCGGTGTGACGGATCGCACCCTCGGTGAAGATCGCGATGTCGGTGGTGCCGCCGCCGATGTCCACCAGGCACACGCCCAGCTCTTTTTCGTCGTCGGTGAGTACCGAGTAGGCCGAAGCCAACTGCTCGAGAATGATGTCGTCGATTTCCAGGCCGCAACGGCGCACGCATTTTTCAATGTTCTGTGCGGCGTTGACGGCGCAGGTCACCACGTGGACCTTGGCTTCCAGACGTACGCCCGACATGCCCAGGGGCTCGCGCACGCCTTCCTGGTTATCGATCACGTAGTCCTGCGGCAGGGTGTGCAGCACGCGCTGGTCAGCCGGGATCGCCACGGCCTGGGCGGCGTCGAGGACGCGCTCAAGGTCGGCCGAGCTGACTTCACGGTCGCGGATCGCCACGATGCCATGGGAATTCAGGCTGCGGATATGGTTGCCGGCCACGCCGACGAACGCCGAGTGAATCCGGCAACCGGCCATCAGCTGCGCTTCTTCGATGGCGCGCTGGATCGATTGCACGGTGGACTCGATGTTCACCACCACGCCCTTCTTCAGGCCCCGGGACGGATGCGTGCCAATACCGACGATTTCGATCGCGCCGTCTTCCCCAACCTCGCCCACCAGCGCCACCACCTTGGAGGTGCCGATATCGAGACCGACGATCATTTTGCCGCTTTGCACGTTTGCCATGGGTCCTGCCTCTTCTTAATTCTTCGCGACAGCGGGTTGTGCTGCCGTGGGCGCGGCCGGTGCACGCCAGCCGACGGCCAGGCCGTTGGCGTAACGCAGGTCGACGCTCGCAATGTTCGTAATCTGTTCTTTCAAGGTTTTTTCATAGATGGCAATAAAGCGGCGCATCTTTTCCACCAAGCGGTCGCGTCCCAGCAACAACTCGATGCCCGGGCCGGAACTGCCTGCCCCGGTCGTCAAAAACCAGCTGCCCCGTTCACGCAGTTCCAGGCGTGCAATGGAGAAGCCCAGTGGCCGCAGCATCTGGCTCAAGGCCTGGTACTGCTGCATCACTTGCTGCTGCGCCCGCTGCGGCCCGAACAGCTGCGGCAGGTGCTCATAGTTGGCCAGCTCACGCGGGGTGAACGCCTGGCCCTGGTTGTTCAACAGCGCTTCATCACCCCAACGGGCCACGGGCAGTTGTTCTTCCAGGCGGATCGTGACCTGGTCGGGCCATACGCGGCGCACTTCGGCGTGTGCGATCCACGGCATCTGTTCCAGCTCCGAGCGCATACCGGCCAGGTCGATGGTAAAGAAGCTCGCGGCCAGGTACGGGCCGATGCGCTGCTGTACCGCCTGCTGGCTGATGTAGCTCAAGTCGCCCTGCACGCTGATCTTGGTGATCGGCCGGTCGGCATACGGCAGCAGGCGTTGCGCGCCTTCGTAGGTACCGAACCCCAGCACCACCAGCAATACCGGCCAGAACAGCGCCTTGATAAAACCAAAGTTGGCTTTGGGCAGGCGCGCCGACATCGGCTCTTTGGCCACCATGCGGCTGGCACCCCGTGGCACCGGCTTGCGGCTCGGTGCTTGTGGGGGCTGATGACGAAGCGATGCGCCTTTCATGTCTTAGCCTCGTGACTCGATACTTGCCGCCAGGATCGCCAGCACCAACTGCTGAAAATCCAGGCCAGCTGCGCGAGCGGCCATCGGCACCAGGCTGTGGTCGGTCATCCCCGGTGCGGTGTTGACTTCAAGGAACCAGAAATTCCCTTGGTCATCCTGCATCACGTCTGCCCGCGCCCAACCGGCGATACCCAACGCCTCACAGGCTTTCGCCGTGAGGTCCATCAATTGCTGTTCCTTGGTTGCTTCGAGGCCACATGGGATCCGGTACTGGGTATCGGAAGCCAGGTACTTGGCGTCGTAGTCATAAAAGGTGTGGGGCGTGCCCAAAGCGATGGGCGGCAATACCTGGCCACGCAGGGTGGCGATGGTGTACTCGGGACCGGAAATCCACTGTTCCACCAACACTTGCGAATCGTAGGTACTTGCCGCTTTCCATGCGTCGATCAATTCGGCGGCCGAGTTCACTTTAGCCATGCCGATACTGGAGCCTTCATGGGCTGGTTTGACGATCAAAGGCAGGCCCAGTTCCTTGGCCGCAGAAATACAATCGTCTTCGCTGCACAGCACGGCGTGACGCGGGGTCGGAATACCCAGGCTGTGCCACACCTGCTTGGTGCGCAATTTGTCCATCGCCAGCGCGGAAGCGAGGATACCGCTACCGGTGTAGGGGATGCCGGCACATTCGAGCAGGCCTTGCATGCTGCCGTCTTCACCGCCACGACCATGGAGGATGATGAAGGCGCGGTCGATCTTCTCGGCTTGCAGACGGGCGAGGAAGTCATCGCCGACGTCGATGCCAAAGGCGTTCACACCGGCACTTTGCAGCGCCTGGAGCACGGCATTGCCGGACTTGAGCGACACTTCGCGCTCAGCGCTCTTGCCGCCGAACAGCACAGCGACGCGACCGAAATCGGCAGGCGCGACAGTGGAAAACAGGGAGCCGTAGTCAGTGATCATTTCGACGCCCCCTTTGCCACGGCTGCAAACAGCGGGCTCGCCAGCAACTTGGGCGCAAGGCCACCGATATCACCGGCCCCCTGGCACAGCAGGATGTCGCCGGCGCGCAGCAACGGCTTGACGATAGGGGCCAGGTCGACGCCACGCTCGATGTAGATCGGGTCCAGTTGGCCACGCTGGCGGATGCTGTTGCACAGCTTGCGGCTGTCAGCGCCCGGGATCGGTTCTTCACCGGCCGGGTAAACCTCCATCAGCAGCAGCACGTTGGCATCGGCCAGTACATTGACGAAATCGTCGTACAGGTCGCGGGTACGGCTGTAGCGGTGCGGCTGGTAAACCATCACCAGGCGGCGCTCCGGCCAGCCGCCGCGCACGGCCTTGATCACAGCGGCAACTTCGGTCGGGTGGTGACCGTAGTCGTCCACCAGCATCACGTCACCGCCTTCAACCGGCAACTGGCCGTAGACCTGGAAGCGACGGCCGACACCGGCAAAGCGCGACAGCCCTTCGACGATGGCTTCATCGCTGACGCCCTCATCGGTGGCGATGCAGATGGTCGCCAGGGAGTTCAGCACGTTGTGGTTGCCCGGCATGTTCACCGAGACATCCAGCGGTTCGCGGTCGGGACGCAGCACGGTGAAGAAGGTTTGCATGCCTTCCTGGCGTACATTGATTGCGCGCACATCGGCGTCTTCGCTGAAGCCGTAGGTCACGGTCGGACGCTTGACCTGCGGCAGGATTTCACGCACCACCGGATCGTCCAGGCACACCACCGCCAGACCGTAGAACGGCAGGTTGTGCAGGAAGTCGACGAAGGTTTTCTTCAGTTTATTGAAGTCACCGTCGTAGGTCGCCATGTGGTCTTCGTCGATGTTGGTGACGACGGCGACCAGCGGTTGCAGGTGCAGGAAGCTCGCATCGCTTTCATCGGCTTCGGCGATCAGATAGCGGCTGGTGCCGAGCTGGGCATTGGTGCCGGCTGCATTCAGGCGGCCACCGATGACGAACGTCGGGTCCAGGCCACCGGCGGCGAACACCGAAGCGATCAGGCTGGTGGTGGTGGTCTTGCCATGGGTACCGGCGACGGCGATGCCGTGGCGATAGCGCATCAGTTCGGCGAGCATCTCGGCACGCGGCACCACCGGGATACGGCGTTCAAGGGCGGTGGCCACTTCCGGGTTGGACGTATTCACGGCACTGGACACCACCAGCACGTCGGCCTCGGCGGCGTTCTCGGCACGGTGGCCGATAAAGATCTGCGCACCGAAGGACTTCAGACGCTCGGTGACCGGCGACTCTTTCAAGTCCGAGCCGGACACCTGGTAGCCCAGGTTCAGCAGTACTTCGGCGATGCCGCACATGCCCACACCGCCGATACCGACGAAGTGAATGCGACGGATGCGGCGCATCTCGGGTTGCGGCATGGCTTTCTGATTCTCAACCATGGGCCACCTCCAGGCAGATATCGACCACGGTGCGGGTTGCGTCAGGTTTGGCCAGGCGGCTTGCGGTGCTCGCCATGCTGTTGAGTCGTTCCGGTTGCATCAAAACCTCGGTCAGGCGTGCGGCCAAATCGGCGGCGCCGGTCGTTCTTTGCGGCAGCAGGAAGGCAGCGCCCTCCCCGGCCAAATATTCGGCGTTGCGGGTCTGGTGATCGTCGATCGCATGGGGCAAAGGCACCAGCAACGACGGCAGACCGGCAGCGGCCAGTTCACTGACGGTCAGCGCACCTGCGCGGCAGACCACCAGGTCGGCCCAGCCATAGGCTTGGGCCATGTCTTTGATGAAGGGCTGTACATTCGCCTCCACACCGGCCTCGCGATAACGCGCGGCGGTGACTTCATCATGGTGCTTGCCGGCCTGGTGGAAGATCTCCGGGCGCACATCCTCAGGGAGTTGCGCAACGGCCTCAGGCAGCAATTTGTTCAGTGGCTCGGCGCCCAGGCTTCCGCCCAGGATCAGCAGGTGTGCCTTGCGGCCGGCCAGAGCGTCACGCGCAATGGCCATGAACAGTTCGGTACGCACCGGATTGCCGGTGGTGCGAAGCTTGTCCGAGGCAGCGAAGGTTTTCGGGAAGGCTTCACACACCCGCGATGCCAACGGCACCAGCAGACGGTTGGCAGTCCCGGCGACGGCGTTCTGTTCGTGCACGATCACCGGTACGCCAGCGAGCTTCGCCGCAACGCCACCAGGGCCGGTCACATAACCACCGAAACCGAGCACGCACACCGGCTTCAGTTCGCGGATGATCCTGCGTGCCTGCATGACCGCCTTGAGCAACACGAACGGCGCCTTGAGCAGGGACAACTTGCTCTTGCCACGCAGGCCGGTGACGTTGATCAAATGCAGGGGCAAACCGGCATTGGGCACCAACTCGTTTTCAATGCCACGGGGCGTACCCAACCAGTGCACGGTATAGCCGCGGCTCTGGAATTCACGGGCGCAAGCCAGGGCCGGGAACACATGCCCCCCGGTGCCGCCGGCCATGATCAACACGTTAGCGCCCATGGGTCGGCTCCTCGGCGAAGTCGCTTTCGCTGAACTCCATCTCTTCGCTGCCCAAGTGGGTTCGACTCTCCCACTCGATACGCAGCAACAAGCCAAGACAGGCGCAGCAGATCACCAACGAACTGCCACCGTAGCTGAGGAACGGCAAGGTCAGGCCCTTGGTCGGCAACAGGCCGACGTTCACGCCGATGTTGATCAGGAATTGGCCAATCCACAGGAACGCCAGCCCGTAGGCAACGTAGGCGGCAAAGAACTGCTTGGCCTTCTCGGCCCACAGACCGATGTACATGGCGCGTACACAGACGAATACGAACAGGCCGACAGTGCACAGCGAACCCACGACACCCAGCTCTTCGGCGAGTACCGAGAACACGAAGTCGGTGTGGGCTTCGGGCAGGTAGAACTGCTTCTGCACGCTGTTGCCCAGGCCCACGCCCAGCCACTCGCCGCGACCGAAGGCAATCAGCGCCTGGGTCAACTGGTAGCCGGAACCGAACTGATCGGACCAGGGGTCGGTAAAGGTAATCAGACGCGCCATCCGGTAAGGCTGCGCCTGCACCAGAATGGTCACCGCCGCGACTGCCAGCACCACCATCAAGGTGAAGCGGAACAGGCCGACGCCGCCAAGGAACAGCATGGCCGCCGCAGCACCCATCATGACCACGGTGGCACCGAAGTCGGGTTCCATCAGCAACAGGCCGGCCATGGGCAGCAGCACGATGAAGGGTTTGAAGAAGCCCATCCAGCTTTCGCGCACTTCTTTCTGACGGCGTACCAGGTAACCGGCCAGGTAGATCACCACGAACACTTTGGCGATCTCCGAGGGCTGCACATTGAACGCGCCGAAGCCGATCCAGCGCATCGAACCGTTCACCTCGCGGCCGATGCCGGGCACGATCACCATTACCAGCAAGCCGAACGCGCCGATCAGCATCAGCCAGCCCAGACGCTGCCAGGTGGCGATAGGAATCATCATGGTGACGATGCACGCGCCGAGGCCGATCACCAGATACACCAGGTGACGGATCATCATGTAAAGGGTATTGCCCGACTGCACGGCAGCCACTTCGGAGGATGCCGAAGTGATCATCACCAGGCCCAGGCCGAGCAGCGCGAGGCACCCGGCGAGCATCGGGAAATCGAGGTCGATGCCGCGCCCGGTAATGATCGGCGACGGGTACGGCTTGATGATGTTTTTCAGGTTGAGGCTCATGCCAAGGCCTCCACGGCGCGGGCGAACAGCTGACCGCGCTCTTCGTAATTCTTGAACATGTCGAAACTGGCGCAGGCCGGCGACAGCAGCACCGCGTCACCCGGCTGGGCCAGGGCTTTGCAGTGGGCAATGGCGTCATCCAGCGAAGTCGCGCGTACTTGCGGCACCGCGTCGCCGAGGGCGGCGGCGATCAGGTCCGAATCGCGACCCATCAGCACCACGGCGCGGCAATGGGCGGCAACCGGATTTGCAAGGTCCTTGAAGTCGGCGCCCTTGCCATCACCACCCGCGATCAGCACCAGCTTGCCGTCGATATCGGCACCCAGGCCCTCGATGGCAGCCAGGGCGGCACCGACGTTGGTGGCCTTGGAGTCGTTGTAGTAGCTCACGCCATTGAGGTCGCGTACCCACTGGCAGCGATGCTCAAGGCCAGCGAACGTACGCAGGCTGGCGAGCATCGCGTCGAATGGCAGGCCAACCGCATGACCGAGCGCCAGTGCAGCCAGGGCATTGGACTGGTTATGTGCGCCACGGATCTTAAGCTCGCGTACCGGCATCAGGTTCTGGAATTCGAAAGCCAGGTACTTCTCGCCGTTCTCTTCGCGAATGCCGAAGCCTTTGAAATCGGGTTTGCCCAGGCCGAAAGTCCAGCAAGGCATGCCCTCGCCCATCAGCGGACGGCTCAGGGCATCCTGGCGATTGACTACAAATTGCCTGGCGCCACGGAAGATCCGGTGCTTGGCCAGGTGATAAGCCGGCAGGCCGCTGTAGCGGTCCATATGGTCTTCGCTGACGTTCAGCACGGTGGCCACTTCAGCGCCGAGATCGTGGGTGGTTTCCAGCTGGAAGCTCGACAACTCCATCACGTACAACTCGACGTCGTCGCTGAGCAGGTCCAACGCCGGCACACCGAGATTGCCGCCCACAGCCACGCGCTTGCCGGCCGCAGCCGCCATTTCGCCGACCAGGGTGGTCACGGTGCTCTTCGCATTGGAACCGCTGATGGCCACGATCGGCGCCTTGGCGTTACGCGCAAACAGATCGATATCACCGGACAGCTTGACGCCACGCGCTGCAGCAGCTTGCAGGGCGGGTGTAGCCAGGGCCAGGCCGGGGCTCACGTAGAGCTCATCGGCACGGCACAGAAACTCGACATCCAACTCGCCACAACGCACTTCCACGTGCGGGTAGTCACGGCGCAGCGTGACCAGCTCCGGTGGATTTTCCCGCGTGTCGGCCACGGCAAACGACGTGCCCCGGTTCGCCAGGAAGCGAACCAGGGACATGCCGCTCTTGCCGAGGCCGACAACGATGCGGAAGTGGTCTGAAGCGATCAGGGACACTCGTTTCTACCTCAGTTTCAGGGTGGCAAGGCCGACCAGTACCAGAATCACGGTGATGATCCAGAAACGGACAATCACACGTGGCTCGGGCCAGCCCTTGAGTTCAAAGTGGTGGTGGATCGGCGCCATGCGGAACACACGACGCCCGGTCAATTTGAAGGAAGCCACCTGGATGACCACCGACAGGGTTTCCATCACGAATACACCGCCCATGATGAACAGCACGATTTCCTGGCGAACGATCACCGCTATGGTGCCCAGGGCAGCGCCCAGCGCCAGCGCGCCGACGTCGCCCATGAAGACTTGTGCCGGGTAGGTGTTGAACCACAGGAACCCCAGGCCGGCACCGATCAGCGCGCCGCAGAACACGATCAGCTCACCGGCGCCCGGTACGTAAGGGATCAGCAGGTATTCTGCGAATTTCACGTTGCCCGACAGGTAGCAGAAGATGCCGAGTGCACCGCCAACCATCACCGTCGGCATGATCGCCAGGCCATCAAGGCCGTCGGTCAGGTTCACCGCGTTGCTGGAGCCGACGATCACGAAATAGGTCAGCACCACGAAGCCGACACCCAGTGGAATGCTTACATCCTTGAGCATCGGGATGATCAAGGTGGTTTCCACGGCGCTTGGCGCAGTGGTGTACAGGAAGACTGCCGCAGCGAGGCCGAACACCGACTGCCAGAAATACTTCCAGCGGCTTGGCAGCCCCTTGGAGTTTTTCTCGATCACTTTGCGGTAGTCATCCACCCAGCCGATGGCACCGAACAGCAGGGTCACCAGCAGCACCACCCACACGTAGCGGTTATGCAGGTCGGCCCAGAGCAAGGTGCTGACGCCGATGGACGACAGGATCAGCGCACCGCCCATGGTCGGCGTGCCGGACTTGGACAGGTGCGACTGCGGGCCGTCATTGCGAACCGATTGACCAATTTGCAGGTTCTGCAGGGTGCGGATCATCCACGGCCCCAGAAACAGTGACAAAGACAGCGCGGTCAGCACACCCAGGATCCCGCGCAGGGTCAGGTACTGAAAGACCGCGAAGCCTTTGTGGAACTGTTGCAGATACTCAGCCAGCAGCAGCAGCATTAATGTTTCTCCGTACTTGAGCCACACAAGGCTGCGACGACGTTTTCCATCACCGCGCTGCGCGATCCCTTGATCAAAATGGTTGTGTGTTTGTCGTGTTCAGTCGCCGTCAGCGCCTGGATCAATTCAGCTTGCGTCGCAAAATGCCGCGCACCGGGACCGAAGGCGCTCACGGCGTGAGTCATGTTCGGGCCGACCGCGTAGAGCGCGTCGACCTTGCCGCTGGCGTAGGCACCCACTTCGCGATGGGACTGCTCGGCCCAGTCGCCCAGCTCGGCGATATCGCCCAGCACCAGTACTTTGCGGCCATCGAAACCCTTGAGCAGATCTATGGCGGCGCAGACCGAGGACTGGTTGGCGTTGTAGGTGTCATCAATCACGCGCATCCCGTTGGCAGCCAATTGCGCCACAGTGCGGCCCTTGACCGGCTGCACCGCGCCCAGGCCCGTAGCGATACCGAACAGCGACACGCCCAGGGCATGGGCGGCGGCGGCGGCGGCCAGGGCGTTGGCAACGTTATGGTTGCCCAGCAGGTTCAGCTGCACGTGTTCGCTGCCTTGCGGGGTATGCAAGGTGAAGGACGGGCAACCGCGGGCGTCGACGGTGATATTTGAAGCATGGAAGTCGGCCGCGGCATTGAGCACCGCAAACGTCAGCACCTTGCGACCGGCGGCGCGTACACGCCAGGTCGCGAAAGCCTTGTCGTCCTGGTTCAGCACAGCGGTGCCCGAGGCGTCGAGCCCTTCAAGAATTTCACCCTTGGCTTCGACGATTTTTTCCGGGCCGCCGAACTCGCCGACATGGGCGGTACCGGCATTGTTGATGATCGCCACGTGAGGCTTGGTCAGCGCCACGGTGTAGGCGATTTCGCCGATACGCGAAGCCCCCAGCTCGATCACGGCTGCCGTGTGCTCCGGGGCCAGTTCGAGCAGGGTCAGCGGTGCGCCGAAATCATTGTTGAGGTTGCCACGGGTCGCAAGCACCGGCCCGCGCGTACGCAGGACACCGGCAAGCAGTTCCTTGACCGTGGTCTTGCCGCTGGAGCCGGTAATGGCCGCCACCGGCTTATCAAAAGCAGCGCGGTTGAGCGCACCCAATTGACCCAAGGCCAAGCGAGTATCGGGCACCAGCAATTGCGGCAAGGTGGAGTCGGGCACTTCACGCTGTACCAAGGCACCGACGGCACCTTTGGCGGCGACTTCGTTCAGGTAGTCGTGACCATCGAAGCGCGGGCCTGCCAAGGCGACAAACAACTGCCCAGGCTGAATGTTGCGGCTGTCGATACTCACGCCGTTGAAGGTGCAATCGCTCGACACTACGCGGGCCGACAGGGCCTGGGTAAGTTGGCTGAACTGCATGACTTTAAGCATGGGCGACCTCCCAGGCAGTCAAGGCGTGATCAGCCTCGACCAGATCGGAGAAGGCATGGCGCTCGCCGTTGATTTCCTGGTAGTCCTCGTGCCCCTTGCCCGCCAGCACCACCACATCGTCAGCGCTGGCGCTGGCAATCAGTTGGGCAATGGCGGCACCACGACCAGCAACGAAGGTGGCCTTGGAGGCATCTTTGAAGCCGACACGGATGTCATCGAAAATCTGGCTTGGGTCTTCACTGCGCGGGTTGTCGTCGGTGACGAGTACGCCGTCGGCCAAACGCTCGACAATCTCAGCCATCAACGGACGCTTGCCGCGATCGCGATCACCGCCGCAGCCGAACAGGCAGAGCAATTTGCCCTTGGCATGTGGGCGCAGGGCTTCGAGAACTTTTTCCAGGGCATCCGGGGTATGGGCGTAATCGACCACCACCAGCGGCTGTTTGCCGCCACCCAGGCGCTGCATACGGCCAGCCGGGCCCTCAAGCTTGGGCAGTACGCGCAGGATTTCATCCAGGGCGTAATCCAGACCCAGCAGCGCGCCGATGGCAGCGAGTACGTTGCTCAGGTTGAAGCGGCCGAGCAAGGTACTGCGCAAGTGGTGTTCGCCCTGGGGCGTGACCAACGTGGCGCGTACGCCCTCGTCATTGAACTGGGCTTCGCGGCAATACAGGTAGGCACTGGAATCTTTCAGGCTATAACTGATCAGGCGTGCTTCGCTTTCTTCGCCAGCCAGTTGACGGCCAAATGCGTCGTCCAGGTTGATCACCCGGCACTTCAGGTCATTCCAGGCAAACAGCTTGGCCTTGGCGGCGGCGTACGCCTCCATGGTGCCGTGGTAGTCGAGGTGATCACGGGACAGGTTGGTCATCACCGCAACGTCAAAGGCCAGGGCAGCCACTCGCCCCTGATCCAGACCATGTGAGGAAACTTCCATGGCAACCGCCTTGGCGCCGGCCTTTTTCAGGTCGGCCAGGGTCGCTTGCACGGCAATCGGGTTCGGCGTGGTGTGCAGGCCGCTTTGCAGCGCACCATAAAAGCCAGTGCCCAGGGTGCCGACGATGCCGCAGTGCTGGCCCAACAGGTCAAGAGCCTGGGCGACCAACTGGGTCACGCTGGTCTTGCCATTGGTGCCGGTCACGCCGATCAGGTTGAGCTGGCGGCTCGGGTCGCCGTAAAAACGCCCGGCGATGTCAGAGAGCTGCGCAGCCAGGCCCTTGACTGGAATCAACGGCACGTCGGTGATCGGCAGCACAGTGGCGCCTTCCACTTCATAGGCCACAGCCGCCGCGCCGCGCTGCAGGGCGTCTGCGATATGCGCACGACCATCGAACTTGCCGCCAGGCACCGCCAGGAACAGGTCACCGGCGCGTACGTTGCGGCTGTCCAGGCTCAATTCGCGAATCAGCAGATCGCGGCCGGCATGGGCAAAAATCTTGTTGAGGCTCAGAGACATCAGCCGCGCCCTCCATTGGCTTTGACAGCGGCGGTCGGTGGTCCGGCGTTGGCTTGTTGGGTCGGCGGCAGGTTGTCCGGCGTGATGTTCATCAGGCGCAGGGTGCCGGACATCACTTTGCTGAACACCGGCGCCGAGACCAGGCCACCGAAGTAGCCGGCTTTACTCGGTTCGTCGATCACCACGACGATGGCGTAGCGCGGGTCGCTCATCGGGCCGAAGCCAGCGAACAGCGAGCGATAGGAGTTTTCGGCGTAGCCCTTGGTGCCTACCGATGTCTTGCGCGCAGTACCCGACTTGCCTGCCACGTGATATGCCGGCACCTGGGCACGGAACACGCCGCGTGGAGCTTCGATCACTTGTTGCAGCATGCCCTGGATGGTCTTGGCGACTTTTTCCGGAATGACCTGGTTGGCTTTCGGCGGTTCGTCCACATGGATCAGGCTCAGCGGCACCATGCGGCCGTTATTGGCCAACACCGAGAACGCGTGGGCCAGCTGGATCGCAGTGACCGACAGACCGTAGCCGTAGGACAGCGTGGCAGTCTCGGCCTTTCTCCACTCGCGGTAGTTCGGCAGGTTGCCCACGCGCTCACCCGGGAAATCGAGGCCGGTGGGTTGCCCCAGACCGATTTTTTGCGCCAGGTGATAGATCGTTTCGCCGCCAATGTCGAAGGCGACCTTACTCATGCCCACGTTACTGGAATTGATCAGGATGCCTGTCAGATCCAGCACCGGACCTTCGCTGCGGGATACGTCACGAATGGTGTATTTGCCAAGTTGCAAGGTGCCTGGGTAAACCTCGACCTTGTCGGTAGGTTTCCAGCGCCCGGTTTCCAGGGCAGCGCTCATGGAGATGGCTTTCATGGTCGAACCGGGCTCGAACACGTCGATCATTGCGCGGTTACGCATCATCGCCGGCTGCAGGTTGCGACGGTTGTTGGGGTTGTAGGTCGGCTGGTTGACCATGGCGAGGATCTCGCCGGTCTTCACGTCCATGATCACCAGGCTACCGGCCTTGGCGCCGTTCTCGATGATCGCGTTACGCAGTTCGCGGTTGGCCAGGTATTGCAGGCGCAGGTCGATCGACAACGCCAGAGGCTTGCCGGCCTTGGCGTTTTTGGTGACCTGGACATCCTTGATCAGCCTGCCGCGCCGATCCTTGATGACCTGCCGCTTGCCCGGAACTCCGGCCAGCCATTCGTCGTAGGCCAGCTCAACGCCTTCGCGACCATGATCATCGATATCGGTAAAGCCGACCATGTGCGCGGTGGTTTCACCGGCCGGGTAGAAACGACGAAACTCCTCGATGCCGTAGACACCGGGGATTTTAAGGTCGAGCACCTGCTGGCCCTGCTCGGGTGTGAGCCCGCGAACCAGATAGATGAATTCCTTGTTGGCCTGGGCTTCGAGGCGATCGGTCAGGGCCTTGCGGTCCTGGCCAAGGGCGGCGGCCAGCTCGGGCCACTTGTCCTTGGCAACTTGCAGCTCTTTAGCGTTGGCCCACAGCGTCGTCACCGGGGTACTGACGGCCAGGGGCTCGCCATTACGGTCGGTGATCAGGCCGCGGTGCGCAGGAATTGGAATATGCCGCAGGCTGCGGGCGTCACCCTGGCCGATCAGGAAGTCGCGGTCGACCACCTGCAGGTCGAAGATGCGCCAGACGATGGCACCCACCATCAATGCCAGCAAGCCGAGCATCAGGCGGAAACGCCACGGGTAGAGTGCGCCTTCGAGCTTCATCATGGCGCCACCATGCGAACTTCGGCCGCGCCCGGGATGTGCATCTTCAACTGCTCGGTGGCCAGCACTTCGATACGGCTGTGGGCTGTCCAGGTACTTTGTTCGAGGATCAACCGGCCCCACTCCGCCTGCGCCTTGTCACGCACGCTCAACTCCCCATACAGGGTATTGAGCAACTGACGGTTCCAGTGGGCGCTGTAGGACACCGCAATCGCGGACACCAGCACGCCGACAAACAGCAGCAACATAAAGAAGCTGCCGCCCGGCAGGGGTTTGGCGAAAAGCTTGCTCACCGCAGCTTCTCCGCGACGCGCATGACGGCGCTACGGGAACGTGGGTTGGCCTTGAGTTCGGCTTCGGAAGCGAACTGCGCTTTGCCATGGATTTTGATTTTCGGCACAAAGGCTTCGAAACGTACCGGCAGGTTGCGCGGCAGGTTGTCGGACTCGCCCTTGACCAGACGACGCATGAACAGTTTGACGATGCGGTCTTCCAGGGAGTGGAAACTGATCACCACCAGGCGGCCGCCCACTTCCAGAGCGTCCAGAGCGGCTTCGAGGCCGGCTTCCAGATCGCCCAATTCGTTGTTGACGTGAATGCGCAGGCCCTGGAACGCGCGAGTTGCCGGGTTCTTGCCCTTTTCCCACGCCGGGTTGGCGACCTTCAACACTTCGGCCAGGTCGGCGGTACGCTCGAAAGGCTGGATTTCCCGACGCTCGACCACGGCACGCGCCATCCGGCCGGCGAAGCGTTCTTCGCCGTATTCCTTGAATACGCGGGCGATTTCTTCCACCGGTGCGGTGGCGATGAACTGGGCAGCGCTGACCCCACGGGCGGGGTCCATGCGCATATCCAGGGGGCCGTCGTTCATGAAGCTGAAGCCGCGCTCAGGGTCGTCGAGCTGCGGCGAAGACACGCCCAGGTCGAGCAAAACCCCGGCCACCTTGCCTGCCATGCCGCGCTCGGCGACTTCGGCACCCAGCTCGGCAAAGCTGCGCTGCACAACGACAAAGCGGCCGTCTTCGGCCGCTAGCGCTTGCCCGGTGGCAATCGCTTGAGGGTCCTTGTCGAACCCGAGGAGCTTACCGTCGGGCCCGAGCTGGCTGAGTATCAAACGGCTGTGCCCGCCCCTGCCGAAGGTGCCATCCAAATAGCAGCCATCCGCGCGTACGGCGAGAGCCTCAACGGCTTCGTCAAGCAGTACGGTGATGTGGTTAAAGCCGCTATCAATAGTCACAGGATCAAATCACGCAGTTCATCAGGCATGGCGCCCGGTTGTTGAATAGCAGCCAGGTCAGCTGCAGACACAGCATCCCAGGCATCTTCGTCCCACAATTGGAACTTGTTCAGCTGGCCCACCAGCATTGCGCGCTTGTCGAGCTTGGCGTACTCGCGCAGACGCGGAGGCACCAGGAAACGACCGCTGCCATCGAGTTCAAGGTCAACGGCATTGCCGATCAGCAAACGCTGGAGGCGGCGGTTTTCTTCACGCAATGAAGGCAGCGCGCGCAACTTGGTTTCAATCAACTCCCACTCATCGAGGGGGTAAACACACAAACAAGGGTCAACGGCGTCAATCGTGATGATTAACTGCCCTGAACTTCGCGAAATGAGCTCGTCACGATACCGGCTCGGCATGGCGAGACGGCCTTTTGCATCGAGACTGATAGCGTTAGCTCCGCGAAACACAGATGCGTTTCTCCAAATTTTAGCGTTTTACGTTCAAAAAACCCACTTTGTGCCACTTTCCGCCACTTGCGCACACTATAGGAATGCGCCTACCACACCGTCAAGGCGCGGATTCAAGGAAAAGCCTTACAGAACGGAGATTTAGGAGGGTAAGAGGAGGAGAAACCAGAGTTTGACGATGTTTTTGACTCAACAACGGCAAATAGCTCATGGAGCTACGACTTAAAGTTAAAGTAATTTATTAAGAGTAAGATTTTTTTGGTATTACGAAGACGCATCTGCCAATGATTTGGCAGGGAGGGATTCTTGCGTTACTACCGGGTTTGCGCACGAGATTCGAACGCAAGGAAAAAAGGTGGAGAGTCGATCTGTAAGCCGGGTTCTGTCTTGAACAGTCATTCGTCTACGATGGCCATCACTGGACATCTTTAGCAACCTACCCGGTCCCAGCGCGGGCCACGCCTTGGGACCCTATTTGGTCTTGCTCCAAGTGGGGTTTACCTAGCCACGAACTGTTGCCAGTCGTGCGGTGCGCTCTTACCGCACCTTTTCACCCTTACCGGCACCGAAGCGCTTAGGCGGTTATTTTCTGTGGCACTTTCCGTAGGCTCACGCCTCCCAGGCATTACCTGGCACTTCGCCCTATGGAGCCCGGACTTTCCTCCCCCCCCTAATTTTCATAGAGGGCAGCGACTGTCCAATCGACTCTCCGCCGCGCAGGTTAACGGCACGAAGGTCTGAGGACAAGTATTAAAGTGCGGCAGTGCCATCATGTTCAGACGAAATACAGATTCGACCCCGGAACTATTCAGCCTTCTGTTTATCGAGCGCCACTTGATACAACACGTTTTTACGCACCCCGGTAATTTCTGCGGCAAGGGCAGCGGCACGCTTGAGCGGCATCTCCTTGAGCAACAAGTCGAGGATGCGCATGGCTTCGCTGCCCACGGCGTCTTCATTCTCCGGCGCACTCCAGCCCGCCACCAGCACCACACATTCGCCTCGCTGCTGATTGCTGTCGCCCTCGACAAACGCCCGCAACGCCTCCAGCGGCAGCCCTTTGAGGGTTTCGAAGGTCTTGGTCAACTCCCGCGCCAGCAATGCCAGCCGCTCGCCGCCGAACACCAGTTCCATATCCTGCAGGCATTCAAGGATGCGGTGCGGAGCTTCGTAGAAGATCAGGGTGCGCGGCTCTTCCTTCAGGGCCTGAAGGCGTGCGCGACGGCCGACTGCCTTGGCCGGCAGGAAACCTTCGAAAATAAACCGATCCGACGGCAAGCCTGCCGCAGATAATGCGGCAATCAGCGCGCACGCTCCCGGAACAGGCACTACATTGATACCAGCGGCGCGTGCCTGGCGGACCAGGTGGTATCCCGGATCGGAAATCAACGGCGTACCCGCATCGGAGATCAATGCCACGTCATCACCGGCCAGCAAGCGGGTGATGAAACGGCTGCCTTCTTCACGCTCATTGTGCTCATGGCACGCCGCCAGTGGCGTGCTGATTCCAAAATGCTGCATCAACCGTTGGGAGTGTCGCGTGTCTTCCGCCGCGATCAATTTAACCTCGCGCAACACCTTCAGCGCCCGGGCACTGATGTCGTCCAGGTTGCCAATCGGCGTCGCCACCACAAAAAGCGAGCCAGCAGTGGAATTCAATGGACCTGGAGCAGTCAAAACGCACACCTCGATGGTTGGCAAAAGCCACATTGTAGCGCGTAGACGCCTTGAAAATATGCCATCACGGTGGATGCCGTTTCAGCCAGCCTTTGCCAATCGCAACATTTACACGACCTAAATCCACGGTTTCACGCCACTAACATCGCGCCTGGGCCAGTGCTTGGGTACACTTCCACGCTAATTTGATCGGTATCAGGAACACTTACATGATCGCTTGCCTGCGGCTGCTCTCCGCCCTCTGCCTCGCTGCCTTGCTGGCCGCGTGTGCCAGCTCGCCCTCGTCCAGCCTTGGCGACCTGCCACGGACTCCGGATGCCAGTATCGAGCAACTGCTCGAACAGGCAACGAACGCCAACACGCCAGAAAAGGCCGCCATGCTGCGCCTGAGTGCGGCAGACCTGGCCTATCAGCAGAACAATGCCGGCCGCTCGTCGCAGATCCTTGCGCAGGTGCCCCTGGACGTCCTCAAACCCGCCGCGCAGATATTTGCCAGCACCCTGGCCGCCGAACTGGCGATGACTCGCAACCAGCCCAAGGCGGCATTGGCGGCGCTGAACCATCCCAGCCTGCAAAGCCTGAAGGAGCTGCCGGCAGACCAGCAGATCCGCACCGGTACCGTGCACGCCCGCGCTTACGAAGCCGACGGCCAGACCCTGGCCGCCGCTCGCGAGCGGGTCGCCATGGCGCCGCTGCTGACCGGCGATGCCGCTGCAAGCAACCACGAAGCCATCTGGGTGCTGATTGCCGCGCTGCCGGCCGAACAGTTGCAAGCCACCGGCAACCCGACACTCGATGGCTGGGTGACCCTGGCCCAGGCGGTCAAGGGCGCCGGCACCCTGGAGCAACAACAGGCTGCTATCGATACCTGGCGCGCACAGAACCCGGGCCACCCGGCAGCGGTGCAACTGCCCACGCCGCTGACCAGGCTCAAGGAACTGGCCAGCCAGCCCCTGAACAAGATCGCCGTGCTGCTCCCGCAGGAAGGCCCATTGGCTTCGGTCGGCAAGGCATTGCGAGAGGGTTTCATGGCGGCTCACTACCAGGCCGAACAGGCCGGGCAGAAGGCGCCGGTCATCGAGTTCTACGACAGCTCGCGCCTGAGCTCCCTCGATGACTTCTACGCCAAGGCCCAGGCCGCCGGCGTGCAATTGGTGGTCGGCCCGCTGGAAAAACCACTGGTGAAACAACTCAGTGCACGCCCGCAATTGCCGATCACCACCCTGGCACTCAATTACAGCGAGACCGACCAAGGCCCGGCGCAACTGTTCCAGTTCGGCCTGGCCGCTGAAGACGAAGCCCGTGAAGTGTCGCGCCGCGCCCGTGCCGATGGCCTGCATCGCGCTGCAGCCATGGTGCCGCGTGGCGAATGGGGCGAGCGTGTCTACAAAGCCTTCCGCCAGGATTGGGAAGCCAATGGCGGCACTGTGATGGGCGTCGAGTATGTCGATCAGCCAGTGGCACTGGCCCAGCAGATCGCCGACCTGTTCCAGTTGCGTAAAAGTGAAGGTCGCGCCAAGAGCCTGCAAAGCACGGTCGGCACCGACGTTGCCGCCCAGCCTTCGCGTCGCCAGGACATCGAGTTCATCTTCCTGGCGGTCACCCCGCAACTGGCCCAGCAGATCAAGCCGACCCTGAACTTCCAGTACGCCGGCGATGTGCCGGTCTACGCCACGTCCCATGTCTTCAGTGCCAGCGGCGACCGCAACCAGTACCTGGACATGACCAACGTGATGTTCTGCGAAACCCCTTGGCTGCTTGACACCACCGACCCGCTGCGCAACCAGGTCGCCGCGCAATGGCCGCAAGCCAATGGCAGCCTGGGCCGCCTGTACGCGATGGGCGTCGACGCCTACCGCCTGGCACCGCGCCTTGGCCAACTCAAGGCGTTGCCGGACACCCGTGTCGACGGTCTCTCGGGCAACCTGGGCATCAGCGCCAACCAGCGCGTTGACCGCCAGATGCCATGGGCGAAGTTCGTCGGCGGCGCCATTCAGCGCCTGCCCGATACCCCACGCTGATGCCTGAGCGGTCCAACGCACAAAGCGGCAAGGATGCCGAACTTCAAGCGCTGAAATATCTGCAACAACAGGGTCTGCGCCTTCTGGCGCAGAACTGGTTATGTAAACGCGGCGAGCTTGATCTGGTCATGCTTGACGGCGATACAGTAGTATTCGTCGAAGTCCGCTACAGAAAACACGCACAATGGGGTGGCGCGCTCGCCAGTATCGACGGGCGCAAGCGTCAGAAACTGATACTCGCCGCGCAGTTTTTTCTGCTAAAAGAGCATCGCTGGGCTGACAG
Organism: Pseudomonas sp. NCIMB 10586; assembly: GCF_023127895.1. Lineage (NCBI taxonomy): Bacteria > Pseudomonadati > Pseudomonadota > Gammaproteobacteria > Pseudomonadales > Pseudomonadaceae > Pseudomonas > Pseudomonas sp. NCIMB 10586. Next base: position 316,309 of record NZ_SPKQ01000018.1, read on the forward strand.
CCCCTGCCGTTTCGATGTGGTCGCCATAGAAAGCACACCGTCGGGTCCTGCTGATCTGAACTGGCTCAAAGATGCCTTCGACAGCTGACGCACCCGGCACCTTCACCACACACTTTTGCTCTTTGCATTGCGGGCTGCACATTACCTGTGCCAAACAGCCGCGCTACTTAAGGTCACACAGATGGACATGCAATCCCGAATTCGCCAGCTTTTCCAGGCCAGCATCGACACCAAGCAACAGGCGATGGACGTACTTGCACCGCACATCGAGCAAGCCAGTCAGGTCATGGTCAACGCCTTGCTCAACGAAGGCAAAATGCTTTCGTGCGGCAACGGTGGTTCGGCTGGCGATGCCCAGCATTTCTCTTCCGAGCTGCTCAACCGCTTCGAGCGCGAGCGCCCGAGCCTGCCGGCCATTGCCTTGACCACCGACTCGTCGACAATCACTTCGATTGCCAACGACTACAGCTACAACGAAATCTTCTCCAAGCAGATCCGCGCCCTCGGCCAGCCGGGCGATGTGTTGCTGGCGATTTCCACCAGCGGCAACTCGGCGAATATTATTCAAGCGATCCAGGCCGCACATGATCGTGAAATGATTGTCGTAGCCTTGACCGGTCGGGATGGTGGCGGCATGGCTTCGCTGCTGCTGCCTGAGGACGTGGAGATTCGCGTCCCGGCCAATGTCACTGCACGCATTCAGGAAGTCCACCTGCTGGCGATCCACTGCCTGTGCGATCTGATCGACAGCCAACTGTTCGGGAGTGAAGAATGACCGTTAACCGCCTCAGCCTTTTGGCCATTACGCTGTGCCTCGCCATCAGCGGCTGCAGCTCGGCAATCACCGCTACACGGGACACCCCCATCCAGGACGACCGTGGCACACGTACTTTCGGCAGCACCATCGATGATTCGCTGATCGAAACCAAGGTCAAGGTCAATGTCGCCAAGGCCGCCACAGACCTGGGCAACGGCGCCTCGCGCATCGTGGTGACCAGCTTCAACGGCGTCGTCCTGCTGGCAGGGCAAACCCCGCGCGCCGACCTCAAGGCCCAGGCTGAACAAGCCGCTGCGGGCGTGCAACGAGTCAAGAAGGTCCACAACGAATTGCAGGTCATGGACCCGATCACCCTGCTGGCCATCAGCAACGATGCGCTGCTGACCACCAAGATCAAGGCGCAGATGCTCACCGACAGCGCGGTGCCGGGCTCGCGCATCAAGATCGTTACCGATAATGGCATCGTCTACATGATGGGCCTGCTGACCCAGGCCGAAGCGACCCGCGCGGCGAACCTGGTGCAGGGCGTGTCGGGCGTACAGAAGATCGTGAAGGTGTTCGAATACATCGACTGATGTAGACACACAGCCACAAAAAAGGGCGCCGTGCATTGACTGCACGGCGCCCTTTTTAGTGCCTAGCGTTTACTGGTATTGCTGGTACGGATTGCCTTGGAACTGGTTGTTCTGCTGTGGCGCCTGCTGCTGACCAGGCTGGCCGTATTGCTGGCCAGGGATCGGGCCGAGGTTGACCTCGACACGACGGTTCTGGGCGCGGCCATTTACGTCGGCGTTGCTGGCAATCGGGTTATCCGGGCCGGCACCGCGTGCGCTCAGGTTGGCACCGTTGACACCTTGGGAGGTCAGGTAGTTGGCCACGCTCTGCGCACGGCGCTGGGACAGGTCCATGTTCAACTGGCGGCTGCCGGTGCTGTCGGTGTAGCCGACGATCTGAATGGTGTTCTGGTTGAACTGCTTGAGGGAGTTGGCCAGGTTGTTCAGCGGCTGGTAGAAGCTGCTGGAGATCGCATCGGAGTTGGTGGCGAAGGTGATGTTGCCCGGCATGATCAGCTTGATCTGGTCACCCTGGCGCTGCACTTCCACACCGGTGTTGGCCATGCTTTCACGCAGTTTTTTCTCCTGCTGGTCGGCGTAGTAGCCATAGCCGGCAGCACCGGCACCTGCAACGACGGCGCCAATCAGCGCGCCCTTGCCACGGTTGTTATGGTCGATGGCAGCACCGGCCAATGCACCGGCCAGCGCGCCGAGGCCGCCGTACTTGGCGGTCTTGCTCATACCGCTTTCAGAACCATTGCCGGCCTGTCCCTGGCTGCCGTCATAAGGATTAGGCGAGGCACAGCCAGACAACAGGGCTACGGCGGTAGCGACAACAAGCAGACGACGCGGAGTAAACATGAAGGGAGCTCCTACTTTTGCATTCTGTGATGCAGAGGACATTGGCAATGGACCTGTGCCGAGTTTGGAACGCGACAAGCGGCAAAAATTCCGTGGGTACGCAAAGCATAGCTGTCTTTGGCTCGAGCCTGTGCCTGCGTGTCTGTACCGACTTGTATCAGAGCCGACAACCCATCACGCACGCACGAAAGGGTTCTCTCGCATCTCATCGCCCAGCAACGTATCCGGCCCATGCCCTGTCACCACTGTCGCGCGCTCATCCAGCGTGTATAAGCGCTGCTTGATCGACCTCACGATCATCGCCTGGTCGCCGCCCCACAAATCCGTGCGCCCGACGCCGCGCCGGAACAAGGTGTCACCGGCAATCAGCAGCTTGGCATCGGCAAACCAGAAGCTCATCGAACCCGGCGTATGCCCAGGGGTGTGCAAGGCAACACCGCATCCACAGGCCAATTCTTCATCGTGTTCCAGCCAGCGATCCGGCGACGGCACTGGCACATAGGGCACGCGAAACATCTGGCATTGCATTTCCAGGTTGTCCCATAGAAATTGATCATCTTTGTGCAGGTGCAGCGTGGCTCCGGTTTTTTCTTTCAATTGGCCAGAGGCCAGGAAGTGATCCAGGTGAGCATGGGTGTGGATAATGCTCACCACCTTCAGACCCAACGCATCAAGACGCGACAGGATCAATTCGTGATTGCCGCCGGGGTCGACTACGATGGCTTTTTTAGTGATCGGGTCGCCAATGATGGTGCAGTTGCACTGCAACGGGCCGACGGGGAAGGTTTCTCGAATCAGCGGTGATTTTTCGGTAGTCATGAGTGTCCTGCAAGCTCTCTGGCGCGTTCCAAGTGCAGTATGGTGGAGGTTGCCCCCACTCTGGAAGGGATCGATTCGGCGGTGTATCCACTGCTAAGCTACACAAGCGCCATCCCCCGCTGCAGTCCGTCGCATTTGGAGCAACACCCATGGCGAATCAACAGATCATCTGCGAGCACTGCGACTGCGTGTACGAAAAGGTCACGCTCGCCAAACATCAAAAAGCCCTGTGTGTGCGGTGCTCGGGTGTGCTGCAGCGCTATAACGGCCTGTCGGTGCAACAACGCCTCGCGCTGACGGTGACCGCAGCAGTGCTGTGGACCTTTGCCAACTTTTATCCGGTGATGAGCATCAGCCTGCAGGGCTTGAAAAACAGTGCGACGCTGTGGGATTCGGTGGTGGCGCTGAGCCTGGGGCCGATCACGTTCATTGCGTTGGTGGCGGCGATCTCCATCATCATCGCGCCGGTGTTTCAGCTGGTCTTGCTGATCTGGGTTTTGAGTTTTGCCTTGGCCGGCCAGCGTTCGCCGGCGTTCAAACTGTGCATGCGCTGGCTGGAAGCGCTCAGGCCCTGGAGTATGCTGGAAGTCTGCCTGCTGGGCGCCATGGTTGCCGTGTTCAAACTGGCGGGTATGCTGGATGTGATCCCCGGTACCGGCCTGTTTGCCCTGGCCGCCCTTAGCCTGTTGCTGATCCGCATTGCCGGGCGCGATGTCCGCGACCTGTGGGACACCGTATGAATTCACCGCCCACCGCCCGCGAGCTCAACCTGTGCCTGTGCCATACCTGCGGCCAGGCCTGCGACATGCGCCTGGAGCCCACTGAATGCGAGCGCTGCGGCGCGCCCTTGCACCGGCGCAAAACTCAATCGCTGACACGCACCTGGGCCTACATGCTCACCGCCCTCGCCTTTTACATACCGGCCAATTTGCTGCCGGTGATGAACACCACCATGCTCGGCTCCGGCGCAGACAGCACCATCATGAGCGGCGTGCTGGAGTTCTGGCAGCATGGCGCCTGGGACATTGCCCTGATCATTTTCATCGCCAGCATTGCCGTGCCGGGCATCAAGTTCTTGTCACTGGGGTTGCTGCTGATCACCGTGCAGCGCAACAGCCAGTGGGCGCGCAAGGAACGCTCAAAGCTGTTTCGGTTTATCGAGCTGATCGGCTATTGGTCGATGCTGGACGTCATCGTGGTCGCACTGGTGGCCGCGCTGGTTAAGTTTCAAGCCCTGGGCACGATCGAACCGCGCCTGGGCATTCTGTTTTTTGGCTTGGTGGTGGTATTTACCATGCTCGCGGCCATGAGTTTTGATCCCCGGCTAATCTGGGAAAACCCACATAACGAGGAGACCTCGGATGAGCGCATCCAAGGCTGACACCCCTGCGGGGCAACCCGCGATCAAGACGCGTCGCTTCAGTGTCTCGCTGGTCTGGATCGTGCCGATTGTCGCCGTGCTGGTGGGGATCTCGCTGGTGATTCACAGCGTCATGCAACAAGGGCCGACCATCGTCCTCAACTTCAAGACCGGCAGCGGGCTGGTCGCCAACAAGACCGAGGTCAAATACCGCAACGTGGTGATCGGCCAAGTGACCGCCGTGGCCTTGAGTGGTGACCAGAAAAGTGTCAACGCCACCATCGAGCTATCCAAACAGGCCGAAAGCTTCACCCGCGAGGACTCTAAATTCTGGGTGGTGCGCCCACGTATCGGCGCAGGCGGCGTATCCGGTATCGACACGCTGCTGTCCGGCGACTACATCGGCGCGGATATCGGCCAGTCCGAAACCCGCGCCAAACATTTCACCGGCCTGGAAAACCCGCCCCCCATCACCTATGGCGAGCCTGGCAAGCGTTTCACCCTGCACACGCAGACGCTGGGTTCTCTGGACATCGGCTCGCCGGTCTATTACCGCAAAATCCCGGTAGGCCAGGTGGTGGCTTATGAGTTGGACAGCGAAGGCAAGGGCGTGAACGTCGAAGTCTTCATACACGCGCCCAATGATGGGTATGTCACCGAGAACACGCGGTTCTGGAATGCCAGCGGTGTCGATCTGAGCGTCGGTGCCAATGGCTTTGCGCTGAAGACCGAATCGGTGTCGTCCATGCTGATGGGCGGGATCTCCTTCCAGGCCCCACCCTACAACCCCAACGACAAGCCGGCCGAGGAAAATCGCGGCTTTGAATTGTTCGAAGACCAGCAAAGCGCCCTCGCCCCGCCCAATGGCAAGGGGCAATACATGGTCCTGCGCTTTGATCAGGCCCTGCGTGGGCTGAAAGTCGACGCACCGGTGGAGTTCCTCGGCGTCGAGTTCGGCAAGGTGGTGTCGATCAATCTGGATTTCGATGCGAAGAAACGCAGCTTCCCGGTCAATGTCGGCATCGTGATCTACCCGCAACTGCTCGGCGCGGCCCATACCAAGCTGCTCAAGGCCATGCACAATAACCCTGACGATGAGGCGGCCGGCGTGCGCCTGATCGGCAGCTTCATTGAAAACGGCCTGCGCGCTCAGGCCCGCAGCGGTAACCTGCTGACCGGCCAGTTGTACATCGCCCTGGACTTCTACCCCAAGGCCGAGAAAGTGGCGTTCGATCCGAACCAGCGCCCCGTGGGCATTCCCACCATCCCGGGCAACCTGGAACAACTGCAGGAGAAGTTCGAAGGTATCGTCAACAAGCTCAGCCAACTGCCGGTCGAGCGGATTGCCGGCAACCTCGACGCCAGCCTGGTCGAACTGCGCAAGGGCCTGGCGCAATTCAACGCCAAGACACTGCCGGGTGTGCAGACGACACTGGCCGACGTGAGCAAGACCCTGCAATCGGCCAGCTCAACCCTGGCAGAAGACTCACCCCAGCGTGAACAACTGACCCAGACCCTGGATGAACTGGCACGCATGTCGCGCTCCTTGCGCGAGCTGTCCGATTACCTGGGCCGGCATCCGGAGTCGCTGATTCGCGGTCGTCCTGATAACGCCGCGCCGAACGACCTGCAAGGGCCACCCCGCAAATGACCATTGGAGCCGCCATGACGTCGCCGTTGAAGATCACACTGCTGACCACGATGCTGTTGCTCGCGGCCTGTCGCAGTGACCCCATCGCCTTCCACACCCTGACCCCGGCACATGCGAGCAACAGCTCACGCGCAGATGCCGGTGGTGTACGGATTGAAAGCCTCAGCGTGCCGCCCCAGGTCGACCGCGCGCAGATAGTGGTGCGCCAGGGTGACAGTGGGTTGGCGATTCTTGAAACCCAGTGGTGGGCCGCCAGCCTCGCTGACGAACTCAGGAGCGCGTTGGTGGATCAATTGGCCAATAGCGATCCACGCCACGCTGTGGCCCTGCGCCTTGAAGTGCAACGCTTTGACTCGGTCCCCGGGCAGTACGCGCTGCTCGACGTGCGCTGGCGCCTGCGCCAGATCAATGGCGACCGCCCAGCCCTGACTTGTCGCAGCACCTTGCAGTCACCCGCGGGGCCAGGCATCGACGATCTGGTGGTGGCGCATCAGAACAACCTCAAGCGGTTCGCGGCACTGATCAATCAAACCATCGGCACGTCACTCAAAGGCTGCCCTGCCACGCCATAAACTGCGCTGGGCTCAGACCAGCAAGCCCATGGCCTTGGCTCGCGCCACTGCCTGGGTTCGGCGCTCCACGCCGAGCTTGCTGTTGATATGGCTGGCGTGGGTCTTGACGGTGTGCAAGGAAATAAACAGCTGGTTGCTGATTTCCTGGTTTGAACAGCCTTGGGCAATCAGTCGCAGCACCGCCAGCTCTCGCGTACTCAGGGTTTCTTGATGAGCTGGGGCCTGGACCACGCTGACTTGGGGCAGCAGCGCCAGCAAGCTCTGGTTCAGCAGACCATGGGGATCTTTGCCCAACTGCTCACGCATCCAGTCCGGGTAGCCCTCCAGCAACCGCTGGAACGGCTGCAACGCGCCGCCCGAGCCGGCTTCAAGTGCACGGGCCAATACCTGTCCGGCCTTGGCCTCCTGGCCGCCCGCCAACAGAAGCTGCACCTGCTGGGTCAGCGCCATCAAGGCAATCATCTGTCGCCCACTGTTCTGGGACTGTTGCGCCAATGCTTCCAGACATTGCAACGCGGTGTCGGGCTGATGGCGTATGGCATCGAGCGCGGCTTGTTGCAGTTCGATATGTTGTGGCAGGTGTGGGTGGAACTCCGGCGCGGCAGCGGCGTGCTCGCCGTTGTAGGTCTGCCCCAGCCTGGTCAGCCAGGCGTCCGCCAGCTCGGTACGACCCTGGGCCAGCCATAGCTCGCATTTGATCAACGTAATCATCGCCAGGTAATAGATCGGCGGTACGTCCCAGATGTGCATCAAGCGCTCGGCCTCGGCCAGCTCGGCAAAGGCATTGGAAAACTGGCCGCGCCGCCCTTCAAAGTTGGCGATCACGCAATGCCCGATCAGCACGCTGATATCCCGGCAGGCACGGGCTTCGGCCAGGCCGGCGCGCAAACGCACAAGGCCGGCTTCGGGCTGGTAACGCGCCAGCAGCAGGTAACCTTCGTAGAGCGACAACCGCGCACGCACCGCATACAGGCGCTGGGGCGCCAGGCCGTGCAAGCGTTCCAGGCCCTGGCGCACTTCGTCCAGGGAGCGCAGGATTTCGCCGCGTGACTGCAACACCCGCGCCCGGTCGTAATGGGCCAAGGCTTCAAACAACGGATTACCGACGCGCTGCGCCAGCTCCAGGGATTCGCGGTTCAAACCGCGGGCGCGCCACAGGTCGGCATCGACAATTGCCAGGTTGGACAGGGTCGACAGGCACATCAGGCGCTGGCCGTAGCGCTTTTGCGGCAGGCTCTCCAGTGCCTCGTTGCAATAGCGCAGGGTCAATTCGCGATCCCCGCGCCCACGGGCGATGATCCCGCTCAACGCCAGCCATTGGGCCAACATGGACCTTTGCGCGGTCGCCGAGGGTGCCGGCAGGAAGCGACTGAGGTAGCTGGAAAGCTCCTGGGCCGCGTCCAATTGGCACGCCAGGCCCAATGCCCAGCTGTAGAGCACGATCAAGCGCGGCGTGCTGATCAGCAGGCTGTCGGGCAAGTCCATCTTCCAGCGCAACAACATGCCAACATTCTGCTCTGCCAACAGTTGCTCTTCGGACAGGTTCTGGACCAGGTTCGCCGCCACGTCCAGATGGCCGGCCCGCAGCGCCTGCTCTACTGCCTCGTCGATCAAACCCTGGGCGTTGAACCAGCGGCAGGCGCGCAAGTGCAAGCTGGCCGGCGGCAATGTGGTGCTCTTCTCGCGGCGGGTACGCAGCAGGTCGGAAAACAAATGGTGATAGCGGTACCAGTGGCCCTGTTCATCCAGCGGCACCAGGAAAACCTGATGGGCCTGCAAATAATTCAGGATTTCGGCGCTGTCATGGGCTTCGCGGACCGCGTCACACAACTCGCTGCAAAAACGCTCCTGGGGAGCAGTGTCGTACAGGAACGCTTGCACGTCGGCAGGCAGGCAGTCGATGACTTCTTCAAGCAGGTAATCACGAATCAGCCCTTCGCCACCGTGAAGGCGTTGGGGCAAGCCCCCCTCATTGCCGCCGGCTTCGGACGCCGCCAATAGCCAGAAGCGCAGGCCGGCGACCCATCCCTCGCTGCGGCGGATCAGGTTTTCCAACGCTTCTCCGCCTAACGCGCTGCTGTGCCCATCCAGCACGGCCAGGGATTCGTCGTGAGTCAGGCGCAGGTCTTGTTCATGCAGCTCCAGCAGATGCCGCGACAAACGCAGGCGCGCCAGGTGCCAGTCCGGACGCTGCCGGCTGGTGACCAGTACCAACAGACCGTCGGGCAAATGATTGAGGAAAAATTGCAGGCAACGATCCAGCACCGGGCCCTGGGCCAGGTGGTAGTCATCCAGCACCAGCAATAGCGGTGAACGCGTGGACAGATGCTCCGCCAGCTCATCGAGCAGGCCGTCCAGCCATTCTTCAAAGGCAAAGGGTTGATGACGCTGACGCATTTTCAGCAAACCCAGGGACTGGGCGCCCAACTGCGGAAAATAGTGCTGCAAGCCGTCGAGCAATCGCTCCAGGAAGCGGCCGGGGTCATTGTCCCGTGGGCTCAGGCCCAGCCACAGACTTTGCCAGTGGGCCGGCAGGCCCTGGCAGAACTCCACCGCCAACGAACTCTTGCCGAACCCCGCCGGTGCGCAGACCAGCAACAATCGCCCGTCCAGGCCCGCGTTCAACCGTTGGCACAGGCGCGGGCGCAGCACGTAGCCGTCAGGCAATGGGGGCCTGTAGAAGCGGCCTTCCAGGGTTGGCATCACCACACTGGCAGGCCCTTGGATTCGGGACAGATCAGTCATCGCCGGGCTCTTGTAGAAGGCTGTTGTCGGCATTGCAGATGTCCGCAGACTAGCGGTAAAAGCGGCGGGATTGTAGATCTTTGCAACAATTGGCTGAAAAAGAACTGCGACAAGAAATATCCCTACAAACAGCACACACAAAAAGTGGGAGGGGGCTTGCTCCCGATGGCAGTAGATCAGTCAGAATTTTAATCGACTGTCAGACCGCTATCGGGGGCAGGCCACCTCCCACAGGGGTGCACTAGTGTTGGTTAGCGAACACCGTCCTGGCGCAGGGCCGCTGGGGTGAAGTCGCTGGTGGTGGCGGTGAAGCCGAAGTCATAAGCCTGTTTCTCTTCGTTCTTCATGCCCAGGGCCAGGTAGCGGCCGGACTGCAGGTCGTACAGGGTTTCCAGGGCGTACCACGGCACTTGCTTGTCGTAGTAGTTCTCGGCATGGGCTTCGGCAACGCGCCACAGCTGGCCACGGCCGTCGTAGTGGTCGATCACCGCCGCTTGCCAGGTGTCTTCGTCGATGAAGAAGTCACGCTTGGCGTAGATGTGGCGCTGGCCTTCCTTCAAGGTGGCGACCACGTGCCAGACGCGGCGCAGCTCGTAGCGCGCCAGGTCCTGGTTGATGTGGCCGGCCTTGATGATGTCGGCGTACTTGAGCTTCGGATCGTCGATCTTGTAGCTGTTGGAGGCGATGTAGATTTCTTTCTTGCCTTCCAGCTTCCAGTCGTAGCGATCCGGCGCACCGTTGTACATGTCGAGGTTGTCGGAGGTGCGCAGGCCATCGGCAGCAGTACCCGGCCCGTCATAGGATACTTGCGGGGCCCGGCGCACACGGCGCTGGCCGGCGTTGTAGACCCACGCCGAACGCGGTTCCTTGACCTGGTCCAGGGTTTCGTGCACCAGCAGTACACCACCGGCCAGACGCGCTGGCGCGGTGACTTGCTGCTTGAAGTAGAACAGGATGTTGCCCGGGTTTTTCGGATCGAAATCCTTCATCTTGTCGCGGAACACAAACTGATCGCGGAAGTACACCAGGCTGTAGGAACCGTTGGTTTGCGGCGTGGCCTGGGTGACCAGACGGGTTACGCTGCCGCCGCGATAACGGGTGATGTGGTTCCAGATGACTTCAACGCCGGTTTTGGGAATCGGGAACGGCACGGCGGTCTCGAAGTTTTCCAGACCGTTGCCGCCGGACACCAGGTTGGTAGTGGTGGCGTTTTTCTTGATGGCAGCGAACACGTCAGCCGGCACCGTGGCACCGCGATGAGTCGGGTAGACCGGCATCTTGAAGCTGTCCGGGTAACGCTTGAACATCGCGTACTGCCCTGGAGCCAGTTTGTCTTTGTACTGCTCGACGTTCTGCGCGGTGATGGTGAATTGCGGTTGTTCGCTGGCATATGGGTTGGCCAGGAAGCCACGGGAATCCACGGCGCCGGCGTTGGTTGGCAAGGGTGACCATTTGGGGATGGTGCCGGCCGCGTTGCCCGCCATCTCGGCGCCCATCGGGGTCAGGGTAGTACCGAGCTTGGCAGCTTCATCCGCCGAGACTGCCGCCATGACGTTGCTCGCCAGGATCGACAGCCCAAGCACACCGACGTGCAACAGACTTTTAGTTATTTTCATACTCTGGTCTTCCTGAATACATGCCACTTGAAAAGAGTGTGATTAGAAGTTGGCGCCGAAGCTCAAGGCGACAAAGTCGCGATCATCCACGGTGCTGAACTTGCCACCAAAGAAGTTGGTGTACGCCAGGCTCGCGGTGTAGGTGTTCTGGTATTCGGCATCCAGGCCAAGGCTGACCGCCTTGCGCCCCTCTTCAAAGTTGCCACCAGGACCTGGCGAGTAACCTTTGACGTCATGGGACCAGGCCACGTTGGGCTTGAGGTTCACGCCAGCGAACACGTCCGGGTATTCCCAGATGGCACGGGCGCGGTAGCCCCAGGACGTTGCAGTGGTGTAGCCGTCGTTGTTGCAGTTGGTGTTCAGGCCGGCAGCGTTGGGCAAGCCCGCGCCGTTGGCGGTGGAGTTGTCGAGGACATTGCAGAACCCGCCCGGCAAGGTGCCTGGGCCGAACACCGGATCGCGGCCATAGCGAGCCTGAGATTTGCTTTCCAGGCCACCCACATGAGTCACCCCAATTTCACCCACGGTGGTCAAACGGCTGGCGCCCATGACCTGATCGAAGAAGTGCGTGAAAGTAGTCTGGAACTGAGTCACTTCCTTACGATTGTAACCGTGCCGGTCCTGACCCGGCTGCGTCCCCTTGAGCACAGACGCATTGCCAAGGCCCGGAATCGGTGTGACCCCCTCATAGAGAATGTCAGTTGTGCTCAACTGCACCGGCGCATTCGGTCGGTAGCTCAACTCACCACTCCATGCGGTGCCGGTAGGCAGCGTGGTGGAAAAGCTCAAGCCATAGAGACGAATATCTTCCGGGTACTCAACGAAGTAGTTTGAGCTACCGGCCACGACCAACGGGCGCAACGCGGCCAGGGGTCCAAGGGGACGATTATAAGCTGAAGCTGGAGCGGCCTGTGCACTGAAGATCGGCGCACGGCTGTGGTAGTTCATGAAGTAGGCGCCGAACTCGGTGTCCAGCGGTTCGAAGTTGTAATGCATGGCCACACCGAACTGGCCGCTGTCACGCGCATCACGGTCCGGCCCACGGCGCACCAGCACGCCTTCGCTGTTCACGTCCACGCCCAGGGCACCCAGGGTCGGCAGTGCCGCAGCGGGAATGGTCGAGCGCTTGTTCAACACCCGCAGGTTATTGCTGCAACCATCGGAGATCACGTCTGGCTGGGAGAAGAAGGTGCCGCAGTTATCGGTGACGGTCTGGTCCCATTCCAGTTGGTAGAACGCTTCGGCCGAGAGGTTGTCGGTGAGCGTCTGGGACACGTAGAACATGTTGACCGGAATCAGGCCTTCCTTGATCTCGGCCCCCGGGCGACGAAACGCCGACACGTCGATCGGGTTGATGGAGTTGATGCCGCCGCCGATGAAGGTGCTCTCGCCCCAGCTCACGACCTGCTTGCCAAAACGCACGGAACCCGGCGCATCGGCAATCGAGTAGTTGTGGTAGACGAATGCATCGAGAATCTGACCGCCAGAAGACTTGGCGCCTTCCTTGCGGTTGTTGTCGCTGATGTCCTTGAACTGACGGCTCTCGTCCTTGAGTTCAAAGTCGTACCAGTACTTGCCGCGCACAAACACGCCGGTGTCGCCGTACTTCAGTTCCAGGTCATGAATACCCTTGAAGATCTTCGAGAACGTCTCGCCGCGCTTGAAGTTCAGGTGACCGTCATCGGAAGTCTGGGACAGGCCCTTGCCGCCATTGTTGGCGCCGATCAGATCACGATTGGGCTTGGCCGTAGACCAGCTCGCACCCACCGAAAGCGAGGAGTCAAAGCTCCCTTCGATTTCACCGATGTTGAAACTGACGCCGAATGCAGGCCCGGCGAGCGTAGAAGCGAGACTGACGGCCAGGGGCAGTCTTGCCCGGCGCCAGAACTGGTTTACTTGGGTCATCGACGCTACTCCATGTGCATATTTTATTGTTATGGCAGTGAGCCCTTTCTTCAGATGTAACGGCCGGGATACAACGATTCCAATGCCGAACCGCAACCGAGCCTCCCTGGCTCGACGCGCAACATCCGCGAAAAACTCTGAAAGGGACTATAGCCAGAGGGGGGTAGTGCTTGATCCCTCTAAAGTGTGATTTGCATCACCAACCTGTCTGCCACAACCCTTTCGCCACGCCGACGAAGGTCGACGCGGGAAGGATGGCTGAAATTCGGCAAATCACAAGTAGAGGCTTGAGATAGAGCAGTGCCGCGCCCGAAAGGGCGCGGCGAGGGGCATCAAAGCGTAGACAGGAAGGTGCTGTTGTTGGCCTGCCATTCGATGATGTCGATACGGATACGTTTTTTGTCGAGCTTGCCTACGCTGGTCTTGGGAATTTCAGTAACAACGGCGATCTGGCTCGGAATCGCCCACTTGCTCAAATGCCCCAGTTCAACGAAAGGCTTGAGGTGCTCCTTGAGCTCCCGCGCACCAATCACATGGCCCTCATGCACCACCAGCAACGCGAACGGGCGTTCGCCCCATTGCGGATCGGCGATGCCCACCACCGCTACCTCGCGTACCGCCGGGTGGCGGCTGACCAGGTCTTCGAGGGCCAGGGACGAGATCCATTCCCCACCGGTCTTGATCACATCCTTGATGCGATCACGGATATCGATCACACCAAACGCGTCCAGTGTGGCCACGTCGCCGGTGTGCATCCAGCCGCCGGCCCACAGTTCGGCGCCCTTTTGCGGTTCGTTGTAATAGCCTTCGGTAAGCCAGGGCGCGCGCAGCACCAGTTCGCCCTGGGTTTCGCCGTCGGCGGGGAGAAAATTGCCGTCGGTGTCCATGATTGCCGCCTCCACCAGCGGCCCAGGCACTCCGGCCTTGATGCGATAGGTGGTGCGTTCGTCTTCGCTGCCGGCCATCAGCTCTTCATTGAGGTGCGCGCAGGACACCAGCGGCCCGGTCTCGGACATGCCATACGCGGCGGTCAATTGAATGCCGCGGGCCTTGGCGGCTTCGTACAGCGAGCGGTTGAGCGCGCTGCCACCAATGACAATTTTCCACCCACCAAAATCCACGCCCTGGGCAGCCTTGGCGTTGAGCACCATTTGCAGGATGGTCGGCACGCAATGGGAAAACGTGACCTTCTCCTTGCGCCACAGCTGCACCAGGTATTCGGGGTCATAGCGCCCGGGGTAGACCTGCTTCAAGCCGAGCATGGTCGCCACATAGGGCAGGCCCCAGGCGTGTACGTGGAACATCGGTGTGATCGGCATGTACACATCGTTGGTGCCCAACAGACGCACGCTGTCGACGCTGCCCATGATGGTCGCCACGCCAATGGTGTGCAGCACCAATTGGCGATGGGTGAAATACACCCCTTTGGGGTTACCGGTGGTGCCGGTGGTGTAGAACGTAGTGGCGACGGAGTTTTCGTCGAAGTCCTGGAAGTCGTACTGGGGGCTGGCGGCGGCCAGCAGGGTTTCGTACTCACCGACCAGGTTGGGGAGTTCGGCGGTGTGGGTGTCACCATCGGTAATCAACAGGGTCTTGTCGACGGTGGTGAGCTGCCCGGCAATCGCCTGGTAGAGCCCCACGAACTCACTGTTGACCAGCACGAAGCGGTCTTCGGCGTGGTTCATGGTGTAGAAAATCTGCTCCGGTGACAGGCGCACGTTGATGGTGTGGATCACCGCGCCGATCATCGGAATGGCGAACATGCATTCCAGGTAACGGTGGCTGTCCCAATCCATCACCGCCACGGTATCACCAGCCTTGACCCCGGCTTCGGTCAGCACATTAGCCAGGCGCGCAACGCGCTCGATCAGCGTCGGGTAGGTGTAGCGCAGCTTGTCGCGGTAGACGATTTCCCGGGTCTTCTCGTAGCGAGCCCCGGACATCAACAGGCGCTTGATCAGCAGCGGGTATTGGTACGCACCTTCGGCGGGCGGGATAACACGGGTCTGCAACATACGAATCCCTTTAATGACTGCACGGTCTTGGCTTGAAGAGCTGCACTGTAGAGGGCTTATGTTTCAGCCAAATCAGCCAAAGGAATGATTTGCGGAACTCAACAAATGCTAGCGTTGCGCCATCATCTGCGGCTTATGGAAGACCACTGTGGGAGGGGGCTTGCTCCCTCCCACATTTGAGCTGTGTACCCTTGAGAAAATTGATTACTTCATGCTGGTAAACGCCAACTTCACCCCAATGGCAATCAACACCGCGCCCATGGTCCGATCAAACCAATGCCCCATCCGCGCAAAGCCGGCGCGTACACGTTGCTGGCTGAACAACATGGCCACCAGACAAAACCACAAGGCAGTCGCCACCGCCAGGTACACGCCATAACCCGCTTGTACCGCCAGTGGCGTATGCGGGTTGATCACCACGGTGAACAGCGAGAGGAAGAACAGCGTCGCCTTGGGGTTCAGGCCGTTGGTCACAAAGCCTGCGGTAAATGCACCGCGTGGGGTGCGCTCGCCCGCTTCGCGGTGCAACTCGCCTTCGGCAGCAGGCTTGGCCGGCTGGGCGCGCAGGGCCTTGAAGCCGATATACAGCAGGTACGCCGCTGCGGCCCATTTGAGCGCATTGAACAACACGATGGACTGGGACACGATCAAACCGATCCCCAGCAACGAGTAACCCACATGCACGAAAATCGCCGTGCCAACGCCCAGGGCCGTCCAGGTGCCGGCGCGGCGTCCGTGGGTCACGCTCTCACGGACCACCACGGCGAAATCCGGGCCAGGGCTGGCCACCGCCAACAAGTGAATCAAGGCTACGGTCAAAAACTCGGCGACGTACATGCTCACTCCATTAAGTAACTGATTATTTCATCTGATAGGCTCGGAAGATTACGCCTTCGAACCTCGTCGCAAAAGGTACAGTTGATCATGAACAATCGCCGCGCCGTCTTCCTCGACCACCCTTCACTGGACTTGGGCGACCTCGACCTCAGCGGTTTGCGCGACTGCTTCAGCCAGTTGCAGCTGTTTGAGCAGACCACGCCACAGAATGTGGTGGAACGCTTGCAGGGCGCTCAAGTCGCGATCAGCAACAAAATCCCGCTCACGGCGCAAACCCTGGCGGCGTGCCCCGAGCTCAAGCTGATCCTGGTTTCAGCCACCGGCACCAACAATATCGACCTCGAAGCCGCCCGCGCCCACGGCATCACCGTGAGCAACTGCCAGGGTTACGGCACGCCGTCGGTGGCCCAGCACACGATCATGCTGCTGCTCAACCTCGCCACGCGCTTGAAGGACTACCAACAGGATGTGGCCGCCGGCAAATGGCAGCAGGCCAGGCAGTTCTGTCTGCTGGACCATCCAATTGTCGAGCTGGAAGGCAAAACCCTCGGCCTGCTCGGCCATGGCGAACTGGGCAGCGCGGTGGCGCGCCTGGCCGAAGCCTTCGGCATGCGCGTGGTACTCGGCGCGATTCCCGGGCGCCCTGCCCGCTCCGACCGCGTGCCACTGGATCAACTGCTGGCCCAGGTCGATGCGCTGACCTTGCATTGCCCGCTTAATGAACACACCCGCGACTTTATCGGCGCCCGTGAACTGGCGCTGCTCAAGCCCGGCGCGTTTATCGTCAACACCGCCCGTGGTGGCTTGATCAACGAACAGGCCTTGGCGGACGCGTTGCGCAGTGGTCATCTGGGCGGCGCGGCGACCGACGTGTTGAGTGTGGAGCCGCCGATCAATGGCAACCCGCTGCTGGCCGGCGATATTCCTCGGTTGATTGTCACGCCCCACAATGCCTGGGGCAGTCGCGAAGCGCGGCAACGCATCGTCGGCCAATTGACGGAAAACGCCCGAGGCTTTTTCAGCGGTGCCCCGCTGCGCGTCGTCAGTTGATAAACTGCGCCCCTTTTCAAGGAGCAGACCATGGATCCGCGCAGTGAAGTACTGCTTCGTCAGGCCGAACTTTTTCAAGGCAACCTGCTGCTGGTAGGTTTGCCTGCCGACGATTTGCTTGGGCGCTTGCCCAACGCCCATGGCTGGTGCTGGCACGCCGGCGACCAGGCCGCGCTTGATGCACGGTTTCCCGAGCGCAGCCAGTTCGGGGTGAATGTGCCCGAGCGTGCCTTCGATGCCGCGGTGATCTTCCTGCCCAAGTCCAAGGACCTCACCGACTACCTGCTCAACGCCGTGGCCGCTCGCCTGCCTGGCGCCGAGCTGTTTCTGGTGGGTGAGAAAAAAGGCGGTATCGAAAGCGCTGCCAAGCAGATGACCCCCTTCGGCAAGCCGCGCAAGCTGGATAACGCGCGGCATTGCCAGCTATGGCAAGTCACCGTCGCCAACGCCCCGCAAGCGGTCGAACTGGAGAGCCTGGCACAGGTCTTCGATGTACTACTGGCCGAAGGCCCGCTGAAGGTGGTGAGCTTGCCGGGAGTGTTCAGCCATGGCCGCCTGGACCGCGGCACCGAGTTGCTGCTGGAGCACCTGGACAAGCTGCCCAGCGGGCATCTGCTCGATTTCGGTTGCGGCGCCGGGGTACTGGGGGCTGCGGTCAAGCGTCGCTACCCGCATAACACCGTGACAATGCTGGATGTGGATGCCTTCGCAGCTGCCAGCAGTCGGCTGACGTTGGCGGCGAACGGCCTGGAAGCCGAGGTACTGACCGGGGATGGAATCGATGCCGCGCCAATGGGGCTAAACGCGATTTTGAGCAACCCGCCGTTCCATGTCGGGGTGCATACCGATTACTTCGCCACGGAAAACCTGCTGCGAAAAGCAGCCAAACATCTGGCAAAAGGTGGCGAACTGCGCTTGGTTGCCAACAGCTTCCTGAAGTATCAGCCGCTGATCGAAGAGCATCTGGGTA
This sequence comes from Pseudomonas sp. NCIMB 10586, assembly GCF_023127895.1. Lineage (NCBI taxonomy): Bacteria > Pseudomonadati > Pseudomonadota > Gammaproteobacteria > Pseudomonadales > Pseudomonadaceae > Pseudomonas > Pseudomonas sp. NCIMB 10586. Next base: position 334,042 of record NZ_SPKQ01000018.1, read on the forward strand.
TCTGCGCAATCAAGGCCGAAGGCAATGGTTTTCGCATCTACCGCGCCAAGCGCCCCTGACGGCCGTTTGAAAAAGAACGCTTGCCGAATGGATTTTGCCTAGGCAGAATCCGCAGCGTCCTAGGGGAGTAGTCTCCCACGAGCCCATGCTCGTCCGGCATACGTCAACATACTTGGTCAGCAGACCATGGCGTATGCGACCCAGGAGTCCGCACAGACGGACCGGGGTTTGACAAGACCTATGACACGCACACCTTACCCGGGGCGGGAAGGCTGTACGTGTCATAGCCGTGTCGACCCGCCCCTGGAAACTACCTGATGCTGGATTCACTACTCGTTCCTACCGCAATCGTTGCCTTGGCCGAAATCGGCGACAAGACGCAGTTACTCGCGCTCATTCTTGCTGCCCGCTTTCGCAAACCCTGGCCGATCATTGCCGGCATTGTCGCCGCAACCCTGGCCAACCATGCGGCCGCCGGTGCCGTGGGCGCCTGGTTCGGGAGTTTCTTCTCGGATGCGGTGCTGCACTGGATCCTCGCGGCGAGCTTCTGTGCCACGGCACTCTGGACCCTGGTGCCAGACAAACTCGATGATGACGAAGCCAGTACCACCCGCAAGTTCGGGCCATTTCTGACCACGCTGATTGCGTTCTTCCTTGCGGAAATCGGTGACAAGACCCAGATCGCCACGGTGATGCTGGCAGCGCAGTATCCGGAGTTGTGGCTGGTGATTATCGGCACCACGCTGGGCATGTTGATTGCCAACGTACCGGTGGTTCTGGCGGGGAATTTCGCGGCGGAGAAACTGCCGCTGACCTTGATTCGTCGATTGGCGGCCACAGCGTTCTTTGTACTGGCGATTGTGGCGGTCTACAAAGCCATGCAAAGCAGCGGCTGGATCTAAGACTGCAACCCGATCTATTGTGGGAGGGGCGGTGCACCCCTCCCACATTTGGATCGTCATCAAGCCTCAGGATTTCTTGGCCTGCTGGTACAGCGGCATTACCTTCGGAATCGCTGCCTGCAACGAAGCAATCCGGCTGTCGGAAGCCGGGTGAGTACTCATGAATTCCGGCGGCGCGCCTTCGGAAGCCTTGGCCATTTTGTTCCACAAGGTGATCGCGGCGTTCGGGTTGTAGCCGGCACGCGCCGAAAGCTCCAGGCCGATCAGGTCGGCTTCGTTTTCGTTGCTGCGGCTGTTGGGCAAGGTCATGCCATAGTTGGCCACGGTATCGGCCAGTGCCAGGCTGTCCTGGCCGAGACCGAATATTGCACCAGCGCCCTGCTTGGCCATTTCAATACCGTACGCCTTGGACATCGCTTCACGACCGTGCTCACGCAGGGCGTGGGCGATTTCATGGCCCATCACCGCAGCCAACTCGTCATCGGTGAGCTTGAGGTTGTCGATCAGCGCGCTGTACACCAGGATCTTGCCGCCAGGCCCGCAGTTGGCGTTCATCTCGTCGCTTTTGATCAGGTTCACTTCCCAGTTCCACTGGGCGGCATCTGCGCGAAAGGTCGGCGCCTGGGCGATCAGGCGCTTGGCGATGGCCTGCACACGCTTGGCGTTGGCGCTGGTCTTGTCCAGAACGCCTTTGCCACTGGCTTCACCCAGGGTCTGCTGGTAAGACTGGGCGTACATCTGGTCGACTTCCTGGCTCGACAACATGCTGAACATGTATTGCTTGCGCTCAACCCCAACAGCACCGCCGCTGGTCGTGTTGACCGACTGGCAACCCGCCAGCAACATCGCTGTAACCAAACCGCTTACCGCCAATGACTTCTTCATGAACACGCTCCCTGAAAACATGGCGCGTATCGTAGGCGGTCGTTTGTATTGGCGCCAGATACATCAGACATTTAACCGCTGAATTTCGGACACATCCCACAGTGCAGGCTCAAGCCGGGGTCAGGCACTCCGGCCCATTGAGCTTGGGATCATTGACCATATTGGCCAGCACGCGCTCACGTAAAGCGCTGGGCTCACCGGCCAGCAACCCCTGCAACACGTGCAGCGGCGTCTCGGGGTCGAGCCAGGCGGCTTGCCCCGCCGCATCAAGAATCAACGGCCGACGTTGGCTTTGCGCTGCCTGGGTGACCACGGCGGTGCTCAGCCACACCTGCTCCTGCACGGGATACGCTTCCCAGATCGCAGCAAAAAACAGGGTGGAGCCCTCCCCCGGCGTCAACCAATACGGGCGCTTGCGCTGGGTACCGCGCCATTCGTAGAAACCGTTGGCTGGCAACAGGCAGCGGCGCTGGCGGAATGCCTCGCGGAACATCGGTTGCTCGGCGAGCGTTTCGGCGCGGGCATGGGCCGGAGTACGGGAAAGATCCGTCAACCAAGGCGGCGTCAGCCCCCAACGGGCACGCGCCAGGGTGAGCTGGCCTTCGCTCAGGCGCTGGATCAGCACCGAATCATTGGGGGAAATGTTCCACTGGGCCTGCTGGTCGGCGGGGAAGCCGGGCAAGGCAGCAAAGGCAGGGTTCCAGCGAAACAGGGCATAACGTCCACACATGGGGCAACACGACTCTTGGGGTAAACCGACCGACAGCCTAACAGACCAATACGTCGGGGAAGCTGTCGGGTTCGTCGCCGGGCAAGGGTTGCGCGCCGATATAGGCCGTGATCAGCTCGCGGGCGTACGCCGCCTGATCATTATCGACCTCCAGCCCCAGCAAACCGAAGATCGGCAACTCGCCGGTACCACCGAGCAAGTGGCGGCCCATCAAGTGCGCTTCGATGCCCTCACTGGCCAGCATCTGTTGCAACAGCTCGCCTTCCATCAGGTTTTCCGGCTCGTAGATTCGCTGCATGGGCGTACCTGTTATTCGTTTTCGCTACGCATCATTCATTTTCGCTGCGGGTTTCGAGCATCCACTCGTCACCATGCACTTGCAGGTTGAACGTGATCGGCCGGCAACACACCTGGCAGTCTTCTATATAGGTCTGGTCCCCGCCAGACAAATCCACTGTTGTCTCGACCACTTCGCCACAATAAGGACAATCGTACATCGCAGTTTCCAGCATCGCAGTCTCCAAGGTGACTTGTGCGTATAATCGCCGGTCTATTTACAGGGCTATTTCCGGCAGAGCCAGTTTACTCACGCCGCCCCTGCTATTTCCTTTACTTACCCTAGCCGTTTCTAACAAGAGAGCATGATGGGCGAATTCGATACCATCCGACCTTACAACGACAGCGAAGTCCCGGCAGTGCTGGCGCGTCTGTTCAGTGACAAGGCCTTTCTGGACATCCTGACCCACTTTCGCTTCCCGCGCTTTGCCGGCGCCCTGGGCTGGTTGCTCAAGCCGATGATCGCGCGCAAATTGCGCCGTGAGTTTGCCGGCGTCACCACCGTGGCGACGCTGCAAGACAAAGTCGAATACTACGTTGACCACACGATTGACCGGGCGACCGACGGCGTAACCTACACCGGCGTCGAGCAGCTCAAATCCGGCACCGCCTACCTGTTTCTGGCCAACCACCGCGACATCGTGATGGACCCGGCCTTCGTCAACTATGCCGTGTATCACGCCGGCCTGCCGACGCCACGCATCGCCATTGGTGACAACCTGCTGCAAAAGCCGTTTGTCAGCGACCTGATGCGCCTGAACAAGAGCTTCATCGTGCACCGTTCGATCACCGGGCGAAAGGAGAAGATGGCGGCCTACAACCTGCTGTCGGCCTATATCAACCATTCGATCCGCAACGACTGCCAGTCGATCTGGATCGCCCAGGCTGAAGGCCGGGCCAAGGATGGCGATGACCGTACCGAATCGGCGATTCTCAAGATGTTCCACGTCAGCCGCAAGGACGAGCCGTTTGCCGAGGTTATCCAGTCGTTGAACCTGACGCCGGTATCCATCAGCTACGAGTACGACCCTTGCGATGCCGCCAAGGCCCGCGAGCTGTATATCCGCGCCACCACCGGCACCTACACCAAGGCACCGGGCGAGGACGACGTGAGCATCGCCCTGGGTATCACCGGCTACAAGGGCCGCGTACATGTGAACTTTGCGCCGCCGATTACCGAGCGTTTCGAAGATACCAAGCTGCTGGCAGTGGAAATGGACCGGCAGATCCTCGGTGGCTACCGCTTGTTTCCGGTGCATTACCTGGCGTACGCACAGTGGGATGATGCCGATCCGCAGTTGCAGGTGCCTAAAGCGGCGGATGTATTCCCCGCCGATGAGCTGGCCAAGGCCAAGGCAGAATGGGAGCGACGCTTGAACGAATGCCCGGCCGAACACCGGCCTTATCTGGTGGTGCAGTATGCGACGCCGGTACGCAATCAATACCGAGTCAAGGCCGGGATCCCCCTGTAATATGTGACCCTACAGGGGATATGTGGCAGGCGCTGATTCTACGGGCAGTACATGGCCAGTGTGGGAGCTGGCTCGCCTGCGATAGCGGTGGTTCAGTTAAAGATTCAGTGGCTGATACACCGCCTTCGCGGGCAAGCCCGCTCCCACATTTGGTTTTGCAGTGGAATTAGAAATGGGTGCTGAGCCAGGAGGCGGCCAGGGCCAAGCCAAGGCAGCCGACCCCCACACGGTAAGCCTGACGATGCGCCCGTTCGGTGTGCGTATCCAGAAAAAGCATCGGCTGGTCGATAGCACGCTCTTCACTACGCATGGCGAGTTCAGCCATCGCACGTTGCGCATGCAGGCGGGTGATAAACAGCACCAAGGCGCCCGAGCAGGCAACCAACAGGGCAACAGCATTGATGAGCAGCGCCATCGCAAACCTCGGCGAATCAGTATTCGGATATCAGTCCAGATACCAACCTGAACGATAGTCGCCTCCTGCGCCTTTAATGCTCCTTCTCCGTTGACGGCTAATGTATCCAGTAATTTACAGCGTCACCTGAACGTCACCTTAACAAGCCACTCTGTTGCCCTTCGACGCTTGAGGAGTAAGTCATGTTGCACGCGCAAAACCAGGATCGGCTGTATCTGATCGCCCCAAACGATGAGCAAGAGGCGCTGGTCGGCAGCCTTGCGTTCAACGTCCAGGATCGCCACTGGCTGGTGTATTGCGCCCTCGGCGGCCACCAACATGCGGACTTGCCGGAACTGGATTTGCTCACCGGCGTGAGTGTGCTGGACTTCTATGTCGATACGGCGGCATGACCAAACCACGGGCATAAAAAAACCGGGCTCATCACTGAGCCCGGTTTTTTGTGCACGGTTTATTGCGAACTGAGCAACTGGCCGATGCTTGGGTCCTTGAACAGGCGGGTCAGGGCATCGCTGAGCACATCGCTGACCAGCTTGGTGTTGGTTTCCTGGTTGGGCGACATGCCGAAGCGCTGATTCAGCGATGCGGCGTAGCGGCCACTGTAGCGACGGGTACCGGCGCTGACGTCAGACTTGAAGGTCGCACCGATGGAGGCTTCGGTCACATACAGCCCCTCTTTGGGCGACTGGTACTTCAGCTCGGCCAGGGTCACGGTCAGTTGCGGCACACCTGGCGAGTTGGTCGGTGTAAAGCCCAGCAAGCGCACAGCGGCTTCAGCCTGGGCCTGCAGCTTGGGCAGCACATCCTGGCCGGTCACCGAAATCAGCGCAGTCTCCGGATACAGGCCGCCACGCGAGCCCAGGGTTGGCGACGGACGACCGTCGACCACACGTACCGACACCGGCTGGCCATGACCTACCGCAGCCAACGGCGCGGTGACTTTAGGTTGCGGGCTGAGTTGTTGCGGGCTGTTGGCGCAGCCAACCAGGGTCAAACTGGTCACAGTGATCAAACCGAACAACAGGCGTTGCAACATACTCATTTCTCCAGGACTAGGTGCAGACAGGTCGCCAGTATAACGGTGCACGCACGCCACTCACCAGCAATCCTGAACGGTGGCTGAAGCCATGGGCAAATTACAAATTCGCATAAATTGGTCACCGCAGTGTCATGCCACACTGGCAATCTTCAAGCATGTAACACACCAGGTACACAGCCATGCGCCTTCTCAAGACACTGTTCATGTCACACACCCGTCACCGCCACTTCGCCCTGCTCGACGCCCAGGGCCATTGCCAGGCATTCAAGCAATGCAGCCTGCCGCCCGTCGGTGAAGGCTGGGTGGAAGTGACCGAGACTCATCTGGGCTGGATGCACCGCCCTCTGCCGGCCAGCGCCCGGGTCAAGCCGCAGGTTTTTCGCGCACAACACCGGCAAGCGTTGGCCTCCTGACCGGGACCCGAATAAAAGTCATAAAACACGCCCATTTCCTTGGCGTTCTTCGCTACAATCTCCCCCCGATTATAAGGACGTCTCCTGATCGGGCCCCGCAGCATCGTTAATGCCCAGGCATTAGCCCCAAAATCGCCCACAGAGAGCCGCCCACACAGATCAAGTGAAGCTGGCGTGCTTGCTGTTTCCTTTGCAAACCACCCCGCCTTTATCGGATCTGCCAGAGCTGCCATTGCGCTCGGCCACTTGTGTTGTTTGCCCGTTTTGCCGCATGTCGGCAGAGGTTTACGGGCCAGGTGCCAGACTGGGGCAGCCCTTTTTTGAGGTTCACGTCTTCAAAAGAGCGTGAAAAAACGGGTTTTCACAACTTCACAAGAGTGTGGCGAGCAAATGAATAGTTTGGCGTTTGTACAAGCACCATCAGCGTCTGGGGCAGCCCAATTACACAGGATCGAGCCTTCCTCAAAAACCGGAGCTTGAGCCTGTCCGCTACGGATTGGTTGCACGAATCGCACGCTTTGACCATAAGTCGAATTGCCACAGGCGCCCATGAATGCGTTCATAGGCAGATTAGCCCGGCAGGAAGCGTGTGCTGAAGTTGCAAAGAATTGCGAAACGGACATGGCGATCCTGGCCATGGGTAACCTGGGGCAACACGTGAACCGCCCCGTCACTCCTGGCAGCCATGCCGTCAATTTGGTGCTGCAGATTTTGGAGACGCGTTAAATGGCGCATAACGAAGCAGTCGACGTAGTTCTGGTAGGGGCCGGCATCATGAGTGCCACCCTGGCCGTACTGCTCAAGGAGCTTGACCCCGGCCTCAAGCTGGAAGTCGTTGAGCTGATGGATTCGGGTGCCGCGGAGAGTTCCAACCCGTGGAACAACGCCGGTACCGGCCACGCCGGGCTGTGTGAGCTGAACTACACGCCACAGGCCGCCGATGGCTCCATCGACATCAAGAAAGCCGTGCACATCAACACCCAGTTCGAGGTGTCGAAACAGTTCTGGGCGTACCTGACCAAGAAGGGCACCTTTGGCTCGTCCAAGTCGTTCATCAGCCCGGTCCCGCACCTGAGCTTCGTGCAGGGCGACAAAGGCGTTTCCTTCCTCAAGAAACGCTTTGAGACCCTCAGCCAGCACCACGCGTTTTCGGACATGCACTACACCGAAGACCGCAGCGAAATGGCCGAGTGGATGCCGCTGATGATGCCGGGCCGCCCGCTTGACGAAAAAATCGCCGCGACCCGCGTGATGAACGGCACCGACGTCAACTTCGGCGCCCTGACCAATCAGTTGCTCAGCCACCTGACCAGTTCGCCGGATGCCCAGGTCAAATACTGCAAGCGCGTCACCGGCCTCAAGCGTAACGGCGCCGGCTGGACCGTGAGCATCAAGGACGTCAACAGCGGCAACAGCCGCGAAGTGGACGCCAAGTTCGTGTTCCTCGGCGCCGGTGGTGCGGCCCTGCCGCTGCTGCAAGCCTCGGGCATCGAAGAAAGCAAAGGCTTCGGCGGTTTCCCGGTCAGTGGCCAGTGGCTGCGTTGCGACAACCCGGAAGTGGTCAAACAGCACCAGGCCAAGGTCTACAGCCAGGCTGCCGTGGGTTCGCCGCCCATGTCCGTGCCGCACCTGGACACCCGCGTGGTGGATGGCAAGAAGTCGCTGCTGTTCGGGCCATACGCAGGCTTTACCACCAAGTTCCTCAAGCACGGCTCGTTCCTTGACCTGCCGATGTCGATTCGCGCTGGCAATATTGGCCCGATGCTGGCCGTGGCCCGCGACAACATGGATCTGACCAAGTACCTGGTCAGCGAAGTGCGCCAATCCATGGAGCAGCGCCTGGAATCCCTGCGTCGCTTCTACCCCGAGGCAAAAGCCGAAGACTGGCGCCTGGAAGTGGCCGGCCAGCGGGTGCAGATCATCAAGAAAGACCCGAAGAAAGGCGGCGTGCTGCAATTCGGCACCGAGCTGGTGGCGGCCAAGGACGGTTCGCTCGCGGCGCTGCTGGGCGCATCTCCGGGTGCCTCGGTGACCGTATCGATCATGCTGGAGCTGATTGAACGCTGCTTCCCGCAGAAGGCTGCCGGTGAATGGGCGAGCAAGCTGCACGAGATCTTCCCGGCGCGGGAAAAGGTCCTGGAGACGGATGCCGAGCTGTATCGCAAGATCAACACGCAGAACAACATCAGCCTTGAGCTGGTGGAGCCAAGCAACGAAGCCCAAAGCTACGCTTAAGGTTTGAATGCAAAAAAAAACGCCCCTCGGGGCGTTTTTTTGTGGCTCGGATAATCAGCCGCGGGCTTTTTCGATCAGCTCGATGTACTCGGCGGCGTTGCGCTGGTCCTTGATCAGGTCAACGAAGGTCTGGCCATGCTCGTCCTGGCCATCCAGGTCCAGGCCTGCTTCTTGGAAAAAGCCCAGGAAACGCTCGAAGTCGTCGATACGCAGGCCGCGATAGGCCTTGATCAGTTTGTGCAGGGACGGCGAAGTCGCATCAACCGGCTCGAAGTCCAGGAACAACTTGATTTGGTCGTCACCGATCTCGTCGCCAATCACCTGTTTCTTATCTTTACGCATTACCGACTCCAGCCTGCAGACATTTACACGGGGTTTGAAGTCTACCTGCGCGACGCAGGATGTGGGAGGGGCTCAATCGAACTGGGCAAGCATCCAGCGTTGGTAGTCAGCCACACCGGCATCACCTTCTCGCGGCGCCCAATCAGCCAGCTCCCCCTCACCCACCGGTCGATAAGGCCCGGCCTTGCATTCGAACATCACAGTGTCAGGCTCCAGCACCACCAGGCCATGGAATACGCCCGGCGGCAAGTCGACACCGGCGCACTTACCACCCGCCTGCATCACGCGCTTGGCAATCACTTCACCCGTTTCGGTGAATATCAGCAGACCCAGGGCCCCCTGAAGCACCAGCAAGGTCTCCGCCTTGTCGGCACTCAGGTGACGATGGGGCGGTACATATGTGCTCGGTTGCAGGGCCACAGCCAAGCGATGGCAAGGTTCTTCCATCTGATGGAAATTATGGTGATATCGGCCACGGGGGCTGGCGGCCGCTTTCTCGGCCAATTCGGCAAACAGGGTCTGATCAAGAAAGCGGGCCATCGATTACATTCCTTTAACGGCAAAGATGCCATTGGCGTTACGCCAGTAGCCTTTGTAGTCCATGCCATACCCGAAGATATAGCGGTCGACGCAAGGCAGCCCAACAAAATCGGCTTTCAATTCAGGGCGGGCCTTGCGGTCGTGGTCTTTATCGATCAACACAGCGGTATGCACTTTGCGCGCGCCGGCATGTTTGCAGAAATCGATGATCGCGCCCAGGGTATGACCTTCATCGAGGATGTCATCGATGATCAGCACATCGCGGTCAATGAACGAAACTTCCGGCTTGGCCTTCCAGAACAGATCGCCGCCGCTGGTTTCGTTGCGATAACGGGTGGCGTGCAGGTAAGAGGCTTCCAGTGGGAATTGCAGGTGGGTGAGCAATTTACCGGCGAAGATCAGGCCACCGTTCATCACACAAAAGACCACCGGGTTGGTGTCGGCCATTTCGCGGGTGATGTGCTCGCCGACCTTGGCGATTGCTGCTTCGACCTGCGCTTCGGTGTACAGGCAGTCAGCCTCGTGCATGATTTGACGGATATGCTCGAGATCAGCAGACATGGCGCTCTCCAAGGGGGTGCTGTGGCAAGAAAAGCGGGCGAAGGTACGCTTCTCGTGCGCTCCAATCAAGCCTTTATGGACTAACGTACTTGATGTCTATAGGACAACACTCTCGGATAGATTAATCTAGGCCGGTTTTTTTGCCCGCCGCCGGAGCCTTTCCCATGCCCACTCGCGAGATCCGCCACCCGCTGATCCGACACAAACTCGGCCTTATGCGCCGTGCCGACATTAGCACGAAGAATTTCCGTGAGCTTGCTCAGGAAGTCGGAGCGCTGCTGACTTACGAAGCCACCAAGGATTTACCCCTGGAAACCTACGAGATCCCCGGTTGGGCCGGTCCCGTACAAGTGGAAAAAATCGCCGGTAAGAAAATTACCGTCGTCCCTATCCTGCGCGCCGGTATCGGCATGCTCGAAGGTGTACTCAGCCTGATCCCGGGCGCCAAGGTCAGCGCCGTGGGCGTTGCCCGCAATGAAGAAACACTGCAGGCCCATACCTACCTGGAGAAGCTCGTTCCGGAAATCAACGAGCGCCTGGCCATGATCATCGACCCGATGCTCGCCACCGGTAGCTCCATGGTCGCGACCATCGACCTGCTGAAAAAAGCCGGCTGCCGGGACATCCGTGCCATGGTGCTGGTGGCCGCGCCCGAAGGCATCGCCGCCGTCGAGAAAGCCCATCCGGATGTGCAGATCTACACCGCATCCATTGATGAGCGCCTGAATGAACACGGCTACATCATCCCAGGCCTTGGCGATGCCGGTGACAAGATCTTCGGCACCAAGCAGAAGGACGCGTGAACATGCAGGATGAATTCAACGACCCGCTTTGGCGCCAGATCCTGTCTGGCGCACAGATGCTCTTCGTAGCATTTGGCGCGCTGGTGTTGATGCCGCTGATCACAGGTCTTGATCCAAACGTCGCACTGTTCACCGCCGGCCTGGGCACATTGCTGTTCCAGGTGGTGACAGGGCGGCAGGTGCCGGTATTTTTGGCATCGAGCTTCGCGTTTATCACCCCGATCATCCTCGCCAAAGGCCAATTCGGCCTGGCGGCGACCATGGGCGGGGTGATGGCGGCCGGTTTCGTCTATACGTTCCTGGGCCTGGCCGTGAAGGTCAAGGGCACCGGCTTTATCGATCGGCTGCTGCCACCGGTGGTCATCGGCCCGGTGATCATCTCGATCGGCCTGGCCATGGCGCCGATTGCCGCCAATATGGCCATGGGCAAGTCCGGCGACGGAGCCGAGTTGATCCATTACCAGACGGCGATGCTGATCTCGATGCCCGCGCTGCTGACCACCTTGATCGTGGCCGTGTTCGGCAAAGGTATTTTCCGCCTGGTGCCGATCATCTCCGGCGTGCTGGTGGGCTTTGCCATGTCGTTCTATTTTGGCGTGGTCGACACCGCAAAGATCGCGGCTGCGCCGTGGTTCGCCCTGCCCCACTTTACCGCGCCGGAGTTCAACTGGCAGGCGATCCTGTTTATCGTCCCGGTGGCCCTGGCCCCGGCGATCGAACATATCGGCGGTGTGATTGCGGTGGGCAGCGTGACCGGTCGCGACTACCTGAAAAAGCCCGGCCTGCACCGCACCTTGCTGGGTGACGGTATCGCCACTACGGCTGCCGGCATGTTTGGCGGCCCGCCGAACACCACCTACGCCGAGGTGACCGGCGCAGTGATGCTGACCAAGAACTACAACCCGAAAATCATGACCTGGGCGGCAGTGTTTGCCATCAGCCTGGCGTTTATCGGAAAGTTCGGCGCACTGCTGCAGAGCATCCCCGTGCCAGTGATGGGCGGGATTCTGTGCCTGCTGTTCGGCTCGATTGCCGCGGTGGGGATGAACACGCTGATTCGCCACAGGATCGACCTGGGTGAAGCACGCAACCTGGTGATTGTGTCGGTAACCCTGGTATTCGGGATTGGCGGTGTGCTGGTCGGCACCGGCACCGGCCCGGACGATTTCGGCCTCAAGGGCATCGCCCTGTGTGCCGTGGTGGCGATTGGTTTGAACCTGTTGCTGCCGGGCAATGATGGCTGGAAGAACAAGAAGCCGGATGAGCCGCTGATCTAACCATCGACACAAAACCAATGTGGGAGGGGGCTTGCTCCCGATGGCAGTGTCTCAGTCAATACAACTGTTGACTGACACTCCGCTATCGGGAGCAAGCCCCCTCCCACATTTGGTTTCTGCGTGGCTTAGAGCTCGCCGAGCCCATCAATCAGCGCCTGGTTCTGCTCAGGCGTACCGATACTGATCCGCAGGAACTGGGCAATCCGCTCCTGCTTGAAGTGCCGCACGATAACCCCCTGCTCACGCAACCTGGCTGCCAATCCAGCAGCGTCATGCCGTGGGTGGCGCGCAAAGATGAAGTTCGCCGCCGAGGGCAACACTTCAAACCCTTTGCCTTCCAGTTGCGCGACCACCTTGTTGCGGCTGTCGATCACCATCTGGCAGGTCTGCTCGAAGTATTCACGGTCTTCGAACGCCGCCGCCGCGCCAACAATCGCCAGGCGATCCAGCGGGTAGGAGTTGAAGCTGTTCTTGACCCGCTCCAGCGCCTCGATCAGGTCCGGATGACCCACGGCCAGGCCCACACGCAAACCGGCCAGTGAGCGCGATTTGGACAGGGTCTGGGTCACCAGCAGGTTCGGGTAACGGTCCACCAGGCTGATGGCGGTTTCGCCACCGAAGTCGATGTAGGCTTCGTCGACCACCACCACCGAATCCGGGCTGGCCTTGAGGATCTGCTCCACCGCATCCAGCGCCAGTACGCAGCCGGTGGGTGCGTTAGGGTTGGGGAAGATGACCCCGCCGTTGGGCCTGGCATAGTCAGATGCGCGAATCTGGAACTGCTCGTCCAACGCCAGCGCGTCGTACTTGATGCCGTAGAGGCCGCAATAGACGGGGTAAAAGCTGTAGCTGATATCCGGGAACAGCAGTGGCAGATCGTGCTGGAACAGGCCATGAAAGATGTGCGCCAGGACTTCATCGGAACCGTTGCCCAGGAATACCTTCCCGGCGTCGATTCCGTAATACCTGGCCACTGCCTGTTTAAGCAGGTCGCTGTTGGGGTCCGGGTACAGGCGCAAGTTGTCGTTCAACTCGGCCTGCATCGCTGCCAATGCCTTGGGCGATGGGCCGTATGGGTTTTCGTTGGTGTTGAGCTTGACCAGCTTGGTCAGCTTCGGTTGCTCACCGGGTACGTAAGGCACAAGGTCCTTGACGAAAGGGCTCCAGAATTTGCTCATGCCTTACTCTCCCTTGACGATGCGGTATTCAGCGCTGCGTGCGTGAGCGCTGAGGGATTCACCACGGGCCAGCACCGAGGCAGTCTTGCCCAGCTCGGAAGCACCTTGTGGCGAGCAGAAGATAATCGACGAACGCTTCTGGAAGTCATACACCCCCAGCGGCGATGAAAAACGCGCAGTGCCGGAGGTCGGCAACACGTGGTTAGGCCCGGCGCAGTAGTCGCCCAGGGCTTCGCTGGTGTGACGCCCCATGAAGATCGCACCGGCGTGACGAATCGACGGCAACCAGGCTTGCGGGTCCGCTACGGACAGCTCCAGGTGTTCCGGCGCGATGCGGTTGGCCACTTCAATGGCTTGCTCCATATCACGCACCAGAATCAGTGCGCCGCGGCCATTGATCGACTTCTCGATGATTTCGGCACGCTCCATGGTCGGCAGCAGCTTATTGATGCTGGCGGCGACCTTGTCGAGGAACTCGGCATCGGGGCTGACCAGGATCGCCTGGGCATCTTCGTCGTGCTCAGCCTGGGAGAACAGGTCCATGGCGATCCAGTCCGGATCGGTCTGGCCGTCACACACCACCAGAATTTCCGAAGGGCCGGCGATCATGTCGATGCCGACCTGGCCGAACACATGGCGCTTGGCGGTGGCGACGTAGATGTTGCCTGGGCCAACAACCTTGTCGACCTTCGGCACGCTTTCGGTGCCATAGGCCAAGGCCGCGACGGCCTGGGCGCCACCGATGGTGAACACGCGGTCGACACCCGCGATGCAGGCGGCAGCCAGCACCAGCTCGTTGATTTCACCACGAGGGGTCGGCACCACCATGACCACTTCAGTGACGCCCGCCACTTTGGCCGGAATCGCGTTCATTAACACGGACGACGGATAAGAGGCTTTACCGCCCGGCACGTAAAGGCCGGCACGGTCCAACGGCGTGACCTTCTGGCCCAGTACGGTGCCATCGGCTTCGGTGTAGCTCCAGGAGTCCTGCTTCTGCTTTTCGTGGTAGCTGCGTACCCGCGCCGCTGCGACTTCCAGGGCTTCGCGCTGGGGCGCGGTGATACGCGTCAGGGCCAGCTCAAGGCGCTCGCGGGGCAGGATCAGGTCCGCCATCGACTTGACGTCCAGGCCGTCGAACTGACGGGTGAAGCCCACCAGCGCCGCATCACCGCGCTCGCGCACGGCCTTGATAATGTCGAGCACCCGCTGGTTGACCGAATCGTCGGACACGCTTTCCCAGCTCAGCAGATGATCCAGATGATGGGCGAAATCCGGGTCGGCAGCGTTGAGTCGGGCAATTGCAGTGGACGTGGTCATAGCGAGGGCCTCAATAGAATTGGCAAAAACTCAGGCGCCCTAAACTAGCAGTCGTTTCCGCTTGGGCACCTGAGAATTCTGGCTATGAGGCGGATAGACGGGCGCAGCCTTTGGGCTACGCGGGTGAGTCAACCGCGGTGTCGAGACTCCACTGCCTTGCGCAGGGTGTCGATCAACGCCTGGATACGGGCGTGTTGCATCTTCATCGAAGCTTTGTTGACGATCAGGCGAGAGCTGATGTCGGCGATGAAATCCTGTGGCTCCAAACCGTTGGCGCGCAGGGTGTTGCCGGTGTCGACCACGTCGATGATCTTGTCGGCCAGGCCGATCAGCGGTGCCAGCTCCATCGAGCCGTAGAGCTTGATGATATCGACCTGGCGGCCCTGTTCGGCGTAGTAGCGCTTGGCGACGTTGACGAACTTGGTCGCCACTCGCAGACGGCCCTTGGGCTCGACATCACCGACACGGCCAGCGGTCATCAACTTGCACAGCGCGATACGCAGGTCCAGTGGCTCATATAAGCCCTGGCCACCGTATTCCATCAGCACATCCTTACCCGCGACACCGAGGTCGGCGGCACCATGTTCAACGTAGGTCGGCACGTCGGTAGCCCGCACGATCAGCAGGCGAACGTCGTCCTGGGTCGTGGGGATGATCAGCTTGCGGCTCTTGTCCGGATTCTCGGTCGGCACGATGCCCGCTTCAGCCAGAAGCGGCAACGTGTCGTCAAGGATGCGGCCCTTGGACAGTGCGATGGTCAACATGGGAACGTCAGTCCTTCATCAGGCTATTGCTGTCCGGTCACAAACAGTGCCAGACACAGATCGAGGCCATGACAGCCTCGATTTGAAACAAACCAGTGTGTAGGAGCGAGCTTGCTCACCCCTACAGGGCAGTGGGGGTTAGCCCGGTACGCGGCGGATTTTAGCGCCGAGCATCTGCAGTTTTTCTTCGATGCACTCGTAGCCACGGTCTATGTGGTAGATGCGGTCGATCAGGGTGTCGCCTTCGGCGCACAGTGCCGAGATTACCAGGCTGGCGGAAGCACGCAGGTCGGTAGCCATTACTGGCGCGCCCTTGAGCTTGTCGATGCCGGTGACGATGGCCGTGTTGCCTTCGACCTGGATCTTGGCGCCCATGCGGTGCAGTTCGTACACGTGCATGAAGCGGTTTTCGAAGATGGTCTCGATCACGGCACCGGTGCCTTCGGCAATGGCGTTCAGGGAGATGAACTGCGCTTGCATGTCGGTCGGGAACGCCGGGTATGGAGCGGTACGCACGTTGACGGCTTTTGGCCGCTTGCCGTGCATGTTCAGCTCGATCCAGTCTTCGCCGGTGGTGATCTCTGCGCCGGCTTCCTTGAGTTTTTCCAGGACGGCTTCAAGGATGGTCGGATCGGTGTCCTTGACCTTCACGCGGCCACCGGTCACGGCAGCGGCAACCAGGTAGGTACCGGTCTCGATGCGGTCAGGCATGACTTTGTAGGTGGCGGTGTGCAGACGCTTTACACCATCAATAGTGATGGTGTCAGTGCCAGCACCGGAAACCTTCGCGCCCATGGCGTTCAGGAAATTGGCCAGGTCGACCACTTCCGGCTCACGCGCAGCGTTTTGCAGCACGCTGCGGCCGTTGGCCAAAGCAGCGGCCATCATGATGTTTTCGGTACCGGTCACACTGACGGTATCAAAGAAGAAGTTCGCGCCACGCAGGCCGCCTTCCGGCGCCTTGGCCTTGATGTAGCCGCCTTCGACGTCGATGACTGCGCCCATGGCCTCAAGGCCACGGATGTGCAGGTCGACCGGACGCGAACCAATGGCGCAACCGCCAGGCAAGGCCACCTCGGCTTCGCCGAAACGAGCAACCATCGGGCCCAGCACCAGGATCGACGCACGCATGGTTTTCACCAGTTCGTACGGTGCGATCAGGGTCTTGATGGTGCGCGGGTCGATTTCGACGGCCAGCTTCTCGTCGATCACCGGCTCAATGCCCATGCGGCCGAACAGCTCGATCATGGTGGTAATGTCGTGCAGGTGCGGCAGGTTGGCTACAGTCACCGGGCCATCGCACAGCAGGGTCGCTGCCAGGATCGGCAAGGCGGAGTTTTTCGCACCGGAAATGCGGATCTCGCCATCAAGGCGGGCACCGCCGGTAATAATCAATTTATCCATAAGAATCTCGACGCCTTGGGGGCTCAGGTGCGCTCGGCCCAGGCCGCGCGGCTGAAAAATTTCATAGTGACCGCATGGATGCTGCCATCGGTGATCCACGGGTTCAAATGGGCATAGATCTGCTGCTGACGCTTGACCGGGCTCAATGCCGCCAGTTCATCGCTAATCACGTTCAGCTGGAAATTGCAGCCTTCGCCTTCAACTTCAACAGTCGTTTCCGGCAGCTTTCCTTCAAGGAAGCTCTTAACTTCTAGGGCCTGCATGCTCAACCTCTATCGGCGCCCAGTGCGCACGGGTCGCACATCATACAAAAAAGCCCCGCGCCTGCGAACCCCGCATAGCAGGACTCTGACGGGGGGCTTTTCTGATAAATGTGTATTAAGGATGTGCCAACAGCTCGGTCAGGCCGGAAACCTCGGCAATCTCGCGCATGTCTTCAGGCAAGGCACGGATACTGAGCGGCTTTTTTGCCGCTTCGGCATCGCGCATGAAGCACAGCAGCAACGACAGGCCGACACTGCTGGACTTGGTCACCGCCGAGCAATCGAGTACCACTTCGGGCGCCTTGCTGGCCTTGATCAGCGCCTGGCCCTGCTTGCGCAGGTCAGGCCCGGTACGGTAATCGAGCACGCCGCTGAGCAACAGCTCGCCGGCGTCGCCGATACGAACAGCCGCCTCGGTCATTGCGCAGGCTTCCCGGCAGCTTTGTCGGTCTCTTCCTTGGCCTTGGCCACTTCACCGGCCCAACCATTGATGGTCTTGTCCAGGTTATTGCCATTGCGCTGCATCGCATCGGCGAACTGGTCACGGAACAGCTTGCCGATGTTGATGCCGTTGATGACCACGTTGCGCAGCTTCCATTCACCGTTGATTTTCGTCAGGGTGTAGGACACCGGATAGATCGCGCCATTGCTGCCCGAGACTTTCATCCCGACCTCGGCACGGTCGCCCGACTCCTCCCTGGCAGGGTCAACGACGATGCCCTGGTTGTTGTATTCCAGCAGAGCGTTGCCGTAAAACTGGAACAGACCACGCTTGAAGTTTTCCTGGAACGTCTGCATCTGCGCCGGGGTTGCCTTGCGCGAATACTTGACCGTCATGATGCTTTTGGAAATACCTTCGGCATCGACCACCGGGCCAACAATCGTGTTGAGTGCTTCGTAGAACCTGGAAGGGTCTTGCTTGTACTGCTCTTTGTTGGCCTTCAGGTCGGCCAGCATCCTGCTGGTCGTGTCCTGCACCAAATCGTGCGCAGAACCTGCCGCATTGGCCATCAGCGGCAACGCTGCAAGCAGTACCAGCAGGCCACGTCGCAAGGTAGAGATCATGAACAGATTCCTCATTTAGCGTCTTTATTGACCGTATTGAGCAGGAATTTACCGATCAGGTCTTCAAGTACCAACGACGACTGTGTGTCGTGGATTGTAGAGCCATCCTTGAGCAAGGCTGTTTCCCCGCCCACGCTGACACCGATGTATTTCTCGCCCAGTAGCCCCGCAGTGAGGATAGATGCCGTGGAGTCGGTCGGCAGGTTATCTACCTTCTTGTCCACCTGCATGGTCACTCGCCCGGTGAAGCTGTCGCGGTCCAGATCGATTGCCGTGACCTTGCCGATTGTAACGCCGGCCATGGTCACTTTGGCTCTGACCGTCAAACCGGCGATATTGTCGAAATACGCGTAAAGTTTATAGGTATCGGCGGTGGGGCTGGCCGACAGGCCGCTGACTCGCAGGGCCAACAACAGTAAAGCCAGGATGCCAGCCAGCAAGAAAAGGCCGACACCGATCTCCACAGTGCGGTTTTGCATCAGAAATCTCCAAACATCAAGGCGGTCAAAATGAAGTCAAGGCCCAGTACCGCCAGCGAGGCGTACACAACGGTCTTGGTAGTGGCACGACTGATCCCTTCTGAGGTGGGCTCGCAGTCATAGCCTTGGAATACGGCAATCCACGTCACCACAAAGGCAAAGACAATGCTCTTTATGATGCCGTTGAGCACGTCACCGGTGAAGGTCACGCTGTTTTGCATGTTGGCCCAGTAGGAACCGTCATAGACGCCCAACCAGTCAACCGCCACCCACGAACCGCCCCAGATACCCACCACGCTGAAAATCATCGCCAGCAATGGCAGGGAAATGAAGCCGGCCCACAGGCGCGGGGCAACAATGTACTTGAGCGGGTCCACACCGATCATTTCCAGGCTGGACAGTTGCTCGGTGGACTTCATGTTGCCGATTTCGGCGGTCAGCGCCGAACCTGCACGCCCCGCGAACAGCAAGGCAGTGACCACCGGGCCGAGCTCACGCAGCAGGGTCAAGGCCACCATCTGGCCTACCGCCTGCTCCGAGCCGTAGCTGGACAGGATGTTGAAGCCCTGCAGCGCCAGCACCATGCCGATGAACACCCCGGAGACCACAATGATCACCAGGGACATCACACCCACTGCGTGCAGCTGCTTGAGCAGCAGGCCGAAGCCCCCGCCGATGCCGCCGCGGCCCAGCAAGGCGTGGAACAGGAAAATGGTCGAACGCCCCAGGACTTCGATGATGTCGATGCCCGAGCGACCGAAAAGGCGAACCTTTTCGATAAGAGATGTCTTGCGCATCAGCGCTTCCCCAGAAGATCTGAGCGGTAGTCCGCTGCCGGAAAGTGAAAAGGCACCGGGCCATCGGGATCGCCGGTCATGAATTGGCGGATACGCGGGTTATCGGCGTTCATCAGCTCTTCAGGCGTACCCTGCCCCAGCACTTGGCCATCACCCACTACATACAGGTAGTCGGCGATGCTCGCGGTTTCGGCCAGATCGTGGGAGACCACAATGCTGGTGATACCCAATGCATCATTGAGCAGGCGGATCAGACGCACCAGCACACCCATGGCGATCGGGTCCTGCCCCACGAATGGCTCGTCGTACATAAGGATCTGCGGGTCGAGGGCAATGGCCCGCGCCAGGGCGACACGGCGCTTCATACCGCCGGACAATTCGTCCGGCATCAGGTCGATGGCACCGCGAAGGCCAACGGCCTGCAGCTTCAGCAACACAATGTCACGAATCATTTCATCGGACAGCTGGGTATGTACCCGCAGCGGGAACGCCACGTTTTCGAAAACATCGAGGTCGGTAAACAGCGCGCCGCTCTGGAACAGCACGCCCATATGCTTGCGCGCATCGAACAGATCGCTGCGCGACAGCGTCGGCAGGTTCTGGCCGTTGACCCACACTTCGCCGGCACTGGGGCGCAATTGCATGCCCATCAGGCGTAACAGGGTGGTCTTGCCGCAACCGGAAGGCCCCATGATGCCCGTGACCTTGCCGCGAGGAATGCGAATATCGACGTTATTGAAGATGCTGCGCGAACCGCGCTTGAAGGTAAGGCCCTTCAGCTCGACCGCGTAGGCGTTATCGGCACTCATCTAATCTCCTTGGGATGCAGCCTTTCACTCAGACACCATGTGTGCGACTTTGGTTTGCAACGGATGCGCAATAATTAGGCACATGGGTTAGGCGGACCGAACTGGCGGCGAACTATATCACCGCTGGTGCGGCGCCCCCAAGGCCGGAACAGCGCTCGTTCAGATTTAGGACAGGGAATAACCGTTACCGAAGGTGATTGGCTGGAACTTCGCGCACAAAGCCTGACGAACTTACGTGAGGGAATTGATCATTACCGCTATAATCGCCGCCTTTTCGTCAGGCTATACGATTTCAGACATGAGCCAATCCAGCGAACTTGTTCAATCCGCACAACGCACCATCCGCCTAGAGCTTGAAGCCGTAGAAGGCTTGCTGGCCCATATCAACGCGGATTTCGTGCGCGCCTGCGAGATGATCCTGGCCAGCAAGGGCCGCGTTGTCGTGGTCGGCATGGGTAAATCCGGCCACATCGGCAACAAGATCGCCGCCACCCTGGCAAGCACCGGGACCACCGCTTTTTTCGTGCATCCGGCCGAAGCCAGCCACGGCGACATGGGCATGATCACCAAGGATGACGTGATTCTGGCGCTGTCCAATTCCGGCACCACCAACGAAATCGTGACCCTGTTGCCGTTGATCAAGCGCCTGGGCATCCAGATGATCAGCCTCACGGGCAACCCGGAATCGACCCTGGCCAAGGCCGCCGACGTCAACCTCAACGTGCACGTGGCCCATGAGGCCTGCCCGTTGAACCTGGCACCGACTTCCTCCACCACCGCCGCACTGGTCATGGGCGATGCCCTGGCGGTGGCGCTGCTGGAGGCCCGCGGGTTTACCGCAGAAGACTTCGCATTTTCCCATCCAGGCGGTGCCCTCGGGCGTCGCTTGCTGCTGAAAGTGGAAAATGTCATGCATTCGGGCGCCGAACTGCCAAGCGTTCCACGCGGTACCCTGCTCAGGGATGCGCTGATGGAAATGACCCGCAAGGGCCTCGGCATGACGGCAATCCTGGAGACCGACGGACGCTTGGCCGGGATATTCACCGACGGTGATCTGCGCCGCACCCTGGACCGCACCATTGATATTCACACCGCCACCATCGACGCGGTGATGACACCCCACGGCAAGACCGCCCGCGCTGAAATGCTCGCGGCTGAAGCGCTGAAAATCATGGAAGACCACCGGATCGGCGCGCTGATCGTCGTCGATAACGATGATCGACCGATCGGAGCCCTTAACCTTGGCGACTTGCTGCGCGCAGGAGTGATGTAAATGACCAGCGATCTGTTGCAACGCGGTAAAAACATCAAGCTGGCGATTTTCGACGTTGACGGCGTGCTGACCGACGGCCGCCTGTACTTTCTCGAAGACGGCAGCGAATTCAAGACATTCAATACGCTCGATGGCCAGGGCATCAAGATGTTGATGGCGGCGGGTGTGCAAACGGCGATTATCAGTGGTCGAAAGACGCCGGTTGTGGAACGCCGCGCACAAAACCTCGGAATTGCTCACCTGTATCAGGGCCGCGAGGATAAACTGGTGGTGCTGGACGAGCTTCTTGGCCAACTCAACCTAAGCTATGAACAAGTCGCCTATCTGGGTGATGACCTGCCCGACCTGCCGGTGATTCGCCGGGTGGGCCTGGGCATGGCGGTCGCGAATGCCGCGGCGTTTGTGCGCGAACACGCCCATGGCATCACCACAGCCCGTGGCGGCGAAGGTGCTGCCCGCGAGTTCTGCGAGTTGATCCTGCGTGCCCAGGGCAGCCTTGAAGCGGCCCACGCCGCCTACCTATAGAGCGTTATATGCTGAGCAAAAAGATTCGCAACTTCCTGCTATTCGGGGTCATTGCCGCGCTGTTCCTGGCGGTGGGCTACTGGAATATCAGCCCGGAGCGCTTTCTCGACAAGCCTGTTGCGCAGGTTGACGAAGGTGTTATCGACTATTACGCCACCAACGCCTACAGCATTCAGTTCCTGCCAGACGGCAAGGTGCAGTATGAAATGACGTCGGACAAGGTCGAGCACTTGAAGGCCTCTGAAGTCAGCCTGCTGACCAATCCGGACCTGAACCTGTATCGCGGCACCGAATTCCCGTGGCATGTCACCAGCAAGCGTGGCGAGGTCAACCCGGACGGCACCGAAGTTGAACTGATCGACTCGGTCCGCGTCGCACGTACAGACGCGCAGAACCGCGACACCATCATTACCAGCAGTCGCATGACGGTATTCCCACAGAAGCAATATGCGCAGACCGAGCAAGACGTTAGAATCGACGGCGCTGGCGGTGTATCGACTGGCAAGGGAATGAAAGCGTATTTGAAAGAAAGCAGGATACACCTGCTATCGAACGTAAGAGGACAGTATGAGGCTCGTTAAAACCCTCCCTATTTTGCTCGGTCTGGGCGCAGCACTGGGAAGCGTGAGCGCCTGGGCTCTGCCGAACGATAGCCAGCAACCGATCCACATCTCGGCTGACGATGCGCAGCTCGATGACAAGCAAGGTGTTGCCACCTACACCGGCGGCGTCATCATCACCCAGGGTTCGATGAAGATCACCGGTAATACGGTGACCTTGACGCGTACCCAGGCCGGCGATATCGATGTCGTGACCTCGGTGGGCAACCTGGCTTACTTCGAACAGAAGCAAAAGGCAGAAGACCCAGGCCCGATGAAAGGCTACGGCAAGACCATTCAATACCATGCCCAGCAAAATCGCATCGTACTGATCGATCAGGCCAAAGTGCTCAGCGCCGACGGTAACTCGACCGAAGGCGAGAAAATCGTCTACAACACCAAGACCCAGGTCGCTCAGGCCGGTCGCGCCAATGGCAACAAGGTCACCGCACCTCGTCCACGTATCGACATGGTTATCCAGCCGAAGAAGAAGGCCGAGTAATGGCAACCCTGAAAGCCCAGCATCTGGCCAAGGCCTATAAAAGCCGCCAGGTGGTACGTGATGTCAGCCTGTCGATCGACAGCGGCCAGATCGTCGGCTTGCTCGGCCCCAACGGTGCCGGCAAGACCACCTGCTTCTATATGATCGTCGGGCTGGTCCAGGCGGATCAGGGTCGCGTATTGATCGACGACCTGGACGTCAGCCACCAGCCCATGCACGGTCGTGCACGCGCCGGCATTGGTTATCTGCCCCAGGAAGCGTCGATCTTCCGCAAACTGTCGGTAGCCGACAACATCATGGCGATCCTCGAGACCCGCAAGGAACTCGACCGCGACGGCCGCCGCAAAGAGCTGGAAAGCCTGTTGCAGGAGTTCCACATCAACCATATTCGCGACAACCTCGGCATGAGCCTGTCCGGTGGTGAGCGCCGCCGCGTGGAAATCGCCCGCGCCCTGGCCACCGCACCGAAGTTCATCCTGCTGGATGAGCCGTTTGCCGGCGTTGACCCGATTTCGGTCGGCGATATCAAGCAGATCATTCACCACCTCAAGGCCAAGGGTATTGGCGTGCTGATCACCGACCACAACGTCCGTGAGACGCTGGATATCTGTGAAACCGCCTATATCGTCAACGATGGTCAGTTGATTGCTGAAGGCGACGCCGAGACCATCCTGGCCAATGAACTGGTCAAGGAAGTTTATCTGGGTCACGAGTTCCGCCTGTAGACGGAGTGGTATCGCGCCTTTCGCCGGAGCGCGCAGGAGTCAATAGAAACCTTGGTTTTTTTATTGTTACCGCGCTCTAGGCAAAGGCCCTGATATCAGGCATATAATTTGCTTATGTTGGCGCTCACGCGCCCTGTCGTGGATGGCGCATTGCGCCGGCGAATAAGGTGTTAAGCCCCTGCCATGAAACCATCGCTAGTCCTGAGAATGGGCCAGCAGCTGACGATGACACCGCAGCTGCAACAGGCCATCCGCCTGCTCCAATTGTCGACCCTGGACCTGCAGCAGGAAATCCAGGAGGCCCTGGAGTCCAATCCGATGCTCGAACGCCAGGAAGAAGGCGACGACTTCGACAATGCCGACCCACTGGCCGACAACATCGAGCAAAAACCCAATCCCGACGTGCAGGAACCCTCCTACCAGGAAACCGCCCCTACGGTGGACAACCTGGAAGAAGGCGAATGGAACGAACGCATTCCCAACGAGCTTCCCGTGGATACCGCATGGGAAGACGTTTACCAGACCAGCGCCAGCAGCCTGCCGAGCAATGATGATGACGAGTGGGACTTCACCACCCGCACCTCGGCCGGCGAGAGCCTGCAGAGCCACTTGCTGTGGCAACTCAACCTGGCGCCGATGTCGGACACTGATCGCCTGATCGCGGTTACGCTCATCGATTGCATCAATAACCAGGGTTACCTGGACGAAACCCTCGACGAGATCCTCGAAGCCTTCGACCCGGAACTGGACATCGAGCTGGACGAAATCGAAGCCGTCCTGCACCGCATCCAGCAATTCGAGCCCGCCGGCATCGGCGCCCGCACGCTCAGCGAGTGCCTGTTGCTGCAACTGCGCCAGTTGCCTGCCAAGACGCCATGGCTCGCCGAGGCCCAGCGCCTGGTCAGCGACTACATCGATCTGCTGGGTAGCCGCGACTATAGCCAGTTGATGCGCCGCATGAAGCTCAAGGAAGACGACTTGCGCCAGGTCATCGAGTTGGTGCAAAGCCTCAACCCGCGCCCCGGTTCGCAGATTGAATCCAGCGAAGCCGAATACGTGGTTCCCGACGTGATCGTGCGCAAGGACAACGAGCGCTGGCTGGTGGAGTTGAACCAGGAATCGGTGCCACGGCTGCGGGTCAACCCGCAATACGCAGGTTTTGTGCGCCGCGCCGATACCAGCGCCGACAATACCTTCATGCGCAACCAGTTGCAGGAAGCGCGATGGTTCATCAAGAGCCTGCAAAGCCGCAACGAAACCCTGATGAAAGTCGCCACCCAGATCGTCGAGCACCAGCGCGGGTTCCTGGAATACGGGGACGAAGCCATGAAGCCTCTGGTGCTGCACGATATCGCCGAAGCGGTAGGCATGCATGAATCGACAATTTCCCGGGTAACCACGCAAAAATTCATGCATACCCCGCGCGGTATTTATGAGCTGAAATACTTTTTCTCCAGCCACGTCAGCACCTCCGAAGGCGGCGAATGCTCGTCCACGGCGATCCGCGCGATCATCAAAAAACTGGTTGCCGCGGAAAATCAGAAAAAGCCGTTGAGTGACAGCAAGATCGCTGGTTTACTGGAGGCACAAGGTATTCAGGTCGCCCGTCGAACCGTCGCCAAGTACCGTGAGTCCCTTGGGATCGCGCCTTCCAGCGAGCGTAAGCGGTTGATGTGACGGGCGGGCCACAGCGTTCCAGTGGTGGGTATTCCTGCCCACCGCTTTATGCACTGGCAACGAAGGAGAAGCTGTATGCAAGTCAACATCAGTGGACACCAGCTGGAAGTCACCAAGCCCCTGCGTGAATACACCGAGAGCAAGCTGAACAAGCTTGCAGGGCATTTTGACAAGATCACCAACGTGCAGGTCATCATGGAGGTCGATAAGCTCAAGCAGAAAATCGAGGCCACCCTGCACGTACCGAATGCCAAGCTCGTCGCCAATGCGGAACACGAAGACATGTACGCGGCGATTGACTCGCTCTACGACAAGCTCGACCGCCAACTCATAAAGCATAAGGAAAAGAATCTGCACCTGATGCAAGGTACAGGTCGTTAACCCTCCCCCATGATCCAACTTCAAACCATCCTGACCCCCGGCCGTTCCCTTGTGAACGTGCCGGGCGGCAGTAAAAAGCGCGCCCTGGAACAAATTGCCAACCTGATCAGCAGCCAAGTGCCTGAGCTGGAGATGCAAGATGTTTTCGAGGCTCTGATTGCCCGTGAAAAACTCGGCTCCACCGGTTTTGGCAACGGCATCGCTATTCCTCACTGCCGCCTCGAAGGCTGCCAGACCCCGGTCAGCGCCTTGCTACACCTGGAAAAACCCATCGACTTCGACGCCATCGACGGTGCTCCGGTTGACCTGCTGTTCGTGCTGCTGGTCCCGCAAGCCGCCACCGATGCGCACCTGGAACTGCTCCGGCAGATAGCCAGTATGCTCGACCGTAAGGAAGTACGTGACAAGTTGCGCAGTGCCAGCAGCAACGAGGCGCTGTATCAGGTCGTCCTGGATGAACAAAACGGGCAGTAATCATGCGTTTGATCATCGTCAGCGGCCGCTCCGGCTCAGGTAAAAGCACCGCCCTCAATGTGCTTGAGGACAACGGCTTCTATTGCATCGACAACCTGCCGGCCGGCCTGCTGCCGGAGTTGGCGGAGCGCGCCCTTATCCACACCGAGCTGGCGCAGCCGCTGGTCGCTGTGTCGATCGACGCCCGCAACCTGCCCAGCCACCTCTCGCGGTTCCCGGAACTGCTCGAAGAAGTGCGCGCCAAGCACATTCATTGCGATGTGCTGTACCTGGATGCCGATGAAGAAACCCTGCTCAAGCGTTTCTCCGAAACCCGTCGACGCCACCCGCTCAGCAGCGCCAACCGCTCCCTGGCCGAAGCCATTGAAGACGAGACCAAACTGCTGGGGCCGATCATTGATCTGGCCGACCTGAAGATCAACACCACCAGCCTGAACCTGTACCAGTTGCGTGACGCGATCAAGTTGCGCCTGCTGAATCAGCCCGAGCCGGGCACGGCGTTCCTGGTCGAGTCGTTTGGCTTCAAGCGTGGCATGCCGGTCGATGCCGACCTGGTGTTCGATGTGCGCTGCCTGCCCAACCCTTACTGGAAGCCGGAATTGCGCGATCAGTCGGGGCTGGATCAGCCCGTCGCCGACTACCTTGCCGCGCAGCCGGATGTGGAAGAGATGTTCCAGGACATCTCCAGCTACCTGCTTAAATGGTTGCCGCGTTTTGCCGCGAGCAATCGGGCGTATGTCACCATTGCCATTGGCTGCACGGGTGGCCATCACCGCTCGGTTTACCTGACTGAGCGGCTGGGCCAGGTGCTGCAACAAACCCTCAAGAATGTCCAGGTTCGCCACCGCGACCTAAGCTGAAAGGAACACCTGCGCGATGCCCGCTCTGGAAATTGAAATCATCAACAAGCTGGGCCTGCACGCCCGGGCGTCGGCAAAGTTCGTCGGCGTGGCCGGAAAGTTTCCCTGCCAGATCCGCGCCGGGCGCACACCGGAGTCCATGGTCGATGGCAAGAGCATCATGGCGATGATGATGCTGGCAGCCGGCAAGGGCACCACGATTCATCTGCACACTGCAGGCGAGCAAGAGCAGGAAGCGATGAAGGCGTTGGTTGAGCTGATCAACAACAAATTCGATGAAGGCGAATAACCGCCGATACGAGAGCTGGCTTCAGCCCAACGCCGTATCCATCACCATCATCAGGCAAAACCCGATACACAACCCCAGGCTGGCGAGCTTTTCGTGACCGTTGCGACGCGATTCGGGGATGACTTCATGGGTCACTACCAACAACATCGCACCGGCGGCCAGCGCCAGCCCCAACGGCAGCAACACCTCAGCCAGGCTCACCAGCCAGGCGCAGAGCACCGCAAATACCGGTTCAACCAATCCTGATGCGGCGCCGATCAGGAACGCCTTGATCCGCGACATCCCCGCCCCAGCCAATACCAGCGCGATCACCAAGCCCTCGGGTACATCCTGCAAGGCAATGCCCATGGCGAGACTGTCAGCATCCGCCATCCCTCCTCCCGCGGAGACGCCCACTGCCATGCCTTCGGGAATGTTGTGCGCAATGATGGCGAATACAAACAGCCAGATGCGCGGCGGGATCACCGGCTTATCCGGCGTCCCCACCAGCATCTCCGGGCTGGCGCCGGAGACCTTGCGATCCACCAGATACAACCCGAATGCGCCCAGCATGATGCCGAAGCTGATCAGCCCACCCGCACCCCACGGCGAAAGCCCCAGGCCTTCAGCCGCGGCGATACCCGGCACGACCAGGGAAAAAGCGGTCGCTGCGAGCATCACACCTGCACCGAAGCCCAGCAAGGTATCGCTCAACGCTACCGGCATCCGCCGAATCACGAGGACCGGCACCGCGCCCAGCGCCGTGCCGAGCGCGCAAATCGCGCCGCCCTGCAACGCG
The DNA here is from genome assembly GCF_023127895.1 of Pseudomonas sp. NCIMB 10586. Classification (NCBI taxonomy): domain Bacteria; kingdom Pseudomonadati; phylum Pseudomonadota; class Gammaproteobacteria; order Pseudomonadales; family Pseudomonadaceae; genus Pseudomonas; species Pseudomonas sp. NCIMB 10586. The sequence goes on from NZ_SPKQ01000018.1 coordinate 362,154, forward strand.
CGCAGGATACGCGGCTCAAGGTCCAACCAGGCCAGCCCATGGGCCACCAGCAATGCAGTCCCTGCCAATAACAGCAGTGAACCGAACGCATAACGGAACATTCGCACGCTGCTGATCGCCAGTGTTTCAGTGCCCATAGTCGCCCTTAGATCTTGTTTTAGAGTGAATGTCAGGCCAAGGCGGCCTGGTAGCGGGCTGCAACTTCCGGCCAGTTAATTACGCTGTAGAACGCATTGATGTATTCAGGGCGACGGTTCTGGTACCGCAGATAGTAGGCATGTTCCCAGACGTCCAGACCGAGGATTGGCGTGTTGCCGCTCATCAGCGGGCTGTCCTGGTTGCCGCTGCTTTCCACGACCAGCGTGTTTTGCGGGGTGACACTCAACCAGGCCCAGCCACTGCCGAAGCGGGTCAGCGCAGCCTTGGTGAATGCCTCCTTGAAACTGTCAAAACCGCCCAATTGCTCATCGATAGCCTTGCCCAGCGTGCCTTCGGGCTTACCGCCCCCTGTAGGTGACATGACCGCCCAGAACAACGAATGGTTTGCATGGCCGCCTCCTTGATTGACCACGGCAACGCGTAATTTCTCCGGTAATTTCTGCACGCTGGACACCAGCTTCTCCACCGGCCAACCGGCGAATTCCGTGCCCTCCACGGCAGCATTCAGATTATTGATGTAAGTCTGGTGATGCTTGGTGTAGTGAATCTCCATGGTTTGCGCGTCGATATGCGGCTCAAGGGCGTCATAGGCGTAAGGCAGGGCCGGCAGGGTGTAAGTCATATCAATGTGCTCCATAGTGAGACGAGGTCGACTGCGGCGCAGCATCGCCCAGCAACCGGTGGGTGCGGGGGTACTCGCCGTGATCGCTGATGAAATTCAACAGCTCGACGTAGGTCTTGCTGCTCTGGCGCAACGCCGCCTCGCGCAACTGCGGGTTAAGGCGCGGGTCCTGCATGGTCTGCAACAATCGCTGGTGAATGGCGCAGAGGTATTCCGCGCTTTCCTCAGGTTGATTCAGGCGCAAGTGCAGGTCCGCCAGGTTGTGATGAGAAATGACGCAGGCCGCCACTGCTTCGTCGGCATCCGCCCAGCGTTCGAACAACACTTGGGCCAGGGCCAGGGCTTGCAGATAGGCCTCGCGAGCATCCACCAGCTCGCCCGCCATAAAGCAGCGATTGGCCCGTTCGATCGTACGTTTCCAGTGCTTCATGGTGAGCCTCCAAAGCAGGGTGGTTAATTACACGCCGCCAGCCGTGAGCTTTTCCGGGTCCAGCAGGACTTCCAGTTGGCTGCGCGGCAGGTCGGTGTGCTCAAGGGCGACATCGATGACCGGGCGGCCTTGCTGGTAAGCCTTCTTGGCAATTTCAGCGGCCTTCTGGTAACCAATGATCGGGTTAAGGGCGGTGACCAGGATCGGGTTGCGCGACAGTGCTTCTTTGAGCTTGGCTTCGTTGACCTTGAAGCTGGCAATGGCCTTGTCCGCCAGCAAACGACTGGAGTTGGCCAGCAACTCAAGGCTGCTGAGCAGGTTCTGGGCGATGATCGGCAACATCACGTTCAGCTCGAAGTTGCCCGATTGACCCGCAACTGTGATGACGGTGTCATTGCCGATGACCTGCGCGGCGACCATCGCCGTGGCTTCCGGGATCACAGGGTTGACTTTGCCGGGCATGATCGACGAGCCCGGCTGCAAGCCCTCCAGCTCGATTTCACCGAGGCCGGCCAAGGGGCCGGAGTTCATCCAGCGCAGGTCGTTGGCAATCTTCATCAGCGATACAGCCGTGGCCTTCAACTGGCCGGAAACTGCGACGGCAGTGTCCTGGGAGCCAATCAATGCAAAAAGGTCCTTGCCGGGCGTGAACTTCACCCCGGTCAAATGGCTCAGTTGCTGGCTGAAACGCCCGGCAAATTCAGGATGCGCGTTGATCCCGGTGCCCACCGCTGTGCCGCCCTGGGCCAGTGCCTGCAAGGCCGGAAGCAGGTCCTGCAAGTGCCCGATATTGGCCTTGAGCTGCTGCGCCCAGCCATGGAGCACCTGGCTCATGCGCACCGGCATGGCGTCCATCAAGTGGGTACGGCCGGTCTTGATGAACGGATGCACCTCTTCAGCCTTCTGCTCGATCACCTGCACCAGGTGCAGCAGGGCTGGCAGCGTTTGCTCATGCAGTACCAAGGCGGCGCTGACGTGAATGGTGGTGGGGATAATGTCGTTGCTGCTTTGGCCGCAGTTGACGTGATCGTTAGGGTTGACCACCTCGCCGAGCAAACGACTGGCAAGGGTCGCAATCACTTCATTGGCGTTCATGTTGGAGCTGGTGCCGGAACCGGTCTGGAAGATATCCACCGGGAAGTGCTGCATGTAGTCACCTTCGAGCAAGCCTTGGGCGGCATCGACAATGGCCTTGCCCTGCCCTTCGCTGATCTGCTTGAGGTCGACGTTGACCTTGGCCGCGGCTGTCTTGGCCAGGATCAGGGCGCGGATGAATTGCGCCGGCATACGCTGATGGCTGATCGGGAAGTTGTTCACCGCTCGCTGGGTTTGCGCGCCATACAACGCGTCTTGCGGCACATGCAGTTCGCCCATGCTGTCGCGTTCGATACGGGTATTACTCATCATTAGATCCTTGCACCAAGTCAGAAACGGAAATCGAAGGCAGTAATTCACAGGTCGCCAACTGCCAGGCAAAGGTCTGCCAGCGCTTGAGGCGGCAGGCACACTGGGAGAGTTTTTCCAGGTCGCGCAGCGGGCGCCACGCTTGGTCCAGGCACATCGAACGCCAATGCCAGGGCAGCGCGATATCGCTGGCGGTGTCGATCAGCAGGCGGAATGAAGTTTCGGCGATCGTCCACGGATGGGTCGCGGTGCAACAGGCCAGGTATCGACCTTCATTGAGGTAATGTTCGATCAAGCGAGGTTCATTGGGATCGAGGCCACAGCGAATCTGGCGGCTCATCCAGCGCCAGCTTTCCAGATACGGATCCTCATGCAGGACAGAACTCATGATCCACACTCATTCGGTAATGATATTTATTATTAAATGATATTGAGAATCAAAACAAGAGTGCCCGATTAATACCTCTGTGACATGGGCAATAAAAAAGGCGCGCCATCCTTGGGATGGCGCGCCTTTCCTTGAGTACCGGAGAGGTTAGCTACCGGCGACCGTCATCCGCTCGATCAGCACAGACCCCGTGCGGATATTGCTGCGCAACTCCAGATCATTACCCACAGCGACAATTTGCTTGAACATATCGCGCATGTTGCCGGCGATCGTCACTTCCTGGACGGCGAATTGAATTTCGCCATTTTCCACCCAGAAACCTGCCGCGCCCCGGGAGTAATCACCGGTGACCATATTCAGGCCCTGGCCCATCAACTCAGTCACCAGCAAGCCACGCCCCATGCGTCGCAGCAATGCAGCCTGGCCTTCGTCACCATGGGTCACGAACAGGTTATGCACGCCACCGGAGTTGGCAGTACTCGGCAGGCCAAGCTTGCGACCGGCATAGGTACCCAACACATACGAGACCAGCTCACCATTTTCGACAAACGGCTTGGCATAGGTCGCCAGGCCATCACCGTCGAACGACGAACTGCCCATCGCACGCATCAAATGCGGGCGCTCATCGATGGTCAACCACTCAGGAAACAGCTTTTGGCCGATTGCGCCTTCAAGGAATGACGATTTTCGATAGAGGTTGCCACCGGAAATCGCCCCCAGGAAGCTACCGAACAAACCACCGGCCAGTTCCGCAGAAAACAGCACCGGCACTTCGCACGTCGGCACCGGGCGCGCGCCCAGGCGACTGGCGGCACGCTGTGCAGCCCGTTGGCCAATGCTGACGGGGTCTGCCAACAAATCACCCTGGCGGTTCACGTCGTACCAGTAGTCACGCTGCATCTGGCCGTTGGCTTCGGCGATCATCACGCAACTGAGGCTGTGACGTGTGGACGCATAACCGCCGATAAAACCATGGCTGTTGCCGTACACACGGCAGCCCTGGTGAGTGCTCAGCGTGGTGCCATCAGCATTCTTGATCCGAGGGTCGGTATCGAAAGCCGCCGCTTCGCAGATCAGCGCTTGTTCAATGGCTTGCTCCGGGGTGATGTCCCAGGCGTGGAACAGGTCGAAATCCTGCACATCCCTGGCCATCAGCGCCTTGTCGGCCAGCCCCGAGCTTTCATCCTCGGAGGTGTGCTTGGCAATCGCCAACGCAGCGGCGACGGTCTCGCGAATCGCTTCCGGGCCGCTGGCCGAGGTGCTGGCCGAGCCTTTGCGCTGGCCTGCGTACAAGGTGATGCCGAACCCCTGGTCGCGGTTGAACTCGACCGTTTCCACTTCCCGCTGGCGCACCGAAGTCGACAGCCCCTGCTCCAGCGACACCGCCACTTCACAGGCGCTGGCCCCCTGGCGCTTGGCCTCGGCGAGGATCTGCTCGACTTGTTCCTGCAGTGCCGGTAACGCTTGCGGACCGACGCTTTGGGCTGCACTCATGGTTTTCTCCACTCAAATTCTGCTTTCGGTTAAGGCCATCGAGCGACCGGGCCGGACAAGCGGCCCCCGACTGGTTATCATGGCGGCGTTTCTTTGCGGACTGCCACCATGGTTGATTCTTACGACGACTCCCTCGATGGGGAGAAAAGCAAAACCCAGGTCAAACGCGAGCTGCATGCTCTGGTTGACCTCGGCGAGCGCCTTACAACGCTCAAAAAAGATTTGATTGCCAAACTGCCATTGACCGACGAAATGCGCCGGGCCCTGGCTGATGCGCCCAAGCACACCGCGAATATCGCGCGCAAACGGCACATCTCGTTTATCGGCAAACTGATGCGCGATCAGGACATTGACGCCATTCTGACCTTGCTTGATCAAACCGATGCCTCCACTCGCCAGTACAACGAACGCTTCCATAACCTGGAACGTTGGCGTGACCGCCTGATCGCGGGCGATGACGCCGTGCTGGAGAAATTCGTGATGGACTACCCGGATGCGGACCGCCAGCAATTGCGCTCCCTGATCCGTCAGGCCCAGCACGAGCAGGCGCACAACAAAGCGCCGGCCACCAGCCGTAAAATCTTCAAGTACATCCGTGAGCTGGACGAGACTCAACGCGGCCTGCGCTGATCCTCTTCCACGGGTGGCGGCCTTCGCCACCCGAAGCTCCGTCCTTACGACCCCGTGCCACCCACGGTGATCGCATCAATTTTCAGGGTTGGCTGCCCCACGCCTACCGGCACTGACTGCCCATCCTTCCCGCATGTGCCCACGCCGCTGTCCAGCGACAGGTCGTTACCGACCATCGACACCTTGCTCATGGCCTCCGGCCCGTTACCAATCAAGGTGGCCCCTTTGACCGGCGCGGTAATCTTGCCGTCTTCGATCAGGTACGCCTCGCTGGTGGAGAACACGAACTTGCCGCTGGTGATGTCGACCTGGCCACCGCCCAGATTGGCGCAATAGATACCGCGTTTCACCGAGGCGATGATTTCCGCCGGATCGCTTTCGCCACCGAGCATGTAGGTATTGGTCATGCGTGGCATCGGCAAATGCGCGTAGGACTCACGACGGCCGTTACCGGTGCGCGCCACGCCCATCAGGCGAGCGTTGAGCTTGTCTTGCATATAGCCCTTGAGCACGCCGTTTTCGATCAGGGTGGTGCATTCGGTCGGCGTGCCTTCGTCATCGACGCTCAGCGAACCACGGCGCCCGGCCAGCGTGCCGTCGTCCACGATGGTGCACAGCTTGGACGCAACCATCTCGCCCATTCGCCCGCTGTAGGCCGAACTGCCCTTGCGGTTGAAGTCGCCTTCCAGCCCGTGGCCGACGGCTTCGTGGAGCAACACGCCAGACCAACCCGAGCCCAGCACCACCGGCAAGGTGCCGGCCGGTGCAGGGATGGCTTCGAGGTTGACCAGCGCCTGGCGCAGCGCTTCACGGGCATAACCCATGGCACGGTCATCGGTGAGGAAATAGCGGTAGTCGGTACGCCCGCCGCCGCCATGGCCACCGCGTTCGCGACGACCGTTCTGCTCGACGATCACACTCACGTTGAAACGCACCAGAGGCCGCACATCCGCCGCCAGCCCGCCATCGGTGGAGGCAACGAGGATGCGCTCCCACACACCGGCCATGCTTACGGTAACCTGCTGGATACGGGGATCCAAGGCACGAGTAGCGGCGTCGATACGTTTCAGCAGCTCGACTTTTTCCGCACGGCTGATCACTTCCAGGGGGTTATCCGGCGCATACAACTGAGCCACGTCCTGGGTGCTGAACGCCTGCACCGTGCCATTTTGTCCAGCGCGGGAGATCGAGCGCGCAGCACGTGCTGCCAGGCCCAGCGCCTCCAGGGTGATCGCATTGCTGTAGGCAAAACCCGTTTTTTCACCAGACTGGGCACGCACGCCCACTCCCTGGTCGAGGTTGAAACTGCCTTCCTTGACGATGCCGTCTTCCAGGGCCCAGGACTCGGAAATCTGCCCCTGGAAATACAGGTCAGCCGCGTCAATGCCTGGCCCGGCGAGATCGCCCAGCACGGTTTGCAAACTTTCGATGGTCACGCCACCGGGTGCCAGGAGGTGTTCACTGACTGAGGACAACAACTCGCTCATAGGTTTGGCCTTAAATTCATCGTTCTGAAGCAGGCCGCTGCGCGCCCTGCGAGAAAAAGCGCCGGTGGTTCGCCACCGGCATGCGCGTCCGTATCGACGCTTGTTCACCGCTATCGCGTTCGGCCAGTAGCACCGCTTCGCCTTGATCCTGTTGCGCCAGCACCCGCCCCCAAGGGTCGATGATTGCCGCGTGGCCAAAGGTTTCCCGTGGGCCTGGGTGCACACCGCCTTGAGCCGCTGCCAGCAGGTAGCACTGGGTTTCAATGGCCCGCGCCCGAATCAGCACATCCCAATGGGCGGCCCCAGTCACCGCCGTAAAGGCCGAGGGCGCGGTAATCAATTCAGCCCCCGCAGCGCGTAATTCGCTGTACAGCTCGGGAAAGCGCAAGTCATAGCACACCGTCAGCCCCACGCGGCCCACTGGCGTATCCGCCACCACTACATTGCTTCCAAAAGCATAGTCGTCGGATTCGCGGTAGCGACCGCGAGCATCCGCTACGTCCACATCAAACAAGTGGAGCTTGTCATAGCGAGCGACGATTTCACCCTGATCATTGATCAGCAGCGAGCAAGCGTTGGCCTTGGCGTGGGGATGGTCCCTGGGCGGCAGCGGCAACGTACCGGCCACTATCCATAAGGTGAGGTCGCGGGCGGCCTGTTTCAACCATGGCAGGATCGGGCCTTCACCGAATGCTTCGGCGCGGCCAATGTCGGCCACGTCACGGCGTCCCATGGCGGCGAAGTTCTCCGGCAAAACCGCGAGTTTCGCGCCGTTTGCCGCCGCCTGCTCCAGCAGGCGGCGTGCCTGGGCGAGGTTGGCCAGCACGTCGCTCTGGCTGACCATTTGGATTACTGCAAAGGACATGGGCCGACACTCCAGACAGGGCATGGGGCCATGCTACTCCACAGGCTCTCAGTTTGGCTTTTCAAATGGCTTGTCGAAGGTGATTTTCGGATCCTTCCAAGGGCCTTGCACCTTGTACTGCACACTGGCAAAGCGCGAAACCCGATCACCGATCAGCTTGTCGATCAGGAACAACGCACCACCAATGGCAGGCGCACCGACAATCAGCGCCGCGATGGGCAGGTTGTTGGTCACCGGCAACGTGACCAGCAGCTTGGCGTCGACGCGATCGGCGACCAGATCCAGGGTGCCGTTAAGCTCAAGATTGGTCGAGGGCCCGGTCATGGTGATGGGCTCACGGGTCACGAACACACCATTACTGGCAGCCAGCAAGCCCTTGACTCGGTCATAGCTCAAGCCTTTGCCAAACAGGTCGGAAAAGTCCAAACGCAAACGCCGGCCAATGGAGTTGAAGTTAAGCAGGCCAAACACCCGCAATGCCTGGGCGCCCCCTTCCACTTCAACGAACTGACCTTTACGGAATGCGGCATCCAGGCTGCCGGAAAAGCGCTTGGGCCCAACCCAGGCCGGCGAGCCCGGCCAACGGCCATCCACGTCCAGATGGAAATCCTCACTGGTCACCGTAGGCGCAAAACCCCAGCCCTTGAGCACATCGGCGATATTTCTGCCATCGAGGCGGCCCTTGTACCAACTGCTGCTGGCGCGCGGCGCGCCTTCCCAGCCACCGGCGCCCTTGAGCAGCATCCCCTTGAGGCCCAGGTCCAGGTTATTGAAGGCCAGGCCCTTGGCGGTCGGACGAATCCGCAGCGACCATGCCCCTATCAGATCGGGGCCCTGGAACAGCTGGTCAATGGCGATGTCCAGTGCCGGGATGCTTTTGGGGTCGATATCGGCCAGCGGGTCCGGTGCGTTTTCGTCGGCCTGCGCTGTCGGGTCCACTGCGGGCAATTTGACGTACTTGAGGTTGATCGCAATCGGCGCGCCCTTGGCATCGGGCAGGTTCACCGTGCCCTTGGCTTGCTGGCTGTCGAGTTGCAGGCCCCAGGCAGCCGGCTTGCGATCAAGCTGCAACTTGACCTGGTCAAACTGGGTACCAAATCCGGTCAGCTTGCCTACCCTGAAGTCGGCGCCACTGAGCAGTTGCTTGGCATTGCCACCTGGGTCGTTACCCGCGTAGCGGTCCACGAGCTTTTTCCAGGGATCGATATCCAGTTCCGACAGCACGCCACGAATGCGCAAGCCCTTGGCCCCGGGCAACAGCGCGTCACCGTCACCCAGGAACAATTCGCCACGGCCGTTATTGAAGTTGTCCGGCGGTGCCGCAAAGGTGAAATTCGCCAGCTCGCCGTAATCAAACCAGTAACGTCGCTCAGCGCCCTGCAACGTCATGCGAAAGGTGCTGTCACGTCCCTGGCTGGCCGGCATGCCGAACGGCGCCGGTAGATCCACCGCAACACCCTTGAGGTTGGAGTTGACCATCAACTGACTGTCCGCACCGTCCAGAATAACCTGCAACTGGTAAGGAATATCGCCGGATACCGGCAACGGCTGACTGACGTTCAGCCAATCCGTCAGGCGCTTGACCGCCACCTGGCCCTTGGCAGTCACGCGAGTGCTGATATTGCCCGGCTTGCCCTCGGCGAAGATCTGCGCAGTGATAGGTTGCTCGAATGCCTGGGCCGAGATGTTCTGACCGCTCAGGCCCTTGGCGCTATCGAAGCGAAAATCACCCTTGAGCTGGGTGAGGTCCAAGGGCGGTTCAGCCAATTGCAGGCGTGCCTTGTCGGTCTTGAAGTCCACCACGATCTTGGGCTCGGTGCCCTTGGCCAGGGGAACGTCAAGGTCCAGGCTACCTTGCAGGTCACCCTCGCCTTTCCAGCCGGCGAACGTGGACGCGGTACCGATGGGCGCTTCCTGAAGAATTTTCAGACCATCACCCAAGCCACCGGAAAACCCGCCGGTGAGCAACAGATGACTGTCCTTGCCGGCCGGTGCGTGAGGAATATTGACGTACACATCCTTGACCCGGGTGTCGAGCAACTGCCCCTTGCTCGCCAGGATGCGCACGCCGCTTTCCTCGACGAACACTTCACCATTAACCTTGTTCACATGGGGCCAACCCGGCTGGAAGGCCAGTTCGGCGTCATGCACCTTGAAGAACAGGCTGATATTGCGCGACGCCGGCAGGGCGTTGTGGCTCAGCGACCCCTGGTACTGGAAAAAGCCTTCATCCACTGCCCCTTTGAGAATCGCGGTACGCAGCCACTCATCCAGCGCCGGGCTCAACACGGCCGGCAAGTATTTGGGGGTAAAACGGCCATCGCCATCGACCATGCCGACCCGCAGGTCCATGTAGTCTTCCTGGCTATGATCGAAATGCAGGCGAATCAGGAAGTCCGCCGCGACCTTGCCCTCTTCGCCCAGCACCTTGATGTACGGAGCGATCAGGGTGAAACCCTGTTTGTCGAGTTTCCAGGTCAGGCGTGCATTGGCCTGGATGTACTGCCAGGGCTTGGCGAAGATGGGGAACAGATGCAGGGAAAAATCCTTGCTGTCCATGCGCAGTTCGCCATGGCCCAGGTCGCCACTGATGCTGCCGGACACATTACGCGCGGCCGGCGCACCAAAATACGCGTCGAAACCGACACGCTCAAGGTTCGCGGCAAAGCTGACTTTCTGGTCGGTGGCGTCCTGAGGGCGGAAATCCACCAGCACATTACGCAACAGGCCAGTGGCCTTGAGATGCTCGACGGTCTTGGCGAAACCTTCGGGCAACGGCGCCAAGGCATTGAGCAGCGGCGTGATCGGCGTCAGGTCAAGACGATCGGCCTGCAACTTCCACACTTCCTGTTCTTTATCGGTCGCCAGGTTTTGCTGCAATTGAATGCGCGACTCCCAGCGGGTGTCGCCAATGTTCATTGCCAGCGAATCGAACAGCACTTCAAGGCCACTATCACTGCGTTGCAGGTAGGCCGTCAGCGCCAGATTCTCCAGATGCACGGGCTTGCGGTCGGCGTAGCTGCCCTTCACTTGCGGCGAGTTGAGGCGAACAGCAGCGCTTTGCACGGTGCCTTTGGCCCAACTGAGCCAAAACTCACCGCCGGCTTTGAACCGCGTGAGTTTCCATTGCTGGGTTAGCCGGGCGGGAATCCATTTGGCCCAGTCGCTTTGCGGCAGGCTCAGGTAGGCGTCGATCTCTGCGTCCTTCCACTGGCTGGCGCGAATACGGCTACGCAGGCTGACAGCAAGCGGCTGGCCATCAGGCAAGGTCAGCCGTGCATCCAGACGCTGATGGCTCATGCCGGTATGCAGGCTCAGGCCTACATAGGTCACGGTCACCGGCGCCTGATCGAAGGGCTGCAAGGTAACCTGACTGTCCAGCACCGACACGCGCTTGACCATTTGCATGCGCGTCAGCAACTGTTGCGGGTCCAGCGGCTGGTCGTCCTGAACCGGCAAGCCTTGCAGCGTCCAGCGGCCGTCCTTGTCTTCCTTGACGCTCAATTGCAGGCCGCTGACTTGAAGGTGGGCGATGCGCACTTCACGGGCCAACAGGCTGGCCCACATATCCGGTACCACTTCCACCTGGTCCAGGCGCAAGGCACTGCTGCCCTCGCCGACCATCACATCGTGAGCCAGCAATACCGGAGCAAACCCGCTCCAGCGGCCTTCAAGGCTGCCGATATGCAGCGGTGTATCCACTGCAGCCTGGGCCTTGGCTTCGATTTCGGCGCGATATTCGGCGACCAATGGGGTCAATTCACGCCCCAGGCTTACGTACACCGCCGCCAATACCAGCAGCAACGCACACAGGCCCAAGCCCCAGCGGGTCAAAGCGGCAAAAAAGCGTATCAGACGCTCCATGTCAGGCGACCCTCAAAAAACAGTTGGCGGACGGCAGATCAAGGTCCGCCGGTCTCGAATAAGGCAAGCAATTGGGGATCAGAGCAGCACCACGTCGTATTGTTCCTGGGAATACATGGTTTCGACCTGGAAGCGAATCGTGCGACCGATAAAGCTCTCCAGCTCCGCGACGTTCCCCGACTCTTCGTCCAGCAGGCGATCGACCACTTTCTGGTTGGCAAGCACTCTATAACCCTCGGCCTGATAGGCACGTGCCTCACGCAGGATTTCGCGGAAAATTTCGTAGCAAACGGTTTCCGGGGTTTTCAATTTACCCCGCCCCTGGCAACTGCTGCACGGCTCGCACAGCACCTGCTCCAGGCTTTCGCGGGTGCGCTTGCGGGTCATCTGCACCAGGCCCAGCTCGGTGATGCCGATGATGTTGGTCTTGGCGTGATCGCGCTCCAGCTGCTTTTCGAGGGTGCGCAATACCTGGCGCTGGTGCTCCTCATCTTCCATGTCGATGAAGTCGATGATGATGATGCCACCGAGGTTGCGCAGGCGCAGTTGGCGAGCGATCGCCGTGGCGGCTTCCAGGTTGGTCTTGAAGATGGTCTCTTCGAGGTTGCGATGGCCCACGAATGCGCCAGTGTTAACGTCAATGGTGGTCATGGCTTCGGCCGGGTCCACCACCAGGTAGCCGCCGGATTTGAGCGGCACCTTGCGCTCCAGGGCTTTCTGGATTTCGTCTTCAACGCCATACAGGTCGAAGATCGGCCGCTCGCCGGGGTAGTGCTCCAGGCGGTCGGCAATTTCCGGCATCAGCTCGGCAACAAATTGCGTGGTGCGCTGGAAGGTTTCCCGCGAGTCGATACGGATTTTCTCAATTTTCGGGCTGACCAGGTCACGCAGCGTACGCAGCGCCAGGCCCAGGTCTTCGTAGATGACGCTGGGCGCGCCAATGGTCTTGATCTGTGCGTCGATCTGATCCCACAACCGCCGCAGGTAGCGGATATCCATAAGGATCTCATCAGCGCCGGCGCCTTCGGCGGCGGTACGCAGGATAAACCCGCCCGCTTCCTTGATGCCCTCGGCAGCCACGCAGTCGCTGACCACCTTTTTCAGGCGTTCACGCTCGGCTTCGTCTTCGATCTTCAGGGAAATGCCGACATGGGCAGTGCGCGGCATGTACACCAGGTAGCGCGAGGGAATCGACAACTGGGTGGTCAAGCGTGCGCCCTTGGAGCCGATAGGGTCCTTGGTGACTTGCACCACCAGACTCTGCCCTTCATGCACCAGGGCGCTGATGCTTTCCACCGCAGGGCCTTCGCGCAGGGAAATTTCCGAAGCGTGGATAAACGCAGCACGGTCCAGGCCGATATCGACAAATGCTGCCTGCATACCTGGCAGTACGCGCACCACCTTGCCTTTGTAGATATTGCCGACGATCCCACGCTTTTGGGTACGCTCGACATGCACTTCTTGCAGAACACCGTTCTCTACCACCGCCACGCGCGATTCCATCGGCGTGATATTGATCAGAATCTCTTCACTCATGGCTGGGTCTCGTTCAGGCGTTTTCACAATAGTGACCGATCGCTCAAGGCTTGGCGCTGGAATACGGCGTTCAGCGCACGGTAATGTTTTGCCAACAGGGTATGCCGAATTGGACGAGCAGTTGCGCGGTTTCGCACACGGGCAGGCCAACCACCGCAGAATAACTGCCATTGAGGCCGGCAACGAACACCGAACCCAGGCCTTGGATAGCATAGCCGCCGGCCTTGTCCTGGGGTTCGCCACTGTGCCAGTAGGTTGTAGCCTCTTCGACAGAAACCTGGCGAAAACGTACAAGACTGCTTACATATCGAGTTTCGCAGCGCTGGCCGTCGGTGAGGGCAATCGCGGTGAGCACTTCATGCTCGCGGCCCGAAAGGGCCATCAGCATCGCCAGCGCGTCGGCCTGGTCCACGGGTTTGCCCAAGATCTGGCCGTCAATAATCACCGCCGTATCGGCGCCCAGTACGCAGGCGCCCGAGGTTTGGCCAAGCGCAACAAAACCCGCCGCTGCCTTGCCGCGTGCAAGACGCTCGACATAGGCAACGGCAGGTTCGTGGGTAAGCGGTGTTTCATCAATAGCGGCGCTGACTACGGTGAAGGGCACACCGATCTGGGTCAGCAGCTCACGTCGCCGCGGGGAGCCCGAGGCCAGATAAAGCGAAATCATTGCAGCCTCTCCCTGTTGGGTTCGATAACCAGGCAGAGCCTCGCAACCATTCAATTGATTTTATAGCGACGACGCAGCCCACGCAGGCCAAAACTGATCCAGGGCCACAGCAATGCACTGACCAGCGCCGGCAAGACCAACGCCAGCGTAGGCTGACGGTTGCCGGTCAAGGCGCTCAGCCACAGTTGCACCAGCTGCGCCAGGCCGAAGATCACCAGGATCACCAGGCACTGCTGCCACATCGGAAACATGCGCAGGCGCTGTTGCAACGACAGCACCAGGAAAGTGATCAGGGTCAGGATCAACGCATTCTGGCCCAGCAAGGTGCCATAGAGCACATCCTCCGCCAAGCCCAGGCACATCGCCGTGACCATGCCCACCTTGTGCGGCAGGTTCAAAGACCAGAACGCCAGCAGCAAGGCCAGCCAGAGCGGGCGCAGGATTTCCATGAATTGCGGCAGCGGCGAAACGCTGAGCAGCAAGCCAATGGCGAAAGTCAGCCAGACGATCCAGCCATTGCGCGAATGAGTACCGGCCATTATTCCTCCCTCTGCCGTGTGGTGGCCGGAGCGGTTGTCGCAGGCCTCGCAGGCGCGGTGGTCGCCGCCGGTTTAGCCGGGCGAGCACTCTGTGCAGCAGGCTTGGCTGGTGTGGCGACAGGCGCTGCGGTTGCCGGAACGGCCGGCGCAGCCGCAGGCGCTGGTGGCCCAACGAAGGCCGGTTTGGGCACAATGGCGGGGACGACCGGCGCGGTGCCGTTCTGCTTGTCTTCCGCTTCCTGGGCCTGGGCGGCGTCGTTGGCGCGCTCCTCCGGGGTGCGGTTATCGCTGAACACCAGCAGCAGGTAACGGCTACGGTTAAGGGCAGCCGTCGGCACGGCCCGAACGATCGCGAATGGTTGGCCAGAATCGTGGATCACTTCCTTGACCGTCGCCACCGGGTAGCCGGCCGGGAAGCGCTGGCCCAGGCCGGAGCTGACCAGCAGGTCGCCTTCCTTGATATCCGCAGTGTCGGCAACATGGCGCAGTTCGAGGCGTTCGGGGTTGCCAGTACCGCTGGCAATCGCGCGCAAGCCGTTGCGGTTGACCTGAACCGGAATGCTGTGGGTCGTGTCCGTCAGCAGCAGGACGCGCGAGGTGTAGGGCATCAACTCCACCACCTGGCCCATCAGGCCACGGGCATCGAGCACCGGCTGGCCGAGGACCACACCGTCGCGCTCACCCTTATTGATGATGATGCGATGAGTGAACGGGTTCGGATCCATGCCGATCAGCTCGGCGACTTCAACCTTTTCATTGACCAACGCGGAAGAATTGAGCAACTCGCGCAGACGAACGTTCTGCTCGGTGAGGGCCGCCAGCTTTTGCATGCGCCCCTGCAACAGCAGGTTTTCAGTCTTGAGTTTTTCGTTCTCGGCGATCAGCTCGGTGCGGCTGCCAAATTGGCTGGCCACGCCCTGGTAGAGACGTTGTGGCAGGTCGGTGATCCAGTAGGTCTGCATCAACACCAGCGACATCTGGCTACGCACGGGCTTGAGCAGTGCAAAGCGGGCATCGACCACCATCAGCGCGACCGAAAGCACGGTCAGCACCAATAAGCGCACGCCCAATGAGGGGCCTTTGGCGAAAAGCGGTTTAATAAGCCGCTCCTCCCAGGCAAATGTTCTCTTTATTCATACGGCATCAAACCGGCCTGGATGCAGATTGAAGAAGATAAACGCCAACAGGCAGCACTGCAAAGTGCTGCCTGCCGACCAAGCATGAACCATCCAGGCAATCTTATTCGCTGGAGAGCAGGTCCATGGTGTGTTTATCCATCATTTCCAGCGCACGACCACCACCACGAGCAACGCAGGTCAGCGGGTCTTCGGCAACGATCACCGGCAGACCGGTTTCCTGTGCCAGCAGCTTGTCGAGGTCGCGCAGCAAGGCGCCACCACCGGTCAGCACCAGGCCACGCTCGGCGATATCGGAAGCCAGCTCCGGCGGCGACTGCTCCAGGGCACTCTTCACGGCCTGAACGATGGTGGCCAGGGACTCTTGCAGAGCTTCCAGCACTTCATTGGAGTTCAGGGTGAAGGCACGTGGAACGCCTTCGGCCAGGTTGCGACCGCGAACATCGACTTCGCGAACTTCGCCGCCCGGGTATGCGGTGCCGATTTCCTGCTTGATGCGCTCGGCGGTGGATTCACCGATCAGGCTGCCGTAGTTGCGACGCACATAGGTGATGATCGCTTCGTCGAAACGGTCGCCACCCACACGCACGGATTCGGCATACACCACACCGTTCAGGGAAATCAGGGCGATTTCGGTCGTACCACCACCGATATCCACCACCATCGAGCCGCGGGCTTCTTCAACCGGCAGGCCGGCACCGATCGCAGCTGCCATCGGCTCTTCGATCAGGAACACTTCGCGGGCACCGGCGCCAAGGGCCGACTCACGGATGGCACGACGCTCAACCTGGGTGGACTTGCACGGAACGCAGATCAGCACACGAGGGCTGGGCTGCAGAAAACTGTTTTCGTGAACCTTGTTGATGAAGTACTGCAGCATCTTCTCGCAGACGCTGAAATCGGCGATCACGCCATCCTTCATCGGACGAATGGCAGCAATGTTGCCTGGTGTACGGCCGAGCATACGCTTGGCCTCGGTGCCAACGGCAACGACACTTTTCTGATTACCATGGGTCCGAATGGCCACAACCGATGGCTCATTCAGAACGATACCGCGCTCGCGCACGTAAATAAGGGTGTTGGCAGTGCCCAGGTCAATGGAAAGATCGCTGGAAAACATGCCACGCAGTTTCTTGAACATGGGAAAGGGACCCTAGGCAACGCGTGGGTAAAAAAGTGCGGCAAACTCTAACAACGACAGGGATTTTGGGCAAGGCGCCAATGTGCTAAATTGGCCGACTTTCTGTGCACCAACCCCCACAATCGCGGCCATATGACCGTAGAAATGCGGTAGTGTTCCGACAATCTAACACACGGACGCCTTCCGTTCTGTTTTCCACTGGAGAATCCCATGGCGCTTGAACGCTCCGACGTGGAAAAAATCGCGCATCTGGCCTCGCTTGGCCTCAATGACGCCGATCTTCCACAGACCACCGCAGCCCTGAACAGCATTCTCGGGCTGGTTGACCAAATGCAGGCCGTCGATACCGACGGCATAGAGCCCCTGGCTCACCCGCTGGAAGCCAGTCAGCGCCTGCGCGCAGACGTCGTGACCGAGCGCAATAACCGCGAGGCCTACCAGTCCATCGCGCCAGCGGTCGAAAACGGCCTGTACCTGGTTCCGAAAGTCATCGACTAAAGGGAAAGAGCCTTTCATGCATCACATGACTCTGGCCGAGATCGCCCGCGGTCTCGCCGACAAAACGTTTTCCAGCGAAGAGCTGACCAAGACCCTGCTGGCGCGCATCGCCGAGCACGATCCCAAGGTCAACAGCTTCATCAGCCTCACCCAAGAGCTGGCCCTGAGCCAGGCCAAGGCCGCCGACGCACGTCGCGCCAACGGTGAAAACAACCCTCTGCTGGGCGCCCCCATCGCCCACAAGGACCTTTTCTGCACCCAGGGCATTCGCACCAGCTGCGGCTCGAAGATGCTCGACAACTTCAAGGCGCCCTACGACGCCACCGTGGTCTCCAAGCTGGCCGCCGCCGGGGCTGTGACCCTGGGCAAGACCAACATGGACGAATTCGCCATGGGTTCGGCCAACGAGTCGAGCTACTACGGCGCGGTGAAAAACCCGTGGAACCTTGAGCACGTGCCCGGCGGCTCGTCCGGTGGCTCGGCTGCGGCCGTGGCCGCACGCTTCCTGCCCGCCGCTACGGCGACCGACACCGGCGGTTCGATCCGCCAGCCCGCCGCGTTCACCAACCTCACCGGCCTGAAACCGACCTACGGTCGCGTTTCCCGCTGGGGCATGATCGCCTACGCCTCAAGTCTCGATCAGGGCGGCCCTCTGGCACGCACCGCTGAAGACTGTGCAATATTGTTACAAGGCATGGCAGGCTTCGATAAACAGGACTCCACCAGCATCGATGAGCCCGTGCCGGACTACAGCGCCAGCCTGAATACCTCGCTCAAGGGCCTGCGCATCGGCGTGCCGAAAGAGTACTTCAGCGCCGGCCTCGACCCGCGTATCGCCGATCTGGTGCAAAACAGCATCAAAGAGCTGGAAAAGCTCGGCGCGGTGATCAAGGAAATCAGCCTGCCGAACAACCAGCACGCGATTCCCGCCTACTACGTGATCGCGCCGGCAGAGGCGTCTTCCAACCTGTCGCGCTTCGATGGCGTGCGCTTCGGCTATCGCTGCGAAAACCCGAAAGACCTCACCGACCTGTACAAACGCTCCCGTGGCGAAGGCTTCGGCAGTGAAGTCCAGCGCCGGATCATGGTCGGTGCCTATGCCCTGTCCGCCGGCTACTACGACGCGTACTACCTCAAGGCGCAGAAAATCCGTCGCCTGATCAAGAACGACTTCATGGCCGCCTTCGAAGAAGTCGACGTGATCCTCGGCCCAACCACGCCGAACCCGGCCTGGAAGATCGGCGCCAAGACCGGCGACCCGATCGCCGAGTACCTGGAAGACCTCTACACCATTACCGCCAACCTCGCGGGCCTGCCGGGCTTGTCCATGCCTGCCGGTTTCGTCGACGGCTTGCCGGTTGGCGTGCAATTGCTCGCCCCGTATTTCCAGGAAGGCCGCCTGCTCAATGTGGCGCACCAGTACCAGTTGCACACCGACTGGCACACCCGCACCCCTACCGGCTTCTGAGGAGAACACTATGCAATGGGAAGTTGTGATCGGGCTGGAGATTCATACCCAGCTCGCCACCCAATCGAAGATTTTCTCCGGTAGCGCCACCACGTTCGGCTCTGAGCCCAACACCCAGGCCAGCCTGGTCGACCTGGGCATGCCCGGTGTGCTGCCGGTGCTGAACCAGGAAGCGGTGCGCATGGCGGTGATGTTCGGCCTGGCGATTGACGCCGAAATCGGCCAGCACAACGTGTTTGCACGCAAGAACTACTTCTATCCGGACCTGCCCAAGGGCTACCAGATCAGCCAGATGGAACTGCCGATCGTCGGCAAGGGCCACTTGGACATCCCGCTGGAAGACGGCACCATCAAGCGTGTCGGCGTAACCCGTGCGCACCTGGAAGAAGACGCCGGCAAGAGCCTGCACGAAGAATTCCCCGGCGCCACCGGTATCGACCTGAACCGTGCCGGCACGCCGCTGCTGGAAATCGTCTCCGAACCGGACATGCGCAGCGCCAAGGAAGCCGTGGCCTACGTCAAGACCATCCACGCGCTGGTGCGCTACCTGGGCATCTGCGACGGCAACATGGCCGAAGGCTCGCTGCGTTGCGACTGCAACGTGTCGATCCGGCCAAAGGGCCAGGTTGAGTTCGGCACCCGCTGCGAGATCAAGAACGTCAACTCGTTCCGCTTCATCGAGAAGGCGATCAACAGCGAAGTGCGTCGCCAGATCGAATTGATCGAGGACGGCGGCAAGGTGATCCAGCAAACGCGCCTGTACGACCCGAACAAAGACGAAACCCGCGCCATGCGCAGCAAAGAGGAAGCCAACGACTACCGTTACTTCCCCGACCCGGACCTGTTGCCGGTGGTGCTGGAAGATTCGTTCCTCAACGACATCCGCGCCACCCTGCCGGAACTGCCGCAGCAAAAACGCGAGCGCTTCCAGGAGCAGTTCGGCCTGTCGGTCTACGATGCCAGCGTGCTGGCCTCCAGCCGTGAACAAGCCAACTACTTCGAAAAAGTCGTGAGCATTGCCGGCGACGCCAAGCTGGCGGCCAACTGGGTGATGGTCGAACTGGGCAGCCTGCTGAACAAACAGGGCCTGGAAATCGACGAAGCGCCCGTCACTGCCGAACAATTGGGCGGGATGCTGCTGCGCATCAAGGACAACACCATCTCCGGCAAAATCGCCAAGACGGTGTTCGAAGCGATGGCCGCGGGTGAAGGCCACGCCGACGAGATCATCGAGAAGCGTGGCCTCAAGCAAGTCACCGACAGCGGCGCGATTTCGGCCGTACTCGATGAAATGCTCGCGGCGAATGCCGAACAGGTCGAGCAATACCGCGCCGCAGACGAAGCCAAGCGCGGCAAGATGTTCGGCTTCTTTGTCGGCCAGGCCATGAAAGCTTCCAAGGGCAAAGCCAACCCGCAACAGGTGAACGAACTGCTTAAAAGCAAGCTCGAAGGCTGATTGCGGTGAATGGTTGGAGCAGACCTCAAGGTCTGGCTCCAACCTGTGTGGGAGGGGGCTTGCTCCCTCTCCACATTTTTTATTGGGGATGTTCTGACAATGAAGCGTCTACTCGGCCTCCTGGCCTTGTCCTCCCTGCTGGCCGGTTGCGCCAGCGGTCTCATCGACCCCAACGGTTACGACGAAACCGGCACCGCCTCCTATTACGGCGCCAAACACCATGGCAAAAGAACCGCCAGTGGTGAACCCTTCAACCAGAACGCCTTGACCGCTGCGCATCGGCGCCTGCCCTTCGGTACGCGGGTCAAAGTGACCAATCTGAACAACGACCGATCGGTCGTGGTGCGCATCAATGACCGCGGCCCGCACACCCGTGGGCGCCTGATCGACGTTTCCCGCAAGGCTGCCGAGCAACTGCGTATGCTGGGCAGCGGCACCGCACGGGTTCGCGTGCAAGCCCTGAACAACTGATTGAGGCTGCCTTGAGTATTTTCGGATTGAACGCCCTTTCGCCCTGGAGCCTGCTCGAACTGGTCGGCGGCTTGCTGCTGTTGATCGTCGGCGCCGAGATCCTGGTACGCGCCGCCGTGCGCCTGGCGGCCAGCCTCAAAGTGCGACCGCTGATCATCGGCTTGAGCGTTGTCGCCTTCGGCAGCAGCGCGCCGCAGATGGCCGTCAGCCTGCAGGCCACGCTGGCCGGCAATACCGATATCGCCGTGGGTAGCGTTATTGGCAGCAGCATTTTCAATATCCTCGTCACCCTGGGCCTGTCGGCGCTGATCATTCCACTGCGGGTCTCACGGCAACTGGTGCGTGTGGATATCCCGGTGATGATCTTCGCCGGTCTGCTGGTGTTTATCCTGGCCGCCAATGAAGTGCTGACCCCGCTCGATGGTGTTTTGCTGCTGGTGGCGCTGGTAGCTTACCTTGGCGTGCTGCACCACCAGACGCGTCATTCACGCCGCCCGCGCACCCTGGACACCGTGGCCAAGGCACCCTGGTTGAGCAGCGCGTTACTGATGTTCGCCGGGCTATTGGTGCTGGTACTGGCCGGGCATTTGTTGCTGGGCGCCGCGGTGGAAGTGGCGGGCGACCTGGGCTTGTCGGAGCGCGTCATCGGCCTGACGCTCATCGGCGTGGGCACCTCGCTGCCCTGCCTTGCCACATCGCTGATCGCCGCCTTGCGCGGCGAGCGGGAAATTGCGGTGGGCAACGTGATCGGCAGCAACCTGTTCAACCTGCTGGGAGTGCTGGGCTTTACCGCGCTGGTGGCGCCGTCGCCGCTGTCGGTATCACCCAATGCCCTGGACTTCGATTTGCCGGTGATGCTCGGTGCCATCGTCCTGTGCCTGCCGGTGTTTTATACCGGCTACCGCGTGACGCGTATCGAAGGGCTGGTGCTGCTGGGGTTGTACCTGGCGTACGGGCTGCACGTAATGGCGTTCACCACCGGTATGCCCCTGGCCAACAAGCTTGAACAATTGATGCTGTATTACGTCCTGCCGGCGTTGGTGGCTTTGCTGTTGTTCACCTCTGTGCGCGCCTGGCACCGCCAACACAAGAGGGAATCGAAATGACCGATCAGAAAAAACCCGGAGTTGAGGTACGACGCCAAGTCATGGGCGATGCATTCGTCGACCGCGCCCTGGGTAATGCCACGGCGTTCACCCAGCCGCTGCAGGACTTCGTCAATGAACATGCGTGGGGCGCTGTCTGGAACCGCGAAGGCTTGCCGCTCAAGACCCGCAGCCTGATCACCCTCGCCGCCCTGACAGCCCTCAAATGCCCGCAGGAACTCAAGGGCCACGTGCGCGGTGCACTTAATAATGGCTGCACGGTAGACGAGATTCGCGAAGCGCTGCTGCATTGCGCGGTGTATGCCGGTGTGCCGGCGGCGATTGATGCCTTTCGGGCGGCGCAGGAAGTGATCGAAAGCTACCAGAAAGACGCCTAGATCCAGCCACCCGCCTGCAATACGAAAATCCCGATATTGGTGGTCACCGCCGCCATCAGCGTAGTGATCACGATAATCGCCGCCGCCAGCTCATGATTGCCTTGCGCCGCCCTGGCCATCACGAAGCTGGCCGCGGCTGTCGGCGCGCCGAAGTACAGGAACAGAATCCCCAGCTCCGGCCCGCGAAAGCCCAGCAACCAAGCGCCCAAGGTTGCGATCACCGGCAACCAGATCATCTTCATCAGGCTCGCACTCAACGCCATGTTGCCGCTCTTGCGCAGCGCGGCCATGGACAAGGTGCCGCCGATGCAAATCAACGCCAACGGCAGTGTGGTATCCGACAGGTACTGCAAGGACTTTTCGAACCAGCCGGGCAAGCTGATCTGAAAGTACGCGAACGGCGCAGCAACGATCACGCTGATGATCAGTGGGTTAGCCACCACACTCTTGAAAATGCTCCACGGGTCGGACTTGATCACCGGGCTGTACACCGCCAGCACAATGGTCGACAGCGTGTTGTAAAACAGGATCACCAGCGCCGCGAGGATTGCGCCCAGGGAGATCCCGTAGTCACCGTACATACTGGCGGCGAGCGCCAGGCCGATCACCCCGTTATTGCCGCGAAACGCACCCTGGGTGTAAATGCCCCGGTCTTCACGCTTGCAGCGAAAAATCGCCCAGCCCCAGGCCAAAGCAAAGCTCGCCAGGGTGGCGACGGCAAAATAGATCAGCAAACCCGGCTTGAGTGCCGCGTGCAGGTCGGCATGCAGGATGCCCAGGAACAGTAGCGCCGGCATGGTGACGTTGAACACCAGCGACGACGCGGTGTGGATAAAGTTGTCGTTGATCCAGTTGATGCGCTTGAGCAGCACACCCAGAAACAGCATGGCAAACACCGGCGCGGTGATGGTGAGGGTGGTAAGGAAGATTGCCAGCATGCCGGGGAGAACCTTGGTGGGCGTCGTTAGTTGGCTAATGATAAGCCATGCAGCCCGTGTCGTCTGGTCTACCGCTATCGGGAGCAAGCCCCCTCCCACATTTGAACGCATTCATTCTGTTGAAATGCGGACCAATGTGGGAGGGGGCTTGCTCCCGATGCAGGCGACTCGGTCTCAGGTAATCGGCGCCGGGTTGAACAGCGTGATGTCGTTATGCAACTTGTGATGCTCCGCCCACGTCTGCTTCCTGCCACTGGCCACGTCCAGGTAGAAGTGAAACAACTCCCAGCCCAGCTCCTCGATGCTCGCGCGCCCGGTGGCAATGCGCCCGGCGTCGATATCGATCAGGTCCGGCCAGCGCTGGGCCAGCTCGGTGCGGGTCGACACCTTGACCACCGGCGCCATCGCCAGCCCGTACGGCGTGCCACGCCCGGTGGTGAATACATGCAGGTTCATCCCTGCCGCCAGTTGCAAGGTGCCGCACACAAAATCACTGGCCGGGGTGGCGCAAAAAATCAGGCCCTTGCCCTTCAAGCGCTCGCCGGGGCCGAGCACGCCGTTGATCGCGCTGCTGCCGGACTTGACGATGGAGCCCAATGACTTCTCGACAATATTCGACAGCCCGCCCTTCTTGTTGCCCGGCGTGGTATTGGCACTGCGGTCTGCTTCACCCTTGGCCAGGTAACGGTCATACCAGTCCATTTCCCTGACCAGTTCCCGGGCAACCTCCTGGTTCTGCGCCCGGGAAGTCAGCAGGTAAATGGCATCGCGCACTTCAGTCACTTCGGAAAACATCACCGTCGCGCCGGCCCGCAGTAACAAGTCCGAGGCATACCCCAGCGCCGGGTTGGCGGTGATACCGGAAAACGCATCACTACCACCGCACTGCATACCCAGGATCAGCTCGCTGGCCGGCACGGTTTCCCGACGGCGCTGGTCGAGTTTCTTCAAGCGCACCTCGGCCAGCGCCATGATCTGCTCAATCATTTCGGTAAAGCCATGGCTGGAATCCTGCAGGCGATACAACCACGGCTCGCTCAAGTCCACCGAGCTGTCGTTATCGTGCATCACCTGGCCGGCCTGCAATTTCTCGCAGCCCAGGCTGATCACCAGGGCTTCACCGCCCAGGTTCGGGTTGCGCGCCAGATTGCGCACGGTGCGGATCGGGATATAGGCATCCGTCGCCGTAATCGCCACGCCGCAGCCGTAGCTGTGAGTCAGCGCCACCACATCATCGACGTGGGGATACTTGGGCAGCAACTCATCCTTGATGCGCTTGACTGCGTGGTCCAGCACGCCGGTGACGCACTGCACGGTGGTGGTGATGCCGAGGATATTGCGCGTGCCCACGGTACCGTCGGCATTGCGATAGCCCTCGAAGGTGAACCCCTCCAGCGGTGCCTGGGTTTCAGGCACCTCGGTGGACAGCGGCAAGCTGTCAAGCGGTGGCGCGGTGGGCATGCGCAGCTGATCTTCCTGCACCCAACTGCCACGCGGAATCGGAGCCAGGGCGTAACCGATGGTCTGACCGTAGCGGATAATCCGGCCGCCCTCGGGGATATCTTCCAGTGTGACCTTGTGGCTCTGGGGTATGAACTCCACGGTGACCAGGCCGTCGGGGAATTCGGTCCCCGCCGGCACACCCTGGTCGTTTACCACGATCACCACATTGTCGCGCTCGTGCAAACGGATCGAGCGCGGCGAGTCGGCATGTTCAATCAACTGCATCACACGAACCTCAGGAATGCGCTTGGGAAAGGTTGGTCAACTCAGGGCCTTTGGCGGGCGGCTCTTTGAGCACCACGCGCTTGATCGGGCCGACAATCACCAGGTAGCTGAACACTGCGACCAGCGCGTTGGCGCCGACGAACACCAGGGCCCATTTGAACGAGCCGGTAGTGCTGATGATGTAGCCAATGACAATCGGCGTGGTGATCGACGCCAGGTTACCGAAGGTGTTGAACAGGCCGCCACTGAGGCCGGCGATCTGCTTCGGCGAGGTGTCGGACACCACCGCCCAACCCAGTGCGCCAACGCCTTTGCCGAAGAACGCCAGGGCCATGAAGCCCACCACCATCCATTCGATGTCCACGTAATTGCAGGCCACGATACTGCTGGAGATCAGCAGGCCACCAATGATCGGCGCCTTGCGTGCAAAGGTCAGCGAGTGGCCTTTACGCAGCAGGTAGTCAGAGATCACCCCGCCGAGCACACCGCCGATAAAGCCGCAGATCGCCGGCAACGAGGCGATAAAACCAGCCTTGAGGATGGTCATGCCGCGATCCTGCACCAGATACACCGGGAACCAGGTCAGAAAGAAGTAGGTGATGCCGTTGATGCAGTACTGGCCCAGGTACACGCCGAGCATCATGCGGTTGGTCAATAACTGGCGAATGTAATCCCACTTCGGCCCATCAGTTTTCTTACCCTTGCCCTTGTCCTGATCCATGTCGACCATCGCGCCGTTGGCAGCGATGTGGTTGAACTCGGCCTCGTTGATCATCGGATGCTGGCGCGGGCTGTGGATAACTTTCAGCCAGATCAGCGAGAACACGATGCCGATCACGCCCATCACGATAAACACATGCTGCCAGCCGAAGCGGTAGACGATCCAGCCCATCAATGGCGCAAACAACACCGTGGCGAAGTACTGCGCCGAATTGAAGATTGCCGATGCGGTGCCGCGCTCAGCCGTAGGAAACCACGCCGCAACAATACGGGCATTGCCCGGAAACGACGGCGCCTCGGCCAGGCCCACCATAAAGCGCAACATGAACAGCGCCACTACGGCGGTGGAGACGCCGAACTCACCGACATAGCCTTGCAGCACGGTGAATAGCGACCAAGTGAAGATGCTCAAGGCGTAGATTTTTTTCGAGCCGAAGCGGTCGAGCAGCCAGCCGCCAGGAATTTGCCCGGCCACGTAAGCCCAACCGAATGCGGAGAAGATGTAACCGAGGGTGACCGCGTCGATGCCGAGGTCTTTTTGCAGGCTGGAGCCGGCGATGGCGATAGTTGCGCGGTCGGCATAGTTGATCGTGGTCACCAGAAACAGCATGAGCAGGATCAAATAGCGGACATGGGTCGGCTTGGTCGCTTGCATGAAGAGGTACTCCCACTAATTATTTTTTTTGCGGGTAATGATTTTTTGTTTTTCCTGTGGGAGCCGGGCTTGCCCGCAATGCAGACACCTCGGTGTGTCAGCAAGACCGAGGTGATGCTATCGCAGGCAAGCCAGCTCCCACATAAAGCCAGTGCCACAGGATGCTGCGTATTACGAGTCGATATAGCTGGTCTTCACCACGGTGTAGAACTCTTGCGCATAGCGACCTTGCTCGCGCGAACCGTAGGATGAGCCCTTACGGCCACCAAATGGAACGTGGTAATCCACACCGGCGGTTGGCAGATTGACCATCACCATCCCCGCCTGGGAGTTGCGTTTGAAGTGGTTGGCGTACTTCAGCGAAGTAGTGGCGATACCCGCCGACAACCCGAACTCGGTGTCATTGGCCATGGCCAGCGCCGCCTCGTAGTCAGCCACACGCACCACGTTGGCCACCGGGCCGAAGATTTCTTCACGGCTGATGCGCATCGCCGCTTCGCTGTCGGCAAACAAGGTCGGCGCCAGGTAATAGCCTTCGGTGTCGCAGGTCACCAGGCCGCCACCGCTGACCAGCCGCGCACCTTCGCTCTGGCCGATGTCGATGTATTTCATGTCCTGGTCCAACTGGGTCTGGGACACCACCGGGCCAATGTCGGTGCCGCTATTCAAAGCGTGGCCGACCCTGATCGACTTCATGCGCTCGGCCATGGCGGCGACAAACTGGTCGTGGATCCCCGCCGTGACAATCAAGCGGCTCGACGCGGTGCAACGCTGGCCGGTGGAATAGAACGCGCTCTGCACCGACAACTCCACCGCCTGCTTGAGGTCGGCGTCATCGAGGATGATCTGCGGGTTCTTGCCGCCCATTTCCAACTGCACTTTGGCCTGGCGCGACACACAATTGACGGCGATCTGACGACCCACGCCAACGGAGCCGGTGAAGCTGATGCCATCGACTTTCGGGCTGTTGACCAACACGTCGCCGACGACACGACCGCTGCCCATCACCAGGTTGAACACACCAGCAGGGAAACCAGCGCGAGAAATGATCTCCGTCAGGGCCCAGGCGCAACCCGGCACCAGCTCCGCAGGTTTGATCACCACGCAGTTGCCGTAGGCCAGGGCCGGGGCGATTTTCCACGCGGGAATGGCAATCGGGAAATTCCATGGAGTAATCAGCCCCACCACGCCAAGGGCTTCGCGAGTCACTTCAACGCTGACGCCCGGACGAACCGAGGGCACGTAATCACCTGAAAGGCGCAGGCATTCACCGGCGAAGAACTTGAAAATATTACCGGCGCGGGTCACTTCGCCGATGGCTTCGGGCAGGGTCTTGCCCTCTTCCCGGGCCAACAAGGTGCCGAGCTCTTCGCGACGGGCAAGGATTTCACTGCCGACTTTATCCAGCGCGTCGTGGCGCGCCTGGATACCGGACGTGGACCAGGCCGGGAAAGCGGCGCGGGCCGCGTCAATGGCCGCGTTGACTTGGGCCACGTCCGCTTTGGCGTATTCGCCGATGACATCGGACAAATCAGACGGGTTGATATTGGTGCAATAGTCGGCGCCGGTTACCCATTCACCGTTGATGTAGTTTTCGAAACGCTTTGCTTGGGACACAAATCTTCTCCTGACGCAAAAGGCCGCTGATTGCTCAGCGGCCTTGTGGATAATTTATTGCGCGCCTTGCTTGTCGATCAGCGCGGCCAGGGCTTCGTATTCTTCCGGCAACAGATCGGTCAGCGGCGTACGCACCGGGCCGGCGTCATACCCGACAATTTTCGCGCCGGCCTTGACGATGCTCACTGCGTACCCGGCTTTGCGATTACGGATGTCCAGGTAAGGCAGGAAGAAGTCATCAATGATCTTGTCGACGGTGACGTGATCTTCGCGGGCAATGGCGTGGTAGAAATCCATGGCGGTTTTCGGGATGAAGTTGAACACCGCCGAGGAGTACACCGGCACTCCAAGGGCTTTGTAGGCCGCGGCGTAAACCTCTGCAGTCGGCAGGCCGCCGAGGTAGCTGAATCGGTCACCCAGGCGGCGACGGATCGACACCATCAGCTCGATATCACCCAGGCCATCCTTGTAGCCGATCAGGTTCGGGCAACGTTCGGCCAGACGCTCCAACAGCGGCGCGGTCAGGCGGCAGACATTGCGGTTGTAAACCACCACGCCGATCTTGACCGACTTGCACACCGCTTCAACGTGGGCAGCAACCCCGTCCTGGCTGGCTTCGGTAAGGTAGTGCGGCAGCAGCAGCAAGCCTTTGGCACCGAGGCGTTCCGCCTCCTGGGCGTACTCGATGGCCTGGCGGGTCGAACCGCCCACACCGGCAAGAATCGGCACGCTGGACGCGCAAGTGTCCACGGCGGTTTTTACCACTTGGGAATATTCGCTGGCAGCGAGGGAAAAAAACTCACCCGTCCCACCGGCTGCGAACAACGCGGTGGCGCCGTAAGGGGCTAGCCATTCGAGGCGCTTGATGTAGCCCGCCTGGTGGAAGTCACCCTGGGCGTTGAAATCGGTCACCGGGAAAGACAGCAGACCGTGGGAGAGGATGGACTTCAGTTCTTGTGGATTCATTATTCGAACACCCTGGGCGAAGACTTTCTGAGGAAAGCGTTGTTGTTGGTTTTGATGATGTCGTACGTCATCGTACAACTATAAAAAGATTCGTCAACTGCAATTCGTTGAGCCTCCGCTCGCACCTGACGTGTGGATTGCAACTCTTGACGTAGGAAATTTCTCACCTATAGTAACTTTAGCTGTATATACATACAGTTAAAAAGGAAGATTCCCACGACATAGCAAGGAGCTAACATGTCAGGTCTTGAACTCGCAGTACCCGAGAAACTCCCGCCAACCCTGCGTTTTGAAGGGGGTGAACACACCGCCATCGGCGATGAAACCCTGCTGCGCTTCGCCAAGGACGCTGCGGCGATTCCTGCACACCAGGTGCAATTGCATCTGCCCAACGGGCTCGCGCTGACCTACGGCCAAGTGATCGCTTTGGGTGGCGATTTCTATGGCATCCCCGGCCAAGCCATCAGCGATGGCGCCTCTGCGGCCGAGCGCGTGCAACGTTTCACTGCAGCCTTCAACTCTCTCGCCGTATTACCCGCCTCACGGGAAGAGGCGCAGAAGATCCTGGCGGTGATGCAAAAGGAAATCAACGCCGTCAAGCAGGCGATCAAGGATGGCAAACAACCCCATGAAGCCTACGACGCACTGGGTGATACGTTGTCGGAGGAGTGGAACCGCATCACGGGTGGCGGCAGCGCTGTTTCGGCCCTGATTCCCTTGGGACGCTACCTCAAGCTGGCAGCGGACAATGCCGATCACTTCGGTGAGTGGGCCTTGTCCGCGTACCTGGCCGGTCACACGGCGGCGCTGCAACAAGCCGTTGTGGCCCACCAGACGGGTACCGACCAGGCCCTGGAACTGGCCTATGCGATGAACAGCTTCGCTGATCACTTCTTGACCGACCTGTTTTCTGCCGGGCACCTGCGAGTGCCGCGCAAACAGTTGGCAGCCGTTGTGACGCCAGGTGAACTGGGCTCGCTGATCAGCCGCTTCATGCACGACGAAGACAGCAAGTTCGGGCTCAAGGTGCGTAATGCCATGGGTGATCAGTGGCATGCCTACGGCGACAAGCGCTACTTCGACAGCATCGACGCCGATAATCGCGTGCAGGTAAAACGTGCGGTGCAGGCTTCGGCAGACGAAATCTTCGAAACCTTCATCAGCGGCGTCGCGCCCTCCCCGGCCAGCTTCAAGGCACCGCTGTATGTGCCCGACCTGAACGCCGCGCAAAACCCGGCGAATAACTTCTCGCCGTTGTTCAAGATGGAGGGGGACAAGGTGCTGCGGCGCAAGGACGTCAATGACCTGAACGACAAACACTGGACCAATGATTGGTGGGGGTGGAGTACGTACCTGTTGCTCAAAGACTACAAGCCCAATCAACCCGCCAGCTAAACAGGCCCGGTACTCCAGATAATGGAGATCAAATGTGGGAGCTGGCTTGCCTGCGAATGCACTGGTTCAGTAACAAACTCAATGACTGACACACCGCTATTGCAGGCAAGCCAGCTCCCACACGGGATATGGCAAACCTCAGCCGCGCTGCGCTTCTGCCTCTTCATGGGCATGGCGCAGCCGCTCACGGCTGTTGGTCAAATGCAGACGCATGGCCGCCCGCGCCGCATCCGAATCCTGACGGGCAATTGCCTCATAGATTTCTTCGTGTTCGCGACTCAGGCGGCTCATGTAATGCTGTTGGTCATCATGGGCCAAGCGCGCCGAATTCAAGCGGGTACGCGGAATGATGCTGGTACCCAGGTGGGTCATGATGTCGGTGAAGTAGCGGTTGCCGGTAGACAGTGCAATTTCCAGGTGGAAGGCAAAGTCTGACGCCACCGCATCGCCAGCGTGGGCCGCACTTTCATTCAGCGCATCAAGGGCCGCACGCATGGCGGCCAGTTGTGCATCACTGCGACGCAAGGCGGCAAGGCCCGCCGACTCTACTTCCAGGCTGATACGCAGCTCCAGAATCGCCAGCACATCACGCAAGGTCACCACGGTGGCCGGGTCAATGCGGAAACCGCTAGGGCTGGGCGTGTCCAACACAAAGGTGCCGATACCATGGCGGGTCTCGACCTGCCCCGCCGCCTGCAAGCGCGAGATGGCCTCGCGCACCACGGTGCGGCTGACGCCGTGGGCGTCCATGATCGCCGACTCGGTAGGCAGTTTATCGCCGCGTTTGAGCTGGCCATCGCGGATCTGCTCGGACAACACCGTGACCAATTCCTGGGCAAGGCTGCGGCGCTTGCGGGGCAGACGTGGAGCGGCGCTGGCGTTTTCCATGATGAACCATCTTTCTCGGCGAACTGAAGACCGCATCATAGCCCATGGTGGTTGTACGATCACCGTTGTGGCGCGACTTTCATCCATATCCTTCGCGCAAAAAAATGCCCCGACAAACGTCGAGGCATTTTTCAGAGGGGTCTGAAGGCAAAATCCGCCTACTTCACCACTTTCAAGCTCGGCCGACCGCTAGGACGCGGCGGCTCGCTGTCCGGTGGCGGTAGATCATCACCGCCTTCACCGTCGATCGTTTCGTCGTCCTCGAAAGGCGACTCCAGATCGAACACCATGCCTTGGCCATTCTCCCGGGCGTAGATCCCGAGGATGGCACCAATCGGCACGAACAGCGTATGTGGTACGCCACCGAAACGCCCTTCAAAGCTCACCGCTTCGTTGTCCATGTGCAGATGGCGCACGGCACTGGGCGATACGTTCAGCACGATTTGTCCGTCGCTGGCGAAACCCTGTGGCACATCCACCTTGGGAAACTCGGAATTGACCAGCATGTGCGGTGTGCAATCGTTGTCCACAATCCACTCATAGAGCGCGCGGACCAAATAAGGTCGACTGGAGTTCATCAACGGCTCCTTAAGCCTTAGCGCATATCGCGTTCGACACCAGACAGACTCGCCTGGAAAGCCTCACGCGCAAATTGGCGCTCCATGTAATCAAGCAGCGGCTTGGCCGGCCGTGGCAGTTCAATGCCCAGGATCGGCAAGCGCCAGAGTATGGGTAATAGGCAGCAATCCACCAGGCTTTGTTCCTCACTGAGGAAAAAAGGTTTATCAGCGAACAGCGGCGAAACACCGGTCAGGCTTTCGCGCAATTCCTTGCGCGCCTGCACCCGAGCGGCTTCCTTAGAACGCGAATCCAAAATGACATCCACCAGCCCGCACCAGTCACGCTGGATCCGATGGATCAGCAGGCGGCTGTTGGCACGCGCTACCGGGTACACCGGCAGCAAAGGCGGATGCGGGTAACGCTCATCCAAGTATTCCATCACCACGGTTGACTCCCACAACGCCAGGTCACGATCGACCAGGGTGGGCAAGCTGCCGTAAGGGTTCACTTCGATCAGTTTCGGCGGATGACGGCCCGCCTCCACACTGATGATCTCGGCGCTGACACCCTTCTCTGCGAGCACGATGCGTACTCGGTGGGAATAGTGGTCGGCGGGGTCGGAGTAACAGGCCAACCGATTGGTCACGCCCATGGCGGTCCTCCTCGCTTGTTGAAATTATCGAAAGCTCAAAAACGAGCGCGCCCAGAGAGCATCTCTGTAACGTCCGGTCAAACCAGGCGTTACGTGTTCAGAGATGCCGCTGGGCGCGCAAGATTAACAGCAATTGCTTACGGTTGGATCAATGCACATCCTTCCAGTATTCGCGCTTGAGCAGATAAGCGAATACGAAGAAGAAAGCCAGGTACAGCAAGACGTACGTACCGATGCGCTGGTGCTGCAGTTTGACCGGGTTGGCCGAGTAGGCCAGGAAGGTCACCAGGTTCTTGACCTTCTCGTCGAACTGCTCTTCGTTCAGCGTACCGGTCTTGGGCACGATGGTCAGTTGATCGCATGCTTCATGGGTCAGAGGCGTACCGGTCAACGGATCATATTGCTTCTTGCCGTCTTCAACGACCTGAACCTGCTTGCATCCTACCACTTGACGACCCTGCAGGCCGACCAGAACGTTCGGCATGCCGACGTTCGGGAAGACTTTGTTGTTCACGCCATACGGGCGCGCAGGGTCTTCGTAGAAGGATTTCAGGTAGCCGTAGAGCCAGTCGGTGCCGCGCACGCGGGCCACCAGGGTCAGGTCGGGCGGTGCGGCGCCGAACCAGGCCTTGGCATCGGCCGGTTGCATGCCGGTGTTCATGTGGTCGCCGATCTTCGCGCCAGTGAACACCGCGTGGCTGAGCATCACTTCATGGGGGATGCCCAAGTCATCGGCGACACGCTCGTAACGTTGGAACTTGGCGCTGTGGCAACCCATGCAGTAGTTGGTGAATGTACGCAGCCCATCCTGCATGGCGGCCTTGTCAGACACATCGATATCGACTTTTTCCAGCTGCGCGCCATGCTCGGCGGCGAAGGACAGTAGCGGCAGGGCCGCAAGCACGAATGCAACGAATAACTTTTTCATCAGCCAGTCACCCTTTCCGGAACCGGTTTGGTCTTCTCGAGCCGGGTATAGAACGGCATCAGAATGAAGTAGGCGAAGTACAGGAAGGTGCAGACCTGCGACAGCAACGTACGCTCGGGGGTCGGCGCCAGCACGCCTAGCACGCCCAGGATCACGAACGAAATGCAGAACACCCACAGCCAGATCTTGCTCAGCCAGCCTTTGTAGCGCATCGACTTGACCGGGCTCCGATCGAGCCACGGCAGCACGAACAGCACCGCGATGGCTGCGCCCATGGCGATCACGCCCATGAGTTTGTCGGGGATCGCACGCAAGATCGCGTAGAACGGCGTGAAGTACCAGACCGGGGCAATATGCTCGGGCGTCTTGAAGGCGTTGGCCTGTTCGAAGTTAGGTTTCTCCAGGAAATAACCACCCATCTCCGGGAAAAAGAACACGATCGAGCAGAACACAAACAGGAACACCACTACGCCGACAATGTCTTTCACGGTGTAGTAAGGGTGGAATGGAATGCCGTCGAGCGGGATGCCGTTCTCGTCCTTGTGCTTCTTGATGTCCACACCATCAGGGTTGTTGGAACCCACTTCGTGCAGTGCCAGGATGTGCAGCACCACAAGGCCCAGGATCACGATCGGCAGGGCCACCACGTGCAAGGCGAAGAAGCGGTTCAGGGTGATGCCGGAGATCAGGTAGTCACCACGAATCCACTGGGTCAGGTCGTTGCCGATCACCGGGATTGCACCGAACAGCGAGATGATCACCTGGGCGCCCCAGTACGACATCTGGCCCCATGGCAGCAGGTAGCCCATGAAGGCTTCGGCCATCAGCGCCAGGTAGATCAACATGCCAAACACCCACACCAGCTCACGCGGCTTCTGGTACGAACCGTAGAGCAGGCCACGGAACATGTGCATGTAGACGACGATGAAGAACGCTGACGCGCCTGTGGAGTGCAGCAGGCGCAGGATCGAGCCGTACTCGACGTCGCGCATGATGTATTCGACAGAAGCAAAGGCCTCTTCCGCCGACGGGGTGTAGCTCATCGTCAACCACACGCCGGTGACGATCTGGTTGACCAGCACCAACAAGGCCAGGGAGCCAAAGAAGTAGAAGAAGTTGAAGTTTTTTGGCGCGTAATATTTGCTGAGATGGTCTTCCCACATTTTGGTGGCGGGGAAGCGCGCATCCACCCAATCCATGAACTTGCTCATCACGCGTTCTCCTTGTCGAGGCCAATGACTATGAGGTCGTCAGTTTCGTAGGTATGCGGAGGCACGGGCAGGTTCAATGGAGCAGGCTGGGATTTGTAGACACGGCCAGCGAGGTCGTAGTGCGAGCCGTGGCAGGGGCAGAAATAACCACCGACCCAATCCTTGCCCAGATCGACAGGGGCCACTTCCGGGCGGAAGGTAGGCGAGCAACCCAAGTGGGTACACAGACCAACCAGCAACAGGATCTCTGGCTTGATCGAACGCATTTCGTTCTTGGCGTAGGCGGGCTGATCGGAATTTTCGGATTTCGGGTCAGACAACTGGCCTTCGATCTTTTTCAGATTCCCCAGGATTTCCTCGGTACGGCGAACAATGAAAACCGGCTGGCCGCGCCATTCAGCAATCATCTGCTGACCTGGCTCGATCTTGCTGACATTCACCTTCACCGGTGCACCTGCGGCTTTCGCCTTGGCACTGGGAAACCATGACCCCACGAACGGGACCGCAGCCCCCACCGCTCCTGCAGCACCCACCACGGATGTGGCTGCTACCAAGAAGCGACGCCGGCCTGCATTCACGCCGTCATTGCTCATTCAGTCCTCTCCCATCAGCTTTTTGGCCTGTTAAATCAGGCGTCTACTAAGTGTTGAATCTTTACTTATAAAAATTTTGACGGATGGTAATGAAAAGCCCCACGTATGACAAGGGAATTGCCCGGGCCTCCGCCCTCAGGCCTTGTAGTATAGGGGGTCTACGGATGTGGCAAGTTGTCACGGCGAAAAATGTGCATAAATCGCAGGCAATAAAAAACGCCCAGCTCCGTGAGGAGGCTGGGCGTTTTCTGGAACGTAAAGCGAATTAACGCTTCGAGTACTGCGGACGCTTACGCGCTTTACGCAGACCGACTTTCTTACGTTCAACTTCACGAGCATCGCGAGTAACGAAGCCAGCTTTGCGCAGAGCGCCACGCAGGGTTTCGTCGTACTGCATCAGAGCGCGAGTGATACCGTGGCGGATTGCGCCAGCTTGACCACTTACACCGCCACCGATAACGGTGACGTAGATGTCGAACTTTTCAACGGTCTCGGTCAATTCCAGCGGCTGACGAACTACCATGCGGGCAGTTTCGCGACCGAAGAAGTTGTCCAGGGAGCGGTTGTTGATCGAGATGTTACCAGTGCCCGGACGCAGGAAAACGCGTGCGGTTGCGGTTTTGCGACGGCCAGTGCCGTAATTTTGAGTCGCCGACATAATGAACTATTCCGTTAAAACTTCAGTTCTTGGGGCTGCTGAGCAGCATGAGGGTGTACAGCGCCCGCATAGACTTTCAGCTTGCGAAACATATCGCGACCCAGTGGGCCCTTCGGCAGCATGCCTTTGACCGCGATTTCGATCGGGGCTTCAGGCTTCTTGGAGATCAGGCCTTCAAAGTTGGAAGACTTGATACCGCCTGGGAAACCGGAGTGACGGTAGTACATTTTGTCTTGCGCTTTGTTGCCGGTAACACGTACCTGCTCAGCGTTGATGATCACGATGTAGTCACCGGTATCAACGTGCGGGGTGTATTCAGGCTTGTGCTTGCCACGCAGACGGCTGGCGACTTCAGTGGCCAGACGACCCAGGGTCTGACCAGCGGCGTCGACGACAAACCAGTCGCGCTGAACTGTTTCCGGTTTTGCAGTAAAAGTTGTCATTCTTTAATAGCCTCAGGGGCCGCCCTGTAAATTAGACGGCGGATCTTACTGAATAGTGCGTACTTTGACAAGTCAAAGGCAGCCGGATACAGACGCTATCGGGGGCTCGGGTCGGCGCGTCCGTTCAACGGCAAGATTCTTCGGCAGGCGGCGCATCACTTCCACTGCAGAAAGAGGTGGGCAATTATGCAGATTGCGAAAAAAAATTCAACCTGCTTTTATGATTGTTTTCCCCTGAAGGAGTACCCGATGGATTACCGACAGCTGGGCCGCACCGATCTGAACGTCAGCGCCATCGCGTTGGGCACCATGACCTGGGGCGAGCAGAACAGCGAGGCAGAGGCTTTCGCGCAGATCGAACGAGCAAAGGGCGCGGGGATCAACTTCCTCGATACCGCAGAAATGTACCCGGTACCGCCCAAGGCCGACACCTATGCCACCACCGAACGCTACATCGGCAACTATTTCAAAAGCCGTGGCGACCGCGCCGACTGGATCCTCGCCAGCAAGATCGCCGGCCCCGGCAACACCATCGACTACATCCGCGATGGCTACCTGCGTCACAACCGCAAGCACATCATCCAGGCGCTCGACGCCAGCCTCAAGCGCCTGCAGACCGACTGGATCGACCTCTACCAACTGCACTGGCCGGAACGCAGCACTAATTTCTTCGGCCAACTGAGCTACAAGCACAAGGACGAAGACGACCTCACCCCCCTGGAAGAAACCCTCGAAGCCCTGGATGAACAGGTCAAGGCCGGCAAGATCCGCCACATCGGCCTGTCCAACGAAACCCCATGGGGCACCATGAAGTTCCTCGCCCTGGCCGAAGCCCGTGGCTGGCCGCGCGCGGTGTCGATCCAGAACCCATACAACCTGCTCAACCGCAGCTTTGAAGTGGGCCTGGCAGAAATCGCCATCCGTGAGCAGTGCGGCTTGCTGGCCTACTCACCACTGGCGTTCGGCATGCTCAGCGGCAAGTACGAAGGCGGCGCACGGCCGGCCAAGGCACGCCTGACCGAGTACAGCCGGTTCAGCCGTTACTTCAACCCGCAGTCGGAGGCGGCGTGCAGCCGCTATGTGGCATTGGCGCGGGAACATGGCCTGGACCCGGCGCAGATGGCCCTGGCGTTTGTGACGCAGCAGCCGTTTGTGACCAGCAATATCATTGGGGCTACGTCGCTGGAACAGTTGGATAGCAACATTGCCAGTGCCGAGTTGAAACTGTCGAAAGAGGTGTTGGAAGGGATTGAGGCGATTCAAAAGGATCATCCAAACCCCGCGCCTTGATTGACCTTCAGACCGCCATCGCAGGCAAGCCAGCTCCCACATGTTGATCTGTGAATACCGTCAAATGTGGGAGCTGGCTTGCCTGCGATGAGGCCATCAAGAGCACCAGACAATCAAAGTGCCCGCGCAATAATCTCCTTCATGATCTCATTGGTTCCCGCATAAATGCGCTGCACCCGCGCATCCGCCCAGGCCCGGGCAATCGGGTATTCCCACATGAAGCCGTAGCCGCCGTGCAACTGCACGCACTCATCGAGCACCTTGCATTGCAGGTCCGTGGCCCAGTACTTGGCCATCGCCGCTGTCGGCACGTCCAGCTTGCCCTCTAGGTGCAACGCCATGCATTTGTCGACAAACACACGGCCGATCTGAATCTCGGTGGCCATCTCGGCCAGCTTGAATCGGGTGTTCTGGAAGTCGGCAATCGCCTTGCCGAACGCCTTGCGCTCGCGGGTGTAATCCAGGGTCCATTGCAATGCCGCTTCGGCTGAAGACAGTGCGCCTATCGCTACGGTCAAACGCTCTTGAGGCAGTTCCTGCATCAGGTATGCGAAGCCCATACCGGCCTGGCCCAGCAGGTTTTCCTTGGGCACCCGCACGTCCTGGAAAAACAACTCCGAGGTGTCCTGGGCCTTCATGCCGACTTTCTCAAGGCGCTTGCCCTTGTCGAAACCGGGCGTGCCAGCCTCCACCAGAAACAGGCTGGTGCCCTTGGCGCCGGCCTTGGGATCGGTCTTGGCGACTACGATCACCAGATCGGCCAGGTAACCGTTGGTGATAAAGGTCTTGGAGCCGTTGATGACGTACTCATCGCCGTCCAGCACTGCCGTGGTCTTGACCCCTTGCAGGTCGGAACCGGCGCCCGGCTCGGTCATGGCAATTGCCGTGACCATCTCCCCGCAGATCAACTTGGGCAGGTATTTGTGCTTAAGCGCTTCACTGCCGTAATGCAGGATGTAGGGCGCGACGATATCCGAGTGCAGAGAAAAGCCGATGCCGGTCAACCCCAGGCGGCTGACTTCTTCGATCACCACCGCGCTGTAGAGGAAATCTGCGCCCAGGCCGCCATATTCCTCCGGCAGGTGGGAACACAACATGCCCGCCTCCCCCGCCTGGTTCCACAGGCTCCGGTCGATATAGCCCTGCTTTTCCCATTGCCCATGAAAGGGCGCGGCGTGTTTTTCGAGGAAGGTGCGCACGCTCTCGCGGAAGATTTCGTGCTCCGAGCTGAACAAGGTTCTGGGGATCATGGGTCACCTGCGTGGATTGTCGGACAAGGACGAGCCCACAGAGCCTATGCCCCGATGGCGTCACGGGACACTGGACACATGCGACAAAAAATAAGACGATCCAGCCGTCTGGTGACCACTTTCCCCTATAAGAATAAATGAAATTATGTCTAACCAAATCTCCACGCCCCTGCGGCGCGTCAGCATTTTGGCCATTGATCGGGTATTCGCTTCCACCCTCATGCAAGCCAAGGACTTCTTCCATCTGGCCAGCCTGCGTTACGGTAAACAGCAGGGCCTGGGCTTGACCCCAGGGTTCGATACGCGCCTGGTCAGCCCCGACGGGCAGTCGGTGCGCAGCTTCAGCGATGTGATCATGCCGGTGGACGGCGGCCTGGAGGATGCCGATATCATCGTGCTGCCGGCCTTCTGGGACGACTTCGACGCCCTGTGCACCCGCTACCCGCAAGTGTTGCCGTGGCTACGCGAACAACATGCCCGCGGCGCCGTGCTGTGCGGTGAAGCCACCGGGGTGTTCTGGCTGGCCGAAGCCGGGCTGCTCGATGGCAAGGAGGCGACCACCTACTGGCGGTTCTTCAATGCTTTCAGCGAGCGCTTCCCCAAGGTGCAGCTCAACCAGGACAAGCACCTGACCGATGCCGATAACCTGTATTGCGCCGGCGGCACCACCTCGGCCTGTGACCTCTACATCTACCTGATCGAACGCTTCTGCGGCGCCAACATCGCCCAGGCCGTGGCCCGCGACATCCTCTATGAGGTGCAGCGCAGCTATTCGCCGGGGCGTATCGGTTTTGGCGGCCAGAAGCTGCACCAGGACGTGATCATCCTGCAGATCCAGCACTGGCTCGAAGAACACTTCGCCGACAAGTTCCGCTTCGAAGACGTCGCCCGGGAACACGGCATGAGCATCCGCAACTTCATGCGGCGCTTCCAGACCGCCACCGGTGACAAGCCGCTGCATTACCTGCAACGGTTGCGCATCGAGACGGCAAAGGGCCTGCTCTCAGGCAGCCGCAAGAGCATCAAGACCATCAGTTATGAGGTGGGTTACGACGATGCGAGTTTCTTTGCGCGGTTGTTCAGGCAGCACACGGAGTTGTCGCCGAACCAGTATCGCCAGCAATTTCAGCAAGCCGCCTAACTGAAGGAACACAGAAAACAAAGTGGGAGGGGCGGTGCGACGATTCGACTTGCTCCCGATTGCGCTGGGTCAGTCACATCTACAGTGACTGACACTCCGAAATCGGGAGCAAGCCCCCTCCCACATTGGATCTCCATTGTTCTGGAGATCGGTTATGGCTTGTGTCCGCGCGACAGGAACTCGTGGGACTGCATTTCAAGCAGGCGACTCAAGGTGCGCTGAAATTCGAAGTTCAAGCGACCGCCGGTGTACAAGTCCTTGAGCTCGACTTCCGCCGAGATGATCAACTTGACGTTACGGTCGTAGAATTCGTCGACCATGTTGATAAACCGCCGCGCAATATCGTCGGTGGTCACGCCCATCTGCTCGACGCCGCTCAAGATCACCGCGTGGAAGATCTTGCCCAGCTCAATGTAGTCGTTCTGGCTGCGCGGGCCGTCGCACAGTTGGCGGAACTCGAACCAGGCCACGTCATCGCAGGTGCGCAACGCGATGATTTCGCGGTTCTCGATCATCAGCTTGTCGTTTTCCACCGCCTGGGTGCATTCCGGCGTCAGGGCGCGGAAGCTTTTTTTCAGGCTGTCGTGCGCCGCCTGGTTCAGCGGGAAGTGGAACAGCTCGGCTTGCTCCAGGTGGCGCAGGCGGTAATCGACGCCGCTGTCGACGTTGACGATATCGGTGTTCTGCTTGATCAGCGCAATGGCCGGCAGGAAGCGCGCACGCTGCAGGCCGTCCTTGTACAAACCGTCGGGCACGATGTTCGACGTGGCCACCAGGGTCACACCGTTCTTGAACAGCTCTTCCATCAGCGTGCCAAGGATCATGGCGTCGGTGATGTCGGAGACGAAGAACTCATCGAAGCAGATCACCCGCGCTTCTTGGGAGAAGCGCTTGGCGATGATGGTCAGCGGGTTTTTCTCGCCCGGCAGGGTTTTCATCTCTTCGTGCACGCGCTTCATGAAGCGGTGGAAGTGAGTACGGACCTTTTCCTTGAATGGCAGCGCTTCAAAGAAGGTGTCTACCAGATAAGTCTTGCCCCGGCCGACGCCACCCCAGAAGTACAGGCCCTTGACCGGCGTGTGATCTTTCTTGCCAAACAGCTTGCTGAACATCCCTGGTTTGCTTTGCGAGGCCGCGACCAGATCGTCGTACAGGCGCTGCAAATGACGCACAGCATTTTCCTGGGCTGCGTCATGGAAGAATTCAGGGCGTTTCAGATCAGCTTGATATCGTTCTAGGGGCGTCATAATTTCGTTAGCAAGGCAACAAAAACGGGCCGACACTGTAACGACGGCCCTGGAGAATGGCAATCAACCCTTGGTCGGGTTAATCCTCGATTGGGGCCAACGCAGCGCGCAAGGCTTCGATGGCCGCGTCACGCGATGCTTGATCGGCGTACTCGGCACTGTCAGCCACGGCGGCGCCGTCCAGCCATACGCTGAAGCTCAGAGCCTGCGCACGCACGTCCAGCGCATCACCACTTTGCAAGTGTTTGGTCACAGCGCCAGCCGCTTTGCCATCGGCAAAGTTGCGCGACAGCAACAGTTGCTCACCATCAGCGGCCAGCAGGCGGAAGCGGAAGCTGCCATCGTCTTCACGAAAACTCACAAAACGCGCAGCCTTCGCCGCTTTTTTCTTGGTTGCGACCGGCGCCGCAGCCTGGTTGACGAACGAACGCAGGCCCACCGCCTCACGCAACTCGGCGAGGAATGGCGCGGCCACGGCACGGGCTTTCTTGGCGCCGACCAGCAGCAGGTCTTCCATATCGGAGGGGCGCGACATCAGTTGGTGGTAACGCTCGCGCGCTTCACCGAGTTGGCCATCGAGCAGTTGGAACAGACGATTCTTCGCCTCGCCCCAGCCCAGGCCTTGCAGCAGCTCGCCACGGAATTCTTCTTCCTGCGCCTTGGTCGCGAACGCCTGGTACAGGGTGAACAGGTGCGAATTGTCCGGGTCCTTGGCTTCGCCCGGCGCACGCGAGTCGGTCACGATCCGCGAGATCGCGTCTTTCATGTCCTTGGCGCTGGTGAACAACGGGATGGTGTTGTCGTAGCTCTTGGACATCTTGCGGCCATCCAGGCCCGGCAAGGTGGCGACGCTTTCTTCGATCAGCGCCTCGGGCATGGTGAAGAATTCTTTACCGTTGCCGAACAAGTGGTTGAAACGCTGGCCGATGTCGCGGGCCATTTCCACGTGCTGGATCTGGTCGCGGCCGACCGGCACTTTGTGTGCGTTGAACATCAGGATGTCCGCCGCCATCAGCACCGGGTAGCTGTACAGGCCCATGCTGATGCCCGCATCCGGGTCTTCGCCGTTTTCCACGTTCTTGTCCACCGACGCCTTGTACGCATGGGCGCGGTTGAGCAGGCCCTTGGCGGCAACACAGGTCAGCAGCCAGGTCAGCTCGGGAATCTGCGGGATGTCCGACTGGCGATAGAAGGTCACACGGTTCACATCGAGGCCACCGGCCAGCCAGGTCGCGGCGATTTCCATGCGCGAGCGCTGGATGCGCTGCGGGTCGTCGCACTTGATCAGCGCGTGGTAGTCGGCCAGGAAGTAGAAGGAGTCGGCATTCGCGTCTTCGCTGGCGAGGATCGCCGGGCGAATCGCACCGGCGTAGTTGCCCAGGTGCGGCGTGCCGGTGGTGGTAATGCCGGTGAGGATTCGGGTACGGGTCGTCATGGGTGATCGCTTGTCATCAATTCGAAAGGCGTGGCAGCACCAGATCCTTGAGATCGGTCAGCTTGCCATGAAAAAAGTGTCCGCATTCTGCCACTTTCAGCAACTCATGGGGGCGTTTCAGGGCGGCGGACCAGTCGTAGACCAATTGCGGGTCGACCACTTCATCGCTTTCCGGTTGGATCAGGGTCAACGGGCAGCCTTGGGGCAACACATCTGCATCGCCAAGGCGCATCACGGCGGCAGCCACCATAAACAGGTGCGCAAGCTTTTCACCCTTGGCTTCCAGACGGCCGCCGAGACTGGCCGCGACATAGCCACCGAAGGAAAAACCCAACAAGGTGATCGGCAGTTCGGGATGTTTTGCCCGCAGCCAGGTGACGGCCGCTTCGGCATCGTCGACCTCACCACTGGCCATATCGTGTGTACCGGCGCTGGCACCGACGCCACGATAATTGAAACGCAAAGTAATCAAACCGGCATCGCGCGCAGTGCGTTGCAGGGTCGACACCACTTTATTGAGCATGGTCCCACCCTGCACCGGGTTAGGGTGGCAGATCAGCGCCAGGCCACGTGGTTCGGGGTGATCCAGGTACAAGGCTTCCAATTGGCCCACCGGGCCATCGATCAAAACGGGGGTTTCACGCATGAGCAAGGATGAACTCCGTGACCTCTCAAGGGGTCGACTCGTCTAGCTAAAAGTCTGTGCATGGCATCATTGCGAGCTTAATCGCGGTATACAGCGCAGGTTTGAGCCGTTAACGTAAAGCAAAGCC
Organism: Pseudomonas sp. NCIMB 10586; assembly: GCF_023127895.1. NCBI lineage: Bacteria > Pseudomonadati > Pseudomonadota > Gammaproteobacteria > Pseudomonadales > Pseudomonadaceae > Pseudomonas > Pseudomonas sp. NCIMB 10586. The sequence goes on from NZ_SPKQ01000018.1 coordinate 404,981, forward strand.
GTTTATAGAGGAAGGACTCGTGGAACACTCGCTCTTAGTTTGGTTGTTGCCGACTCTTGCCCTGGTTGCCGGTGTCGCCATTGGATTCCTGGTTGCCCGCCTGCTGCCGAATGCCGCGCCTAACCGCACGCAGCGTCAGCTGGATGACATTCAGGAACGTTTTGACAGTTATCAGAACGAGGTTGTTACCCACTTCAACAGCACCGCGACCCTGGTCAAGAAGCTCACCCAGAGCTACCAGGAAGTACAGGATCACCTCGCCGAAGGCGCTAATCGCCTGGCCCTCGACGACATCACCCGCCAGCGCCTGCTGGCTGCGCTGCATTCCGATGCACCGCAAACCCCACGGGAACGCCTGACCCCGCCTCGGGAAAACCAGGAGCCACCACGGGACTACGCGCCAAAGACGCCGAACGCCCCAGGAATGCTGGATGAGCATTACGGCTTGAAGAAGTAAGTCATCTTCGAGCATTAAAAAAGCCCGGCTGATCTATGATCAGCCGGGTTTTTTTGGGCGCCACTTCAAGAACAATGCAGATCAATGTGGGAGGGGGCTTGCTCCCGATAGCGGTGGATCAGCCAATGCATCTGTTACTGACAGGCTGCCATCGGGAGCAAGCCCCCTCCCACACTCACCGAGGATGAGCTCAAGTGAGTTGTTGCTCCTGCAACCGCCCACCCTCGATGCGCACATGCCGCCCATGGAAACGCTTGAGGCTGCTGCGGTGGCCGACGCTGACGATGCTCAATCCCGGCAATTCATCGATCAACGCCTGGTACAACGTTGCCTCATCCTCTTCATCCATCGCCGAAGTGGCTTCATCCATATACAGCCACTGCGGTGCGAACAACAACGCACGGGCAAAGGCCAGGCGCTGTTGCTCACCCGGCGAAAGCATGCGTTGCCAGTGGTTGGCTTCATCCAGACGATTGAGCAGGTGCGGCAGGCGGCAGGTTTGCAGGACCTGTGCATAACGTTCTGCCGGATAGACGCTGTCGTCTTGTGGATAACTCAGCACCGCCTTGAGCGTACCAATCGGCAGGTAAGGCTTCTGCGGCAGGAACAGGTAGCACGTCGCCGGCAACCGAATGCTGCCATGACCTGCGGGCCAAAGATGGCCCATCGCCCGCAACAAGGTGCTCTTGCCGCTACCGGAACGCCCGCTGAGCATCACGCGCTGGCCAGGCTCCACGGTCATGTCGGCGTCGGTGAGCAGGTGACGGCCGTCGGCCAGGTCCATGCCCAGATCCGTGATCACCAGGCGCTCGCCGTCAGGGCGCACATCGATGGCCGGGGCTCGCTGCTCGTTGTCGCTCATGGCTTGCTGGAAACTCAGCAGGCGATCACTGGTGGCGCGCCATGTCGCCAGCTCCGAGTAGGCGTTGATAAACCAGCTGAAGTTTTCCTGCACGTTGCCAAACGCCGAGTTGATTTGCATCAGCTCGCCCAGCTCGATCTTGCCGCTGAAGTAGCGCGGCGCGGCCACGATAAACGGGAAGATGATCGCAATCTGGCTGTAGCCGGCGGTGAAAAAGGTCAGGCGCTTGGACACTTTCATGATGTCCCAGAAGTTGTGCCAGACCTTGCCGAAGCGCGTACTCAGGCGTTGTCTTTCATTGGGCTCGCCGTTGTACAGGGCAATGCTCTCGGCATTCTCACGCACCCGCACCATGGAAAAACGCAGGTCTGCCTCGAAGCGTTGCTGTTGGTTGCTCAGGCCGATCAAGCGTCGGCCGATCAGGTGCGTCAGCCAACTGCCCACGGTGGCGTACAGCAGCGCGCACCAGAACATATAGCCGGGGATGGTGATGCCAAACACTTCGATGCTGCCCGATACGCCCCACAGGATGATCGAGAACGACACCAGGCTGACCACATTACGCAGCAACCCAAGGCCGAGGCTCAAGGTGCCGGAGGTGAAGTTGTTGAGGTCTTCGGAAATCCGCTGGTCTGGGTTGTCGGTATAACCACCCTGTTCCAGCTGGTAGTAATTCTTGTGGGCCAGCCACCGGGTGAAGTGTTTTTCGGTGAGCCAGGCGCGCCAGCGGATCGTCAGCATCTGGGTCAGATAGAGACGGTAGACCGCGCCGAGAATCGCCACCGCCGCAATGCCGCCGAAATAACCTATCAGTTGCCAGAAGGCGGCGGTGTCCTTCTTCTCCAGGGCGTTGTAGAAATCCTTGTACCAGTGATTGATCCACACGGAAATCGCCACGCTGAACAGCGACAGGCCAATCACTGCAGCCAGCAACAGCCAGGCCCTGCCCTTCTCTTCGCTACGCCAATACGGTGTGATCATGGCCCAGGTTCGGCGGAAGAATTGCCCCCGCACCGCGTCGTTGATCGCGGAGTACTCAGCGTTCTGGTTCATTGTTCAGGCTCGGCAGGAAAAACATCACAGGCGTTTGAACCGATCATAGGTGATCGGTTCGCGCATCCGTGCAGCCTGAAGCAGGTTGTTCAGTGTTCGTTCAGCGTCGTACCGGGCGCTTCTGCAACTTGCGCTGCAAGGTACGGCGGTGCATGCCTAAAGCACGGGCAGTGGCGGAGATATTGCCTTCGTGCTCGGTCAGCACGCGCTGGATATGCTCCCATTGCAGGCGGTCCACCGACATCGGGTTTTCCGGTACCAGGGTGTCGAGGTCGGCGTGCTCGGAAAGCAGAGCGGCCAGCACGTCGTCGGCGTCCGCCGGCTTGCACAGGTAGTTGCAGGCGCCGCGCTTGATCGCCTCGACAGCGGTGGCGATGCTGGAGTAACCGGTGAGGATCACCACGCGCATTTCGGGGTCGAGCTCCAGCAGCTTGGGCAGCAGCACCAGGCCGGAGTCGCCGTCCATTTTCAGGTCGAGGGCGGCGTAGTCGGGCAGGTCGGCCTGGGCGATGGTCAGGCCTTCTTCGGCAGACCCTGCGGTGCTGACGCGAAAACCGCGACGGCTCATGGCGCGCGCCATCACGCGGGTAAAGGTGGCATCGTCATCTACCAGCAACAGGTGCGGCAGTTCTTCGCCTTCGACTTGGATCTCGTCACTCATCGATATCTCCTCGTGCGACACGGGGCAGGCGCAGCTCGGTGAGCGTGCCACCTTCCTCATGACTATAGAGCTTCACTGAGCCGCCCGCGCGGGTCACGCTGGCCTTGCTCAAAAACAGGCCCAGGCCGAAGCCTTTGCCCTTGGTGGTAAAGAAGGGTTTGCCGATCTGCTCGGCAATGGCCAGCGGCACGCCCGCGCCGTGGTCACGAATGCTGATGGTGATGTTTTCGGCGTCCCAGTCCAACTGTACACCGAGCCCTTCAGGGCAGGCGTCAGCGGCGTTGTTCAGCAAGTTGAGCAGCGCCTGGGTCAGGTCTGGCGGTGGCGCCAGGCGCGGCACGCTGCCTTGGCCCAACAGGTTGAAGCGGTAACTGGCCTCGGGGCGCATCAGGTGCCAACGGTTCAGGGCTTCATCGAGCCATTGGGTCACATCCTGCATTTCAACCGCGAGGCGGCGATTGGCTTCGGCGGCACGCACCAGTTGCTGCAGCGTCAGCTTGCATTGCTTGACCTGTTCCTGCAGCACGCTCAAGTCGTCTTGCAGCGCGGGGTCGTGATGGTCCTGGGTCATTTCCTTGAGCAGCACGCTCATGGTCGCCAACGGCGTGCCCAATTCATGGGCGGCACCGGCAGCCTGGGTGGCAACGGCCAGCAGTTGCTGGTCACGCAGGCCCTCTTCACGGCGAATGGCGCGCAGCTCTTCCTGGCGGCGCAGCTCTTCGGCCATACGTGCGGCGAAAAAGGTAATGACGGCGGCAGACAGGGCAAAACTCAACCACATCCCGTAGATTTGCAGGTTTTCCCGGGCGATAGGGAAGGTCTGCAACGGGTAGAACTGAGCCAGCAACAGGGTGTACAGCGTCAGCGCGATCCCCGAAAGCACCACCGAGTAGCGCCATGGCAACGTCACCGCAGCGATGGTCAGTGGCACCAGGTAATACGAAACGAACGGGTTGGTGGACCCACCGGAGAAGTACAGCAACACGCTGTGGATAAACAGGTCGCAAGCCAGTTGCAGGGCATATTCCAACTCGGTCACCGGCCAGGTGGTGCGCAGCCGTATGGCGGTAAATGCACACAACACGGTGGAAAAACCCAGGGTCACAGCCAGTTGCAGCCAGGGCAGCGGCAGCAGGTCGAACCAATAGGCAAGCCCGACGGAACCGGCCTGTGCGGCCAATACCAGGGTGCGAATGAACGTCAGGCGCCAGAGGTTCTGGCGAGTGGCGGAAGTCAGTTTTACGGCGGCGAGCATGAGCTCTCCCGATGAGCGCTGCAGGCGGATCGGTACGAGTATAAACGAAGCGGACCTGCTGGCACGGCGCGTGTGGCTCTTTGACGCAGGCCGGCTAAATGACCGTTCGTCGGCGCCCGCATAACTTGTTGGTAATGTGTAAACCCGAAGAACCCTATGCCAGCGTCTACAGTCATACCGAGCACGACTACCTCAAGGAGCTTCCATGTCTCGTTTCATTCGCAGTGCAGCCATCATCACTCTCAGCGCCAGCGCCATTGCCAGCCTGCCGGCCATGGCCGCCGATGCACTGAACTACAACCAGATCTCCCTGCGCGCCGAAGTCAGCCAGGAAGTAGCCCGCGACAAGATGATCGTCACCCTCTATACCGAGTCGCAAAACGCCGACCCGGCCAAGCTTGCCGCTGAAATCACCACCACCATGAACACAGCCTTAGGCCAGGCCCGCGAAGTCAAAGGCGTGACCCTGCGCCAGGGCAGCCGTAACAGCTACCCGATCTACGACAACAAGAACCAGAAGATCACCGGCTGGCGTGAGCGCGCCGAACTGCGCCTGGAAAGCGCGGACTTCCCGGCGCTGTCCAAGCTCACCGGCGAGCTGTTGAACACGCTGAAAATGGAAAACATGGACTTCGCCATCGCCGATGCCACGCGCAAGGCCAGCGAAGATGCGTTGCTCAAGGACGCGGTTACTGCGTTCAAGGCCCGTGCGCAACTGGCTACCGATGCACTGGGCGGCAAGGGTTACAAGATCGTCAATCTGAACTTCAACACCAATGGTTACCCGATGCCTTATGCCCGTGGCGGCATGATGATGAAGGCGGCCATGGCAGATTCTGCACCGACGCCTGACGTTGAAGCGGGCACCAGCCAAGTGAGCATGAGCGCCGATGGAGTGATCGAAGTTTTACCGTAAGTCTTCGCGAGACCAACACGGCGTAACCTTCACCGGTTACGCTGTGGTGTTGCCGCCCACGGAACACTCAGACCGCTACCACACACCAAGTAACTTGATACTACAGCCTTACTCTAATCTATCTAAACCTCGCCCTCACGACACCACTCGTCAAACATTACGAATGCAGGCCTGGAACTTACGACACTCAACTTCCCACCCAGGGTTGCCATGCACATCATCTTGAATCAGAACATCGAACAGGTTATTTGCCACACACGGACGTACTGACAACAGAACATCACACATATCGATTTCTTTGTTTCTCGATGAACGGCAGTTATTTACCCAATAATTAATGTGAGTCGATAATGAATATAACGCCGTCTCTCGCTCCCACACTCGTCGTTCCCTCTTTCCCTCCCACACACTATCGCCAGCGTCGAGCGCTTGATGATTTGCCCGCAACGCAAACCCGGCAGCAGGCAGAAGAAACCTCTTCAAAACATCCAAAAAAATTGCTCGACCAACCCCCGTTCCCCTTGCCTACACCCGCCCATGAGCTCGATGCTTCCAAAAGCATCATCTATGGGTCAGTCAACGTTATTCCGCCAAACGCGGGTTATACACAGCAAGAGCGAATGCATCGTATCGATGCCTATGCCGGTCGAGTCGTCGCGCACATTCAACACATCGAAAATGGCAGCGACTCAGAACGCAATATCAAGTTCCAGCAAACTCGCCTGTTTCTTGAACCCGCAGGTTACTTCAGCGGCGGGTTGCTAGCAGCCGGCTACGATCCCCATGAAAAAATCTCGGTGACCTTCCACTCCTATGTAGGAATGGGCAAGCCCCAGGAGGAAACCAACAAGGAGGTACGCACCTATTTTGCATGGGAGATTGCAGCCGGCGCTCTTGCGCACGACAAGGTGTCAAGGGGCGGCCCGTTGAACTTCCAGGGCATGCACATCAACCCGCAAGATAAAAACAAGCTTCACGAACTGGAATCCTTGGGCAGCCAACTCCAAGGCCATTGGGAAAATGAAATAGCGGCGCCCATGCGCGACGCCTCGGGGCAACTGGCGAAGCGATCGGGCAAAGCGGATGCCTATGTGTTGCGAGGAATATTACAAAGTCTGCATGACGACAATTCCAGTAACAAACACCTAACCCCCGCTGCGCGGGCCGCCATTGTCCGCACACTTGAAGAAGACGGAAACGCGGTAATCCCCAACATATATGGCTATCCCTTAGAGGGTTATGCATTTATTCCTTATATCAATTATCACGGTGATTATGACCACCGCCCGAATAAGGGACTGATGATTGACTTAAAGAATGGCTCCGCCCGTGAAATACACGGTGATGACGACTTTGCCAGTTGGGCTAAAAACAATCAGGCTCAATTGGTTAGCCGCTTCAACGCTCGTGACAGGCAAGGCGGTCATGATGCTCACTGGGTAGGGGCCGGGTATGTACTCAATGCATTGATTCAGGATAACCGTTCTACGTTTCCAGGAAGAAAAGGCCCGTTCACAGATCAGGCCGTACCGGTCCGGGAGACATTCAATTACACACAATCGCGAGACAGCGATTACTACTTGAAATTTGGCGACCTTAAAAACGGTATTGCCCCCCACTACCAGGCGATAAATGCCAAGAATGCACGCTGGACCGATCAAACCGAGGTCTTTGGCGCCTCCCAACAAAGTTGGAAAGCAGCCAAAGAGTTTTGGGGTAAAACGTTTGGTTACTTACCGATCGTAGGCAATGTGGGCAACATTGTCTTCGGCGTACATGATGGCCTCTACGGCAAGACGGCTGATGATCGTGTCGCAGGTAACGCCGCGGCGGTAATTTCCAGCCTGCAACTGGCGCACGAGATTGCCCCCATTGGAGTGGAAGCCGGACTTGGGGAGGCGGTTTTGACACCTGGCGCTCCCAGCGCAAAACCCTACAGCTGGCGATTCAGTCAGGACACTAGCGATCTTGAACTCTTGCGCACGCCAAACGCGTTGAGCGAGAGTGATACCAACCCGGTTGCAAATCACTCGACGCCCCAGGTGAACCCGTTGCGGCCCAGTCACGCGGGGATGATCAGCGAATATGCCATCCCTGACGGCGAGCAGTTGATTGAAAAGGCCACGCACAACCAGAAGGGCATCTATCAGCTCAAGAACACCGCCACCGACGAAGATCGCTGGTTTATTCGCTACACCGATGGGACAGGCGTCCCTGGCGTATATGAAATAAAAAGCAACTTCAAACCTAGCAATGACTACGTGCAGATTATTGATCGCTCCGGAAAGATTGTATTGACCGTGCATTCAGCCGGTGACGGAAACTGGGTTCGCAATGCAGCCAATGGGGGGGTGAGGTGGCCGTGGCAGCGCTCACCATCGCCAACACCTAGTGAAAATCTGACCCCCCATTTTTCGGACCTGTTCGCCGATGTCGATCAACAGGCCGTGGCGCGAGCCGACAGATTCGACCAATTCATGAAAGTGGATGAGACCAGACCTTACGCCGTATCGACCCGCGGCTATGAAGAAAACGGCGTTGTTAAAAGAAAGCTGAATATTGGCTGGGAGGCCCCCAAGGAGAAGTTCGAAGTATTGCCCTCGGAGCGAGCGGCTCCTACGCCTCTGAGCGAGACCAATTATTCAGAGAACTTTCTTCCCGACCTGAATCGTAACAACTACACGGTCATCAAAAGCTCAAAAGGCGGCGATATCGAGGTGCCGTTGGACGCCAGTGCAGACACACCCGAAGCGACAAGACTGAGCCGTCTAAAGAAATTCGAGAAAGAGATTCCCGATGCACAACTGCGATCCCGTATCTCCGAGGTTGCCCATCAAGGATCAGTATTTCCCGCCAATTGGGAGTTGCTCCAAAGCTTAAAAGAAGGCTACGGCGTCACAGCAAGCAATACTTCTTACTTTATTGATTACGACCCGATAAACAGTGAAGCCCGAGTCAAAGTCGTCACCACGTGGTTTGTAAGCGATGTCAGCGATCACGTTCCAAAAGTGATTCCGGATTTAGAAGCAACCTCCGTCAGAACCTTCACCATTCGCGAGAACAATGACGTGTCCGGCGACCTTTACACGATTGACGATTACGCTCCAACTCAACTGGAAGTCTCGATCCCCGATGATCTCCCTCAGTAATCAAGGCCCCCTTTGATGCAGATGTCCCTACCTGAGTAACCAGAACGGCGGTAACCTCGGTGACCGCCGTTTTCGTTTAGGCAGCTTTGGTCTGCCTGCCATTTCAGGGGTCTCCATGGAAAGAATCGCCGTCAAGCCACTGCTCCTCGCCGCAAGCCTACTGGCTTTTATGCCGATGGCCCAGGCCGCAACCACCCTGGTCTACTGCTCCGAAGCCAGCCCCGCCGGGTTCGATCCCAGCCAGTACACCAGCGGCACCGATTTTGACGCGTCCGCCGAAACCGTGTTCAACCGTCTGACTCAGTTCAAGCGCGGTGGCACCGAGGTAGAACCGGGTCTGGCCACGAACTGGGATGTATCCAAGGACGGCCTGACGTATACCTTCCACCTGCGCGATGGCGTCAAGTTCCACACCACCGACTTCTTCACCCCGACCCGTGATTTCAACGCCGATGATGTGTTGTTCACCTTCAATCGCTTGCTCGATGCCGACAGCCCGTTTCGCAAGGCCTACCCCTCCGAATCGCCCTACTTCACTGACATGGGCTTGAACGCCACGATCAAGAGCGTCGACAAACTCGACGAACACACCGTGCGTTTCAACCTGAACAATGTCGATGCTTCATTCGTACAGAACCTGGCGATGAGTTTCGCCTCGGTGCAATCGGCCGAATACGCCGCCCAGCTGTTGAAAGAGGGCAAGGCCGAGCAGATCAATCAAAAGCCCATCGGCACCGGGCCGTTTGTGTTCAAGCGTTACCAGAAAGATGCGCAGATCCGGTATGTGGCCAACACACAATACTGGAAGCCCGAGGACGTAAAGCTCGATAACCTGGTATTTGCGATCACCCCGGACGCCGCTGCGCGCCTGCAAAAACTAAAGGCCGGTGAATGCCAGATCAGCGGTTACCCACGTCCTGCCGACATCGACGTGATGAAGCAAGATCCCAATCTGCGCGTGCTGCAACAAGCGGGTTTCAATCTGGGCTTCCTGGCCTACAACGTAACGCACCCGCCGCTAGACCAACTCAAGGTGCGCCAGGCGCTGGACATGGCGATCGACAAACCAGCAATCATCAAGGCCGTTTACCAGAGCGCCGGACAATTGGCGCAGAACGCATTGCCGCCGGCGCAGTGGTCTTATGACCCAGGCATCAAGGATGCCCCCTACGATCCGAGCAAAGCCCGGTTGCTACTAAAAGAAGCAGGGGTTGCACCAGGTACCACCATCAATCTGTGGGCGATGACCGTGCAACGCGCCTCCAACCCCAATGCGCGGATGTCCGCACAAATGATCCAACAGGATTGGGCCAAGGTCGGCATCAAAGCCAACATCGTCAGCTATGAGTGGGGCGAGTACATCAAACGCGCTAAAAATGGCGAACACGACGCAATGATTTACGGCTGGACCGGCGACAACGGCGACCCGGACAACTGGCTCGGCGTGCTCTACAGTTGTGCCGCAGTCAAGGGCAGCAACTATGCCAAATGGTGTAACCCGGCCTACGACAAGCTGGTGCAGCAAGCCAAGGTCAGCAATGATCGCGAGCAGCGCATCAAGTGGTATCAACAGGCGCAGAAAATCCTTAAGGAACAGGTACCTATAACGCCTATTGCGAACTCGACGGTTTTCCAGCCCCTGCGCAAGGAAGTGCGCGACTTCAAGATCAGCCCGTTTGGACTGACGCCCTTCTACGGCGTGAGTCTAGATAAGTAACATCGACGCCCCAACCGAGTGCGCTAGACGCCTCGGCTGGGCTTTTTTGGTGCGCACATTGCACCGAAAAAAACCATCAAATCGACGCATTTATGGCAAAACTTTCATAATTGCGACATTCCTGTACGTTCGTACCACTGTTTACCGCTCGTAACCGTTCAGCATCTTGCATTGGGTATGGCGCCTGCATAAAGTATCCGCAGGCCGACTCACGAGGTCGCCCTCACCACCAAAAATGACAACAAATCATGAGGCCAACATGCTTAAACACGCAGTCCTTCCGTTATTAGTGAGCGCTGGCCTTATGGCCGCAGCCCCCGTAGCCCTGGCGGCAACTAACCTGGTGTTCTGCTCCGAAGGGAGCCCGGCCGGTTTCGACCCAGGCCAGTACACCACCGGAACAGACTTCGATGCCTCGGCCGAAACCATGTTCAACCGTCTGAGCCAGTTCGAGCGTGGCGGCACCGCCGTCGTTCCTGGCCTGGCCACCAGCTGGGATGTGTCGCCGGACGGCCTGACGTATACCTTCCACCTGCGCGAAGGCGTCAAGTTCCACACCACCCCGTACTTCAAGCCTACTCGTGAATTCTCGGCTGACGACGTACTGTTCACCTTCAACCGGATGATCAACAAAGACGATCCGTTCCGTAAGGCCTACCCCACCGAGTTCCCGTACTTCACGGACATGGGGATGGACACCAACATCAAGAACATCGAGAAAGTCGATGATCACACCGTCAAGTTCACCCTTGGCACCGTGGACGCGGCTTTCATCCAGAACCTGGCCATGAGCTTTGCTTCGATCCAGTCCGCTGAATATGCCGCGCAATTGTTGAAGGAAGGCAAACCCGCCGACATCAACCAGAAGCCGGTCGGCACTGGCCCGTTCGTGTTCAAGAGCTACCAGAAAGATTCGAACATTCGTTACACCGGCAACAAGGACTACTGGAAACCTGAAGACGTGAAGATCGACAACCTGATCTTCGCCATCACCACTGACCCGTCGGTGCGTATCCAGAAGCTCAAGAAAAACGAATGCCAGATCACTCTGTTCCCACGTCCGGCCGACCTAAAGGCGCTGGGCGAAGACAAAGACCTGAAGCTGCCGCACCAGGCCGGTTTCAACCTGGGCTATGTGGCCTACAACGTGATGGACAAGGTCAAGGGCAGCGACCAGCCTAACCCGCTGGCTGACCTGCGCGTACGCCAGGCGCTGGACATGGCGGTGAACAAGCAGCAGATCATTGACTCCGTGTACCAGGGCGCCGGCCAACTGGCCGTCAACGCCATGCCGCCGACCCAATGGTCCTACGACACCAGCATCAAGGACGCTAAGTACGACCCAGAGAAAGCCAAGGCGCTGCTCAAGGAAGCCGGCGTCAAGGAAGGTACCGAAATCGTCCTGTGGGCCATGCCGGTTCAGCGTCCGTACAACCCGAACGCCAAGCTGATGGCTGAAATGCTGCAGAACGACTGGTCCAAGATCGGCCTGAAGGTCAAGATCACCAGCTACGAATGGGGCGAGTACATCAAGCGTTCCAAAGGCGGCGAGAACCAGGCCATGATCATTGGCTGGAGCGGCGACAATGGTGACCCGGACAACTGGCTGAACGTGCTGTTCGGCTGCGACTCGCTGTCGGGCAACAACTTCTCCAAGTGGTGCGACAAGAAATTCGACGGCATCGTGAAAGAAGCCAAGGCCACATCGGATGTCGCCAAACGCACCGAGCTGTACAAGCAGGCGCAACATATCCTCAAAGATGCAGTCCCGATGACACCTATCGCGCACTCGACGGTGTATCAACCCATGCGTAATACCGTACAGGACTTCAAGATCAGCCCATTTGGCTTGAACTCCTTCTACGGCGTTAGCGTAAGCGGCAAGTAAGGATCAATAACGGCGACGTTTCACAACGTCGCCGTTATTCCATCCGCCAGGGCCATAGGAAACAGACCACATTTGTAAGCGTTGCCGTCCTACAGCAACGAACTGCGCCTTGTGTCTCCGTTACCTACAAGTCCAGTCAGAATTGGCGCATTTACTGCAAGGTCCGCGTCCCATAACGTCGTAGGACAGCAGAGGCATCACTCTGGGAAATGGCACTTGCTGTGCGTGGGATCAGTGATGTCTTCCTGGCCATGGCCAGCGGGAGGGTTGCTGTTGATAACTACAAACAAGGATCGGGATCGTCATGCGCCATACCACTGTTCTATCCGCGATGTTTGCCACCAGCCTGCTGGCCGTGGCCACGATGGGCCAGGCCGCCGAAAAGAAGAGCCTGGTGTTCTGCTCCGAAGGCAGCCCGGCAGGGTTTGACACTGCGCAATACACCACGGCCACCGACAACGATGCGGCAGAGCCTTTGTACAATCGCCTGGTTGAATTCGAAAAAGGCGCGACCGACGTAGTACCTGGGCTGGCGACCAAATGGGATATTTCGCCAGATGGCCTGACCTACACCTTCCACCTGCGTGAGGGGGTGAAGTTCCACAGCAACAAGGAATTCAAGCCGACGCGCGACTTCAACGCCGACGACGTGCTGTTCACCTTCAACCGCATGCTTGACCCCGAGCATCCATTCCGCAAGGCCTACCCTACCGAGTTTCCGTACTTCAACGGGATGAGCCTGAACAAGAATATCGCCAAGGTCGAAAAAACCGACCCGCACACGGTGGTGATGACCTTGAACACGGTCGATGCCGCGTTCGTACAGAACATCGCCATGAGTTTCGCTGCAATCCTGTCCGCCGAATACGCCGAGCAGTTGCTCAAGCAAGGCAAGCCCAGCGACATCAACCAGAAGCCGATCGGCACTGGCCCATTTGTGTTCCAGCGTTACCAGAAAGACTCGCAGATACGTTACGTGGGCAACAAACAGTACTGGGACCCGAGCCGCGTCAAGCTGGACCAACTGATCTTCGCCATCAACACCGACGCCTCGGTACGGGTGCAGAAGCTCAAGGCCGGCGAATGCCAGGTCACCCTGCATCCGCGCCCCGCCGATGTAGACGCGCTGAAGGCCGACCCGAACCTGCAACTGCTGACCAAGCCTGGCTTCAACCTCGGCTACATCGCCTACAACGTGCGCCACAAGCCGTTCGACCAGCTTGAAGTGCGCCAGGCGCTGGACATGGCGGTGAACAAGCAGAGCATCCTCAACGCTGTGTACCAGGGCGCAGGGCAACTGGCGGTCAACGCCATGCCGCCGACACAGTGGTCCTACGACGACAGCATCAAGGACGCCGCCTACAACCCGGAAAAAGCCAAGGAGCTGCTCAAGGCCGCCGGCGTCAAGGAAGGCACCGAGATCACCCTGTGGGCGATGCCGGTACAACGTCCGTACAACCCCAACGCCAAGCTGATGGCCGAGATGCTGCAGAACGATTGGGCCAAGATCGGTCTGAAAGTCAAAATCGTCAGCTACGAATGGGGCGAGTACATCAAGCGCACCAAGAACGGTGAGCATGATGTCAGCCTGATTGGCTGGACCGGCGACAACGGTGATCCGGACAACTGGTTGGGCACCCTCTACAGCTGCGACGCCATCGGCGGGAACAACTACTCCATGTGGTGTGACCCGGCGTACGACAAGCTGATCAAGCAAGCCAAGGTCGTGACCGACCGCGAACAAAGGACTGTTCTTTACAAACAGGCGCAGCAACTGCTCAAGCAGCAGGTGCCGATCACGCCAGTCGCCCACTCGACGGTCAACCAGCCGTTAAGCGCCAAAGTCGAAGGTTTCAAGGTGAGCCCCTTCGGCCGCAACGTGTTCTCGGGCGTCAGCATTACCCCATAAGAAAATAACCGGATTGCGGGGAGCGAAGTTCGCTTCCCGGCAAACGCGCAGGCTTTTGTTGGGAAATTTCCTACGCCAAACGTTTGCACAGGCTTGAACGAGTTCCACACCCAATAGCCGGTTCACCTAAAAAGACCGGCATTAAAAAAGAGAACCAAAGGAGCTTCACCCATGAAACTGAGCAGCAAAGCGCTTCTGGCCTTGGCCATCAGCAGCATCACGGCAACCGCCTACGCTGAAACGCAAAGCCAGGACTTCGTTCCTACCACGTTGGCCGGCACCAGCGCCCAAAGCGAGGCTAAAGGCTTCGTTGAAGACTTCAGCCTTGGCGGCACCACACGTAACTGGTACTCCCATGAAAGCAAATATCGTGGGGGCACCTTCGCGTACCAGAAGCATGGCCAGACCCTGACCGACCGTAACCGTACCAACTGGGTACAGGGCACCATCCTCAACGCCAGCTCGGGTTTCACCCAGGGCACTGTCGGCGTCAAGACCGAAGTGGCGGTTTACAACGCTCTGGTACTGGACCGCAGCAAGCGTGATATCAAGGGCGGCTCCAACCGTACCCTGGCGGACTCCAACGGTGACGCCGTAGACCAGTGGAGCAAACTGGGCCTGGCCAACGTGCAGTTCCGCGTGTCCAACACCACCTTGACCGCCGGTCGCCAGAACTTCAGCAGCGGCATCGTCGACACCATCGGCAACCGTGCCCTGCCTTCAAGCTTCCAGGGTGTGAGCTTCAACAGCGAAGAGTTCAGCAACCTGTCGTTCCAGGGCGGCGTGTTTGACCGCGTTTCGCCACGTAGCGAACAGAGCCTGTCGAAATTCCGCTCCGAATACACCAACAGCGCAAAGGTTGAAACCGACAAGGTCTATACCCTGGGCGCCAACTACCAGCCATTCAAGAGCCTGAAGACCAGCTTCTTCGGCGCCAACGTCAAGGATTTCTGGAACCAGTACTACTTCGGCGCTACCCATGAACTGGGTGACAGCCAGCAACTGGCGCTGACCACCGGTTTCAACTACTACAAGACCGTCGATGAAGGCAAAAAGCTGATGGGGGATATCGACAACGATACCTACTCCCTGTCTTTTGGCCTGACTCACCAGGCCCACAGCCTGACCTTCGCCTACCAGGCCGTGAACGGTAACGAGTACTTCGACTACCTGCACGAAACCAACGGTATCTACCTGGCCAACTCCCTGACGTCCGACTTCAACGGCCCGAACGAGAAATCGTTCCAGATCGCCTACGCCATCAATATGGCCGAATACGGCGTGCCAGGCCTTAAGTTCAACGCCTACTCCGCTCGCGGCTGGGGCATCGACGGCACCCACTACACCGGTAACCGCGGTGTAGTCGGCAAAGGTTACGACGGCATCCAGTCCCAGGACGGCGAGAAGCACCAGGAATACGGTATCGGCGCTTCCTACGCGGTCCAGAGCGGCCCGCTCAAGGCCACCGCAATTCGTGCCACCTACGTTGAACACCGTGGCAGCGAGTTCCAATCCGACGGCAGCATCAAAGAGTTCCGTCTGGTCACCACCATCCCATTCAACATCCTTTAATTAGCGCCAGGCAGGCGGCGGACTCAGGACGAGTTCGCCGTCTACGCTTTTCTGGTTCCATCGATTGCAGAGGGCTCTGAATGAAAATGCTCCCGCTACAAGCCGCCATGGCTGCCGCGCTGTTGAGCGTGGCGATCGGCGTTTCGGCCAAACCGCTGGTGGTGTGCACCGAAGCCAGCCCGGAAGGTTTCGACCCGGTCCTGTACACCACCGCCGTGACCGCCGATGCCGCCGCTGAAACCATGTTCAACCGTCTGGTGGATTTCAAGCCCGGCACCACCGAAGTGGTTCCCGCCCTGGCTAAAGACCTGCCGGAAATCAGCGCCGATGGCCTGACCTACACCTTCCACCTGCGTGACGACATCAAGTTCCACACCACCGACTATTTCAAACCCACGCGCAACCTGAATGCCGATGATGTGCTTTGGAGCTTCCAGCGCCAGCTGGACCCGAATCATCCGTGGCATAACAAGTCCCTCGTGGGCTACCCGTACTTCGAAAGCATGGGGTTCAAGGAACTGCTCAAGAGCGTAGAGAAGACCGATGACCACACCGTCGTCTTTACCCTGACCCGTCCTGAAGCTCCATTCCTGGCCGATCTGGGCATGGCATTCTCGTCAATCCACTCGAAGGAATACGCCGACCAGTTGCTCAAGTCCGGTAAAACTGAAGACCTCAACGCCAAGCCTATCGGCACTGGCCCATTCGTCTTCAATCGATATCAAAAGGATGCCCAGGCGCGCTTCAAGGCCAACCCGGACTATTTCCGCGGCAAGCCGGCGGTCGACCCCCTGATTCTGGCGATCACCACCGATAACAATGTGCGCCTGCAAAAGCTCAAGGCCAACGAATGTCAGATCGCGTTGTTCCCCAAGCCGGATGACATCCCAAGCATCAAGAAAGACCCGAACCTGAAAGTCGATGAACTGGCGGCGATGACCACCAGCTACACCGCGATGAACACCACCCGCAAATACATGAGCGATGCGCGGGTACGCCACGCTATCAACATCGCGTTCGACAAGGCCGGCTATACCGAAGCGCTGTTCGGCAAAGGCAATGCAGTAGTCGGCACCGGCCCCTACCCACCGACCTTGCTGGGTTTCAGCGAAAAACTGAAGAACCCACCCCGTGATCTGGACAAGGCCCGCGCCCTGCTCAAGGAAGCCGGCGTGCCGGAAGGCACCGAGTTCACCCTGTTCACCCGCAACGGCGGCGGCCCGACCAACCCTAACCCGATGCTCGGCGCCCAGCGTATGCAGGCGGATCTGGCCCAGATCGGCCTGAAGATCAACATCAAAGTCATGGAATGGGGTGAGATGCTCAAGCGGGCTAAAAACGGCGAGCACGACATGGTTTCGGCGGGCTGGGTCGGTGATAACGGCGACCCGGATAACTTCCTCACCCCGAACCTGAGTTGCGATGCAGCCAAAAACGGCGAAAACTACGCCCGCTGGTGTAACAAAGAGTTTCAGGACTTGATCGACAAAGCCCGTGCAATCGCGGAACCGGCCGAACGGGCCGCGCTCTATGAACAAGCACAGGATGTTTTCGAAAAAGACCAACCCTGGCTTCCCATGGCTTACCCGAAACTGTTCACCGCCATGCGCAAGAACGTAGAAGGCTTCACCCAAAGCCCTCTGGGTACAAATAACTTCGCCACCACCCAGGTGAAGTAATAAGAAAAACGCTCGGCACCGTCGACACTGGCGGTGCCGGACCTGCCTAACCGGCTGATTGAGGTACACACCAAGATGTTTAGTTTTATTGCCCGCCGACTGGGGTTATTGATCCCCACGTTCTTCGGCATCACGTTGCTGACCTTTGCGTTGATTCGCATGATTCCAGGCGACCCCGTAGAAGTCATGATGGGCGAGCGACGGGTTGACCCCGAAATGCACGCACAGGCAATGGAACGCCTTGGCTTGAACAAGCCGTTGTATGCGCAATACCTGGACTATGTCGGCAAGCTCGCCCAGGGCGACCTTGGCGAATCGCTGCGCACCCGCACCAGCGTGTGGACCGAATTCACCGCCCTCTTCCCCGCCACCCTGGAACTGTCCATGGCCGCGCTGTTGTTCGCCGGTATCCTGGGCCTGTTGGCCGGGGTGATCGCGGCACTCAAGCGAGGATCCCTGTTCGACCATGGGGTGATGGGCATCTCCCTGGCGGGGTATTCGATGCCGATCTTCTGGTGGGGCCTGATCCTGATCATGTTCTTCTCGGTGAGCCTGGGCTGGACCCCGGTTTCCGGGCGTATCGACCTGCTCTACGACATCGAGCCGCGCACCGGCTTCATGCTGATCGACACCCTGCTGGCCGACGAGCCGGACGCGTTCTGGGACGCCCTGCACCACCTGATCCTGCCGGCTATCGTGCTGGGTACTATCCCGCTGGCGGTGATCGCACGGATGACCCGCTCATCGATGCTTGAAGTACTGCGCGAGGACTACA
Source organism: Pseudomonas sp. NCIMB 10586 (assembly GCF_023127895.1). Classification (NCBI taxonomy): domain Bacteria; kingdom Pseudomonadati; phylum Pseudomonadota; class Gammaproteobacteria; order Pseudomonadales; family Pseudomonadaceae; genus Pseudomonas; species Pseudomonas sp. NCIMB 10586. Next base: position 422,874 of record NZ_SPKQ01000018.1, read on the forward strand.
TCCGCACCGCCAAGGCCAAGGGCCTGTCGCCGGCGCGCGTGGTATTCGTGCACGGCCTGCGCAACGCGCTGATCCCGGTACTGACCGTGGTCGGCCTGCAAGTCGGCACGCTGCTGGCCGGTGCGGTACTGACCGAAACCATCTTCTCGTGGCCCGGCATCGGCAAATGGCTGATCGAAGCCATTGGCGCGCGGGACTACCCGGTGGTGCAAAACGGCATTCTGCTGATCGCCTGCCTGGTGATCCTGGTGAACTTCGTGGTGGATATCCTCTACGGCTTCGCCAACCCACGCATCCGTCACCAGCGCTGAGATCATGACCATGACTACCTCTACTCCAGTGTCAGCAGTCGATCAGAGCCTGCTGTACCCGTCCCCGTACAAAGAATTCTGGCAAGCCTTCTCCAAGAACAAGGGCGCGGTTGCCGGCCTGCTGTTCATGTTGCTGATCGTGTTCTGCGCGATCTTCGCCCCCTGGGTTGCGCCGCATAACCCCAGCGAGCAATACCGCGACTTCCTGCTGACCCCACCGGCGTGGCTGGAGGGCGGGCAGATGCAGTTCCTGCTCGGCACCGACGAACTGGGGCGTGACTTGCTCTCGCGCCTGATCCAGGGTTCGCGCCTGTCGTTGCTGATCGGCTTGTCGTCGGTGGTGATGTCGCTGATCCCGGGCATCCTGCTGGGCCTGTTCGCCGGTTTTTTCCCGCGTTTGCTCGGCCCGACCATCATGCGTCTGATGGACATCATGCTGGCCCTGCCGTCGCTGCTGCTGGCCGTGGCGATTGTCGCCATCCTCGGCCCTGGCCTGATCAACACCGTGATCGCCATCGCTATCGTGTCGCTGCCGTCCTACGTGCGCCTGACCCGCGCCGCGGTGATGGGCGAACTGAACCGCGACTACGTGACCGCCGCCCGCCTCGCGGGTGCCGGCCTGCCACGCCTGATGTTCATCACCGTGCTGCCTAACTGCATGGCGCCGCTGATCGTACAAGCGACCTTGAGCTTTTCCTCGGCGATTCTCGATGCCGCGGCCCTGGGCTTCCTCGGCCTTGGCGTACAACCGCCAACCCCCGAGTGGGGCACCATGCTGGCTTCGGCCCGTGACTACATCGAACGCGCCTGGTGGGTCGTGAGCCTGCCTGGCTTGACCATTTTGCTCAGCGTGCTGGCAATCAACTTGATGGGTGACGGCCTGCGCGATGCGCTGGACCCGAAACTCAAGAACGCCGCCTGAGGAGATTCCCATGTCACTGTTAGAAATCAAGAATCTCAACGTCCGCTTCGGCGACAAGACCGCCGTACCAGTGGTCGATGGCCTCGACCTGTCGGTCGACAAAGGCGAAGTACTGGCGATCGTTGGCGAGTCGGGCTCGGGTAAATCCGTGACCATGATGGCGCTGATGGGCCTGATCGAGCATCCCGGCATCGTTACCGCCGATGCGCTGAACTTCGACGGCAAGGACATGCTCAAGCTGAGCAACCGCCAGCGCCGCCAGATCGTCGGCAAAGACCTGGCGATGGTGTTCCAGGACCCGATGACCGCGCTGAACCCCAGCTACACCGTGGGTTTCCAGATCGAAGAAGTGCTGCGCCTGCATTTGAAAATGTCCGGCAGGCAAGCGCGCAAGCGGGCTATCGAACTGCTGGAAAAAGTCGAGATCCCAGGCGCTGCCAGCCGTATGGATGCCTACCCGCACCAATTGTCCGGCGGTATGAGCCAACGTGTTGCGATCGCCATGGCGATTGCCGGCGAGCCCAAGTTGCTGATCGCCGATGAACCGACCACTGCGTTGGACGTGACCATCCAGGCGCAGATCATGGAACTGCTGCTGGCCCTGCAAAAAGAGCAGAACATGGGCCTGGTGCTGATCACTCACGACCTCGCGGTAGTGGCTGAAACCGCCCAGCGCGTATGCGTGATGTACGCAGGCCAAGCGGTGGAAGTCGGCCAGGTGCCGCAACTGTTCGACATTCCGGCGCACCCGTACAGCGAAGCGCTGCTCAAGGCGATCCCGGAGCACAGCCTCGGCGCCACGCGCCTGGCCACGCTGCCGGGCATCGTTCCCGGCCGCTATGACCGTCCGCAGGGCTGCTTGCTGTCACCGCGCTGCCCGTATGTCCAGGACTCCTGCCGCGCCCAGCGTCCAAGCCTTGATCCGAAAAGCAACAGCCTCGCCCGCTGCTTCTACCCGCTGAACCAGGAGGTGGCGTAATGGCCGTCGTACTTACCGCCCGCGACTTCACCCGTCACTATGAAGTGTCCCGTGGCCTGTTCAAGGGCCACGCCACCGTGCGTGCTCTCAATGGCGTGTCCTTTGAGCTGGAAGCCGGCAAGACCCTCGCGGTTGTGGGCGAGTCGGGTTGCGGCAAATCCACCCTGGCCCGTGCCCTCACGCTGATTGAAGAGCCGTCTTCGGGCTCCTTGAAAATTGCCGGCCAGGAAGTGGCCGGTGCCGACAAGGCCCAGCGCAAGCAATTGCGTAAAGACGTGCAGATGGTTTTCCAAAGCCCGTATGCGTCGTTGAACCCACGCCAGAAAGTCGGTGATCAACTGGCGGAGCCGTTGCTGATCAACACCAACCTGTCCGCCGCCGAGCGCCGCGAAAAAGTCCAGGCGATGATGAAGCAAGTGGGCCTGCGCCCTGAGCATTATCAGCGCTACCCGCACATGTTCTCCGGTGGTCAGCGCCAACGTATCGCACTGGCTCGGGCGATGATGCTGCAACCCAAAGTGTTGGTGGCAGACGAACCGACCTCGGCGCTGGACGTGTCGATCCAGGCCCAGGTGCTCAACCTGTTCATGGATTTGCAGCAGGAATTCAACACCGCCTACGTGTTCATCTCCCACAACCTGGCGGTGGTGCAACACGTCGCCGACGACGTGATGGTGATGTACCTCGGCCGCCCGGTGGAAGTAGGCCCCAAGGAAGACATCTACGCCCGCCCGCTGCACCCGTACACGCAGGCGCTGCTGTCGGCCACACCGACCATTCACCCGGACCCGAACAAGCCGAAGATCAAAATCGTCGGCGAACTGCCTAACCCGCTGAACCCGCCACCTGGCTGCGCGTTCCACAAGCGCTGCCCGTATGCGACCGAGCGCTGCAGCAGCGAGGAGCCGCTGTTGCGACCATTGGATAATCGGCAGGTGGCTTGCCACTACGCAGAGCAATTCGTGGCCTGACGCCTCCCTTGTAGGAACTGCAGCTTCAATGAGTTCCATCGCCCTTCCCGCCAGATTGCGCATCAGTCTGGCCGGAGGGGCTTTTTTTTGCGCGTTTGTAGCAAAGAAAATACAGATGGACCTGCGCCGTTCAATGCCTCCGGCCTTGAAAACATTGCGCCAGAGCCCTCTGGAAAGTGTATAGATTGTAAATGAAATTTACTTTTGTTTGAGAATCAATACCATCACGACGCAAAGAGGGCGCTGGATACTGGCTGCCAAGCCACGGTTGGCTACGCGAAAAATTCAGACGCCTCTCGTTCAATCGCCCCTCGTAAAGGACTTTGTGGACATGTCGTCTCAATTCAGGCTCAGCCATCTATCGCTGGCGTTTATCGCTACCCTCTCGTCTCCCGCGCTGCTGGCGGAGAGTGTGGAAAAAGAGCGCGATAAAGTGCCGATCCAGGCAACGGACCTGCCTGTAGATGGCACCTCCCAAGCCTTGGTGTTGGGCGAGACGCGTGTTTTGGGGACCGCTGCCGAAGAACTCAAGCAAGCACCCGGCGTGTCGATCATCACCGCCGAAGACATCAAGAAGCGCCCACCCAGCAACGACCTGTCGGAGATCATCCGCCGCGAGCCAGGCGTCAACCTGACCGGCAATAGTTCCAGCGGCAGCCGCGGCAATAACCGTCAGATCGACCTGCGCGGCATGGGCCCGGAAAACACCCTGATCCTGATCGATGGCAAGCCCTCCACCTCACGCAACGCCGTGCGTTATGGCTGGAGCGGTGACCGTGATACCCGTGGCGAAACCAACTGGGTGCCGGCCGAAGAAGTCGAGCGCATCGAAATCCTGCGCGGCCCGGCCGCCGCTCGTTATGGCTCCGGGGCCATGGGCGGGGTGATCAACATCATCACCAAACGCCCGACCGATCAATTGCACGGTTCGCTGACCGCCTACACCGCCTTCCCCGAAAACGATGCCGAAGGCGCGAGCAAGCGCACCAACTTCAACCTCAGCGGCCCGTTGACCGACACTCTGGCATTCCGCGTCTATGGCGGCCTGAACAAGACCGACGCCGATGACGCCGACATCAACCGCGCAGCTCAAGCGACGCCTGATTCTTTGGTCGCTGGCCGCGAGGGCGTGCGCAATAAAGACGTCAATGGCTTGCTGAGCTGGCAATTCACCCCCGAGCAAACACTCGACCTGGAAGCCAGCTATAGCCGCCAGGGCAATATTTTCGCCGGCGATACCATGCTCAACGGCGGTGGCGCATTCGTTGAAAGCCTGGTGGGCAAGGAAACCAGCGTGATTCAACGCAGCAGCTTCTCGGCCACGCACCGCGGCGAATTTGACTGGGGTTCGACCCTGGCCTCGCTGACCCACGACCTGACCCGCAATGAGCGTCTCAACGAAGGCCTGGCCGGATCCGGCGAGGGCGCGCCTTCGGCCAGCGCCGGGCGTTTCGAATCACGCCTGCGTAACACCCGGGCCACCGCCGAGGTCAACCTGCCCCTGAGCTTCGGTGCCGAACAAGTCCTGACCCTGGGCAGCGAATACCTCTACGAGTCGATGAACGACCCAGGCTCGTTGCGCCCGCAAAGCTATGACCCGGGCACCGGCGGCGTACCCGCCATCCCGGGCGTCAGCCGCAACAGCACCAAGACCACCGCCTCGAGCTACGCCTTGTTTGCCGAGAACAACATCGAGTTGGGCAGCAAAACCGTGATCACGCCTGGCTTGCGCTTCGACGATCATGAGGAATACGGCGGCAACTGGAGCCCCAGCTTCAATGCCTCGCACCAGTTGACCGACGAACTGAGCATCAAGGGCGGCATTGCCCGCGCCTACAAAACCCCCAACCTGTACCAGTCCAACCCGAACTATTTGCTCTACAGCCGTGGTAATGGCTGCAACGCCAGCGAAGCCAACATGGGCGGTTGCTACCTGGTGGGCAACCGGGACCTGAAGCCGGAAATCAGCGTCAACAAGGAAATCGGCCTGGCTTTCGACAAGGGCACCTGGCGCACCAGTGCGACGTACTTCCGTAATGACTACAAGAACAAGATCAACGCCAGTAACGAGGCGGCTTTCCGTCTGGGCAACGGCCGACGTGTATTGGAGTGGGAAAACAGCGGCCCAGCCTTGGTCCAGGGCGTTGAAGGCAACCTGTTCGTCAGCCTGCGCGATGACTTGGACTTGAACACCAACCTGACTTATATGATCGACTCCAAGGACAAAGACACCGGCGAGCCCTTGAGCATCATCCCCAAGTACACCGTCAACACCACGCTGGACTGGCAAGCCACTGACAAGCTGTCATTCCAGGTCAGCGGCACCTATTACGGCAAACAAGAAGCACCGACGCTCAACTCACGCAGCGCCAGCAGTTACGATCGCAGCGCCCAGCAGGACGTCGACCCGTACGGGTTGATGGGCTTGAGCAGCGGCTATGAGTTCAGCAAAAACCTTAGCGTGCGGGTGGGCATCAACAACCTGCTGGACAAGCGCCTGTCGCGCAAAGGCAACGCCGAGGATGCGGGTGCGCAGACTTACAATGAGCCGGGCCGGGCTTACTTCGCGTCGGTGACCACTTCGTTCTGATCGGGCCGTTGTAAGTTCATAACGTACTCCGCCCGGCTAGCCGGGCGGGTTTGTATCTGGCCGGGACTAGGTCTGGCTATCGCCTTCATCATCCGGATCGTCGCTAGTGGTGGCGTCATTATCGTCCTTGCTGCCGCCCTGATACTGGTCACCGGGCGGGACTTCAACTTGGTGGTAGGGCAGAAGCACAACATCACTGTAGGTGGTGATAGGGAGCAGAGAATTCTGGGTGTGCGGACAAGTGTGGCGGTAGTGGCCCAGAGTCGAGTTCCTCCTAAGACTTGGATAGGATCTGAGGACGTGAATGTATTGGAATACACTATGCGATTTGCTTGACTTAGTCGGCTTGATGAATTTCAAACTTGCCATCCATACGCATGGATCAACACGACTGCCGAGCAATGAGGTTTTTCTCGCCAGTTCTACCGTTTCGTCCGAATTCAAAAAAAACAAAGTCTATACGTTTTTGAGGTTCGATTGCGATAGCCACGTTCAAGGGCTCCTTAAGTCGCTCTATGTGACAAGGAGACTGAGCGACATTATAAGTAACTCATAACAAAAGTAATCTCCGTATTTGCGGTTCCGGCTTTGATTTCTCCATCTCCCCCTGTCTTCTTAAAGTATCGTGCAAACATAGGGATTTCGAAACTCCCCCCGCCACTTGAGTAATCGTTGAATACATGTGTCAGGTTGAGATTTATTGGCTGCTCGCTACTGTCCATTATTTGCAATGCAATGCCTTTGGCAGTTGAGGTGGAGTTTAGGCTAATAATTCCTGAGGTTGGATCTATGGCAGGAGCTGTTGATGTTGCAATCAATTTGTAATTTACTTTTTTGATGCCAACTGGACAGTCGTTGAGTTTTATGTTGAAGCGCTTCGATGCAGTGTATGGAGCATTGTAAAAAAACTGACTCAAGTCTTGGCTTCCCATGTCCACAATTACATCGGGTGTTTCGCATGAAGGTACTACTATAGACATTCCGCTGGTTTCGATTATAAACGGAAAAATTGTTCCAACTTCGAACGCACCGATTGCTCCGGCAGGTATTAGAGCATTGCTTTTTATTGCTCCTATTTTTACAAATCTTAACGCGACAGCTGTGTCTTTGAACGAGTATCGGCTAGGATGGCCACTATTATTGTTTGCCACTCCATAATGTGGGTATCCATTATAAAGCCATTGCCAACCAATTCCTGTATCCCCAATAGGCTGTATTGTCCCGGCCACGTCCTGGCCCAAGTAATTCTTGATCCCCTCCAAATGAAAATCGCTGCAATTGAAAACGCCCACCTCAGCATTTGTAACTTGCACGCTCTCATATATAACTGTGCCGTTAGCTGCATCTCTAGGTATCGATACACTTGTGGGCAGCACGATGTTTCGCGTAACAGCAGAGTCGCCTGTTTCGTACTCGCATACTGCTGCAACTGCATTGGCCGTCGTGCAAAAGATAAAAAATAGCAATAATAGCCTAATGACTTTCATAGTGCCTAGCTTCTTGAAGGAAGACTGAGTTTAATTGTGGAACCTGACTTTGAAGTCGCTTCTATATGTTTCGAAATCGGACGCGGGCAGGTTGAGCTACGTCTGCGGCATAGAGATAGGTGAACACCCAGCGAGCGCCATTAAACATAGGGAGTGCAAAATATTAAACGCGTGCCTTTTCATGTGCTAACTTCGCTTTGACAGTTGGACCCCAATATTAACAGAGGGGAGTGGGATGGAATGAATTATAATTATATTGTGTTTTTGGTGGAGGGCAAAATAAGACGATTCTTAATGTGTTTCGCTAGATACTGTCAGCAGGAGGGGGCACGCATTATTTTTTTTGTAACTCGCGCCCTTCAGTGCTAGGACAACTGTCATCATCATGCTGTGCTCTCGACTTCAACCAGAAGCCCATCGTCATGATGCGTCCCAATACCAGCGTTGAAAAAGTGTACCTCTATCCAAAACCGGTCGACTGTCGAAAACCCATCGACGGCTTGGCAGCCCTTGTCGAACTGGATATCAAGGTGGCGGTGTCTGACCCCGTGCTTTTCGTGCTTTTCGTTTTTCTAAATCGCCACCGCAATCGGGTCAAGGTGTTGTATTGGGAGCGCAACAGTTTCTGTCTTTGGCTAAAGCGCCTGGAGTCCGAACGTTTCAAAACCTCGCCCGACATTACTGACGAAGCTATTGTCCTGAGCGTCCAGGAACTGAACTGGCTCAACGAGCCGGAAAGCGAGCCGCTGTCGGCTGATCTGGCGCATATCGAAGTCATCCACGACTTGCCAGAGCACGATCTGACCTGCGCTTGTGGTTGCTGCGAACATGTCATTGGCGAAGAAACCAGCGAGCAGTTGAACATCTTGCCGATGCAGATCCACGTGATCAAACATGTGCGCAAGGTCTACGGCTGCCGCGGTTGTGAAAGAGCCCCGATCACCGCAGACAAGCCTGCGCAGTCAATCGAAAAGAGCATGGCCAGCCCAAGCGTACTGGCATGCTGCTGACCACCAAGTATGTCGATGGCTTGCCGCTGCATCGTTTTGAAACGGTGCAGAGCCGACACGGTATCGAGATCCCCCGGCAAACGTTGGCACGCTGGATTATCCAGTGCAGCGAACACTTCCAGCCGTTGCTGAACCTGATTGCGCTCACGCCCAACGGGCCATACCAGCCCCCCAATAAAAAGGGCGAAGCCATCACAGCTTCGCCCTTGGGTGTACCGCTCTAGCTTTAATGATGCTCACGGGTCGCACGGAATTTCACATCCGGCCAACGCTCTTCCATCAGCGCCAGGTTCACCCGGGTCGGCGCCAGGTAGGTCAGGTGACCACCGCCGTCGATTGCCAGGTTTTCCACGGCCTTGTTGGAGAACTCTTCCAACTTCTTCTTATCGCTGCAATCAATCCAGCGCGCCGAATACACAGTGATCGGCTCGTAGGAGCACTCCACCTTGTATTCCTCTTTCAAGCGGCTGGCGACCACGTCGAACTGCAGCACACCCACGGCGCCGAGGATGATGTCGTTGCTGCGCTCGGGGAAGAACACCTGGGTGGCACCTTCTTCGGCCAATTGCTGCAAGCCTTGGCGCAGTTGCTTGGACTTGAGCGGGTCGCGCAGGCGCACGCGGCGGAACAGTTCCGGGGCGAAGTGCGGGATACCGGTAAAGCCCAGCGCTTCGCCTTCGGTGAAGGTGTCACCGATCTGGATGGTGCCGTGGTTGTGCAGGCCGATGATGTCGCCGGCGTAGGCTTCTTCGAGCTGTTCACGCTCGGAGGAGAAGAACGTCAGCGCGTCGCCGATGCGCACGTCCTTGCCGGTACGCACGTGGCGCATCTTCATGCCTTTTTCGTATTTGCCGGAGCAGATGCGCATGAAGGCAATACGGTCACGGTGTTTCGGGTCCATGTTCGCCTGGATCTTGAACACGAAGCCGGTGAATTTCTCTTCAACCGGTTCCACGGTGCGCTCGTTGGCGACACGCGCCAGCGGGCGCGGTGCCCAGTCCACTACCGCGTCGAGCACGTGGTCGACGCCGAAGTTGCCCAAGGCGGTACCGAAGAACACCGGGGTCAACTGGCCGTCGAGGAATTCCTGCTGGTTGAATTCGTGGCAGGCGCCCTGCACCAGTTCCAGCTGGTCGACGAAACGGTCGTACTCGTCACCCAGATGGGCGCGGGCTTCGTCCGAGTCGAGCTTTTCAATGATCTTGGTTTCGGTACGTTCGTGACCATGGCCGGCGGTGTAGACAATGATGTAGTCGTCGGCCAGGTGGTACACGCCCTTGAAGTCGCGGTAGCAACCAATCGGCCAGGTGATCGGCGCGGCCTTGATCTTCAGGACGGCTTCGATTTCATCCAGCAACTCGATCGGGTCGCGGATATCACGGTCGAGTTTGTTGATGAAGCTGACGATCGGCGTGTCACGCAGGCGGCAAACGTCCATCAGCGCAATGGTACGTGGCTCAACGCCCTTACCGCCGTCGAGGACCATCAATGCCGAGTCCACCGCCGTCAGGGTGCGGTAGGTATCTTCGGAGAAGTCTTCGTGCCCGGGGGTGTCGAGCAGGTTGACCATGTGGTCGCGATACGGGAATTGCATGACCGACGTGGTAATGGAAATACCCCGTTGTTTTTCCATCTCCATCCAGTCGGATGTGGCATGGCGGTCGGATTTGCGCGATTTCACCGTGCCGGCTACCGCGATCGCCTTGCCCATCAGCAACAGCTTTTCGGTGATGGTGGTTTTACCGGCATCGGGGTGGGAAATAATGGCGAAAGTGCGGCGTTTCGCGACTTCGGCGGCCTGGTGGGTCATGGGAAATCGCCTGGCAGGTGAGTCAAAAAAGGGCGGCGAGTATAGCGCAAACGAGGGGGTACGGACCACCGTTGAGCCCATTGGGGGTGGCTAAATGCGCCCAAGTGTGGAACCTTTTAAAAGGTCGAGACGTCCACTCCCCTGCTACCGCACTCGGAACAGGGGCTGAAATATCAGCAAGTTAGCCTGACGAGGCTGCGCTCATGGCTTGATCGCATACTGCATTGCCAGTATCGGCGAGCTGCTTTTCGCGAACTTATTCGCCGACAGCCAGGAATGGCATTGCCGCCGGAGAATGTGTTCGCCGACAAAAGAAAAAAGGAGTCCGCCTGTGGCTATTCGCTATGGCAAAGGGCTGATAGGAGGCGCGGTTGTCGTCGCGCTCCTGGCCCTGCTGGTCCACTGGATCGGCATCAACACGATCGAACTGTACCGCGACGATTTGTTGTTTTACCTGCAAGCTCACCTGATTCTTGTCCTAGTCTCCATGCTGGCAGCCCTGATTGTGGGCATCCCCGCTGGTATCCTGCTCAGCCGACCCAACATGGTCGGGCGTGCAGAACGTTTCATGCAGATCTTCAACATCGGCAACACCGTCCCTCCCCTGGCTGTACTGGCCATCGCCCTCGGCGTCCTCGGCATCGGCAGCGGCCCGGCCATCTTCGCGCTGTTTCTCGCCTCCCTCCTGCCCATCGTGCGTAACACCTACGAAGGCTTGAAAAACGTCCAGGGTTCCCTCAAGGAAGCCGCCACCGGCATCGGCATGACGCCGCGCCAGGTGCTGTTTCGCGTGGAACTGCCCAACGCCGTGCCGATCATCATCGGCGGTGTACGTGTGGCCCTGGCGATCAACGTCGGCACCGCGCCACTGGCGTTCCTGATTGGTGCCAACAGCCTGGGCAGCCTGATCTTCCCCGGCATTGCCCTGAACAACCAGCCGCAACTGCTGCTCGGCGCTGCATGCACCGCGCTGCTGGCATTGCTGCTTGACGGCCTGGTGACCATGGCCAGCCGCCTCTGGCTGGAACGCGGGTTGCGCCCGTCTTAACGCCAGGAAAGGAATCGACATGAAAAAACTAAGCTTGATATTAGGCTGCGTCCTGCTGTTTGCAGGTATTGCGCAAGCCGCTGAAAAACCGGTGATTCGCATTGGCGCCCGGGTGTTCACCGAGCAGACCCTGCTCGCCGAAATCACCTCCCAGTACCTGCGCACCAAGGGTTACGACGCCCGTGTGACGGGTGGCCTGGGCAGCAACCTGGCACGCAGTGCCCAGGAAAGCGGGCAACTGGATCTGATCTGGGAATACACCGGCGTATCGCTGGTGGCCTATAACCACATCGACGAGAAGCTCGACAGCGAGCAGTCCTACGCCCGGGTGAAAGAACTCGACGCGAAAAAAGGCTTGGTCTGGCTCTCGCCGTCGAAATTCAGCAACACCTACGCGCTGGCACTGCCGGAAAACGTGGCCAAGGAATTTCCGCAGATCAACAGCATCAGCGACCTGACCAAAGCCCTGGCCGAGGACACCAAGGAAAACCGCCTGGTGGCCCTCGACACCGAGTTCGCCAACCGTTCCGACGGCATGGGCGGCATGGTCAAGTTGTATGACATGAACCTCACGCGCAAAAACACCCGGCAGATGGACGCTGGCCTGGTCTACACCGCCCTGCGTAATGGCCAGGTGTTTGCCGGTCTGGTCTACACCACCGATGGCCGCCTGAACGCGTTCAAATTGAAGCTGCTGGCCGACGACAAGCATTACTTCCCGGACTACACCGCAGCTCCGGTGATCCGTCAGGAATATCTCGACCAGCATCCTCAATTGGCCGCAGAGCTCAAGCCCTTGGCCGAGCTGTTCGACGACGCAACCATGCGCGAGCTGAATGCGCGGGTCGACGTCGACCACGAAAGCCCGTCCGCTGTCGCCGCCGATTTCCTGCGCCAACATCCGATCAACTAAGAAGGAGAAGACATGGAATTTTTGAACGCCTTTTCCCATCTTGATTGGGCCCAAGTCCTGCACCTGACCTGGCAGCACATCACCCTGGTCGGCATCGCCGTGATCCTCGCGATCTTTATCGGCGTGCCCCTGGGTATTCTGATGACGCGCTTCCCAACCCTCGCAGGTCCCTTGCAAGCCAGCGCCACGGTGTTGCTGACCGTGCCATCCATTGCGCTGTTCGGGCTGCTGTTGCCGTTCTACTCCAAGTTCGGCCAGGGCCTGGGGCCGATGCCGGCGATCACCGCCGTGTTCCTGTACTCCCTGCTGCCAATCATGCGTAACACCTACCTGGCCCTCACCGGCGTTGAGCCAGGCATTCGCGAGGCCGCCAAAGGCATCGGCATGACCTTCGGCCAGCGCCTGCGCATGGTCGAACTGCCGATTGCCGTGCCGGTGATCCTCGCTGGCGTGCGCACCGCCGTCGTGATGAATATCGGTGTGATGACCATCGCCGCCACCATCGGTGCCGGTGGCCTGGGTGTACTTATTCTGGCTTCCATCAGCCGCAGCGATATGTCGATGCTGATTGTCGGCGCCGTGCTGGTCAGTCTCCTGGCCATCTTCGCCGACCTGCTTCTGCAATGGCTGCAACGCTCGCTGACTCCAAAAGGATTGCTCAAATGATCGAACTTCAAAACCTGTCCAAGACTTTTCAAAGCAACGGCAAGACTGTCACCGCCGTCAACGATGTAAGCCTGACCGTCAACGAAGGCGAGATTTGCGTATTCCTGGGGCCCTCGGGCTGCGGCAAGAGCACCACGCTAAAGATGATCAATCGCCTGATCAAACCCTCCTCGGGCAAGATCCTGATCAACGGTGAAGACACCACTGACCTGGACGAAGTGACCCTGCGTCGCAACATCGGCTATGTAATCCAGCAGATCGGCCTGTTTCCCAACATGACCATCGAGGAAAACATCGTGGTCGTGCCCAAGCTGCTCGGTTGGGACAAGCAAAAATGCCACGACCGCGCCCGCGAACTGATGAGCATGATCAAGCTGGAACCCAAGCAGTACCTGCATCGCTACCCGCGTGAACTGTCCGGTGGCCAGCAACAGCGTATCGGCGTGATCCGTGCGCTGGCGGCCGATGCGCCGCTGTTGCTGATGGATGAGCCGTTCGGCGCGGTTGACCCGATCAACCGCGAGATGATCCAGAACGAGTTCTTCGAGATGCAGCGCGCGCTGAACAAGACCGTGATCATGGTCAGCCACGACATCGACGAAGCCATCAAGCTGGGTGACAAGATCGCCATCTTCCGTGCCGGCAAGCTGCTGCAGATCGACCACCCGGACACGCTGCTGGCACACCCGGCCGATGAGTTCGTGAGCAACTTCGTGGGCCAGGACAGCACGCTCAAGCGCCTGCTATTGGTGAAGGCCGAAGACGCGGCGGACAACGCCCCGTCGGTCAGCCCGGAAACCCCGGTGGCCGATGCGCTGGAGCTGATGGACGAGCACGACCGCCGCTACGTGGTGGTCACCTGTGCCGAGAACAAGGCACTGGGGTATGTGCGCCGTCGCGATTTGCACCGTCAGACCGGTACCTGCGGCCAGTACCTGCGTGAGTTCAACGCCACGGCTGCCTACGACGAGCATTTGCGCATCCTGCTGTCGCGCATGTACGAGTTCAACCGCTCGTGGTTGCCGGTGATGGATGCCGAGCGGGTGTTCCTGGGTGAAGTGACTCAGGAGTCGATTGCCGAGTACCTGAGTTCCGGCAAGTCCCGTGGCGGCAAGACCAGTATTGTCTCGCCGGCCGAGACCGCCCTGGCCTGACCTGACACAACAGGGATAAAAAATGTGGGAGGGGGCTTGCTCCCGATAGCGGTGAATCAGTGACTGAGAAGTGACTGACACACCGCTATCGGGAGCAAGCCCCCTCCCACATTTGCCCCTCGGTGAGTCAGGGAAATGTCCTCAATTCCCACTCAGCGGGGAACATCAATCCGTCACACCGGTCGGTTACATAAGTAGCTGGACTGGGTCCCGCGACGAACGCGTGCAAAAACGCGACATTTTTAGTTGATCCCACGCCCATCAAGCCCTAAAGTTCGCGCCGAACGTCCATGCTGGAAACGATCCATCCGGCTCAAGTACTGACGACGAGACAGCAAGGCCAAGGGAAGCTTATCCCGTGGCCTTTTTGCTTTCGGCGACATGCCTTGGGAAGTAGGCGAACCAAAGTGGGGATACGGAGGACGTTCATTTGCACCCATTGCTAATTTCAGTTTGCCCCTAGGAGTCCCCAGCATGTCGATCAACGTCGAAGATTATTTCGCGCGCGCCACCTTTGACAAAATGAAGGCGTTCGCCGACAAGCAAGAAACCCCATTCGTGGTGATCGACACCGCGATGATCAGCCAGGCCTACGATGACCTGCGCGCCGGTTTCGAATTCGCCAAAGTGTATTACGCCGTCAAGGCCAACCCGGCCGTGGAGATCATCGACCTGTTGAAAGACAAGGGTTCGAGCTTCGACATCGCCTCGATCTACGAGCTGGACAAGGTCATGGACCGCGGCGTCAGCGCCGACCGTATCAGCTACGGCAACACCATCAAGAAATCCAAGGACATCCGCTACTTCTATGAGAAGGGCGTGCGCCTGTTCTCCACCGACTCCGAAGCCGACCTGCGCAACATCGCCAAGGCCGCGCCGGGCTCGAAAGTGTATGTGCGCATCCTCACCGAAGGCTCGACCACGGCCGACTGGCCTTTGTCGCGCAAATTCGGCTGCCAGACCGACATGGCCATGGACCTGCTGATCCTCGCCCGCGACCTGGGCCTGGTGCCTTACGGCATCTCGTTCCACGTTGGCTCGCAACAGCGCGACATCAGCGTGTGGGACGCGGCCATCGCCAAGGTCAAGGTGATCTTCGAGCGTTTGAAAGAAGAAGACGGCATCGAACTGAAGCTGATCAACATGGGCGGCGGCTTCCCGGCCAACTACATCACCCGCACCAACAGCCTGGAAACCTACGCCGAAGAAATCATCCGCTTCCTCAAGGAAGACTTCGGCGACGACCTGCCGGAAATCATCCTGGAGCCAGGCCGTTCGCTGATCGCCAACGCCGGTATCCTGGTGAGCGAAGTGGTGCTGGTGGCCCGTAAGTCGCGTACCGCCGTCGAGCGTTGGGTGTACACGGATGTGGGCAAGTTCTCCGGCCTGATCGAAACCATGGACGAAGCCATCAAGTTTCCGATCTGGACCGAGAAGAAAGGCGAGATGGAAGAAGTGGTCATTGCCGGCCCAACCTGCGACAGCGCCGACATCATGTACGAGAACTACAAGTACGGCCTACCGCTGAACCTGGCGATTGGTGATCGTTTGTACTGGCTGTCGACCGGTGCGTACACCACCAGCTACAGCGCGATTGAGTTCAATGGGTTCCCACCGTTGAAATCGTTCTACGTGTAAGAACGCCGCATATAAAAAACCCATGACAAGTCATGGGTTTTTTTGGCTTCAGGAAAAGGTCGCGGCACGCTGTTGATAGGCATTGGCCATGGCGCGAATCTGCGGCTCATTGGCCAGCGCCAGCGCCTTGTGCGCCGTTCGCAGGAATTTGAGATTCCCATGCGCCAACGCCTTGCGCAGCCACTCCAGCGCAGCGTCGATTTGGCCTCTGTGCGCCAGCACCGCCGCATAACTGAACTGCCCCCGAAAATCCCCGGCTTCGGCGGAGCGCCGGTACCATTCAACGGCTGCCTCAAGATCCTTGGGGCAATACTGCCCATCTTCCAGATAACGCCCCAACAGATTCATCGACTTGGCGTGGCCCTGCTCTGCCGCCTGGCGATAAAGCATCAGCGCCTGGGCCTGGTCTTGCACAACGCCACGGCCGGTCGCCAGCAGGTTGGCGTAGTTGTACTGGCCCCAATCCAGGCCGGTCTCTGCTGCCAGCCGGTATTGCCGCGCAGCTGCCGCTTCATCGACGGCGCAACCCCAACCATGCTCCAGGCAACGCCCGGCCATATTGCGCGCCATCACGTGCCCGCCCTGCGCCGCAATCTGGAACCAGCGCAGCGCCAGCGCTTCATCGCGTGCAATGCCGCGCCCTTCCAGCAGGATCTGCCCGAGCAACGCCTGGGCATCGACCACGCCTTCCTTGGCTGCGATCAGAATCGCCTGGGCGGCGCGCACCGGGGAATCATCAAGCATGGACTGCAATTGCTCGACGTTGAGCACTTCCTGGCGACGCAATAAAAAGCCCATCTCAGACCTCGACCCAGCGGCGCAGGAGGTTGTGATAGGTGCCGGTGAGCTGGATCAGCGCCGGGTGCTCGGGCACGTCGCGGCTCAGTTGCTGGATGGCGCCGTCCATTTCGAACAGCAAGGTGCGCTGGCTGTCTTCGCGCACCAGGCTTTGGGTCCAGAAGAACGAGGCATAGCGAGCACCACGGGTCACGGCGTTGACTTTATGCAGGCTGGAGCCGGGGTACAGCACCAGATCGCCGGCGGGGAGCTTGACCCGTTGCAGGCCGAAGGTGTCCTGGATCTCCAGTTCGCCGCCGTCGTACTCGTCGGGATCGCTGAAGAACAGCGTGGACGACAGGTCGGTGCGCACGCGCTCGTGGCTGCCTTTGGGCTGGCGCACCGCATTGTCGATATGGAAGTCAAAACTGCCACCTGCGGTATAGCAGTTGATCAGCGGCGGGAAGACCTTGTGCGGCAGCGCCGCCGACATGAACAGCGGGTTGCTCCACAACCGCTCCAGCATGGCTGCGCCGATTTCCTTGGCCAATGGGTGGCCTTCGGGCAATTGCAGGTTGTGCTTGGCTTTGGCGGACTGATGCCCGGCAGTGATTTTGCCATCGGCCCATTCGGCCTCTTCCAGGGCTTGGCGAATGCGCAGCACCTCCTCGCGAGAGAACAGGCCGGGAATGTGCAGCAACATGAGGCAATACCTGCGATCAGAGAGGCGCCAATGGTATTGATTCTTATCCGCCCTGTAAAACCCGGGGACGAACGAGAACGCAAAATCCGTAACGAAAAAGTGTAAAGAATGTAAATTCGATGCGAATAGCAATATCTCTCAATTGATACAAAGTCTTGTTGGCCCTATATTCCGCGGCCTCACATCCTTGGGGAAGGGACACGTCATGTCGCGCACTACGCTAATAACAACCGCCAGTTCACCACGTATGCTGGCCTCGGCCATCGGCGTTGCCCTCAGCGCCAGCTCTGCCGCCCACCTGGCGCAGGCAGCAGAAAACACCGAGCAAAAAGGCGAGCGCAACCCTATCTCCCTCGGCGCCACCAACATTACCGGCCAGGACCAGGACAACACCTCCTATCAGGTGGAAAAAGCCTCGTCGCAGAAATACACCGCGCCGCTGGTGGACACACCGCGTTCGGTCACCGTGGTGCCGCAACAAGTACTCAAGGACACTGCCGCCACGTCGTTGCAGGACGCCTTGCGCACCGTACCGGGCATTACCTTCGGCGCCGGTGAAGGCGGCAACCCCCAAGGCGATCGCCCGTTCATTCGTGGTTTTGATGCCCAAGGCGACACTTACCTGGACGGCGTGCGCGACACCGGCGGCCAGAGCCGCGAGATCTTCGATATCGAGTCCATCGAAGTCAGCAAGGGCCCGAACTCCTCGTTCGGCGGCCGTGGTTCGGCCGGTGGTAGCCTCAACCTGGTGAGCAAAACCCCACAAGCACGTGACTTCACCAACGGCGGCTTTACCTACGGCTCCGACCAGACCCGCCGCTACGTGCTCGACGTGAACCGCCAGTTCCTCGACGACAGCGCCGCCTTCCGCCTGAACCTGATGAGCCACGAACAAAACGTGGCAGGCCGCGATGCGGTGAACTACGACCGCTGGGGTGTAGCCCCGTCGCTGACGTTCGGCCTGGGCACGCCGACCCGCGTCAACCTCAGCTATTACCATATGGAAAGCGATGACCTGCCGGATTCGGGGATTCCGTATGGTTATGGCTCCTCGACCGCCACCGCCCACGCGCACGACAAACCCAACGACGGCGGCGACAGCAACAATTTCTACGGTTTGAAAAGCCGCGACTTCCGCAAGACCCGCGCCGACATCAGCACGTTCTCCATCGAGCACGATCTGAACGACAACATGACGCTGAAAAATACCCTGCGCCATGGCAGCACCGGCCAGGACTATGTGCTGACACAACCGGACGACAGCAAACTCAACGTCAACAAGTTCGGCACCGTATGGCGTCGTGCCAATAGCCGTGTTTCCACGACCACCACAACCACCAACCAGACCGACCTGTTTGGCAGCTTCCAGGCGCTGGGCTTCAAGCACAGCTACTCCACCGGCCTGGAGTTCACCGGGGAAGAGACCCGTGTCAGCGGCTATACCGTCAGCCCCAACGCCAACCCGGTGTGCAACCCGGCCAAGGGCAGCCTGGGCGGCCAGTGCACCTCACTGAGCAACCCGAACCCGGACGACGCCTGGAACGGCAGCGTTGCGCGCAACTACATGGGCACCAACACCAAGGCCACCAGCCGCGCCGCCTATGTGTTCGACACCATCGAGCTGGATCCGAAATGGCTGCTGAACGTGGGCCTGCGTTACGACACCTTCGATACCGAGGCCAACAGCAACGCCGTGGCCGGACGCTCCAAGATCAAGGACGACAGCCAGTTCTTCAACTGGCAGGCCGGCCTGGTGTGGAAGCCGCTGGAGAACGGCAGCATCTACGCTTCCTACGCGACCTCGGCCACGCCTGCCGGTGGCCTGATCGGCGAAGGCTCCGACGGCAACCCACTGTCAGCCGGTGCCGCCACCAGCGACTTGCAGCCCGAAGAAACCGTCAACTATGAACTGGGCACCAAGTGGGACCTGTTCCACGATCGCCTGTCTCTGACCGCAGCTATCTTCCGCACCGAGAAGAAAAACACCCGCATCCTGGTGGACGCTCTCACCTACCAGAACGCCGGTGAATCTCAGGTCGACGGCATCGAGTTGTCCGCCAGCGGCAAGATCACAGATAAATGGCAGTTGTTTGCGGGCTACAGCTACCTGGACAGCGAGCTGGTCAAATCCGGCCTGAACGGGCGTAACGGTGTAGTGAGTGCCGGCTCCAACAAAGGCAACCAGATGCCCAACACGCCGAAGAACTCCTTCAGCCTGTGGACCACCTACGACATCACGCCCAAGCTGACCATCGGCGGCGGCGCCTTTTATGTCGATCAGGTTTACGGCGATGTCGGCAACACCGTGTACGTACCCTCCTACACTCGCTACGACGCCATGGCCAGCTACAAGCTGACCAAGAACGTCGACCTGCAACTTAACGTGCAGAACCTGACCGACAAGACCTACTACGACAAGGCCTTCTCCACTCACTTCGCCAACCAGGCGGCCGGTCGTACCGCCCTGTTGACCACCAGCTTCCACTTCTAAAAGCAGTCAATGCTCGACCCAAGGCCCCACGCATCGGATGCGTGGGGCTTTTGTGTGTAAAACAGAATTTTTCTCGATAACCCACGGCATAATGCGCGCCGTGACATCGATATCCAGATCAGCGAGGCGCTCCAACGTGTTGAAGAAAACCCTGTTTCAGTTGCACTGGTTCTTCGGCATCACTGCCGGGCTGGTGCTGGCCTTGATGGGGATCACCGGGGCTGCGTACTCGTTCCAGGATGAAATCCTGCGGGCCCTCAACCCCACGGTATTGAACGTACAGAAACGCGAAGCCGGCGTACTGCCGCCTGCCGAGCTGGTGCGCAAGCTGGAGGCCACCGAAGGCAAGAGCGTCGCGATGCTGTGGGTGGAAAGCGACAGCGGCAATGCCGGTCGGGTGTCCTTCACCCCGCCACCGGGGGAGCGTCGTGGCCAGATGCGCTACTTCGACCCGTACACCGGCGACTACTTGGGCGACGCCGTCGGCCAGGATGTATTCGGCTTTATCCTGCAACTGCACCGCTTCCTCGCCATCGGCGACACTGGGCGCAATATCACGGGCGCCTGCACCCTGATCCTGGTGTTTTTCTGCCTCTCTGGTTTGTACCTGCGCTGGCCGCGCCAGGTAAAAAACTGGCGCGTATGGTTGACCCTGGACTGGCGCAAAAAGGGCCGCAGCTTCAACTGGGACCTGCACTCGGTGTTCGGCACCTGGTGCCTGCTGTTTTATCTGCTGGCGGCATTGACTGGGTTGTACTGGTCTTATGATTGGTACAACCAGGGCGTGACCAAACTGCTCTCCGATGCGCCGCAGAACGAGCGGATGCGTAAACGCGGCCCGCCCCCCCCGGGCCCTGCCCCGGTGGCCAACTACGAGGCGATCTGGAGCAGCATCTACAGCAACGCCGGCCCCGACCTGAGTGCCTACAATATCCGTATGCCGGCCGTCGCCGGGCAACCGGCCACCGTGTACTACCTGCTCAAGGATTCACCCCATGACCGTGCGCTGAACCAGATCAACCTGGACCCGGCCACCGGTGAGGTCAAATCCCATGATCGCTATGCCAGCAAGAGCCTCAAGGCTCAACTGCTGACCAGCGTCTATGCGTTGCACACCGGCAGTTATTTCGGCCTGATCGGACGCATCGTGCTCACCGTCAGCTCGCTGCTCATGCCCCTGTTTTTCATCACTGGCTGGCTGTTGTACCTCGACCGTCGTCGCAAGAAACGCCAGGTACGCGAAGCCCGCAAAGGTTTGAGTGCCCCTCACAGCGATGCGCCGGCCTGGCTGATCGGGTTTGCCAGCCAAAGCGGCTTTGCCGAACAGTTGGCCTGGCAGACTGCCGGGCAATTGCAGGCCGCCGGCGTTGCGGTCAAGGTGCAGCCCCTGGGCAGCGTCAGCCGCGACGACCTCAGCCAATCACAACATGCGCTGTTTGTGGTCAGCACCTTCGGCGACGGCGAAGCCCCCGACAGCGCCCGTGGTTTCGAGCGCAGCGTGCTCGGCCAGGACCTGCCCCTCAAAGGCTTGAACTACTCGGTACTGGCCCTGGGTGATCGGCAGTATGAACACTTCTGTGGCTTCGCCCGGCGCCTGCATTTCTGGCTGACCAACCAGGGCGGCAACCCGCTGTTTGCCCCGGTGGAAGTCGACAGCGGCGACGCAGTGGCCTTGCACACCTGGCAACAGCAACTGGGCCAGCTCACCGGTCACGCATCCGCGGCGGCCTGGCAGGCAGACCCGTACGAAAACTGGACGTTGAGCCAACGCCGCCTGCTCAACCCCGGCAGCGTGGGGGCCGATGTCTACCTGCTAGGTCTCACTCCACCCTCGCCTCAGAGCTGGCTCGCCGGTGACTTGGTGGAGGTCTTGCCGCGCAATTGTCCGTGGGCCGTGGAGCATTTCCTCGACGGCCTCGGCCTGGCCGGCAGTGACGGCGTGTTGATCGACGGCTTGGCACAAACGCTCGATCAAGCCCTGGCCAACCGTCAACTGCCGGACAACCGTGCACACCTGGTCGGCTTGCATGCCCAAGCCCTGGCGGACGCACTGGTGCCCCTGGGTATGCGCGAATATTCCATCGCCTCGATTGCCAGCGAAGGCGTGCTGGAACTGATCGTGCGCCAGGAACGCCACCCCGACGGCAGCCTGGGCCTGGGCTCCGGCTGGCTGACCGAACACGCCGCCATCGGTTCGGGTATCAGCCTGCGCCTGCGCCGCAACAGTGCCTTCCACCTGCCGGACGCTCCCGTGCCGTTGATCCTGCTGGGCAACGGCACCGGCCTTGCGGGCCTGCGCAGCCTGCTCAAGGCGCGTATTGCCGATGGCCAGCAGCGTAACTGGTTGCTGTTTGGCGAGCGCCATATCGCCCACGATTATCTGTGCCAGGACGAACTGCAAGGCTGGCTGGCCAGTGGCGACCTGGCGCTGCTGGACCTGGCGTTTTCGCGGGACCAGGAAGAGAAGATCTACGTACAGGATCGCCTGCGCGAATCGGCAGATGTGTTGCGCAAATGGCTGGCGGACGGCGCGGCGATTTATGTGTGCGGCAGTTTGCAAGGGATGGCGACGGGGGTGGATCAGGCGTTGGTGGATATCCTGGGCAGTGAGGCGGTGGAGCGCTTGATTGAACAGGGCCGCTATCGCCGGGATGTCTACTGACCCGTCAGGCAATGAAGATCAATTGTGGGAGGGAGCTTGCTCCCTCCCACAGTTTTAACTGCATTCCAATCAGGCAGGTTGCAGTTTTTGCTCAAACACCGAAACGCCATCGAGATCGCGCAAAATGACGGTCAACTCCCCCGTCTGCCCATCAATCTGCACTTCACCAAAAAACTGAAAGCCAGCAAACGGCGAGGTGTTTTGCGCAGGCGGCGCTTTCTCGAACACCACTTGCGGGCCAAAGGTTTTATCCAACGGATTCGGCCCGAAGCTGCCGGCATTCAGCGGCCCCGCCACAAACTCCCAAAACGGCTCGAAATCCTGGAACGCCGCCCGGTCCGGGTGGTAGTGGTGCGCCGCGCAGTAGTGCACATCGGCCGTCAACCACACATGGTTGCGCACCTTCTGCGCACGCAGAAAGCCAAGCAGTTCGGCAATCTCCAGCTCACGCCCTTGCGCCGGGCCGGGGTCGCCATTGGCGATGGCTTCCCAACGCGCCACGCCGGGGCTGACTTCACCGTCGGGCACGCCCAGGCCAATCGGCATGTCGGCGGCGATCACCTTCCATTGCGCCTGCGACGCCTTGAGTTCGCGCTTGAGCCAGTCCAGTTGCTGGCGACCGAGGAAGGGTTTTTCGCCGCCCAGGTTGTCATCATTCGGCCCACGATAGCTGCGCATATCCAGCACAAACACGTCCAGCAGCGGCCCGTAACTGAGCTTGCGATAAATACGCCCGCCGCCGTCGGCACTCTGGCGGCGCATCGGTGAATATTCCAGCCAGGCCTGCCGCGCACGGCCGACCAGGGTATTGATGTCGCGGGTCTGGTAACGCTCATCCAGTTGCTTGCTGGAGGACCAGTTATTGATCACCTCATGATCGTCCCACTGCCAGATCTGCGGCACTTGGGCATTGAAGCGGCGCACGTTTTCATCCAGCAGGTTGTAGCGGTAATTGCCGCGATACTCATCGAGGGTTTCCGCCACTTTGCTCTTGGCCTCGGTGGTGATGTTGCGCCAGATACGTCCGCCTTCGGTGGTCAACTGCGCGGGCACCGGGCCGTCGGCGTAGATGGTGTCGCCGCTGTGGATAAAAAAGTCTGGCAGGCGCAGGCGCATGGCTTCGTAGATACGCATACCGCCAATCTCCGGGTTGATGCCGAAGCCTTGGCCAACGGTGTCGCCGCTCCACACAAAGCGGATGTCGCGACGCTGTTGCGGCTCGCTGCGCAAGTGACCGAACCAGGGCTCGCTGGCGACACCGGTCTGGGCGTCTTCGAAGTGAACACGGTAGAAGATCGACTGATCGACCGGCAAACCGGTGAGCTCGACACGGGCAGTAAAGTCGCTGCGGCTGTCGGCCAGGGGGGAAACCAAGCGGCGGGGGTTGCTGAACACACTGCGCGTATCCCACTCCACCACCATCTTCGCGGGGCGGTCGCTGCGGCTCCAGATCACCGCACGGTCGCCGAGCAGGTCGCCCGATTGCACGCCATCCGTGAGTTGCGGCCGGTCCTTCACCGAAGCGATCACCGCCGGGGCCAGGCCCGGCAACAACAGGCCGGCGCCCACGGCTTGCATCACGCGGCGGCGGCCGAGATCGAAGTGGCTCATGCAGGTGCCCTCTTGAGTATCAAAAGGGCCACTTAAGCATGATGGGATGAAGCGAAGATGACACCGGCCATACAAACAATGGAGATCCAAATGTGGGAGGGGGCTTGCTCCCTCCCACATTCTGAATCCCATCAGCCCCTGGCAGCAGTGTCCGTCAGCTCCACGGCTTCCGGTCGCTTGAGCAGCGCATACACCAATCCCGTCAACACACTGCCCGCCACAATCGCCAGCAAGTACAACAACGCGTGGTTCATCGCATTCGGAATCACCAGCACAAACAACCCGCCATGGGGCGCGGCCAACTTGCAGCCGAAGTACATCGACAGCGCACCGGTCAGCGCACCACCGGCGATGCTGGCCGGGATCACGCGCAGCGGGTCTTTGGCCGCGAACGGGATCGCGCCTTCGGAGATAAAGCACAGGCCCAGGATCATCGCGGCCTTGCCGGCTTCGCGTTCAGTCTGGGCGAACTTGCGCCGAGCCAATAACGTAGCGATGCCCATGCCAATCGGCGGCACCATGCCGGCAGCCATGGTCGCGGCCATCGGTGCGCCGCTCGACGCCGCCAGCAGGCCGACGGAAAACGCATACGCCGCCTTGTTGATCGGCCCGCCCAAATCCACGCACATCATGCCGCCGAGCAAAATGCCCAGCAGCACTGCGTTGGTAGTGCCCATGGTGCTGAGAAAATCGGTGAGCCCCGTCAGCAAACGTGCGACCGGCGGGCCCACCAGGTAGATCATCACCAGGCCGGTGAACAGGCTGGCCAGCAACGGGATGATCAGGATCGGCTTGAGCGCCTCCAGGCTCTGGGGCAATTGCACCGCACGGCTGATCAGCTTGACGCAGTAACCCGCGACGAAACCGGCCAGGATGCCGCCGATAAACCCAGCCCCCAGCGTCCCCGCCAGCAAGCCGCCGATCATGCCCGGCGCCAGGCCAGGACGGTCGGCGATCGAGTAGGCGATGTAGCCCGCCAGCAGCGGTACCATCAGCAGGAATGCCTGGTCACCGACGCTTTTCAGCGCCGCTGCCAAGGTGCCTGGCTGTTCGAAAGCATGGATGCCGAACACAAATGACAAGGCGATCAACAAGCCCCCCGCCACCACCATCGGCAACATGTACGACACGCCAGTGAGCAGGTGCTTGTAGACCCCGGTTTTCTCCGACTTGGCCGGCGCGCCACTGCCGGCGTTTTCCACCGCGCCTTCAGCCAGGGCTTTGTTAAGGATGGCTTCGGATTGCTTGAGGGCGATGCCGGTGCCACAGCGGTAAATTTTCTTGCCGGCAAAACGCTCGGTGGCGACTTCAATATCCGCCGCCAGCAACACCACGTCGGCCTCGGCGATGGCTTGCGGGCTCAGCGGTGTGCGGGCGCCGACCGAGCCTTGAGTCTCGACCTGCAAGTCGTAGCCCAAGCGCTTGGCGGTCTGCTGCAAAGCTTCGGCGGCCATGAAGGTGTGGGCCACCCCGGTCGGGCACGCAGTAATCGCGACGATACGCGGCGCATTCTTCGCCGATACCGGGGCGTCACTGGCGACATACACCTGGGCCTCTTCAGCGCCCCGGCGCAATA
This sequence comes from Pseudomonas sp. NCIMB 10586, assembly GCF_023127895.1. Taxonomy (NCBI): domain Bacteria; kingdom Pseudomonadati; phylum Pseudomonadota; class Gammaproteobacteria; order Pseudomonadales; family Pseudomonadaceae; genus Pseudomonas; species Pseudomonas sp. NCIMB 10586. Next base: position 448,193 of record NZ_SPKQ01000018.1, read on the forward strand.
CGCCTTCGACATCTGCCAGCGCCTGGGCCGGTGTGGTCTGAAACACGCGCTTGCCGACAAAACGCTGCATATCCACCGGCGTGCTGCTGACCAGCAGTACCCACTCGGCATCATCGATCGTGGCTTGGGACAACTGACGTTCCGGGCGCTGCACATCAACGACCTCGACACTGGTGTGCAAGCCCATGCGCTGGGCGGCGGCGTCCAACAAGCGGGCGCACAGCACACTGGTGACCATGCCGTTGGGGCAGGCGGTAACAATGGCTAACTTCATCACAAACCCTCTTATTGTTCTGTCAGCGCGCGTACATCGACGCCGCTTTCCAGGCGCGCCAACTGCGCGTCATCGCTGATGCCAAAACCGATCTGCGTGACGGCCATCGCGGCAATCGCCGTGGCGCGGCGCAAAGTGTGCTCAGGCGTATCGCCACTGAGCAAACCGTGAAGCAGCCCGGCCAGCAGCGAGTCGCCAGCGCCCACGGTACTGGCCACCGTCACCTTGGGCGGCGTGGCGTGTAGAGCCGCGCCTGGGCGGTACCAGGTCACGCCTGCGGCGCCGTCGGAGACCACCACATGCTCGACGCCTTGCTGATGCAGTCGGCTGATCGCATCGGTGGCATTATCCAGGGCCTCTGCCAGCTCTTCGGTATTGGGTTTGACCAGCCACGGGCCAGCCTGCAAACCAGCGCGCAACGCTTCACCACTGGTGTCCAGGGCGACTTTCAAACCGAGGTCTTTCAACTGACCCAACAGTGCTTGAAACCACTGCGGGCTGACGCCGCGCGGCAAGCTACCGGCCACCACCACCGCATCGAATTGCGCACCCTTCTTCGCGATCATCTCAAGCAGCGCTGTTTGCGCCGCTTCACTCACCAGCGGCCCCGGCGCATTGATATCGGTGACACGTCCGTCCTGTTCGGCAATCTTGATATTGCTGCGGGTTTCGCCCGGCACGCGGACGAACGCATCGCCAAACCCGCGGCTGGCGATCAGCGCGTCGAAAGCCTGAGGGTTCGCGTCACCGAGAAACCCTCCAACGCTGACGTGGTGGCCCAGGTCGGCCAGCACCTGCGCCACATTCACGCCCTTGCCGGCCGCGTGGGTCAACATCGCCTCACTGCGATTGACTGCACCGGGCTCCAGGCGCGCCAGGCGCACCGTCAGGTCCAACGCCGGGTTCAGCGTCAGGGTCAGAATCTTCGCCATCTACACGGCCTCCACTAGGGCACGCACTTGCGCGGGCGAACCCACCGCCAGTGCTTGTTGCGCCAGGCCCTGGGCCTCGCTCAGACTGAATTCGCGCACCCGCGCCTTCACTTCAGCAATGCTGCGGGCCGACACGCTCAACTCATCCACCCCCAGGCCGACCAGCACCGGCACCGCCAGCGGGTCCGCCGCCAACTCGCCGCATACGCCGACCCATTTGCCATGGGCATGGGCGGCGCGCACGGTGATGTCGATCAGTTGCAAGACCGCTGGGTGCAAGCCATCGGCCTGTGCCGACAGGGTCGGGTGGCCGCGGTCGATGGCCAGGGTGTACTGGGTCAGGTCGTTGGTGCCGACGCTGAAGAAGTCGACTTCCTTGGCCAGTACCGGCGCCAGCAAGGCGGCTGACGGCACTTCGATCATGATGCCCAGTTGCAAATCGGCGACCGGGATTTCCAGGCGCAGGCGCTCGGTCATGTCGCGGGCGGCGCGCCATTCATCCACGCTGCCGACCATGGGGAACATGATGCGCAGCGGCCGGTTATCCGCCGAGCGCAGCAGTGCCCGCAATTGCGCTTCCATGATCTGCGGGCGTTGCAAGGTCAGGCGAATGCCGCGCACGCCAAGGAAGGGGTTTTCTTCCTGGGCGATGGGCCAATAGGGCAAGGGCTTGTCGCCGCCTACATCGAGGGTGCGCACCACCAGCGGGCGACCGCCGAGCCCATCGAGGACGCGGCGGTACTCGGCTTCCTGGGTAGCCTCGTCCGGCGCCTGAGGGTGGGCCATGAAAATCAGTTCGGTGCGCAGCAGGCCAATGCCTTCGGCGCCCTGCTCCACCGCACTCGCCACACCGGCGCTTTCACCGATATTGGCGAACACTTCCACGGCGTGACCGTCACGGGTCAGCGCCGGCTCGTGGCGTTGAGCCGAGGCAGCTTGCAAGCGTTGTTCGCGGGTGTCGCGCTCCACGGTGGCGCGTTGCAGGGTGGCGGCGTCCGGGTCGACATGCAGGCGACCGCGCTGGCCGTCGAGCAGCAGTGGCGTACCGGCGCTCAGCAGCAGCACCGCAGCACCAGCACCGACCAAGGCGGGAATCCCCAGGGCGCGCGCGACGATGGCGCTGTGAGCGGTGGCACCACCGCGGGCAGTCAGAATGCCGGCTACGCGGGCCGGGTCCAGGCGCGCAACGTCCGAGGGGCCGACTTCATCCATCACCAGAATGTAGGGCTCGCTGGGCTCCTGGGCGGTTTCGACGCCGCACAACTGCGCCAGCACGCGACGGCCGATGTCACGCAGGTCAGCGGCACGCTCGGCCAGCAAGGCGTCCTGCAAGGCTTCCTGCTGCTTGGCGGCGGCTTCGATCACGCTCATCCACGCAGCTTCCGCGCTTTCGCCTTGCTTGAGGCGGGTATCGACTTCGTCGGTCAGCTCCGGGTCGTCGAGCATCTCCTGATGGGTAATGAAAATCTCGCGGATGGCCTTGGCCTGGCTGCGCTCGATCAGGCCCTGGATATCCTTACGCACATCGCCCAGGGCGGTGTGCAGGCGCTGGCGTTCGATAGCGGCAGACTCACCGCGCAGGGGGTAATCGAACAGCTGTGGAATCTGGATATGCGCCGGGCCGATGGCGATGCCCGGCGCGGCGGCGATGGCCTGGATCTGGCTGCCGCTCGATGGCGCGCTGAGCACCGGCTCGATATCCACAGGAGCAGGCTGGGCGCTCAGGGCCGGCAATGGTTCGACCTCTTCGCCAAGGCCCTCTTCGACCGCGGCCAACAGTGCAGGCAGTGCATCGCCGGCAATCGTCGGCTCGGCGACAAACTCCAGCACCTGGCCACGACGCGCACCGAGGCTGAGCAACTTGCTCAAACTTTTGACCGATACCGCGCCCACCGGTCCATCAACGATGCGCACGCGGATATCGCCATCAAAACTTTTCGCCAGTTGCGCAAGGATCTTGGCTGGGCGTGCGTGCAGGCCGTGGGCGTTGGCCAGGCTGATGCGGGCGCTGGGCCAGTCTGGCGGCAATTCGCCGCCCAGCACTTCCAGCACCGCACGGCTGCTGGTGGCACGCCCCAATTCCTGGCCGCGCCCTTCAATCAACAGGGCACACAAGCGTTCAAGCAAGGTTTGGTGGGCTTCGCCCAGGCTCGCCAGGCAGAACAGGCCGTGCAGCGGCTGGCCGAGGTAGCGCATGGGTTTGTCCGGCGTGACAAACGCCAGGCCCGGGCGCTTGACCGTCTGTTCGCTGTGCAACCACCACAGGCCATCGCCCAGGGGCAACGCGTCGACCTGTTGCAACACCGCAGCAAAACCATTGCTCACGCAGTCGGCCTGGCGCAGCAGGCGCGCACCGCGCCATACCAGCTCTTCAAAATCATCGGCAGACACGCCCAGGCTGATCATCTGCGCATCCAGCGCCAGTTCCTGGGGCGCACCTTGCAACAGCTTCAACAACGCTTCGGCACTGCCGGCACGGCGCAACGCCTGGCCGAGATCGGTTTCACCGAGGGCACGGGTCAGCAGCTGCAACAAGCGCAAGTGTTCGTCGGATTTGGCGGCGATGCCAATCGCCAGGTAGACGATCTGGCCATCGCCCCAGTCCACCCCTTCGGGGAACTGCAGCAGGCGCACACCCGTGGTGAACACCTGGTCGCGAGTCTCTGGCGTACCGTGGGGAATGGCGATGCCCTGGCCGAGAAAGGTCGAACCCTGGGCCTCACGGGCTTGCAAGCCGCTCAGATACCCCTCGGCAACCAGGCCATCGGCCACCAGTTTGTCAGCGAGCAGGTGCAAGGCAGCAGATTTATCCACAGCCACCTGGCCCATGGATATCTGCTCTACAGTGAGCTCAAGCATGCCGTTCTCCTAGTTAGTGCGATGTGCGCACTAGGTATTGTTTTGAATAAATCAGCGCGACGTTCAAAAATAACTGACCGAGTAGTCAATTGGCAGTAGCCACTCAGCGGCGAACATCGTAAAAATACGCTTGCTGAAACGTTTAATCTAGAATTTATGGCAGATTACGCGTTAATTGCGCAAGCTTGAAGCACCACTCGGCACCTGTCGTGGGACATTGGTCGCGGGCTGGAATCGGTTACGATTGGACAAAATGTCGGGGCACGCTCTAAAAAACAAGGAAATCCCGGTTTGAAACTCAGTGATATTGCACGTCTGGCCGGTGTGTCCGTGACCACCGCCAGCTATGTCATCAATGGCAAGGCCGAACAACAGCGCATCAGCAACGCAACCGTTGAGCGTGTGCGTGCCGTGGTCCAGGCCCATGGTTTTACTCCCAACCCTCAAGCCGCCGGGCTGCGCAGCCGGCATACGCGCACCCTGGGGTTCATCCTGCCAGACCTGGAAAACCCCAGCTACGCACGCATTGCCAAGCTGTTGGAGCAAGGCGCCCGGGCACGGGGCTATCAGTTGCTGATTGCCAGCTCCGATGACGAAGCCGACAGCGAACGCCAACTGCTGCAACTGTTCCGCGCGCGGCGTTGCGATGCGTTGTTCGTCGCCAGTTGCCTGCCGGCCAGCGATGACAGCTATCGCGACTTGCAAGCCAAGGGGTTGCCGGTGATTGCCATCGACCGGGTGATGGAGCCTGACCAGTTCTGCTCAGTGGTCAGCGATGATCACCAGGCCTGTCAGCAACTCACCAGCAGCCTGCTACAACCGCTGCCCAAGCAAATCGCGCTGATCGGCGCACGTCCCGAGCTGAGCATCAGCCAGGAACGTACTGCGGGTTTTCGTGAAGCGCTGCAAGACTTCACCGGCGAAGTGATCATCGAACAGGGCGAAGCCTTCAGCCGTGACTGTGGCCGACAGCTGATGGAGCAACTGCTGCAGCGCCTGGGGCATTTGCCTGACGCGCTGGTGACTACCTCCTACGTGCTGCTGCAAGGCGTGTTCGATGCGCTGCATGACTTCCCGCTCCGGTCGCGGCCGCTACGCCTGGGCACCTTTGGCGACACCCAACTGTTGGACTTCCTGCCGCTGCCAGTCAACGCCATGGCCCAGCAACATCAACTGATCGCCGAGACAGCTCTGCGCCTGGCCCTGGCGGCCATCGAAGAAGAACAGTACCAACCGGGTGTGCATGCGATTGGCCGCACGTTCAAGCAGCGCATTCACGAGGTCTGAACGTGGAGCTGATCGACACCCACACCCACCTGGACTTTGCGGACTTCGATCACGACCGCCCGCAAGTCCTCGCCCATAGCCGTGAACTCGGGGTGCGGCGTCTGGTGGTACTGGGGGTGTATCAGAAAAACTGGCAGCAGCTGTGGGATCTGGTGCAGCATGACGACGGTTTGTTCGCGGCCTTTGGTTTGCACCCGGTGTATCTCGATGAGCATCGCCCTGCCGACCTGCTGGAGCTGGGTGACTGGTTGACGCGCTTGCACGGCCACCGGCAACTCTGCGCCGTGGGCGAAATCGGTCTGGATTACTTCCTTGAGCACCTGGATCGCGAGCGCCAGCAAAGCCTGTTCGAAGCCCAGCTGAAACTCGCGGCGGATTTCCAACTCCCCGCCTTGCTGCATGTACGCCGCAGCCACGCCGTCGTGATTGCCACGCTCAAGCGCATCCGTCTACCGAGGGGCGGGATCATTCATGCGTTCGCCGGCAGCATTGAAGAGGCCCGCGAGTACATCAAACTGGGTTTCAAACTCGGTCTGGGCGGCGCCGCCACTTGGCCCCGGGCCCTGCGCATGCACAAGGTACTGGCACAATTGCCTCTTGAAGCCGTGGTACTGGAAACCGATTCGCCGGACATGGCCCCGGCCATGTATCCCAACCAGCGCAATTGCCCGCAACACCTGCCGGATATCTGCACCGCCCTGGCTGAGCGTATGGGCATCAGCCCTTTATTGCTGGGTGAGACGAGCACACGCAATGCGTGCGAGCTGTTCAACTGGTAGCGGGCTGATGACCTGCAAGTTCAAGGTCATCCTTTGCCGATAACGGGCGTAGCGCACGACCAGCAGATAAATCAACACCGCGACCAGCGAAATGTTCAGCTGCCCGATCACGCTGAGCAGCCCCAACCACTCTGCGAACAACGCCATCAGCAAGGTCGCGCACGTCAGCATGATCATGCCGGGCCGCACCAGCGCCCACTGGTCCAGGGCGCGAAACTGACGCAACTGCTTGTGGCAGCACAACTGCAGGCCCGAGTGGCAGTACGCACAGTCAAACGGTACTTCCATGGCGATGGCGTTCAGTTGCCAAGGCTTGAGTTCAAACGTCATGTTGCACTGGGCACAATGCCCTTTGATGCCGATTGCAGCGGCCATCGTCGTATCCCCTCGTGACCGTGACTGATGAAACAAATTCTCACCCATTCACGTCGCGATAAAACACAGCCCGGCAAATCAGGACAAATGCCACGTGATTCATGGCCCAGTCCCACAGAAAGTTCTTACACCCGAAACGCACCAATCAATTGCTTCAGCTCAATGACCTGCGCCGACAACTGCCGGCTGGCCGCTTCGGTCTGTTGGGCGCCTTGTGCTGCATGTTCACCGGCGCGGTTGATTTGGACAATATTCTGGTCGATGTCGTGAGCGACCGCCGTTTGCTGCTCCACGGCAGCGGCGATCTGCTGGTTCTGGTCAACAATCATGCCTACGGCACCGAGGATATTTTCCAGGGCGTGCTGGACCTTTTCCGACTGCCCTACCGTGCCACTCGCCATTTCATGGCTGCTGCCCATCGCCTTCACCGCTGCACCGACGCCGCTGTGCAAGCGGCTGATCATTTGCTCGATTTCTCCGGTGGAATGCTGGGTACGCCGGGCCAGGGTGCGCACCTCATCGGCCACTACGGCAAAACCGCGTCCTTGCTCACCGGCACGCGCAGCTTCGATGGCCGCGTTGAGCGCCAGCAAATTGGTTTGCTCGGCGATGCTCTTGATCACCTCCAATACGCTGCTGATGGACTGGCTATCGGCCGCCAACTGATTGATCACCCGCACCGACTCATCGATCTCTAAAGCCAGGCGTGCGATGCCGCTTTGTTGAGATTGCACCAGCGCCCGCCCGCTGACGGTTTCATCATTGACGCTCTGTGCACTGTTGACCGCCGCCGCCGCGCTGCGCGCTACCTCCTGCGCGGTGGCGGACATCTGGTTCATCGCCGTTGCCACTTGTTCGATCTGGCTGCGCTGGCCGGATACCGCCTGGTTACTCTGTGCCGAAATCGTCTGCACCTGGCTGGCCTGCAACTCGACCTGGCTGACCGTATGCCCGACGCGCTCAATCAGGTCGTGGATCTTGGCCACGGTGCCATTGAATACTTGGCCCAGGTCTCCCAGCTCGTCGCGGCTGTGGGCGACGAAAGTGACCGTCATGTCACCGGCCGCGACTTTGTCCATCATCGCCCCCAGGCTGCGCAAGGTAGTGCGAGTGGAGACAAAGAAACCTGCATACAAGTAGAAGATCAGCGCAAATACCGCCACCAGGGCCGCGACCAGCAACACCATGTGCAGGCGGTTTTGCGTCAGACGCTGCTCCAGTTGCTGGCCGATGAACGCTAAGGTGGCGTCATCGAGTTGATAGGTCTTGGCCATCAGTTGACTGACGCCGTCGTAAAAACCTTGCCAAGGTGTATCCAGGGTCTCGGCCATCACTACCTGTTCTTCGAACAACTCACTGCCTTGCTTGAGGCTGGCCTGGCTGGCTTGCGCCAAGCTATCGAGTGCTGCATGCGCGGCGTTGCTGGCGCCCAGCGCGTCCTGCAGCTTCAAGCCGTATTCGCCCTGGAGCTTTTCCACCTGCTGCAGTAACTCGTCAAAGCGCGTACTGGAGGAGGAATTGATAAAGCCCTGGCCCAGGGAATACGCGCCCATCGCGCGGCCCTCACCGAGTAGTTGGGTGACCTGTGGGGTGACCGCAGTGACCAGGTCGCTGAGTTGGCGCAGGTCACTCTGCGCATCACGGCTCAAGCCGGCTTGGCTGGCGATGATTTGGCTGAGCATCTGGGCCTGGTTGAGTAACTTGCCGATCAACGCCGCTTTGTTGAGCAACGAGGTTTCCTGTTGCTGCGCCTTGAACGCAGCGATCAGCTCGTCGCGCTTGTTTTCAAAAACCTCGACTTGCTCGGGCTGCGTCGCCATGGCGTGCAACCCCTGCAACCGCTCCAGCACACCTTGCTCCAGGGCAGTAATCTGCGCTTCAAGATCAGCCGCCTTGCCGGACTGTCCGAGGATGACGTTGATCTGCACCTGGTTGTTGAGCGTTTCCAACTCACGGCGCAATGCCAGGCTGCTGCCAAGCAGGTCGAGACTTTGCAGTTCGATACGGGTGCCCTGAAATTCGCGCCACGAGTCACGCACCAGGTAATAGTTGGTCGCCAGCATCGGCAGCAGGAACAGCACGCTGATCAGGCTGAACTTCATGCCGAAGCTCAGGCGGTTCATCAGCGCGACGGCAGGATAGAGCAAGCTCATCACAGGTGACCTCCCCTTCTTTTATTGTTATTGAGGCGCAGGGCGGCGGCAGATAGCCACTATTTGGCGCTCTGTCTGTATAGCTCAATTCGAAGGGAAGTTTTGTAACGTAAGGTTAACGGCAGATCCGGAGAGCACATGTAGGAGGGCTTGCCCCCGTAACCACGATGCGAAGCGAGCCGCTCTTGATCTTGATCTGCTTTTGATCTTGATCTTAGGCGCCCCGTTAAACCACGCTGGCCGGAATTCGACAGGGATTTGGGGGGTAAACCGGCAGGGATGCCGGTTTAGCCGCCCCGCGCCATGGATGGCGCGTGGCGGCGGCCCCCCAAATCACTCGCGGATTACGGGCACACCGAGCCTAAGCGAGGTGCCGAGTGGTGGGGCAAGAGCCCTTCGGTTACTTTGGGGCTCTTTTCCAAAGTGACCCGCTGTAAAAGCGGAACCAACCGTGGCCGTTACCGCAGGAATGGATATGTACTCGGTCTGATCCAGCACCCTGGTCGGCCCGGAGGCCGCCATCGGGAGCAAGCCCACCTCCCACAGTGTTCAGGGCAACACAGTCCAAATGGCAAACCCGGCATACCACAACACCGCCGCACGCAGCAGCAGCTCCCACAACCGATCCAGGCTATTGATGCCGTCAGCCCCCACCACTGGAGGAGGGATTTCAGCCGCGGCCAGCCCGACCTTTTCCATCAACTGCGCCGCGCTGATGTCCCAGCTCAGCAGTTCGTGGAGCATCACCCGACTGACCCCGACAAAGTTGCCCACCAAAGCAAAGCTCGCCGCCAACAGGCGTACCGGCAACCAGTCAAACGCGTGACGCAACTGCGCGGCACGTTCGGCCACCAAGGGGTTCTGGCTATGTTCGCTGGCCAGCGCCAACAGCCGGTAGGCCAAAGCCGCCACCGGGCCCAGCAGGAAATACCAGAAAATCACCGCAAAAAAGCTCTGGTACGCCTGCCACAACAGATAGCCCTGGACCCGCTCCAGCAATTGCTCGCCACTGTCGGCGCCAAGCTTCAGGTCGCGCTCGGCCACATGCTCGGCGGCTTGCAGGTCACCACGCCGCCAGGCATCACGGAACGGCCCCAGCCCTGCCAATAAATCACCACGGCCCAGGCTATAGATCACCACCAGCATGTGCACCGGTAACGCCAACAGGCCATAGGCCACCGGCTCCAGTACCAACAACAACAGCGCCAGCAACGCTACCGGCAGCAGCACCAGCAGCGTCAGGATCAGCCAGGGTCGCTTGCCCATACGCGGGCTCGACTCCAGCTTGGCCAGCTCACGCAGCCATCCACCGTCACGCTGCAACCGCAGGCGCAAGGCCGAGAACTTCTCGATCCACACCGCCAGCACCAACACCAGGAAACTCATTGTTCGTGTCCTCCATCCTGCAGGGCGCCGAGAAAGCGCGCCCAATCAAAAGCGGGGCCCGGGTCAGTCTTGCGCCCCGGGGCGATATCGCTGTGACCACAAATACGTTGGCGAGTGATCTTTGGGTAAGCCTTGAGCAACTGGCGCGTCAGCTCGGTCAGCACCGCGTACTGGGCATCGGTGAACGGCAGTTCGTCTGTGCCTTCCAGTTCGATCCCCAGCGAGAAATCATTGCACACCTCGCGCCCCTCGAAGCTGGAAATACCGGCGTGCCAGGCCCGGTCCCGGCACGAGACAAATTGCGTCACAGTGCCGTCACGTTCAATCAGAAAATGCGCAGACACGCGTAGGTGGTCGATACCGGCAAAGTAGGGATGCTCTGAAACATCCAGACGATTCTGAAAAAACTCTTGCACCTTGCCCGTGGCGAACTGCGCTGGAGGCAAGCTGATGTTATGCACCACCAACAGCGAGATTTCGCCTTCAGGGCGCTCGTTGAAATTGGGCGACGGGCAATGACGGATGCCCTGGCACCAACCGCTGGCGGGGTCCAACTGCATACAGGCTCCTGAAATGAGACGAGGTGTTACCAGTATGCCGCGTTCCACCCTGCGGTTGCGATCACTTGCCGCGTTTGAGTTGACGCAGGTCGCCCATCACCGCAGCCAGCGCACGCTCGAACAAAGGGCCATCATCCAGCGTGCGCAGCACACCACGCTTGAACGCATGGGCTAATTGGTCGGTAGTTTTTTCCAGAACCTTGAGCCCGGTGCGGCTGACGAAAATACAGGTATTGGTAGGCGGCATGATTGCCGTCAACTTGCAGCGCAGGGTGTTTTCCTGATCGTGCTGAAACGCTACCCAGGCGCCGATCTGCAACTGCCTGGCCTTGAGCAGGTCGGGGTCATCATCGGGCAGCGGCGCAACGACGGACGGCGCACCGGTGCCAAGCGTGAAGGACTCACGGACTTCGACCAGCACTTCGCCGCCGTCGCCCCCGCAACACTGAACATGCATGGCCTGCAACCGCCGGAAAAATTCGCGGGTACTAAAAGAGTCGAACGCCGCAGCGGCCAAACCGTCACGCAACGCCTTGAGCAACGCGGGTAGTTGCTCAAGCAAATGCCGGCCCGCTTCGGTGTCTTCCCGCAGGCCGACGCTCCAGATCAACTCATCGAGGGTGCGCAGCGCTGCCTGCCATTGCAGCGACTGTCCGCCATGCTTGAGCATGGCCAATAGCAACACCTGGCTCCAGGCTTGCTGGAGGAATTGCACCACAAACTGCGGCAGAACCTTGCCCGCCAGCCTTCGATCAAGCACCTGCGCCACACGTTGGCGGGCAGCCTCGGTATGCAGGCGCTCCTGCTCGGCCTCTCGGGTATGGCGCTCAAGCAACTCGCTGCGCCTGGATTCATCAGCGGTAAACGCGCTGAATTGCGTCAGTAGCTGGGAGAAAATCGCCGGGTCTTCAACAAACTCATTCAATAAACGCTGCACGACCTGCTCGACACACAGGTACAGAGTATCGCGGGAAGCGTCTTCGGGCGGGCTCCAGCCCATGACGGCGCCCGCGATGTCATTGAGCAAGCGTCGCGCCGGATGGCGCGTGCAACTGAACAGGCTCTTGTCCAGCACGGCGACTTTCAGCAAGGGTATCTGCAAACGGGCGATCAGGCCCTTGAACGCGTCCGGCACGCTGCTATCACCGAGTATGAACGCGAACAGCATAGCGAACAGATTGATTACATCTTCGTCAGCATCTTCCAGGACCCGCGACTTGCCACTCTTGACGCTGACTCGGGTGAGCAGCTGTTCAAGCTGGTTACGCAGGTCGAAATCGTCTTCAGCCTCGGGCTCGGGGACGTACTGCTGCAAATGCGACAGCAGGCGTAGCAGATCACGGGTGGCAATGGGTTGCGGCTCGGCACTGGCTTCGAGGGTCGGCGCCACGCTGCCACGCACGGCTTGCAGTAACTTCTGCAATGCGCTGAACGCTTGCTGGCCGCTTTGATCGAGCGGCGGGTCGACGATCGGCTGGCTGGCGCGTTGGTGTTCCCGGCTGGCGCGCCCGCCGGGACGACGGGATGGCACGGCCTTGAGTTCAGGCAGTACACCAACGGCGACCAGCAGTTGATTGGCTTCGCCATACAACAGGTCCGCGTCACTGAGCACGTATTTTTCAAAGAGCTTGAGCATGATCAGTTTGACGCGGATTTCCACCCCCAGACTGCGCCCTGCCTGCAGGAAAAACTCACAGAGCAGTGCCGGACCCAGTGGGTTGGTATGGTCATCCAGTCGCCGGCCCAGCAATCGGCTCATGCGCGCGCTTAACTGTCCCAGGGCCAAGCCATCACGATGTCGCACCCGACCGAGCATCGCCTCAAGGGCTACGGCTTTTTCCATATCGTCGGCACTGGTACCGGATACCGCTTCGTAGGACACCACCGGCACCAGGTGCAGATCGCCGCTTCCGGCCTGGCCCAGATTGGCGAAGGCGACAAACAGCTGCTCCATGAACACGCGTTCGAAGTTCTTGCGCTTGAGGCGCAGGTCGCGCATTGCTTCGAAAAAAATATGATGGTCGACGGTGCTTCGGGCCTTGTCAGCCATTTCGAACAGGGTGTCGTCGGCGTTATCGAACAGTTCCTGCAAACCCTGCTGCAATTGTTGCGCGGCCTTGTCACGCACCTGCAGCAACACCACCGGCAGGCGCGCGAGCGGCGATGGCGTGGCCTGTGCCCTGTTGATAGGCACCACCTTTCCGTCATTGTGCATCCTGGCCTCCTGAAACGGCGGTGTTGAGAGGGGCAAAGAACGGGGCAGGCACGGCAGTGCGCTGCAAATAAACCGGCTACCACCTCGACGTCAAAGCTATGACGCCAATTGAAAGGCGCGAGATTATCTTGCAAATGAGGGGGGTTGCGCCAGCAAACTCTGCCTTTACGCTGTAAATGAGCGGCGCGCTGGGTTCGAACGCACGCAGCCCCTATAATCCAGGCACTTTGTTTGTGGAGCCTGTTATGCCGAACCTCCGTCTTGCCGACCTCACCGCCGAAATCGAAGCCAACGTGCGCCGCGCACTGCTGGAAGACATCGGCAGTGGCGATATCACCGCGCAGTTGATCCCCGCCGAACGGCTGGCCAAGGCCACGATCATTACCCGCGAAGCGGCTGTTATTGCCGGTACGGCCTGGGTGGATGCGGTATTTCGCCAACTGGACCCACGGGTCGCCGTGCATTGGCAGGTGGCCGACGGTGAACGTGTGAGCCCCAACCAGGCGCTGTTCCACCTTGAAGGCCCGGCACGCTCGCTGCTCACAGGTGAACGCAGTGCGCTGAATTTTTTGCAGATGCTGTCAGGTGTAGCCACCCGAGCGCAGTTCCTCGCGGACTTTGTCGCCAGCACCCAGGTCAAGCTGCTGGACACCCGCAAGACATTACCGGGCCTGCGCCTGGCGCAAAAATACGCGGTCACCTGTGGCGGTTGCCACAATCACCGCATCGGGCTGTATGACGCGTTCCTGATCAAGGAAAACCATATTGCCGCCTGCGGTGGCATTGCCCAGGCGATTACGGCCGCCCACAAGATCGCCCCAGGCAAGCCGGTGGAAATCGAAGTGGAAAACCTGGATGAGTTGCGCGAAGCCCTGGCGGCGGGAGCCGACATCATCATGCTCGATGAACTGAGCCTGGTAGACATGCGCGAGGCCGTGCGCTTGAACGCCGGCAAGGCCAAGCTGGAAGCCAGCGGCGGGATCAATGAAAGCACCCTGCTGCCTATCGCTGAAACCGGTGTGGACTTCATCTCCATCGGCGCGATGACCAAGGATGTGAAGGCAGTGGATCTGTCGATGCGCCTCAGTATCTGAGTAGTTGCCAGCTGCAAGCTGCAAGAAGGCTGCGAGACAACTTGCCGCTTGCAGCTTGAAACTCGCGCCTGCTTTTAAACTACAAGATTATTCATCTCGCAGTACTCTTCCCATTCGACGCCCAGCACCTCGGCCGCCTCTTTATGCAAGGCCAACCGCGCAGCTTCGAATTCTTCCGGCGTCGAGGTGTACTTGAGGGTCAACTCCCAAGGCTGGAGGCTCTGGCTCTCTGCCTCGTCCTCGAATGCCCACTGAATCTGATCACGCTGGTCGTCAGCGCTCAGGTCCTTGATCTCTTCTTTAAGCTGCGGCGTCGCCTCAAGGTATTTCTCGAGAGCTGCTTGGTGCCGAACTTCCTGGGTCATCTCAGTCGTGGTCATGTCGTTCTCTTGGATCGAGGAATGGGGATGCATCTGGGTCATCTAGGTTGCGCAGATACAAAAGAGCGAGCACGAATGCCGACTCGTCTGGCCTTCAGAACCATTCTGGGATCATCTGAAAACATTGCCTTTGAAGCAGTGGTGCGCTTTTGCCCGAGACAGGAATCGAACCTGCGACCTTCGCGTTACGAGTGCGCTGCTCTACCGGCTGAGCTACACGGGCGGTGGGCTAAAGCTAGCACTGCATTGGTCATGCAGCAACTGACTCGCTCACCGCCCGGCGCCATCACGCGCCGTTGGCAGAGCAGCCCTTGGCAACGTACTGCGGATCCGCTGTGGTAGCACAGGTCCATCCGCTGGTTGCGTTGCGGGTCAAGGTGATGGTCTTGCCGAGCACGGGCGCTGGCGCATCGAGGATTTCACAGCTGATGGAGCCGGCGCCCGAGGCTACATCTCCTGTCACGTCGATCTTGCAATTGGCAGTGGGGCTGTTGCCACCGATCAACGACACAGTGGGCACAGTGCCCTGGTTGATGACGTCTTCATAACCGGCCTTCAACGCGCTGATTTCAGCCAGCCCCGCCGTAAACTTGGCCTTGGCCTGGTGCTTGGTGTACATGGGCAAACCGATCGTGGCCAAAATGCCGATGATTGCCACAACGATCAACAACTCGATCAAGGTAAAGCCTTTTTGACGCATCTCTTTCACTCTCCAGAATAAAACCATGACAAGGCGCGTCCTGCGCCCCGAAGTGTGCAACGGCGCCAGTGTACCCACCACCACGAAGCCCATCGCCAGCAAGACGCACATTCTGACACTTTATCCCATAACACCAGCCGCCCCGAATCCGCCACCTGACTACGCTATAAATTCTTCACTGCCGGGTGCGCAAACCGATATGAACGACACGTCAACGATCTATGCCTGGGAAGGCATCAACCGCAAAGGACGCAGGGTGACCGGGCAAACCGCTGGCGACAGCCTTGCGCTGATCAAGGCACAACTGCGCCAGCAAGGGATCTGCCCCGAGCGTGTGCGCAAGAGGCCTCGATCACGTTCGGCTTTCACCCCGCGAATCCTGCCAGCCGATATCGCCCTGTTTACCCGACAGTTGGCGACCTTGCTCAAAGCCGGGATCCCGCTGCTGCAAGCCTTCGACATCATCAGTGAGGGTTTTGAAAACCAGCAGGTGCGTGAACTGGTCAAGGCGTTGAAACAACAGATCGCCAGCGGCAATAACCTGGCCGCAGCGCTACGCCTGCACCCGCGTTATTTCGATGACCTGTACTGCAACCTGGTAGCTGCCGGAGAACAGGCCGGGGCTCTGGAAACCCTGCTGGAGCGCGTGGCGATTCATCTGGAAAAAAGCCAACAGCTCAAAGCCAGGATCAAAAAAGCCATGACTTACCCTGTCGCAGTCCTGGTAGTCGCGACACTGGTCAGCACAGTGCTGTTGATACACGTCGTGCCTCAGTTCCAGCATCTGTTTGCCGGGGTCGACAGCCAACTGCCCGGGTTTACCCTGGGGGTCATTGCCCTGTCCGAGTTCTTGCAACAAGCGTGGTGGATACTCGTGCTGAGCCTGGCCGTGGGGGTGGGCGGGCTGCGCCACGCCTACCGCCGTTACCCTGGCTTTCGCCATTGGCTGCAAGCGAGTTTGTTGAAAGCGCCTCTGGCAGGCAAACTGCTGCAAAAAACCGCCGTCGCCCGCTACGCCCGCACGCTTTCGACCACGTTTGCAGCGGGTGTCCCGCTGGTCCAGGCACTGGGCTCGGTAGCCGGAGCCGTCGGCAATGACCCCTTCAAACAGGCAATCGAACGTATGCGCCACGATGTATCCACAGGCATGCAGTTGAATCAATCCATGCACAGCTGCGGTTTGTTTCCCGGCATGGCGATCCAGATGACCGCCATTGGAGAGGAGTCCGGCACCCTGGACCGGATGCTGGAAAAAGTCGCGAACCACTACGAGTCGGACGTAGACACCCTGGTCGATAACCTCACCAGCCTGATGGAGCCGCTGATCATGGTTGTCCTGGGGGCCATTGTCGGCGCGCTGGTGATTGCAATGTACCTGCCGGTCTTTCAATTGGGTACGGCCTTTTGAGCCTGCTGCTGAGCGAGCAGCACTGGGCGTTTGCCTGCATGGCACTGGTGCTCGGCCTGATCATCGGCAGTTTCATCAACGTGCTGGTCTGGCGCCTGCCCAGAATGCTCGAACGCGAATGGCGTGCCCAGGCCCATGAGGTCCTCGGCCTGCCAACCGAGCCCGCCGGGCCGGTGTACAACCTGATGCGCCCGAACTCCTGCTGTCCGCGCTGCAACCAGCCGATTCGGCCCTGGGAAAATATCCCGCTGCTCAGCTTCCTGATGCTCCGGGGTCGTTGCGCCCATTGCCGTGACCCCATCAGCGTCCGCTATCCCCTGACCGAAGTGACGTGCGCGCTGATCACTGCCGCTGTTGCCTGGCATTTCGGCTTCGGCTGGCAAGCCGCTGCGGTGATGTTGCTGAGCTGGGGCTTGCTGGCAATGAGCCTGATTGACCTGGACCACCAATTGCTGCCGGACGTGCTGGTCTTGCCGCTGCTCTGGCTGGGGCTGGTTATCAACAGCGCTGACCTGTTGGCGACACTGCCCGACGCATTGTGGGGCGCGGTCATTGGCTACATGAGCCTATGGAGCGTGTTCTGGTTGTTCAAGCTGGTCACCGGCAAGGATGGCATGGGCCATGGCGATTTCAAGTTATTGGCATTGCTGGGGGCCTGGGGTGGCTGGCAGATCCTGCCGATGACGTTGCTGATGGCCTCACTGATGGGCGTGTTTGCAGGGCTGATCCTGCTGCGTTTGCGCAAGGCCCAAACGTCGACGCCGATGCCCTTTGGGCCGTGCCTGGCAATTGCCGGCTGGATTGCATTGCTCTGGGGTGGTCAAATAACCGACTTCTATTTGCAGTCTGTCGGTTTCAGATGACCACTTCTGTCGCAACACCCTGGATTCTTGGCCTCACAGGCGGCATTGGCAGCGGCAAAAGCGCTGCGGCCGAGCACTTTATCGACCTGGGCATCGACCTGGTGGACGCCGATCATGCTGCCCGCTGGGTCGTCGAACCCGGGCGGCCGGCTCTGGCGCGCATTGCCGAGCATTTCGGCGACGGCGTGCTGCTACCCGACGGCCAGCTGGATCGCGCCGCGCTGCGCAAACTGATCTTTGAGGTACCGCAAGAACGTCTGTGGCTGGAAGCCTTGCTGCACCCGCTGATTGCCGAGGAAATTCGCAGCCACCTGGCACGCGCCCAGTCGCCTTACGCGATCCTGGTGTCACCGCTGCTGATCGAGTCCGGCCAATACAGCATGACCCAGCGCATCCTGGTGATCGACGTGCCGCAATCGCTGCAGATTCAGCGTACCCTGCAGCGCGATGGCATCAGCGAACAACAGGTGCAGGCGATTCTCAAGGCCCAATCGAGCCGCGAAGACCGCCTGAACCATGCCGATGACGTGCTGGTCAACGATAAGGACCTTGCCTGGCTGCACGGCGAGGTCGAGCGACTGCACCACTTTTACCTTACTTTGCGTGGAGGCCGATCATGAGCCAACCCTTGACCGTCGACTGCCCAACCTGCGGTGCACCCGTGGAATGGAAAGCGACCAACCTCAACCGGCCGTTCTGCTCGGACCGTTGCAAGCTTATCGACCTGGGTGCCTGGGCCGCTGAAGAACACAAGATTCCGGTGGCCCCGGACGCCGAAGATGAACTGTTTTCCGAAGACCTGCCGCCGCGCCACTAAGGCCGCATAAAGGCATATTCCTGCTGGTCGTCGAGGTTTTCTGCAAGGTATTGCAACTCGTCGGCCAGGTCTTCAAAACTACGTACACCCTTGCTTTGCTGCACCACCGCACTGAGCATGGCGCGCAAGGTCAAGCCGGGGTCAAAACCGATTTCCTGCGCTGCGTCCTGGCTTCTGCGCAACTCCTGCCGTGCCCACTCGTACACACTCATGATCGGTGCTCCAGAAAAAATTTTGCAGAGCATGGACCTGCGCCGGTGCCCGGCATTTGACCTGGATCAACGCCGTGAATCGTCGTCCTTCCAGGGGGCCGAGAGATAGCGAGTTCGGTTGAAGGTCTCCAGCCATTCCGGGCAAAACACCACCAGCGCGCTGATGACCATGCCGTTGATAAAGGCTTCGGGGAAGATGATCAGCCACAGGTAACCTACAAAGTCCTCCAACCATTCCGGCATCGCAAAGCGGCCGTCCAACCACAACAGGCCCAGGCCGACCAACAGGCACAACAATGCCGACAGCGCCGCCGCAAAAAAACCGGAACAGAAGATATACACAAAAGGGTTTCGCGGTTGCGCCCGTTCGACCAACAGCGCGCAGCTTTCGGTGACCAGCACCGGCAGCCCGACCAGAAGCAGGCCGTTGACGCCAAGGGCGGCCAGATCCTGGCGCCCCAGCAGCATCAACCCGAACTGTGCAGCAAACCCACCGACGATTGCCAGCGGCCAATCCAGCAGCAAGGTCACGGCGGTCATGCCGATAAAGTGGTACGAGACCCCGGTATCGAAATCCCGGCGCACCAGCCACAGCATAAACAACGCGAACACCGTACCGAACAGCAAATGCTGGCGCCGTCGGTCGGCGAACAATTCGACCCAAGGCGAGCGCAACGTCGCCCACATCACCACCGGCGCATATAACAGCCAGCCAATGCCGAGGGTCATGGGCGCCAGAACAGCTGCACTGATCACAGATGCACTACCTCTACAAAAAACTTGCTGCCGAGTGAGCAGTCTACACCTGCGTTTTAACATGGGTCTGGGTCGAAGCGAGATTCAAATGTGGGAGGGGGCTTGCTCCCGAAGCGGTCTATCAGCCAATACATGTGCTGGCTGGCACTCTGCGATCGGGAGCAAGCCCCCTCCCACATTTGGGTCTCACTGGCATAGATACCCAGCTGTTTCAGCATCAACTCGGTGCAAGCAGGACTTCCTGTGGTCATCATTTGAACGCTAAGCTGGGAATATGGATGACTCAGATTATTTGCGCCTGCTCACCGTAGCAGCCGAACAAGCCAATGCGTTTCTGTCCAATGCCCGCAAATGGGAGCGTGAGCGTTGGGTCTGCCAGCGCCTGCTGCAGGGCTTGAATGTGCCCTACCGCGTCGAAGAGTTTCACGCTGCGGGCCAGGAGCCGCCGGATGTGTTGTTTCGCGACGCCAGTTTCGAGGTGTTTTTCGTGCTGGACGAGGGGCGCCGCCTGAACGACGAATGGCGCGATGAATTGCTGCGCAGGCGTAGCGCGTTCTCTTTGAGCCAACTGGTGCGGCGCGAAGCCAAGCCACGACGCATTCCCGCCCATGAGTTTTTGTTGCGCCTGGCACCGACACTGCGCAAAAAAGCACATAACTACAAAGAACGCGGCATGGATCTGGGGGAGTTGGACCTTATCGCTTTCACCAGCCTCAAACGCGAAGTGCTGGACCTCAACAGCCACTTTCCGCCGCCAACCGAATACCTGCGCCAGGGCTGGCGCTCACTGTCACTGGTGGGGCCAACCTTCGCGCGCGTACTGTTCGCACACCCGGACGCGCCGGACTTCTTGCGCAACAACCTGGGCCGCAGCATAGTGTTCGATGTGGGCATCAGCCTTTGAACCCTTGGCTGTAACGTGGCGCCCTTTTGCAACGTCTACCTGACGAGGCCTTTATGACCAGCCGCCTGAACCCCGATGACCAACAGCATGTCCAAGAGTACCTGCAACTCTCCCAGCACAGAGTCGAACGCAAGCCTTTCCGGCCATGGCTGCTCCTTTGTGTGGTGCTGGTAGTGGTGATCGGGCTCGGCGTGCTGAGCCGCCTATTGAGTTACCTGACGCTATGAGCTGCCTGGCGCTCGCGGGGGTAACTGCTCCGATTTCTTTTAGCCTTGCGAGATATCCCCATGACCCATCGTATTATTATCGTCGGCGGCGGCGCCGGCGGCCTGGAGTTGGCTACCCGCCTGGGTAAGACTCTGGGCAAGCGCGGCAAGGCCAGCATCACGCTGGTGGACGCCAACCTGACTCACATCTGGAAGCCTCTGCTGCACGAAGTGGCTGCCGGCTCGCTGAATTCTTCGGAAGACGAACTCAATTATGTCGCCCAGGCAAAATGGAACCACTTCGAGTTCCAGCTTGGGCGCATGAGTGGGCTTGACCGTGAACAGAAGAAAATCCAGCTGGCCGCCACCCTCGATGAAGAAGGCCGCGAGCTGGTGCCCGCGCGCGTACTGGGCTATGACAGCCTGGTCATTGCCGTAGGCAGCACCACCAACGACTTCGGCACCGAGGGTGCGGCGCAGCATTGCCTGTTCCTCGATACCCGCAAGCAAGCCGAGCGCTTCCACCAACAACTGCTCAACCACTACCTGCGCGCCCATGCCGGGCAAACCGATGCCGTTGAACAAATCAGCGTGGCCATCGTCGGTGCCGGCGCCACCGGGGTGGAGCTGGCCGCCGAGCTGCATAACGCAGCCCATGAACTGGCTGCCTATGGCCTGGACCGCATCAAACCGGAAAACATGCATATCACCCTGATCGAAGCCGGCCCGCGGGTATTGCCTGCCCTGCCAGAGCGGATCGGCGGCCCAGTGCATAAAACCCTGGAAAAACTCGGGGTGACCGTGCTGACCAACTCGGCGGTCAGCGAAGTAACCGCCGACGCACTGATTACCAGTAGCGGCCAAGTGATTCCCGCCAGCCTCAAGGTATGGGCGGCCGGGATCCGCGCACCGGGTTTTCTCAAAGACATCGATGGCCTGGAAACCAACCGCATCAATCAGCTTCAGGTGCTGCAAACACTGCAAACCACTCGCGATGAAAACATCTTCGCCTTTGGCGATTGTGCCGCCTGCCCGCAACCGGGCACCGACCGCAATGTGCCCCCACGAGCCCAGGCCGCGCATCAGCAGGCTTCGTTGTTGGCCAAGTCGCTGAGATTGCGCATTGAAGGCAAGGATCTGCCGACCTACAAGTACACCGACTACGGCTCGCTGATCTCGCTGTCGCGGTTCTCGGCGGTAGGTAACCTGATGGGTAACCTGACTGGCAGCGTGATGCTGGAGGGCTGGTTGGCGCGGATGTTCTATGTGTCGCTGTACCGTATGCACCAGATGGCGCTGTACGGCTTCTTCCGCACGGCGATGCTGATGCTGGGCAGCAAGATTGGGCGAGGCACAGAACCGCGCCTCAAACTCCACTAACAACGCATAACACCTGTGGGAGGGGGCTTGCTCCCGATAGCGGTGTGTCAGTTAATGAATACTTAGCTGACCCACCGCTATCGGGAGCAAGCCCCCTCCCACATTTGTTTTGCGGAGAATTCAAGATTCGCGCGCGCAAAAAAAATCCCCGTATCTTTCGATACGAGGATTTTTAATATGGTCGGGGTAAGGGGATTCGAACTCCTGACATCCTGCTCCCAAAGCAGGCGCGCTACCGGACTGCGCTATACCCCGGTAAAAAAAAGGCGACCTTTCAGTCGCCTTCTTCGATCAGCGCTTTTGGCCTCTGATCTTAAGATTCGATTCCAGCCTGAACTGGTCTCAAAAATGGTGGGTCGTGTGGGATTCGAACCTACGACCAATTGGTTAAAAGCCAACTGCTCTACCAACTGAGCTAACGACCCAAATATGGTCGGGGTAGGGGGATTCGAACTCCCGACATCCTGCTCCCAAAGCAGGCGCGCTACCGGACTGCGCTATACCCCGATTTGAAATTGGCTCCGTGACCAGGACTCGAACCTGGGACCCAATGATTAACAGTCATTTGCTCTACCGACTGAGCTATCACGGAACTACATATTTCAAATTTACTGCTGTGTAACCTTCTCTTCGACCCTGTCCGTATCGCTACGTTAGCGTCTCTGAGGCGCGCTATTCTACAATCTTAAAAACCCCTGTCAACCCTTTAAATTGCTTTTAAGACAATGATTTGCGCTTCTTTCTGATTTCTTCTTGGGGAGAAGAAACCCGTGGGCTGACGTTGCTGCGGGGCGCACTTTACAAGCCTTTGCCTTACAGTTCAACGCCCTATCGAAAAAAAAGGCCTCGCAATGCGAGGCCTCTTGTTATTACACCGGGTGCTGGCCTCAGTGGAAGACGATTTCGTCGTCTTTCACCGTTGCCGTGACGCGAGTGCCCGGCATAAAGCTGCCCGACAGGATCAACTGTGCCAGCGGGTTCTCGATCCAGCGCTGGATCGCACGCTTCAACGGCCGTGCGCCATACACCGGGTCGTAGCCCACTGCGATCAGCTTGTCCAACGCCTCGCCGCTCAGCTCAAGGTCGAGCTCACGCTCAGCCAGGCGACTGCGCAGGCGGCCCAACTGGATTTCGGTGATACCCGCAATCTGATCCCGTGCCAGAGGCTCGAAGATCACCACTTCATCCACCCGGTTGATGAATTCCGGGCGGAAGTGGGTGGTCAAGGCGTCCATCACCGCTGCGCGCTGGGCTTCGCGATCCCCCACCAGTTCCTGGATCTGTGCCGAGCCCAGGTTGGAGGTCATCACGATCACCGTATTGCGAAAGTCCACCGTACGCCCGTGGCTGTCCGTCAAGCGACCATCTTCCAGCACCTGCAGCAAAATGTTGAACACATCCGGGTGCGCCTTCTCGACCTCATCCAGCAGGATCACCGAGTAAGGCTTGCGTCGCACGGCTTCGGTCAGGTAACCGCCCTCCTCGTAGCCCACATAGCCTGGTGGTGCGCCGATCAGGCGAGCCACCGAGTGTTTCTCCATGAACTCGGACATATCAATGCGTACCATGGCCTCTTCAGTATCAAAGAGGAACTCGGCCAGGGCCTTGCACAGCTCAGTCTTACCTACGCCGGTCGGGCCGAGAAACATGAACGAGCCGCTTGGACGGTTCGGGTCGGACAAGCCGGCACGGGAACGCCGTACCGCATTGGATACCGCCACCACCGCCTCTTCCTGACCGATGACGCGCTGGTGCAACAAACTTTCCATTTTCAGCAGTTTGTCGCGCTCGCCTTCGAGCATTTTCGAGACTGGAATGCCGGTCCACTTGGAGACTACTTCGGCGATCTCCTCCTCGGTCACCTTGCTGCGCAGCAACTGGTTCTCAGGCTTGCCGTGCTGGTCGACCATCTGCAAGCTGCGTTCCAGGTCCGGAATCACACCATATTGCAACTCAGCCATGCGGCTCAGATCGCCTTTACGACGCGCGGCTTCCAGTTCCTGACGGGACTGCTCGATTTTCTGCTGGATCTGCGCCGAACCCTGTACTTCGGCTTTTTCCGAGGTCCAGATTTCTTCGAGGTCCGAATACTCACGCTCCAGACGGACGATTTCTTCCTGAAGTTTTTCCAGGCGTTTCTTCGCTGCCTCGTCCTCTTCTTTCTTCAACGCCTGGGATTCGACTTTCAGTTGAATCAGGCGCCGATCCAGGCGGTCGAGCACTTCCGGCTTGGAGTCAATCTCCATGCGAATGCGGCTGGCCGCTTCGTCGATCAAGTCGATGGCCTTGTCCGGCAACTGACGATCGGTGATGTAGCGATGGCTCAGCTTGGCCGCCGCAATGATTGCGCCATCCGTGATCGCCACCTTATGGTGGACCTCATAGCGTTCTTTCAGGCCCCGCAGGATCGCGATGGTGTCTTCTTCGCTTGGCTCTTCCACCAGCACTTTCTGGAAACGCCGCTCAAGGGCCGCATCCTTTTCAATGTACTGACGGTATTCGTTGAGCGTGGTCGCACCGACGCAATGCAACTCGCCCCGCGCCAAGGCCGGCTTGAGCATGTTGCCAGCATCCATCGAGCCTTCGCCTTTACCGGCGCCGACCATGGTGTGCAGTTCGTCGATAAACAGAATGATCTGGCCTTCCTGCTTCGACAATTCATTAAGCAGGGATTTCAGTCGTTCTTCGAACTCACCACGGAACTTGGCACCGGCGATCAGGGCCCCCATGTCCAGGGACAACAGGCGTTTGCCTTTTAAGCCGTCCGGCACTTCACCATTAATGATGCGCTGGGCCAGGCCCTCGGCAATCGCGGTTTTACCCACGCCAGGCTCACCGATCAGCACCGGGTTGTTCTTGGTGCGACGCTGCAGGACCTGGATGGTGCGACGAATCTCATCGTCACGACCAATCACCGGGTCGAGCTTGCCTTCTTCGGCACGCTTGGTCAGGTCGACGGTGTATTTGTCCAGGGCCTGTCGCGACTCCTCATGGTTGGGGTCGTTCACGGCCTCACCGCCACGCAGGTTGTTGATAGCGTTTTCCAGGGCTTTCTTGCTCACGCCCTGCCCCAGCAACAATTTGCCGAGCTTGCTGTTGTCGTCCATGGCGGCGAGCAGCACCAGTTCGCTGGAGATGAACTGGTCACCCTTCTGCTGGGCCAGGCGGTCCGCCTGATTGAGCAGGCGCGCCAGGTCCTGGGACATATTCACGTCGCCGGTAGGGTTTTGAATTTTCGGCAGTTGGTCGAGCTCTTTGCTCAACTCCTTGCGCAGGCTGTTGATGTCAAAGCCCACCTGCATCAACAAGGGTTTGATAGAGCCACCTTGTTGCTCCAGGAGCGCCTGCATCAAGTGCGCCGGCTCAATCGCCGGATGGTCGAGGCCGACCGCCAGGGATTGGGAGTCCGATAAGGCCAACTGCAATTTGCTGGTTAAACGATCAATACGCATTAGTCACCTTCCTTTTGAGCAGGCCGGAGCTATGAACAAACACATCCTGAATGAAGAAACCTGCCAGATACCCTTATAGATGGGGTGGATTCTGGGGGTTTCAAGCGGCGGACTGTTGATACAGGTCAGGACAGTCTAGCGTTCAAGCCAGATAAGGGAGGCGAATCGGCCCGTACGCGGGCTGCGGCGATAAGAAAAGAAGCGTGGATCGGTCACGGTGCAAAAACCACCACCATATACAGCGGTGACACCGTTTGCTGCCAGACGCAGGCGCGCCAGCTGGTAGATGTCGGCCATGAACTTGCCGGGGTTGTGGCTGGGAACAAAGGCTTCAGCGGTGGCCGGCAGTTGCTGCATGAACGCTTCACGTACCTCCGGGCCGACCTCAAAGGCTTGCGGGCCAATGGCTGGGCCGAGCCAGACCAGGACGTCTTCAGGAGCAGTATCCAGGCTTTCGAATGCGGCCTCCAGCACGCCAGCCGCCAAGCCACGCCAACCGGCATGGGCTGCGGCAACCCGGGTACCCGCACGATTACAGAACAGCGCAGGCAGGCAATCGGCGGTCATGGATGTGCAGGCGATGCCGGGGGTGCTGGTCCAACTGCCATCTGCCTCGACGGTAAGGCCTGGATCGGCCTCAACCACGTGAGTACCGTGGACTTGGCGCAACCAGGCAGGCTGGATATCGAAGGCGCTGCTCAGACGACGGCGATTTTCAAGGACGGCCTCAAGGCTGTCCTCGACGTGATCGCCCAGGTTGAGGCTGTCGAACGGCGCCAGACTGACACCGCCCGCACGAGTCGTGACGCAGGCTTTGACCTGAGACGGCGCGGGCCAGTCAGGAATCAGCCAGTCACTCATCCGATAAACGCCTCACGATCCTGCTTGAGCAGCGACAACAACCAGACCAGGTCGTCTGGAAGTGGCGATTCCCAACTCATGCGCTTACCGCTCGTCGGATGATCCAGTTCCAGGAAGCGTGCGTGCAGTGCCTGGCGCGGGAAGGACTTCAGCGACTCGACCATTGTCTGGCTTGCCGCCGGCGGAATACGGAAGCGCCCACCGTAGGCAGGATCGCCGACCAACGGGAAGTTGATATGCGCCATGTGCACGCGAATCTGGTGGGTGCGCCCGGTTTCCAGCTTGACCCGCACATGGGTGTGGGAGCGGAAACGCTCCAGCACACGGTAGTGGCTGACGGCTTGCTTGCCACCTTCCATCACCGCCATACGCTGGCGCTGCTGGCCATGGCGACCAATCGGGGCGTTGATCTTGCCCCCGGCCACCACCACACCGATCACGATGCACTCGTAGATCCGGCTGACGCTGCGACTCTGCAACTGAGTAACCAGTTGCGTCTGCGCCTGAATGGTCTTGGCCACCACCATCAAACCGGTGGTGTCCTTGTCCAGACGGTGCACGATGCCGCAGCGCGGGACATTGATGATGTCCGGGACGTGGTGCAACAGGGCATTGAGCAAAGTGCCATCAGCGTGCCCGGCAGCCGGGTGAACCACCAGGCCAGCGGGTTTGTTGATGACCAGGATGTCGTCGTCTTCATAGACGATATCCAGCTCGATGTCCTGGGCGACCCATTCTCCCTGGGCTTCCTGCTCGGCAGTCAGCTCAAGAATCGCACCGCCATGAACTATGTCTCGCGGGCGGATAACCGCTCCATCCACAGTCAGGCGGCCGTCTTTGATCCAGGCGGAAAGGCGCGAGCGCGAGTGCTCAGCGAATAATTGTGCGGCGACTTGATCGAGGCGTTGGCCGCCCAATTCGGACGGCACCTCTGCGCGAAGTTCAATTTTATCGGACATGCTCAGACTAGGCGTGGCACAGCCTTTGGTTTCGGCTGCGCGCTTGTGGTTAAATACGGCGTCTTTTGCCCCGAGGCTTTCAACGGGGCGCTCATCATAACAGGACGGCCCCGCCCAAGACAGCGGCCGTCATAGGGACGCAAGCCGCCATGCAAGTGAAACACCTGCTGCTGATCGCCATCCTCGCCATGACTGCTGCTTGCTCGTCAACAAAGGACGTCGTCGACGAAAACCTGAGCGAAGTCGAGCTGTACCAGCAAGCTCAGACAGACCTGGACAATAATAGCTACACCAGCGCCACAGCGAAGCTGAAGGCATTGGAGTCGCGCTACCCATTCGGCCGCTATGCCGACCAGGCCCAGTTGGAGCTGATCTACGCCAACTACAAGAACGCCGAGCCGGAAGCTGCCAAGTCCGCTGCCGAGCGTTTTATCCGCCTGCACCCACAGCACCCGAACGTGGACTACGCCTACTACATGAAAGGCCTGACCTCGTTCGACCAGGACGTTGGCCTGCTGGCGCGCTTCCTGCCGCTGGACATGACCAAGCGTGACCCGGGCGCTGCACGCGACTCCTACAACGAGTTCGCCCAGCTGACCAGCCGCTACCCCAACAGCCGCTACGCGCCGGACGCCAAGCAGCGCATGATCTACCTGCGCAACCTGCTGGCCTCCTACGAAATCCACGTGGCCCACTACTACCTGACCCGTCAGGCCTACGTAGCTGCCGCCAACCGTGGCCGCTATGTTGTGGAGAACTTCCAGGAAACCCCATCCGTGGGCGACGGCCTGGCGGTGATGACCGAGGCTTACCAGCGTCTGCACCTGGACACCCTGGCGACCACCAGCCTGGAAACCCTGAAGCTCAACTACCCAGATCACCCAAGCCTGAAAGATGGCCAGTTCGTGCCTCAGGTTGCCGAAGCCGACAACCGTTCGTGGCTGAGCAAGTACACCCTGGGCCTGATCGAGTCTCGTCCGCCACTGCCGCCGGGTGAAACCCGCGCCAACCAGGACGTGATCAAGCAGTACCAGGACGCCAAGGATGCCATCCCTTCGGACCTCAAGCCTCACGACGAGAACGGAGACGTTATCGAAGAAGAGGAGCCGCAGGCCCTTGGCAACAACGAAGACCGTTCGTGGTTCAGCTACATGACCTTCGGTGTGTTCGACTGATTGTTCGACGCAACGCAAAAGGGAGCTCTGAAGGAGCTCCCTTTTTTATGAGCGAGTATTTATTGCGCTGTGCGCCTGTGGCCAGCTTGGCTAAACTGGCGCATTCCTTGTCGAGAAACTGCCCATCATGCTTCGTCTACTGTTCTGGATTGCCGTCATTGCTGCCGCGGTATGGTTCTGGCGCAAATTCAAAAACCCTGCAGCCCGCCAGCAACGACCTGCCGAGCCGAACGCAGCGCTGATGGTGCGATGCGCCCACTGCGGCGTGCACCTGCCGCAGGATCGCGCACTGAGTTCGCGCCAGGAGTGGTACTGCACCCAGGCGCACCTGGAACAAGGGCCGAAGTCTATCCAGCGTTGAGGCGACCTGCCGGGGCATAAGGCGCCGGATCAATGATCGGAGCCCGCCCCAACAGCAAGTCGGCGAACAACTGGCAGGAGGCAGGTGCGAGTACCAGGCCATTGCGGTAATGCCCGCAATTGAGCCACAAGCCCTGAAAGCCGGGAACCTCTCCGATATAGGGGATACCTTCCGGCGAACCGGGCCTCAACCCCGCCCAATGCCCAACTACCTCGGCGTCCGCCAAGGCGGGGATCAGTTCCACCGCAGACGCCTTGAGGCTCGCCAACGCAGTTTCGGTCGGCGTCTTGTCGAACCCCTCATGTTCCAATGTGCTTCCAATCAGAATGTGCCCATCGCGGCGGGGGATTGCATAGCGCCCCTTGGCCAAGACCATGCTGGATAAAAAGTCGGACGCGCACTTGTACAGGATCATTTGGCCTTTGACCGGCTCCACGGGAAGGGTCATGCCCAGTGTGCTCAGCAACTGCCCGCTCCAGGCCCCGGCGGCGAGCACCACCTGATCGGCAAAAACCGGTCCCGTCGCAGTGTTCACCCCCACCACGCGATTGTTGTTCTGCACAAAACCCGACACTTCGCAGTGCTCGTGAATCGTCACATCCGGCAACGCCAGCAGCGCCGCCTTCAAGGATTTGACCAGGCGAGGGTTGCGCACATTGGCCACATCGGCCATGTAGATCGCCCGGGAGTAGCCGCCTCCCAGCGCCGGCACGGCATCATGAGCCTGGGACACGTCCACCTTGCTCAATGGCCGCCCTTCACGCGCAGCCCAGGCCAATGCATCAGCCTCATCATCCAGGTCAAGCCAGTACAAACCCGTGGTATGAACCTCGGGATCGACACCGGTTGCGGCAAACAAGCGCTGTGCCAACTGCGGATAGAAATCCTGGGACCAATGGGCCAAGGCAGTCACGGCCGGGCTATAACGCCATGGATACAACGGTGAGACAATTCCGCCACCCGCCCAGGAAGACTCCTGCCCAAGCCCCGCACGCTCCAGCAGCATGACTGCACGCCCTTCTCTGGCAAGGTTGTACGCCGTCAACAGCCCGATTACTCCGCCGCCGACAATCACCACTTGCTGTTGCTTTGCCATCATCTGATCCCGCCGATAAACAGGGAAAGGCGCGCCCGGCGCCCACTCTTCAAGCACTCTCATCACTGCCCCCAGCAGACTTTGCGCGACATTTCAGGCGCCGCTCCCGGGTTGCTTCGCATACCGGTGCTGCTCAAGCTGAAAGCTGCACACGCGTCGTCCGCCATGACTGAGTCCACGGCAGGCGTAGCGAGCAAGTCGAAATCCTGGGGGTTTAAAATCACACTGATTCTATAGTGATCGTTACCCGCAATGGCGCCGCCCGCATCAATAAAAGTGCCGTTTCTGGTATATGCGCGCTCCAGGTGCTGGGCTTGCTCGCTCAGCAACGCGACTATTTGCGCGCGATACACCTTTTTTACCTGGCCGATGTACCCGGGATACGCAATGCCGGCCAACAACGCAACGATCGCCACGGCGATCAATAACTCCATCAGGGTAAAGCCCTGGCTATCCATGCCCATCCCATTGCTCCTTATTGAAGTTGCCGCCATGAAATCCGTCGAAACCTGACGTTGCCGCCCTCCTCCACCCGTGCATAAACCGACTCCAGCACCGTGCGCGATTGGCCTGTAAGGCCCACGGCAGTGATGCGAAAGAGCGCTGCCCGTGTATCGGGCGGCAAATGAGCCAGCCCTGCTCCTTCCCCCAGGGATTGAACGCCATAAAACCCACCCCTCAAGGCCAACCAGGTGACCGCTGAGACAGGGTTTGCCCCTGCGCCAGTCAAGGAAAATGCTTCATTGGGCGGTACACACGTAATAACCGAGTTGCACACAGGCATCGCAGGGCCGCCCCTCTGCACAACCGACTCCCCCAGCCGCAAACCGCTTTCAGCAGACTGAAAGGATTGATTACGCTGCCACAGGCTACTCGCGACTTTTTGCTGGGCGACCGCCCCCTGTATCGACGACAGCCCCACCTGCGATAACAACAGCAGGAATACCAGACTGATCAGCAGCACCATCCCGTTCTGCCGTACCCGAATACCGCCAAGCATCGACATCGCCCCTAACCCAACCGATTTCGCAGCGCCGCAACGACACTGTAGGTCTGGTCCTTAACCCGCCCAGTTGGGTCTTGCAGAGTCATGGAGATACGCACACTACGTACCAAAGAACTGTCAGCTGGATGGCTGTCGTAACGCACCACAACCGTTGATGCAGGTTCAGCCGCCAAGCCAAAACTGATGTCGAATGCCCCCACGTTATCAATCAGTACCGCCTTTGCCGGCGCTGCCGGAGTACTGACCTTCAACTGGCCCGATTCATAGGTGTAGGTAAGCTGGCGTATGCCAAAGCGGATCAGGCCAGGGGCGGCGGCAGGTGCTGCCCCCTCATACGCCTGGGCCGCCTCCTTGCAGTCGGACAACACCGTCCAGTCGGGCTTGCCAGCGCCGTCACCGAGGTGCGCGGTGACCAACGTCAGCGACCTTGAACTTCCCGACGCGTCCCAGCTTATCGGTCGATCGAAGGCAGCCGGGGCGTTGTCGATAACGGTCGCGGCCAAACATCCCAACATGCCTGCCTGACGAATGTCCTGTGTGATCTTGCCCAGGGCAAGCCGCGCATCATCCTGCAGCACCATGGCGGCCTGCTGGCTGTCGTGAGTCAATCGTGAACTTATGAGCACCTGACTCACCCCCAACACCAGCACCAGCCCGGCGGCGAGTGCCAGCAACAACTCCACCAGGCTGAAACCTCGGGCATGACGATTCATTGCAAGGCTCCCTGCTCACTGGTGACTCGGCTGGTCAGCATGAAGGTTTCCCGTGCTCCTGGGGTGCCTGCTGAGCGGCGATCCTCCCAACTGATGCTGATGGTGACCTCATGCCCGCTTACCGCCACGGATCCCTTGGCATCCTTGCCAGCAAAACCAATGA
This sequence comes from Pseudomonas sp. NCIMB 10586, assembly GCF_023127895.1. Taxonomy (NCBI): domain Bacteria; kingdom Pseudomonadati; phylum Pseudomonadota; class Gammaproteobacteria; order Pseudomonadales; family Pseudomonadaceae; genus Pseudomonas; species Pseudomonas sp. NCIMB 10586. Next base: position 479,519 of record NZ_SPKQ01000018.1, read on the forward strand.
TATTGGCCTCGAAATCGTGCAGGTCCAGGTCGCGCACACTGGCGGCCGAAGTGTTGGGCGGCCCCGACTCGTCCCTCCCCCACGTGTAATCCGCACCAGCATTGGCGCGAATTCGGTCGAGCATGTCGTAGGCGATAAAGCTGGCTTGGCTGATCATCCTGGCGCTGTCGGTGTACTTGAGCGCGTTGAGCTGAAGCATTGCAGCGCCCATCAGGCCGACAGCCAGGATCAACAGCGCTATCAGCACCTCGATCAGCGTCATGCCGGATTGGTGCCGATGCGCGGAGCGCAGAAAAAATCGATTCGGGCGGGCAGGCATTACCGTCGTCATCCATGTCGAAGGCCGGAAAAAAGCAGGCAAACCCTGCTGTGCGATCCAAGACTAGCGGCGGATTTCGAGCAGCGCTGCTGCCGGAACAAAGGGAAATACTTTGGACATAAAGGCCATCACCCAGCATTCGCGGCCAGGCGCTATACCTAGGTCTGCAACTCGAAGATTCACTCGCGTCCACGGAGGGAACGCACATGACACAACGAGGGTTCACCCTGATTGAAATGCTGCTGGGGCTGATCGTCACCAGCTTCCTCGCGCAATTGGCCGTACCCGGTTTCAAAGGTTTGCTTGAATCGCAGCAACGACAAAGCGTGGCCCAATTACTTGCCGCCGGACTGCGTTACGCACGCATGGAGGCCATCACGCGCAATCAGGCGGTGGTCATTCATGCAAACGACAGGGACTGGAGCCTGGGGTGGCGGGTGATACTGGATGTCAGTGGACGCGGCCATCAGGACGACGACAACCCGGTGCTGCTGGAGCGCCAGGGCGATGGTCGCGTGCCCGTGGCAGGCAATGGCCCGGTCACGAACCAGGTGCGTTTCAGCGGCTTGGGAGAACCGGTTTTCGCCGGCGGAGGCTTCCGTGCCGGCACCGTGCATGTGTGCGACACGAGCCAGGCACAGAGCCTGTATCAGATCGTGCTGGCCCCCAGCGGACGCATCAGCCTGCGCAGTGACAAGACCGAGCAGGCATTATGCCGAGCCGATGCCGGCATTGTTGGCGTCAGAGCAGCGAGCGGACCCGCAGTTCCTTCGGCATCGAGAACGTGATGTTCTCTTCACGACCTGCCAGCTCATCGGCGCCAGTAGCGCCCCAGGCCTGCAACTGCTGGATCACGCCGCGTACCAGCACTTCCGGTGCGGAGGCGCCTGCCGTGATGCCGATACGCTCGACACCATCGAACCAACTGCGCTGCATGTCTTCGGCACCGTCGATCAGGTACGCCGGCGTAGCCATGCGCTCGGCCAGCTCACGCAGGCGGTTGGAGTTGGAGCTGTTAGGGCTGCCGACCACCAGCACTACGTCACACTCATTTGCCAGTTGCTTGACCGCATCCTGGCGGTTTTGCGTGGCGTAGCAGATGTCATCCTTGCGCGGGCCGCCAATGGCCGGGAACCGCGTGCGCAGGGCATCGATTACGCGGCTGGTGTCGTCCATGGACAAGGTGGTCTGGGTCACGAAGGCCAGGCGTTCCGGATTGTGCACCTGCAAGTTGGCGACGTCTTTCTCGTCCTCGACCAGGTAGATAGCACCGCCGTTGCTGGCGTCGTATTGGCCCATGGTGCCTTCTACCTCCGGGTGACCGGCGTGGCCGATCAGGATGCACTCACGACCGTCGCGGCTGTAGCGCGCCACCTCGATATGCACCTTGGTCACCAGTGGGCAGGTGGCATCGAACACCTTGAGGCCACGGCCCGCCGCTTCGGTACGTACAGCCTGGGAAACACCGTGGGCACTGAAGATGACGATCACGTCGTCGGGCACCTGATCGAGTTCTTCGACAAAGATCGCCCCGCGCGCGCGCAAGTCTTCGACCACAAATTTGTTATGGACGACTTCATGGCGCACATAAATCGGCGGCCCGAAGACTTCCAGGGCGCGATTGACGATTTCGATCGCCCGGTCCACGCCGGCGCAGAAGCCACGGGGGTTGGCGAGTTTGATTTGCATGCTGTGCCTCGTGTATTGCAGCCATATTGAGTCAATTTGACACTGACTCAACCGACAATGGAGATCAAAGGTGGGAGGGGGCTTGCTCCCGATATAGGTATATCAGTCTGCACATTTAGCTGATATACCGCTATCGGGAGCAAGCCCCCTCCCACATTTTAGACCGCGTACGGTCGGTTACAGCGCTTTGACGTCGATAATCTCGACGTCAAAGGTCAACGTCTTGCCGGCCAACGGGTGATTGAAGTCGATGGTCACTTGCGCGTCATCAAATGCTTTCACCACGCCAGGCAATTCAGTGTTCGCCGCATCATTGAAGATCACCAGCAAGCCTTCCGACAGGTCCATGTTCTGGAACTGCGAACGGGGGATGATCTGCACGTTTTGCGGGTTGGGCTGGCCAAAGGCGTTTTCCGGCAGGATTTGCAGGGTGCGCTTGTCACCGGCCTTGAAACCGAACAGTGCCGCTTCGAAACCCGGCAGCAGGTTGCCGTCGCCGACCTTGAAGGTCGCGGGGGCCTTGTCGAACGTGCTGTCGACCGTGTCGCCATTCTCCAGGCGCAGTGCGAAATGCAAAGTGACTTCCGTGTTCTGGCCGATGCGTTGCTCAGCCAATACCTGATCAGTCATTGACGGTTTCTCCGGTTTTCTTGCTCTTGAACATATCCAGCGCCAGCATGATTGCGCCGACGGTGATAGCACTGTCGGCAAAGTTGAACGCCGGGAAGTAGTGGCGGTTCTGCCAATGCACCAGGATAAAGTCGATCACATGGCCCAGGGCGATGCGGTCATACAGGTTGCCCAGCGCGCCACCCAACACTAGGGCCAGCGCGATGGCCAGCCAGGTGTCGTCGCGGCCCAGGCGCTTGAGCCACACCACCAGTACGGCACTTACCACCACGGCGATCACAGCAAACAGCCAGCGCTGCCAGCCACCGCCGTCAGCGAGGAAGCTGAAGGCGGCGCCAGTGTTGTAGGCCAGGGTCCAGCTGAAATAATCCGGGATCACCACGATTTGCTGGAACATTTCCAGGGAGCCCTCGAAGTGAGCCTTGCTGACCTGGTCAATGACCAGGACCAGCAGGCTCAGTACGAGCCAGCCCAGACGTCCGAAACGACTGTCTGCATTAGGCATAGTGGCGAACCTCGCCTTCACCGCTGATGTTGTCGACACAACGACCGCAGATTTCCGGGTGCTCAGGGTTCACGCCGACGTCTTCACGGCAGTGCCAGCAACGAGCGCACTTGGGGAAGGCCGACTTGACCACTTTGAGCTTAAGGCCAGGCACTTCGGTAGCCACCGCATCTGCCGGAGCCTGGGTAAACGGCGCCAGGCTCGCAGTAGAGGTGATCAGCACGAAGCGCAGCTCGTTGCTCAGCTTGGCCAGGTCGGCGGTCAGGCCGTCTTCGGCAAACAGGGTGACTTCGGCTTGCAGGTTGCCACCCACGGCCTTGGCCGCACGCTGGACTTCCAGTTCCTTGTTCACCGCAACCTTGACGGCCATCACGCCTTCCCAGTACTCGCGGCCCAGTTCGAAGTCAGCCGGCAGTTCGGTCAGGCCTTCGTACCAGGTGTTGAGCATGACGGACTCGTTACGCTCGCCCGGCAGGTACTCCCACAGTTCGTCAGCGGTGAATGCCAGGATCGGTGCGATCCAGCGCACCAGCGCTTCGCTGATGTGGTACAGCGCGGTCTGCGCCGAACGGCGCGCCTTGCTGTTGGCGCCAGTGGTGTACTGGCGGTCCTTGATGATGTCGAGGTAGAAACCACCCAGCTCCTGCACGCAGAAGTTGTGGATCTTGGAGTAGACGTTCCAGAAGCGGTATTCGCCGTAGTGTTCCTGCAACTCGCGCTGCAGCAACAAGGTACGGTCCACAGCCCAACGGTCGAGGGCGAGCATGTCTTCGGCCGGCAGCAGGTCGCTGGCCGGGTTGAAGCCGGTCAGGTTCGACAGCATGAATCGCGCGGTATTGCGGATACGACGGTAGGCGTCGGCGCTGCGGGCCAGGATCTGGTCCGACACGGCGATTTCACCCGAGTAATCGGTGGAAGCCACCCACAGGCGCATGATGTCGGCGCCCAAGGTGTCGTTGATCTTTTTCGGCTCGATCACGTTCTTCAGCGATTTGGACATCTTGCGGCCCGTCTCGTCGACGGTGAAGCCGTGGGTCAGCAGCTCGCGGTACGGCGCATGGTTGTCGATGGCGCAACCGGTGAGCAACGACGAGTGGAACCAGCCACGGTGTTGGTCCGAACCTTCCAGGTACAGGTCGGCACGCGGGCCGGTCTCGTGGCCCATCGGGTGCGAACCACGCAGCACATGCCAGTGAGTGGTGCCCGAATCGAACCACACGTCGAGGGTGTCGCTAATCTTGTCGTACAGCGGCGCTTCGTCGCCCAGCAGCTCGGCAGCGTCCAGCTTGAACCAGGCTTCGATGCCTTGCTGCTCGACACGCTGGGCCACGACTTCCATCAGCTCGACGGTGCGCGGGTGCAGCTCACCGCTTTCCTTGTTCAGGAAGAACGGGATCGGCACGCCCCAGTTGCGCTGGCGGGAGATGCACCAGTCCGGACGGTTGGCGATCATCGAGTGCAGGCGCGCCTGACCCCAGGACGGGACGAACTTGGTGTCTTCGATGGCCTTGAGCGAGCGTACACGCAAGGTGTCGCCGCTGGTCGGCTCTTTGTCCATGCCGATAAACCACTGCGCCGTAGCGCGGTAGATCAGCGGGGTCTTGTGACGCCAGCAATGCATATAGCTGTGCTGGATGGCGGCGGTTTGCATCAACGCACCGACTTCACGCAGTTTTTCGATGATCGGCTGGTCAGCCTTGAAGATGAACTGGCCACCAAAGAACTCGAGCGAAGGCACGTATACGCCGTTGCTCTGCACCGGGTTGATGATGTCGTCGTTGACCATGCCGTACTTCTTGCAGATCACGAAGTCGTCCACGCCATAGGCAGGCGAGCAGTGGACAATGCCGGTACCCGAACCCAGCTCGACGTAGTCAGCCAGGTACACTGGCGACAGACGGTCATAGAACGGGTGACGGAAGTTGATCAGTTCCAGCGCGGAGCCGGTGGCGGTGGCGATCACCGAGCCTTGCAACTCGTAGCGGGCAAGGCACGACTCGACCATTTCTTCGGCCAGCACCAACAGGCGATCACCGACATCCACCAGAGCGTAGGTGAATTCCGGGTGCACGTTCAGCGCCTGGTTGGCCGGGATGGTCCACGGGGTGGTGGTCCAGATCACGATGGCAGCCGGCTTGGCCAGGCTTGCCAGGCCGAATGCCTCGGCCAGCTTGGCGTCATCGGCAATCGGGAAGGCCACGTCGATGGTCGACGACTTTTTGTCTTCGTATTCGACTTCCGCTTCGGCCAGGGCCGAACCGCAGTCAAAGCACCAGTTCACGGGCTTGAGACCCTTGAACACGAAGCCGCCCTTGACGATTTCAGCCAAGGCACGGATTTCACCGGCCTCGTTCTTGAAGTTCATGGTCTTGTAGGGATTGTCCCACTCGCCCAGCACGCCCAGGCGAATGAATTCGGACTTCTGCCCTTCGATCTGCTCGGTGGCGTAGGCACGGCAGAGTTCGCGGGTCTTGTCCGCGCCCAGGTTCTTGCCGTAGGTCACTTCGACTTTGTGCTCGATCGGCAGGCCATGGCAGTCCCAGCCCGGAACGTACGGCGCGTCAAAGCCCGACAGGGTTTTGGAGCGCAGGATCATGTCCTTGAGAATCTTGTTCAGCGCATGACCGATATGAATCGTGCCGTTGGCATAAGGAGGGCCGTCGTGCAGGACGAATTTCGGACGATCCTTGCCAATTTCGCGCAACTTTCCGTACAGGCCAATACTGTTCCAGCGCTGCAGGATCTGCGGTTCGCGCTGTGGCAGGCCGGCCTTCATTGGGAAGGCGGTGTCCGGAAGGTTTAGCGTGGCTTTATAGTCGGTCATTTAAGGCTCTTCGGTTAGCGATGGGCGCTAGGTGCGGCTAGTGCACGGGCGGCGGCGACATCCGCATTGATCGCCGTTTTCAACGCCTCCAGGGAGGCGAAACGCTGCTCTTCACGCAGCTTCTGGTGGAAAACCACCGTCAAACGCCGGTCGTATAAATCACCGGCAAAATCCAAAAGGTGAACTTCCAGGTGGGCCTTGCCATCACCTGCAACCGTGGGCCTGACGCCTATATTGGCGACTCCCGGCCACGATTGGCCGTCGATGTCGACGCTCACCAGGTAAACCCCAGTCAGCGGCACTCGGCGGCGCTTGAGTTGCACGTTGGCAGTTGGCGTGCCCAATTGGCGCGCCAGCTTCTGGCCGTGCAGTACCCGCCCGGCAATGCGGAACGGGCGACCGAGCAAACGCTCGGCCAGGTCGAAGTCGGCGGCAGCCAAGGCGTTACGCACCTGGGTGCTGCTCACACGCAGGCCGTCCAGTTCGACGGTTTGGGCGGCTTCAACGGTAAAGCCCTGGTTGACGCCGGCATGTTGCAGGAAATCGAAATCCCCGACCCGATCGCAACCGAAATGGAAGTCGTCACCAACCTCCAGGTGTTGTACACCCAGGCCATCGACCAGAATGCGGTCGACGAACTCGGCGGCGCTGAGGCTGCGCAAACGCTGGTTGAAAGCCAGGCAGAGGACGCGGTCCACGCCCTCCTCCGCCAGCAGTTGCAGCTTGTCGCGCAAGCGCGCCAAGCGGGCCGGCGCTGTTTCCGGGGTAAAGAACTCCCGCGGTTGTGGCTCGAAAATCACCACGCAGCTGGGCACACCCAACTCGACCGCACGCTCGCGCAGCCTTGCCAGGATAGCCTGGTGGCCACGGTGAACACCGTCAAAGTTGCCAATAGTGGCGACGCAGCCCCGATGCTCGGGGCGCAGGTTGTGGAGACCTCGAACCAGCTGCATAACGCGCTTCTTGCTCATAAAGTGGTCGATTATAACCACACCCAGCCCCGGACGACAGGCAACAGCGCAGGCCAAATGGGTCGAATCGATAAAACAATCGTTTTATCGCGGCAAAGTCTCTATCCCAGCGACTTGCGATTGAAATCGCGCAGGCGGAAACCCTGCAATAGCAACATCCCGAAGTACACCGCCACGCCCGCGACCACCAAGACACCCAGGCGCATAAAGCGCTCCAGCATATCGCCATCGCCCCAGGCCGGCATCACGTGCATCAAGCCCACCAGCACGGCGGACATCGCAGCCACCGCCACGAGCAACTTGAGGGTAAACACCCCCCAACCCGGCTGTGGTTGATACATCTGCTGTTTGCGCAGTTGATAAAACAGCAGGCCTGCATTGATACAAGCTCCGGCACTGATCGCCAGCGCCAGCCCGGCATGGGCCAAAGGACCGATAAATACCAGGTTGAGCAGTTGCGTGACAATCAGCGTGAAAATCGCGATTTTCACCGGCGTACGGATGTTCTGCTGTGCGTAGAAGCCCGGTGCCAGCACCTTGATCACAATAATGCCGAGCAGACCGACAGAGTAGGCAACCAGTGCGTGCTGGGTCATCAACGCGTCGTGCGCATCGAATTGCCCGTATTGAAACAGCGAGACCGTCAGCGGCTCGGCCAGGATTCCCAGGGCCAGTGCGCATGGCAACACCAACAGAAAGCACAGACGCAGGCCCCAATCGAGAATGCGCGAATACTCCTGACGATCCTTGCTGGCATAGGTGCGTGCCAGGGTAGGCAGCAGGATCGTGCCCAATGCCACACCAAGCACACCGGATGGCAACTCCATCAAGCGGTCGGCGTAGTACATCCACGATACCGAGCCGGATACCAGCAACGAGGCGAACGCGGTGTTGATGATCAGGGAAATCTGACTGACCGATACCCCGAGTATCGCCGGCAGCATATTGCGCATCACACGCCAGACGCCGGTGTCCTTGAGGTTCAGGCGTGGCAGTACGAGCATGCCGATTTTTTTCAGGTGCGGCAGTTGGTACAGCAACTGCGCCAGGCCGCCGGCCAGGACCGCCCAGCCCAGGGCCATGACGGGCGGATCGAAATACGGCGTAAGGAACAGCGCAAAAATAATCATGCTGACGTTCAGCAAGGTTGGCACAAAGGCCGGTACCGAGAAACGATTCCAGGTATTGAGGATCGCCCCGGCGAGCGAAGACAGGGAAATCAGCAATATATAAGGAAAGGTCACCCGCAGCAGATCAGTGGTGAGCGCAAACTTTTCCGGCGTATTGGCAAAACCGGGCGCCGTGGCCCAGATCACCCAGGGCGCGGCGAGCATCCCGACGATGGTTACCAGCATCAGTACCAGCGTCAGCAAACCCGAGACGTAGGCGATGAACGTACGAGTCGCCTCCTCGCCATGCTGGGTCTTGTATTCGGCCAGAATCGGCACGAACGCCTGGGAGAACGCGCCTTCGGCAAAGATCCGTCGCAGCAGGTTGGGGAGTTTGAAGGCAATAAAGAAGGCATCCGTGGCCATACTGGCGCCAAAGATGCGCGCCAGCAGAGTGTCACGCACAAACCCCAAAACCCGGGAGATCATCGTGATAGAGCTGACCGCAGCCAACGATTTGAGCAGATTCATTGAAAGAGTTTGCGCCTATAGATAAAGAGCAGGCGAACAAAGCGCCCACTTATGCGATACTGCGCGCCTGCAACAGCACAGAGCCAAAGCTCGCGAGTTTACAGGTCAAGCGCCGGAAATAAATCACCCGCCTCTTCAGATCGACCACTCAGCAGTTCGCATCAGCCGCCCTTGACAACCCATCAAGTCATCGGCATGATTCGCGGCCTATTTTGTTTGCTATTTCCTAAAAAGTCTTTCGAGGAGCTCGACGGTGGCCAACACACCTTCCGCCAAAAAACGTGCAAAACAGGCTGAGAAGCGTCGCAGCCACAACGCCAGCCTGCGTTCCATGGTTCGTACCTACATCAAGAATGTAGTTAAAGCCATCGACACCAAAGACGCTGAAAAAGCTCAAGCTGCTTACGTTCTGGCCGTGCCAGTTATCGACCGTATGGCCGATAAAGGCATCATCCACAAGAACAAGGCCGCTCGCCATAAGAGCCGCCTGAATGGCCACATCAAGGCTCTGAGCGTTCCTGCTGCAGCCTAAGTGGTAACAACTGCCACGCAGCCCAGGCTGCGTAACAGTTAAGAAATGCCCCGTACCGAAAGGTCCGGGGCATTTTTGTTTGCCCAAAGATTCATCACAACTTCCCTTGTGGGAGGGGGCTTGCTCCCGATGGCGGTGTGTCAGTCAGAATATCTGGTACTGATACACCGCTATCGGGAGCAAGCCCCCTCCCACATTAAAACGCAAAAAAAAAACGCCCCGAACCAGTCGGGGCGTTTTTGCTACCGATTGATCAAACCACAATCAATGGTGATGACCGCCTTCACCGTGGACGTGGCCGTGAGCCACTTCTTCCTGGGAAGCATCGCGGATGGCAACGATTTTCACTTGGAAGTTCAGGCGCTGGCCAGCCAGAGGGTGGTTGCCGTCGACCGTCACATCATCGCCGTCCAGGTCACGGATGGTGACGATCTGCATTTGGCCGTCCGGCGCGGAAGCGTGGAACTGCATGCCCACTTCCAGCTCGTCAACGCCTTCGAACATGCTGCGGCTCAAAGTGCTGACCAGCTCGGCGGAGTATTCGCCGTAGGCATCTTCAGGTTCTACGGCTACGGTCAGTTCGTCACCGACTGCCTTGCCTTCCAGGGCCTTTTCCAGGCCTGGGATGATGTTACCTGCGCCTTGCAGGTAGACCAGCGGCGCGCCGCCGGCTGAGCTGTCGATGACCTCACCAGCGTCGTTGGTCAGGGTATAGTCGATGGAGACAGCCTTGTTAGCGGCGATCGTCATGGGGCGAGACCTTTTGCATAAGAATGAAGAACGGACAAGTCTAAACAAGGATTTGCCCGAAAGCGAACAGAACCCGGACAGACGGGGCCGACCAACGGTCTCGACGATCACCGGATTCCACCAGGATGACGACCGGCACTGGGTTGCCGAGCTGTCCTGCGGCCACACCCAGCACCTGCGCCACCAGCCGCCGTGGCAGTCGCGCGCCTGGGTCGTCGACCCCGCGCAACGCCTTGAAAAAATAGGCCAACCCTTTGCGTGCGGCTGGTGTGCGCAAGTGCGCGAATAACGATAACCTTGACGCCTGATTCGCGGTAGGCGCCCATGCATAGGGCGCCACCCAAGCCATGCACCTCCAGAGAATTCGCATGCAGACTTTTTTTATCGCGCCCACCGATTTTGGTGTGGGTCTGACCTCCATCAGCCTTGGGCTGGTGCGCACCCTGGAACGGGCCGGCCTTAAAGTCGGCTTCTTCAAACCGATTGCCCAGCCACACCCGGGCGATACCGGTCCGGAGCGCTCCACTGAGCTGGTGGCACGTACCCACGGCCTGAAGCCACCACAACCCCTGGGCCTGGCCCATGTGGAGCGAATGCTCGGCGACGGCCAACTCGATGAGCTGCTTGAAGAAATCATCACCCTGTATCAGCAGGCCGCCGTAGGCAAAGACGTGCTGATCGTCGAAGGCATGGTGCCGACCCGCAGCGCCAGCTACGCCGCGCGGGTCAACCTGCACCTGGCCAAGAGCCTGGATGCGGAAGTGATCCTGGTCTCGGCGCCGGAGAACGAAGTGCTCACCGAGCTCTCTGGCCGGGTGGAATTGCAGGCCCAACTGTTCGGCGGCCCCAAAGACCCGAAAGTATTGGGCGTGATCCTCAACAAAGTGCGCACCGACGAAAGCATGGAGGCATTCTCGGCGCGCCTTAAAGAGCACTCGCCGTTGTTGCGCAGCGGCGATTTCCGCCTGCTTGGCTGCATCCCCTACCAGCCCGAACTCAATGCCCCGCGCACCCGCGATGTGGCCGACCTGATGGGTGCGCAGGTCCTCAACGCCGGTGACTATGAAACCCGGCGCATGACCAAGATCATCATTTGCGCCCGTACCATGCGCAACACCGTAGAGCTGCTCAAGCCCGGCGTCCTGGTGGTTACCCCCGGCGATCGCGACGACATCATCCTCGCCGTCAGCCTGGCCGCGATCAACGGCGTGCCGCTGGCCGGCCTGCTGCTGACCAGCGACACCCTGCCCGACCCGCGCATCATGGATCTGTGCCGCGGCGCCTTCCAGGCCGGGTTGCCAGTGCTGTCGGTGAGCACCGGCTCCTACGACACCGCCAACCAGCTCAATAGCCTCAACAAGGAAATCCCCATCGATGACCGTGAGCGCGCGGAGATCATCACCGACTTCGTCGCCAGCCACCTCGACGCACGCTGGCTGCACCAACGGTGTGGCACGCCCAGGGAGATGCGCCTGTCGCCGGCGGTGTTCCGCTACCAGTTGATCCAACGGGCCCAGGCCGCCAACAAGCGCATCGTGTTGCCCGAGGGCAGCGAGCCGCTGACGGTGCAGGCCGCCGCCATCTGCCAGGCCCGAGGCATTGCCCGCTGCGTGCTGTTGGCCAAACCGGCGGATGTCGAAGCGGTCGCCCGTGCCCAGGGTATCGAGCTACCCGAGGGCCTGGAGATTCTTGACCCGGACCTGATTCGCCAGCGCTATGTCGAGCCGATGGTTGCCTTGCGCAAGACCAAGAGCCTCAACGCCCCCATGGCCGAGCAACAGCTGGAAGACACAGTGGTGATCGCCACCATGATGCTCGCCCTGGACGAAGTGGACGGCCTGGTCTCCGGCGTCATCCACTCCACCGCCAATACCATTCGCCCGGCCCTGCAACTGATCAAGACCGCGCCGGGCTGCACCCTGGTGTCGTCGGTGTTCTTCATGCTGTTCCCCGAGCAGGTGCTGGTATACGGCGACTGCGTGATGAACCCGCACCCGAGCGCCGCGGAACTGGCGGAAATTGCCTTGCAAAGCGCCGATTCCGCCGCCGCGTTCGGCATCACGCCACGGGTGGCAATGATCAGCTATTCCAGCGGTGATTCGGCCAGCGGCGAAGAAGTGGAAAAAGTCCGCGAAGCCACCCTGCTCGCCCACGAACAGCAAGGCTCGCTGCTGATCGACGGACCGCTGCAATACGACGCCGCCGCCAATGAAAGCGTGGCCCGGCAATTGGCGCCCAATAGCCAGGTGGCGGGCAAGGCCACGGTGTTCGTGTTCCCCGACCTGAACACCGGCAACACCACTTACAAAGCCGTGCAACGCAGCGCCGATTGCGTGAGCCTGGGGCCGATGCTCCAGGGCCTGCGCAAACCGGTCAACGACCTGCCGCGCGGCGCCCAGGTAGACGACATCGTGTACACCATCGCGCTGACTGCGATCCAAGCCGCCAACCGACCTATGGATATCTAAATGCTGGATTTTCTACCTGCCGCCGTACGCGGGGTGATCGCTTCGCTGTTGCTGGCGCTGAACACGATCCTGCTGTGCTCGTTCCTGTTTATTGTCGCGCTGTTCAAGGCACTGCCCTTCGCCAAGCGCTTCAGCGAATGGCTGATGAACCACACCCACGAAGCCTGGGTGACCAACAACAAAGGCTGGATGAACCTGGTGCGCCGCACACGCTGGCACCTGAGCGGCCTTGAAGGCCTGGACTATCAGCATTCGTATCTGGTGACCAGCAACCACCAGAGCTGGGTCGATATCATGGTGCTGCAATACGTGCTCAATCGGCGCATTCGCCCGCTGAAGTTTTTCCTCAAGCAAGAGCTGATCTGGGTTCCGGTGATTGGTCTGGCGTGGTGGGCACTGGGCTTTCCGTTCATGAAGCGCTACACCAAGGCTTATCTTGAGAAGCACCCGGAAAAGAAAGGCAAGGACCTGGAAACCACCCGCAAGACCTGTGCGAAGTTTCGCGACAACCCCGTGGGGATTTTCAACTTTGCCGAAGGCACACGCTTTACGCCGGGCAAGCATGCGCAGCAACAGTCACCGTTTCGCTACCTGCTTAAACCCAAGGCGGGCGGCATTGCGTTTGTGCTGGATGCCATGGGCGAGCAGCTCAAATCATTGGTGAATGTGACCATCCATTACCCTGCCGGGCGCCCAGGCTATTGGGATTTGCTGTGCGGCAATGTGAAGGAGGTGGTGGTGCATTTTGAAGAGGTGCAGATCCCGGCTGAATTCATTGGCAAGAATTATGAGCAGGATGGGGAGTACCGGTTAGCGTTCCAGGGCTGGATCAACCGGTTGTGGGAAGACAAGGATGCGTTGCTGGAGCAGTTGCACAAAGACTCTCCAGCCAGCCGCTGATCAGCATGTGGATGCAATTCAATGTGGGAGCTGGCTTGCCTGCGATAGCGGTGGATCAGCTAAGGATAAATAAACTGACAGTCCGCCATCGCAGGCAAGCCAGCTCCCACATTGACCGAGTCCACATTTGAGAATGTGTAAAAAGCCCGCCACCGATCACTCGGTGGCGGGCTTTTTTGTGCGGCAATAAAGCCTAGATCGCGCCGCGCTGACGCAACAACTCCAGCACTTGCTTGACGCTGTCTTCCAGCGACAAGGCCTGGGTATCGATCACCAGGTCGGCATTCAACGGCACGTCGTACGGGAAGGACTCGCCAGGGATGTTATCCCCACCGGCCGCGTACAAACCTTGCGGATCACGCTCGGCACATACCAGCGGCGACGCCTGCACATAGACGGTCAGCAGGCGATCACTGCCAATCAGCGCCTTGGCCTGTTCACGGCCTTCGGCATCCGGCGCGACAAAAGCCGCAAGGGTCAGCAAACCGGCTTCGTTGAACTGACGCGCCACGTGAGCCGCACGGCGCCAGTTCTCGGTACGCCCGGCACGGTCCTGAGGCAAGCCTTTGTTCAGGTCATGCCGCAGGTTCTGGCCGTCCAGCACGAACACCGCACGCCCCATGTCGAACAGCTTGCGCTCAACCGCATAGGCCAACGTGCTCTTGCCGGCACCCGACAAGCCGCTGAACAACACGGTGGCCGGTTGCTGGCCGAAACGCAGGGCACGTTCTTCAGTGGCCACGTGTGCCAATTTGTCGTGCTGCGCTGCACCGCCCTGGCTGGCCGGTGGCGCGATGATCATGCCCGCGGCCACGGTGCCATTGGTCAGGCGGTCGATGACGATAAAGGCACCGGTGGTGCGATTGCTGTCATAGCCATCCAACGCAATGGCGGCATCAAGGCTGACCTTGACCCGGCCAATTTCGTTGAGCTGCAGCGAACTCGCCGGGCCTTCGGCCAGGGTGTTCACGTCCACGCGATGCACGATGCTGGTGATAGAGCCCGGCACGTAGCTGGTAGCGCGCTTGATGTCGTATTTCTTGCCCGGCAGCATCGGCTCTTCAGCCATCCACACGAGCATGGCGTCGAACGCATCGGTCACTTGCGGCACATTGTCGGCATGCACCAACAGGTCGCCACGGGAGATATCGATCTCGTCTTCCATGGTCAGGGTCACGGCCTGGCCTGGGCCGGCGTGCTCCAGCTCACCTTCGAAGGTGACGATGGATTTGACCCGGCTGCGTTTGCGTGACGGCAGCACCACGACTTCGTCGCCTTTGTGCACGATGCCGCTGGCAAGAGTGCCGGCAAAACCACGGAAGTTCAGGTTCGGGCGGTTGACGTACTGCACCGGGAAACGCAGGTCGGTGTAGTTGCGGTCGTTGGCGATCTCGACGGTCTCGAGGATCTCCATCAGCGACTGGCCGGTGTACCAGGGCGAACGCTCGCTCTTGTTCACCACGTTGTCGCCCTTGAGCGCCGACATCGGCACGAAGGCCAGGGTACTTGGCTTGAACGCGATGCCTTCCGCGAACTTCAGGTAATCGGCCTTGATCGACTCGAATACGCTTTGGTCAAAGCCGTTGATGTCCATCTTGTTGACGGCCACCACGATGTGCTTGATGCCCAGCAACGAGGCGATAAAGCTGTGGCGACGGGTCTGGGTCTGCACGCCATAGCGGGCGTCGATCAGGATAATCGCCAGGTCACAGGTGGACGCACCGGTGGCCATGTTGCGGGTGTACTGCTCATGGCCGGGGGTGTCGGCGATGATGAACTTGCGCTTGGCGGTGGAGAAGTAGCGGTAGGCAACATCGATGGTGATGCCCTGCTCACGCTCGGCCTGCAGTCCGTCGACCAGCAAGGCCAGGTCGATGTCATCGCCGGTGGTGCCGGACTTCTTCGAATCGCGGGTGATGGCTTCCAGGTGATCTTCGTAGATCATCTTGGAGTCGTGCAGCAGGCGCCCGATCAGGGTGCTCTTGCCGTCGTCGACGTTGCCGCAGGTCAGGAAGCGCAACATCTCTTTGCGCTCGTGCTGGCCCAGGTAGGCGAGGATGTCCTCGCTGATCAAATCAGATTGATGCGACATGACAGCCCCTTAGAAATAGCCTTGACGTTTTTTATCTTCCATGGAGCCTGCGCCATCGTGGTCGATGACCCGGCCCTGGCGCTCGGAAGTTCGCGTCAGGAGCATTTCCTGAATGATGTCCGTCAGCGTCTCGGCTTCGGACTCCACCGCGCCCGTCAACGGGTAGCAGCCAAGGGTACGGAAACGGACTTTCTTTTTGACGATGCGGGCTTTGTCTTCGTCGGACAGGTGTTCGAGGATGCGGTCGTCGTCGATCATGATCAACGTGCCGTTCTTCTCGATCACTTCGCGCTCGGCGGCGAAGTACAACGGCACGATCGGGATACCTTCCAGGTAGATGTACTGCCAGATATCCAACTCGGTCCAGTTGGACAACGGGAACACGCGGATCGACTCGCCCTTGTTGACGTTGCCGTTGTAAACGTTCCACAGCTCCGGACGTTGGTTCTTCGGGTCCCAGCGGTGCTTGCTGTCGCGGAACGAGTACACGCGCTCTTTGGCACGAGACTTCTCTTCATCGCGACGGGCGCCGCCGAACGCTGCATCGAAACCATGCTTGTCCAGGGCTTGCTTGAGGCCCTCGGTCTTCATGATATCGGTGTGCTTGGCGCTGCCGTGGGTGAAGGGGTTGATACCCTGCGCCACACCATCCGGGTTGACGTGAGTGATCAGGTCCAGACCAAGCTCTTCGACCATTTTGTCGCGGAACTTGTACATTTCCTGGAATTTCCAGCGCGTGTCGACGTGCATCACTGGGAACGGCAGCTTGCCCGGGAAGAAAGCCTTGCGTGCCAGGTGCAACATCACGGCGGAGTCTTTACCGATCGAGTAGAGCATCACCGGGTTGTCGAACTCGGCGGCGACCTCGCGGATGATGTGGATGCTTTCCGCCTCCAGCTGTTTCAGATGCGTCAGTTTGTCGACCATGGTTACTCACGGAAAAACGATCTTATGGACGGCCAGGCGGGCCGTGTTCGAGCGGGGCATGCTAGCACAGCACCTTCTTCTATTCAGGGCGCCATCTAGATCGAAACGGTATATGAATATACCGACCAGTTTGGCCGCAAATAGACTCAAGTGTGGGAGGGGGCTTGCTCCCGATAGCAGTGTGTCAGTTAGTACATATTTCAATGATCCATCGCCATCGGGAGCAAGCCCCCTCCCACATTCAGTCGCGCTCTAAGGCTCAGATCGGGTTCGGGCAGTCGATAAATAAATGCTCCAGGGCAAAGCGTCGCGCCAGGTAATCGCCCAACGCCTGCACCCCATAGCGCTCGGTGGCGTGATGACCGGCAGCAATGAAGCTGACGTCGTTTTCACGGGCGCTGTGGAAGGTCTGCTCGGATGCCTCGCCGCTCAGGTACAGGTCGACCCCGGCGGCAATCGCCTGGTCGATATAGCCCTGGCCACCTCCGGTGCACCAGCCGACGCGGCGGATCATCTGGCTGCCTTCGACCAACAGCGGTTCGCGCCCCATTGCATCCTGCACACGGCGGGCGAAATCACGCGGTGACAAAGGTTCGGCCAGCGACCCCACCAAGCCGACCACCTTGGGGTTGCTCGGGTCCAACGGGCCTTCAACCGTGATGTCCAGTTGTTTGGCCAGCTGCGCGTTATTGCCCACCTCAGGGTGCAGGTCCAATGGCAGGTGATAGGCCAACAGGCTGATGTCGTGCTTGAGCAGGGTTTTCAGGCGGCGCTGCTTCATGCCGGTGATACATGGGCTCTCGCCCTTCCAGAAATAACCATGATGCACCAGCACCAGATCGGCCCCGGCTTCGACGGCGGCGTCCAGCAGCGCCTGGCTTGCGGTCACACCGCTGACGATGCGCATCACCTGCGGGCGGCCCTCGACCTGCAAGCCATTGGGGCAATAATCGGCAATTTTGGCACTGCCAAGGTAGCGGTCGGCTTCCTCAACGAGGGTGGTAAGAGGGACGGCCATAAAAGACTCCTAAATATCCGGTTCGCAGGCATCGCAGCCTCGTATAATGCGCGACATTATGGGCGCTCGCCCGCCCCCTGCAACCTGTCAGGACTTACTTGATGCTCAAGGCACTGCGTTTTTTTGGATGGCCATTGTTGGCTGGCGTGCTGATCGCGATGCTGATTATTCAGCGTTATCCCCAATGGGTGGGCCTGCCTACCCTGGATGTGAACCTGCAACAAGCACCGCAAACCAACACGGTGGTGCAGGGCCCGGTCACCTATGCCGACGCGGTCACCATTGCGGCCCCTGCGGTGGTCAACCTGTACACCACCAAGGTCATCAACAAACCGGCGCACCCGCTGTTCGAGGACCCGCAGTTTCGCCGCTATTTCGGTGACAACGGCCCCAAGCAGCGCCGCATGGAGTCGAGCCTGGGTTCCGGGGTAATCATGAGCCCCGAAGGCTACATCCTCACCAATAATCACGTGACTACCGGCGCCGACCAGATCGTGGTCGCCCTGCGTGATGGCCGCGAAACCCTGGCCCGTGTGGTGGGCAGCGACCCGGAAACCGACCTCGCAGTACTGAAAATCGATTTGAAGAACCTGCCATCGATCACCCTCGGTCGCTCCGACGGGTTGCGCGTGGGTGATGTAGCACTGGCGATCGGCAACCCGTTCGGCGTGGGCCAGACGGTCACCATGGGCATCATCAGCGCCACCGGGCGCAACCAGTTGGGCCTTAATAGCTACGAAGATTTCATCCAGACCGACGCAGCCATCAACCCGGGCAATTCCGGCGGTGCGCTGGTGGATGCCAATGGCAACCTGACCGGCATCAACACGGCGATTTTCTCCAAGTCCGGCGGCTCCCAAGGCATCGGTTTTGCGATCCCGGTGAAGCTGGCGATGGAAGTGATGAAGTCGATCATCGAACACGGCCAGGTCATTCGCGGCTGGCTGGGCATTGAAGTGCAACCCTTGACCAAGGAACTGGCCGAGTCGTTTGGCCTGACCGGACGCCCAGGCATCGTGGTCGCCGGGATCTTCCGCGATGGCCCGGCGCAGAAAGCCGGCCTGGAGTTGGGCGATGTAATCCTCAGCATCGACGGTGCACCGGCCGGTGATGGCCGCAAGTCGATGAACCAGGTGGCGCGGATAAAGCCGACCGACAAGGTGGCGATCCTGGTCATGCGTAACGGCAAGGAGATCAAGCTCTCGGCGGAAATCGGCCTGCGTCCGCCACCGGCGACCGCACCGATAAAAGAAGAGCAGTAGCCGATACGCCCAAGTGCCCGTCCGCGGGCACATGCAAGGCCACTTTTGCGGCGACTCATTCTCATTGGGCATGTTATATTGTTTCAATATCGCTATTGGAACGCTCTATCATGCCGTCTCGAAAGTTTGTGCCCTTGGCCGGCCTGGCCTTGGGTTTGCTGCTCGACCCTGCCTACGCCGAAGAAAACACCCTGGAACTGGACACCATCAGCGTAACCTCCGAGGCGTATGAGTCCGCCACAGGCCCGGTCCAAGGCTATCGCGCCACCCGCTCTGCCAGTGCCACCAAAACGGATACCGCCCTTCGCGACATACCGCAATCGATCAGCGTGATCCCCGCCACGGTGCTCAAGGACCTGGGCAGTACCAGCGTGGAGCGCGCCCTGGAATTTGCCGGCGGCGTATCCAAGCAAAACAACTTCGGTGGCCTGACCCTCTACGAATACAGCGTGCGCGGCTTCACCACGTCTGAGTTCTACCAGGACGGTTTCAGCGCCAACCGCGGTTACCCCAGTACGCCGGACGCGGCAAATATCGAACGTATTGAAGTTCTCAAAGGCCCCGCCGCCAGCTTGTATGGGCGTGGCGATCCTGGCGGCACGGTGAACATCATCACCAAGAAACCCCAGCCCGAAGCGTTCACCACCTTGCAAACCAGTGCTGGTAGTTGGGACCGCTACCGCACTGCGCTGGATGTGAATACGCCGCTGGACAGCGAGGGGCGCGTCTTGTCACGGGTGAATCTGGCGGTTGAAGACAAGCACAGTTTCCGCGATCACGTGGACGCTAAACGAGTGTTCGTCGCGCCGTCGTTCAGTTGGCAGTTGACCCCGGACACTCAGTTGCTGGTCGAAAGCGAATTCGTGCGCCACAGCTCCACCTTCGACCGGGGCATCGTCGCCGATACTGGCATGTCCCATTCCACCTTTCTCGGCGAGCCCAACGACGGCAATATCCGCAACCACAACAACCGCATCCAGGCCGCGCTGGAACACCACCTCAACGACGCCTGGAAGCTGCGCCTGGCCAGCCACTACAAGCAGGGCAGCCTGTGGGGCGATGCGTCGGAAAGCCGTGCATTGAAAGGGGATGGCCACACCCTCAGCCGTCGCTACCGTGAACGCTCCACCGGTTGGCATGACAGCATCACCCAGTTGGAACTGCGCGGCCTGTTCGATATCGGCAGCTGGCAGCATGAACTGCTGATCGGCACCGAATACGAGGATTACCGTAAAAAGGAACGCGTGACGGCGATTGGCGGTGACTACCCTATCGACATCTATAAACCGGTCTACGGCCAGGCCAAACCCAATGGCGCACGCTCCGGCACCGACTTCTTCGAACAGACCAAAAGCCACGCGCTGAACCTGCAAGACCAGATCATCTTCACCGACCGCCTGCGAGGCATGATCGGTGCGCGCTTCGAGCACTTCGAACAGAGCACCGAGAACTTCGCCCGCAACCACGCCAAAAGCCGCCAGACCCACGACGCCCTGACCCAACGCGCCGGCCTGCTCTATCAGCTCACACCACAAGTCGGGGTATTTGCCAACGCATCCACCTCGTTCAGGCCAAACAGCGGCCTGGATGCCGGCGGCAAATCCTTCAAGCCAGAAGAAGGCGTGGGCTATGAGGTGGGTATCAAGAGCGAGCTGTTTGACGAGCGCCTCAGCGCGACGCTCGCGGCCTTCCATATCGAAAAGGAAAACGTCCTCACCCTGGACCCGGCAACCAACACCGACCGCGCCATTGGCAAGGCGCGCAGCCAGGGGTTTGACCTGCAGGTGACCGGGCAAGTGACCGACGCCATACGCGTGATTGGCGCACTGGCCTATATCGACGCCGAAGTGACCAAGGGCGACAAAGCCATCCCCACGGGCAGTCGCATTCTCGGGGTCGCCAAGCGCAGCGGCAGTCTGTTGGGCGTTTATGAATTCCAGGATGGGGCGTTGCGCGGTTCAGACCTGGGGGCGGCGTTTACTTATGTGGGTGACCGTTCCGGCGAGGCGGGCACAGGCTTCGAACTGCCGGCCTACCACACCGTGGATTTACTGGCCCACTACAAGGCCACGAAGAATGTCACCGTGGGGCTGAACCTGAATAACCTGTTCGATGAGAAGTACTACGAGCGCTCCTACAGCCGCTATTGGACCAACCCCGGTGAACCGCGCAACCTCACCGTCAGCCTGACCCTCAATCTCTGACGAGCATGGAACTGAATGTGGGAGGGGGCTTGCTCCCGATAGCAGAGTATCAGGCAGTATATCTGTCACTGATCCACCGCCATCGGGAGCAAGCCCCCTCCCACATTTGAGTCACCGCAAGGCTTGACTACAAGGCAACGGGCGCTCGTTCGCACAGGGTATTGAGCGCCGCCGCCCATTGCGGGTCATCATTCAAGCACGGCACCAACACCAACTCCTCGCCCCCCGCCTCGCGGAACTGCTCCCGCCCGCGATCACCAATTTCTTCCAGGGTCTCGATGCAGTCGGCGACAAACGCCGGGCACATCACGAGCAGCTTCTTCACGCCCTGCTGGGCCAGCGCCTCCAGGCGGGCCTCGGTGTAGGGCTCGATCCACTTGGCCCGGCCAAGGCGCGATTGAAACGCCACCGACCACTTGCCATCGGGCAAACCGGCACGCGCGGCAAAATCCCGGGCGACGCTGAAGCATTGGGCGCGATAGCAGGTGGCGAGCACCTCTGGCGATGCGTTCTTGCAGCAGTCGGCATCCTTGAAGCAATGCCCGCCGGTAGGGTCGAGCTTTTTCAGATGGCGCTCGGGCAGACCATGGAAACTGAGCAGCAAGTGATCGAAATCCTGCTCCAGGTAAGTGCGTGCGCTGGTTACCAGAGCATCGAGGTACTCGGGCTGGTCGTAAAAAGGCTGCAGGATCGAAAACTGGATAGCGAGTTTCTTGTCGCGCACCACGCGCCTGGCTTCTTCTATCACCGTGGTCACGGTGCTGTCGGCAAATTGCGGATACAGCGGCGCCAGTGTCACCTTGCCGATACCCTGGGCGGCCAGCCGTGTCAGGGCGGTTTCCAGCGACGGCTCGCCATAACGCATTGCCAGTTCCACAGGGCCCTGGGTCCACTGCGCAGTCATCTGCTGTTGCAGACGACGGCTCAAGACCACCAACGGCGAGCCCTCATCCCACCAGATCGACGCATAAGCATGGGCAGACTGCTCAGGGCGCTTGATCAGGATCAGCGACACCAGCAAACGCCGCACCGGCCATGGCAGGTCGATCACATAAGGGTCCATCAGGAACTGATTGAGGTAGCTGCGCACATCAGCCACCGAAGTGGACTTTGGCGAACCCAGGTTGACCAGTAACAACGCGTGATCGGTCATGCAACATCCTATCTTTAGAGGCGGCTGGACAGGTCGTCCAGAGCCGCACGCAACTCAGTGAACTGGAAAGTGAAACCCGCCGCCAGCAGCCGTTCAGGCAAGGCCTTCTGCCCGCCCAGCAACAAACCAGACAATTCGCCCAGGCCAACCTTCAGTGCAAACGCCGGCATCGGCATGAACGCCGGGCGGTGCAACACCTGGCCGAGGGTCTTGGCAAACTCGCGATTACGCACCGGGTGTGGCGCGCAGGCATTATAAGGACCGCTGGCGTCAGTCTTGTGCAGAAGAAAATCAATCAGGGCGATTTGATCCTTGATATGCACCCATGGCATCCACTGCCGACCGTTACCGATCGGCCCGCCCAGCGCCAGTTTGAAGGGCAGCAACAGGCGCGACAAAAAGCCGCCCTGCGCCGACAGCACCAGGCCGGTGCGCACCAGCACCACGCGAACGCCCAGGGCTTCGGCACGTTGGGCGGTTTCTTCCCAGGCAATACACAACTGGCTGGGAAAATCGTCCAGCACCGGCCCGCTGGCTTCGGTCAATTCGCGCTCGCCGCCGTCGCCATACCAGCCCACTGCGGAGCCGGAGATCAGTACCGCCGGTTTCTGCTCCAGGCTGTCGATCCAGGCCAGCAGGGTTTCGGTGAGGTTGATGCGGCTGCTCCACAGCAATGCCTTGCGCTTGTGGGTCCAGGGCCGGTCAGCGATGGGTGTACCCGCAAGGTTGACCACCGCGTCCACCGCGCCAATCACCTCTTGCAGGCGAGCCACCCCAAGCACCTGTGCGCCGCAGACCCTGGCGACCGTTTCCGGTTGCCGGCTCCACACCGTCAGGCGATGACCCTGGGCGAGCCAGTGTTGGCAAAGTTGACGGCCAATCAGGCCGGTACCGCCGGTCAGCAAAATATGCATGGGACTCTCCTCATGTAACGTTCGCCGCCGCTCACTGGTCTATTTTATAAGCAGGGATCAATTTGATAATCGAGCGTGACGCGCGTTCAAGCCTGAGCTTAACCATAGGTCACGCCACACAATCAGGCACGCCAAAACTTATACCAAAAAACAATATTGTACAGCTATTGGTGTCGGCGTAGTCTGTACCCAACGGTAAAACGAGGCCTCCCATGACTGTCCCCATCGCGATCATCGGCACCGGCATAGCCGGTCTCTCCGCCGCCCGAGCGTTAAAAGACGCGGGCCACACCGTACAACTCTTCGATAAAAGCCGCGGCAGCGGTGGCCGCATGTCCAGCAAGCGCAGCGATGCCGGCGCGCTGGACATGGGCGCGCAATACTTCACCGCCCGCGACCGGCGCTTCGTCAACGAAGTGCAGCGCTGGCAAAGCAATGGCTGGGCCGAACAGTGGAAGCCCCAGCTGTACAACTTCAAGTCCGGCCAACTGACGCCTTCCCCCGATGAACAGATCCGCTGGGTCGGTACACCGCGCATGAGCGCGATCACCCGCGCACTGCTCGATGACCTGCCGGTGGAGTTCGGTTGCCGCATCACCGAGGTGTTCCAGGGCACACAGCACTGGAACCTGCTCGACGCCGACGGTGAGAGTCACGGCCCCTTCAGCCATGTGATCATCGCCACACCGGCCCCTCAGGCCACTGCCCTGCTGGCCGCTGCCCCCAAGCTGGCAAGTGCCGCCGCCGGGGTGAAAATGGACCCGACCTGGGCCATTGCGCTGGCCTTCGACAAGCCCCTGGATACACCGATGGAGGGCTGCTTCGTGCAAGACAGCCCCCTTGACTGGCTGGCGCGCAACCGCAGCAAACCCGGGCGCGACACCACCCTCGACACCTGGGTGCTGCACGCCACCAGCGCCTGGAGCAAGGCGCACCTGGACCTGCCCAAGGAAGCGGTAATCGAGCACTTGCACGGCGCCTTCGCCGAACTGCTGCACAGCGCCATGCCCGCGCCGTCATTCAGCCTGGCACACCGCTGGCTCTACGCTCGCCCGTCGGGCAGCCATGAGTTCGGCGTACTGGCCGATGCCGACCTGGGCCTGTTCGTCTGCGGCGACTGGTGCCTTTCGGGCCGGGTGGAAGGCGCCTGGCTCAGTGGCCAGGAAGCGGCACGACGCTTGATCGCACACCTGCAATGAACCGCCTCAACCCCAGCAAGCTGCTGCTGTCGAAATGGACGGCAGCACAGCCACGCAACAAGGAAAAACACTTTTTGGTCACCGAGTTGTTTCGTGATGACGAAGGCACGGTGCTGGAAATCGAGCTGCAAGCGGTGCTGACCCACCGTGCCGAACGCCTGCCATGGCAGACCCTGCAAAACGCCGAGTGCTGGAAAATCGGCTGGAAGTAACACTGCAAAAAAACCTATACAAACTATTTGACTTGTACAACATCGAATCTATGATGAGACGTAGTTGTACAAACTTTATAAGTTGTACAGGATTATTGCAGAGGTTTTGGGTATGTCGAGTAGTACAAAACCGAAGATCGCCATCAGCGCCTGCCTCCTTGGCGAAAACGTGCGCTTTAACGGTGGGCATAAACAGTCGCTGCTGTGCACCCAGACACTCAGCGACTACTTCGACTTCGTGCCGTTGTGCCCGGAAGTTGCCATCGGCATGGGCATCCCCCGCGAGCCAATCCGGCTGGTAGGCGACCCTGCGCAGCCGCAAGCCGTTGGCACGGTAAACCGTGAACTCAACGTCACGCAGCCACTGCACGACTACGGCCAGCAAATGGCCCAGGCACACACCGACCTGTGCGGTTATATCTTCATGCAGAAGTCGCCATCGTGCGGCCTGGAGCGGGTCAAGGTGTACCGCGCCAACGGCACGCCCGTTGACGGTGGCGGCCGCGGCATTTACGCCCAGGCGTTTTGTGCGCGCCACCCTAACCTGCCGGTAGAAGAAGACGGCCGGCTGAACGACCCTGTGTTGCGGGAAAACTTCCTGACCCGCGTATTCGTGTATGCCAGCTGGCAACAACTGCTGGCCGAGGGGCTCACCCGCCACGGCTTGCTGACGTTTCACTCGCGCTACAAGTACCTGCTGATGGCCCACAGCCCGGCGCATTACAAAAGCCTGGGCCATTTGCTCGGCAGCATGGGCAAGGACGTCGATCTCCAGGCTCTGGCCCACGGCTACTTCGGCGAGCTGATGACGGGCCTGAAGAAGTGCGCCACCCGCGGCACACACAGCAATGTGCTGCAACACATCAGCGGCTACCTCAAGCAAGTCATCAGCGCCGATGACAAACAGGAAATGCAAACCGTGATCGGCCAGTACCGTCAAGGCATCGTGCCGCTGGTAGTGCCACTCACCCTGCTCAAGCATCACTTTCGCCAACATCCGGACCGTTACATCGCGCAGCAGGCCTACCTGCAACCGCACCCGGAAAACCTCAGCCTGCGTAATGCGATATAACCCATGAAAGCTGCCCTGCTTGACGAACCCGGCGAAGACATTGCCCTGGCCATTGAAAACGGCTGGTTGCCAATCCGCGAAGTGGCGCGCCAGACCGGCGTCAACGCCGTGACCCTGCGCGCCTGGGAGCGCCGCTACGGCCTAATCGTGCCCCAGCGCACGCCCAAGGGGCACCGGCTGTTCAGTGCCGAACATGTACAACGCATCCACGCCATCCTCACCTGGCTCAATCGAGGCGTGCCGGTCAGTCAGGTCAAAGGCTTGATCGACTCAGCCCAGGCCAGCCCCGCGCCCATGGAAAACGAGTGGCACGCCCTGCGCCAGCATTTGGTGGATGCCATCAGCGAACTGGCCGAACGCCGGGTCGATGACGCCTTCAACCAGGCCATGGCGCTCTACCCGCCACGCACCTTGTGCGAGCAATTGATGCTGCCGCTGCTCAAGGAGCTGGAACAACGGTGGCAGGGCCAGTTCGGCGCGCAGATGGAGCGGGCGTTTTTCCTGTCGTGGCTGCGCAGCAAGTTCGGCGCGCGGATTTATCACAACAATCGCCAACTCCACGGCGCGCCGCTGCTGCTGGTCAACCATTCCGACTTACCGCTGGAACCGCACCTGTGGCTCAGCGCCTGGCTGGCGAGCAGCGCCGACTGCCCGGTGGAAGTATTCGATTGGCCGCTGCCTGCCGGCGAACTGGCCCTGGCGGTGGAACACCTGCAACCACGCGCCGTGCTGTTGTATTCGAGCAAGACCCTCCATTTGTCGACACTGACAAAACTATTGGGCGACGTCAGTTGCCCAATAGTGATTGCCGGCCCGACGGTGCGCATTCACAACGCCGAGTTGTCCGTACTCACCCGCGACATCCCTGAGTTGTTCATGGCGCAAGACCCGTTGTCGGCCCACCAATTATTGATCCAGCGTGGAATCGTCTAAATGCATCTGATCTGGCTGCGCACCGACTTGCGCCTGCACGACAACACGGCCCTTGCTGCTGCGTGCCAGCGTGGCCCCGTCGCGGCCATTTACCTGATCACTCCCCAGCAGTGGCTGGCCCACGATGACGCGCCGTGCAAAATCGATTTCTGGCTGCGCAACCTGCAGCACTTGAGCCAGGCGCTGGGCGAACTGAACATCCCTTTATTGATCCGCTACGCCGCGACCTGGGACCAGGCGCCCGCTGCACTGAGCGAACTGTGCCGGGAACTGTCGGTGGAGTCTGTGCACGTCAACGAGGAATACGGCATCCACGAGAGCCAGCGTGATGCTGGCGTGGCAGAGACGCTGCAAACGCAGGGAATCGCGTTTCACAGCTACCTGGACCAACTGTTTTTCCAACCCGGTAGCGTACTGACCAAGACCGGCACCTATTTCCAAGTGTTCAGCCAGTTTCGCAAGGTTTGCTACAACCGCCTGCACAGCGCCCTGCCGCGCCAGGTGGCAACGCCGAAAGCTCAGGCCAGGCTCGACGTGAAAAGCGATCCGGTGCCGACCACGGTCGACGGTTTCGAGTCGCCCAGCGAAACCTTGCGCGCCCTGTGGCCAGCCGGTGAAGACGAGGCGCGCCGCCGCCTCGACGCCTTCACCGACGAGCAGATCAGCTATTACAAGGACGAGCGCGACTTCCCAGCCAAACCCGGTACCAGCCAGCTTTCGGCCTACCTCGCCGCCGGTGTGGTTTCGCCGCGCCAGTGCTTGCACGCTGCGCTGCAAACCAATCAGGGCGAGTTCGAGAGCGGCGACATCGGCGCCATCACCTGGATCAACGAGCTGCTATGGCGCGAGTTCTATAAACACATTCTGGTCGGCTACCCACGGGTGTCCCGCCACCGCGCCTTTCGCCCGGAAACCGAAGCGCTGGCCTGGCGCAATGCCCCCGAAGACCTCACGGCCTGGCAACAGGCGCGCACGGGTTTGCCGATCATCGACGCGGCCATGCGCCAATTGCTGGAGACCGGCTGGATGCACAACCGCCTGCGCATGGTGGTGGCGATGTTCCTGACCAAGAACCTGCTGATCGACTGGCGCGAAGGCGAGCGCTTTTTTATGCGCCACCTGATCGACGGTGACCTGGCGGCCAATAATGGCGGTTGGCAGTGGAGCTCATCGACCGGTACCGACTCGGCACCGTACTTCCGGATTTTCAGCCCGTTGAGCCAATCGGAGAAATTCGACGGCGACGGCATTTTCATCAAGCGCTGGCTGCCGGAACTGGCCACGCTGAATAAAAAAGAAGTGCATCACCCGGCAGCGGCTGGCGGTTTGTTTGGCGTGGCGGATTACCCCTGCGCCATCGTCGACCTCAAAGCCTCTCGGGAACGCGCATTGGCTGCCTTTCGCCGCCTGCCTTCACGTCAGGAGATGGCCGATCATGAGTGACTTCCTGCGCCGCTTCGCCGAAGCCTTCACTACGCTGGACAAGCACAACCTGCACCTGCTTGGCAGTTTGTACAGTGATGACATTGTATTTGCCGACCCGCTGCATGAAGTCCATGGGCTGCCCGAACTGCAGCGTTATTTCGCTCAGCTATACAGCAACGTCAGCCAACTGGATTTCGAGTTTCAGGGTATCGACCAGACGGCCGAAGGCGAAGGCTACCTGCGCTGGATCATGAGTTTTCGTCATCCGCGCCTGGCCGCAGGCAAGATGATCCGGGTAGAGGGCTGTTCCCACTTGATGTGGCGCGACAAGGTCTACCGGCATCGCGATTACTTCGATGCGGGCGCACTGCTTTATGAACATGTGCCGATTCTCGGCCGCGTCATCAGTTGGCTGAAAAGGAGAATGGGATGAGCCTTGCATCGCCCCGCCGTTATTGGCTGACCGGCGCCAGCAGTGGCATCGGCGCCGCATTGGCCGTAGAACTGCTCAACAGTGGCGCCCATGTGGCCCTCAGTTCCCGCACCAAAGGCCCGCTGGAAGCACTCGCCCATCGTTATCCGGGGCAAGTGCTGGTGGTGGCCGGCGACCTGACCAACAGCCAGACCGTGCGCGAGATCGGTGAACACATCGCCCAGGTCTGGGGTGAGTTGGACACGGTGATCCTCAATGCCGGCACCTGTGAATATGTCGACGCCCGGCAATTTGACGCTTCGATCATCGAACATGTGGTGCGTACCAATCTGTTGGCCAGCAGTTATTGCATCGAGGCCGCGCTGCCGCTGTTGCGCGCCGGGCGTACCCCGCACCTGGTGGGCGTGGCCAGCGCCGTGACTTACCTGCCGATGCCACGCGCCGAAGCCTATGGCGCATCCAAGGCCGGCCTGCGTTACCTGTTCGAGTCCCTGCGCATCAGCCTGTCACCGGAAAACATCGACGTCACCGTGATCAGCCCAGGCTTTGTTGACACACCGCTGACCGAACGCAATGACTTCCCGATGCCCCTGAGCTGGTCCGCCGACAAGGCGGCGCGGCACATCTTTGCGAAACTGGAGAAACGCCCGCTGGAAATTGCCTTCCCGGCCATGTTCATTGCCACCCTGTGGCCGCTGTCGAAGTTGCCTAACCGCGCGCAATTGATCATCGGCAAGCGCATGTTGCGCAGCCCGCCACCGAAAAAGGACATTCCGTGAAGATCGCCATTGTCGGCAGCGGTATCGCCGGGCTGACCAGCGCCTACCTGCTCAGCCGCCGCCACGACATCACGGTGTTCGAAGCGGGCGACCGCATCGGCGGGCACACGCACACAGTCCACGTTACCGTAGAGGGCGAACGCTATGCCGTGGACACCGGCTTTATTGTGTTCAACGACTGGACCTACCCCAACTTCATCCAGTTGCTGGGCCAGATCGGCGTGACGTTCAAACCCACCGAAATGAGCTTTTCGGTGTGTGACCAAAGCAGCGGGTTCGAGTACAACGGCAACAACCTCAACAGCTTGTTTGCCCAACGCCGCAATATTCTGTCGCCCGGGTTCTGGGGCATGTTGCGCGATATCCTGCGCTTCAACCGCCAAGCGCCTTTGGACCTGCAAGAGCAGCGTATCAGTGCCGAGATGACCCTCGGTGACTACCTCGCAGCCGGCGGTTACGGCCAAAGGTTTATCCGCCACTACATCGTGCCAATGGGGGCTGCGATATGGTCAATGTCCCTTTCGGACATGCTCGGTTTCCCACTGCAATTCTTCGTGCGCTTCTTCAAGAACCACGGCTTGTTGTCGGTCAACAACCGGCCGCAATGGTGCGTGATCGAAGGCGGTTCAAGCAGCTACATCGAACCGCTGACCCGCAGTTTTCGCGAGCGTGTGCGCCTCGGTTGCCCTGTGCATAAAGTGCAACGCACCGACGATGGAGTGGTTATCCACAGCCCGTACGGCAGCGAAACCTTCGACCGGGTGGTATTGGCCTGCCACAGTGATCAGGCCCTGGCATTGCTTGATGACCCGAGCCAGGCCGAACAAGAGATCCTCGGCGCCCTGCGCTACGCCGACAACGACGTAGTGCTGCACACCGACACGCGCTTGCTGCCTGACCGCGAGCTGGCCTGGGCCAGTTGGAATTACCGGCTGACCGGCCACTCGCAGAATCAGGCCGCCGTCACCTACGACATGAACATCCTGCAGGGCATCGACAGCGACACCACGTTTTGTGTCAGCCTCAAC
The DNA here is from genome assembly GCF_023127895.1 of Pseudomonas sp. NCIMB 10586. Lineage (NCBI taxonomy): Bacteria > Pseudomonadati > Pseudomonadota > Gammaproteobacteria > Pseudomonadales > Pseudomonadaceae > Pseudomonas > Pseudomonas sp. NCIMB 10586. The sequence continues at coordinate 509,398 of NZ_SPKQ01000018.1, forward strand.
CAGACGCAAGTGATCAACCCGTTGAAGATCCTCGCGCGCTACACCTACGCCCATCCGCAGTACAGCCTGGCCGCCGTGGCCGCTCAAGCACGCTGGGAAGAATTGCACGGCACCCGCAACACCTTCTACTGCGGCGCGTACTGGGCCAACGGCTTCCACGAAGACGGCGTGGTCAGTGCCCTGCGCGTGGCCCAGGCGTTCGGGGAAAGCCTGTGAACAGCGCCCTGTATAGCGGCTGGATCGCCCATCGCCGGTTTACGCCCAGGGCCCACGCTTTTCGCTACCGCATCGGCCTGCTGTATCTGGACCTCAGCGAACAGGATGCAGTACTCGGGCTTTCACCCCTGGCCGGCACTGGTCGCCTGGCGCCTTTCGGCTTTCGCCAGCAGGATTACCTGCGTGAACTCACGCGCCACGGCATGAGTTTGAGCGATGCCGTGCGCCACGAAGTCGGCAAAGCTCTGGGGCGAACACCCCAGGGCGCTATCTGCCTGCTGACCCAGGCCCGCAGTTGGGGCCTGGCGTTTAACCCGGTGAGTTTCTTCTACTGCTTCGAGGCCGACGGGCAGTTGGCCGCGATTCTGTGTGAAGTGACCAACACGCCATGGCGCGAGCGCTATCACTACGTGCTGCCGGCCCAGCCCCTCGACGCCGATGAGCATCAGCACTTCGCCGTGGCCAAGGGGTTCCATGTGTCGCCCTTCTTACCGCGCGACCTGGAATATCGCATGAGTTTCAGCCCTCCATCTGCCCGGCTCGGCGTGCACATGGCCGACTGGCAGGGCACGCAAAAGGTTTTCGACGCCACCTTGAGCCTGGAAAAACACTCACTCAGCCGCGCAAGCCTGCATCAATATTTGTGGCGTTTCCCCTGGATGACCGCCAAGACCTGCCTGGCAATCTACTGGCAAGCCTTGCGCCTGCTGCTCAAGCGCACACCGATTTTTTCCCACCGGGCCGCCGATGGCGCCTCTCGCACCGCAGTCGGGTACACCAAGGATCGCCGCCATGAAACACCCTAGTTTATCGGTCAAGGCTAACCGCCTGAACGTCAATGGCATGACCGCTGCGCTGTTGCGCAAGGCGGTGCTGCGCCAGCTCAGCCAACTGCGTCACGGCCAGTTGGTGGTGATCGAAGACGGCGAGCGACAAGTGTTCGGCGCGCGGGAAGCGCACCTGTTAGGCGAAATTCAGATTCTCGACTCGGCGGTATGGGGCCTGGTGGCCGCCAATGGTTCGATCGGCGCCGGCGAGGCGTTTATCCATGGTTACTGGACCAGTCCCGACCTCACCGCCGTGGTCCGGGTGATGGTCAGCAACCTGGAAGTGCTCGACGCCATGGAAGGTGGCCTGGCACGCATGGCCCGCCCGTTCACCCAAGGCCTGCACTGGCTCAACCGCAACACACGCAAGGGCTCGCAGAAAAACATCGCCGCCCATTACGACCTGGGCAACGACCTGTTCGAAGAGTTTCTCGACCCGACCATGATGTACTCGGCGGGGCAGTTTTTGACACCCGATGACAGCCTGGAACAAGCGCAACTGAACAAGCTGGAGCGCATCTGCCAGAAACTGGCGCTCAAGCCCAGCGACCATCTGCTGGAAATCGGCACCGGCTGGGGCAGCATGGCGTTGTATGCGGCGCAGCATTACGGCTGCAAGGTCACCACCACGACCCTGTCCAAGGAGCAATTCGCCTACACCGAAAAACGCATCCAGACGCAGGGCCTGCAAGATCAAGTGACCTTGCTGCTCAGCGATTACCGCGACCTCACCGGCGAGTATGACAAGCTGGTGTCGATCGAGATGATCGAAGCGGTGGGCCATCGGTTCCTGCCGACCTATTTCAAACAATGTGCGCACTTGCTCAAGCCCAACGGCCTGATGCTGCTGCAAGCCATCACCATTCGCGAACAGCGCTTTGAGCAGGCCAAGCGCAGCGTCGACTTCATCCAGCGCTACATTTTCCCCGGTGGCGCCCTGCCCTGTGTACAGAACATGCTGCACATCGTCAGCCGCGACACCGACATGAACCTGCTGCACATGGAGGACTTCGGCCTGCACTACGCCCGTACCCTGCGCCTGTGGCATGAAAACTTCCGCCGCGCCCATGGCCGTCTCATGGAATTGGGCTACGACGAATATTTCCTGCGTTTGTGGGAGTTCTACCTGTGCTATTGCGAAGGCGGGTTTATGGAACGCACCATTGGTACCGCACAACTGCTGCTGGCCAAACCCGCGGCGATCAACCCGCCATTGCTTGGGCGCTTCAGTGCTTAAAACCCTGGCCAATGCCGCGCTGTTCCAATGCGGCTGGTTTGCCTGCGTACTCGGCGGCGACAGCCCATGGCTGCTGGTGGGTTTGGCGGCACTGGGCGTGCATCTGCTGTGGATAAGTTCGCCGGCGGATGACGGCATGCTCGTGCTCAACGTGACACTGGCGGGCACACTGCTGGACACGCTGTTGCGCACCCTGGGCGTTTTCCACTTCAGCGAGCCTGGGCCGTTGATTCCATTCTGGTTGATCGTACTGTGGGCGCTGCTGGCCACGACCCTGCGCCATTGCCTGGCCTGGAGTGCACGGCCCTGGTGGCTGGCCGGCCTGTTGGGCGCAGTGGGTGGGCCTTTGTCTTATTACGCCGGCAGCCAATTGGCCGGTGTGGGTTTTGGCTACGGCACGGCAGCCACTCTGACCGGTCTGGCGTTGTTATGGGCCATGCTGTTCCCCTTGCTGCACGGGCTCGCGCGCAAGCTAGAACACTGACGCTTGTCCGAGCATTCATACACGTTTAACGCACTTGCCTTACACTGCGCGGCTATGACCAACATCCCCCATATCCAAATCACTGAACCGGCCGTCACCTGCTCGACGTGCGCGGCCTGCTGCTGTCAGCTGGAAGTCATGCTGATCACCGACACCGGCGTGCCGCAGCGCTTTATCGATACCGATGAGTGGGGCGGCGAAGTGATGCTGCGCCTGGACGACGGCTGGTGCGCGGCACTGGATCGAGACACGATGATGTGCACGATCTATGCGCTTCGACCGCTGATTTGCCGGGAGTTCGAGATGGGAGCGCCGGAGTGTCTTGAAGAGCGAGAAGGCATCGCGACGGTCTACCGCTGATCCTGCAATGAGCAAAGATCTAAATGTGGAAGCGGGCTTGCTCGCGAAGGCGGTGGGTCAGTCTATGCATGTGCTAGCTGATACACCGCTTTCGCGAGCAAGCCCGCTCCCACAGGGGGGGCTTCGTTGTTGTTGAATTACAACGGCATGGTGTAGTGCAACGAGTAGCTCTCTACCCCATCGTTATTGCTGCTGATGCCGGCGTTGGAATAGTGCGTGGCGCGAATACCCACTTCATGCCCACCGGTAAACCGCAGGCCGAAACCCAGGCGGTCTTCGAACTGAAAGGCTTGGCCGATGTTGTTGTCTTCCAGCCGAGTGCGGGAGAACACCGCCACGCCGATACCGGCTTCGATGTAGGGCTTGACTGACTGGCCGGCAAACTCATACACAAACACCGGCGAGAACGACAGGCTGCTGGCACCTGCACGGTCATCACCTTCCCAATACGTGTAGGCGCCGCTCCAGTAGCCGGTCAGACGGCCAACATCGCTTTGCATCCAGCTTTTATCCCAATCCGAAGTCAGGCCCAGTCGATAGGTCAACGTCGAATCACTGGTACTCCCCAACCCGAACTCCAGGCCGGCGGCCTGGGCTGAAACAGAGTGTCCCAACACAGCGGCCGCAATCGCAGCCAAACAGAACAAGCGCTTCATAAGAAACATCCTTCCAAACGAAGTTATATAGTTTTAAACAGGCTAACTGGCTATAGAAGCTGACGTAGAGCCGGAAGTTCAGCTTTTATCAGCACCATTTCACGAAATTTTCACGAGCCAAAGCTTCGCACAACTCCGGGATGTTTCCAAAGTGTCGGTAGGATATTTCTTAGGTGGGTCAGATCGCCGCTGGTCCAGAACTGTGCAGTGTCGGGATTGCCAGCTGCCAGCAGGTCGCGCCCATCCAGCAAGCGCTTGAGCTGGCGCGCCACGGCGGCGCCGGTGTCGATCAGGATAATGCTGGGGGGCAGCATCTGCGCCAGGAGCGGCTTGAGGAAGGGATAGTGGGTGCAACCCAGGATGATGGTGTCGCAACCGGCGCTGAGCAGTGGCTCGATATAGCCCTGCAACAGTATGTGCAAAGCCGGGCTGTTCAGGTCGCCGGCTTCAATCAGCTCCACCAGGCCCGGACAGGGTTGGGTCACCACTCGTACATCAGTGGCGAAGCGGTCGAGCAAGGCCGCGAATTTGGCGCTTTGCAGCGTGCCGGTGGTGGCGAGCACACCCACCACGCCGCTGCGGGTAGCGGCAGCAGCGGGCTTGACCGCAGGCTCCATGCCGACCAAGAGCCAATCTGGGTAGTCCTGGCGCAAATCGGCAACGGCGGCGACCGTTGCGGTGTTACACGCGATCACAAATGCCTTGGCACCGCGCTCGCGGAAAAACTCGGCGACGGTTCGAGAACGCTCAAGGATGAAAGTGGGCGTTTTCTCTCCATAGGGGATATGCCCGCAGTCGGCCACATACAGCAGCGATTCATGGGGCAATAACTGCTGGATTTCCTCCAGCACCGTCAGGCCGCCGACGCCGGAGTCGAACACACCGATGGGCGCGCCCTTAACCATGCCGGGTTCCACACACGCTGCAACCCGGGTCGCGCTTGACGCGCAATTCGCGAAAACGCGTGGTCAAGGCGTCGATCAGCAACAGGCGACCCACCAGCGGCTCACCGAAACCTGCCAGCAGCTTCAAGGCTTCCAGCGCTTGCAGGCTACCGACCAGCCCCACCAACGGCCCGACCACACCGGCTTCGCTGCAGGTCAGTTCGGTGTCGCTGCCGTGCCCGTATAAACAGTGGTAGCACGGGCTGTCGGCGCGACGCGGGTCGAACACCGACAATTGCCCCTCAAGGCGAATGGCCGCGCCACTGATCAATGGCTTGCCCACCACGACGCAGGCCGCATTCACCGCTTCGCGGGTAGAGAAGTTGTCGCTGCAATCGAGCACCACATCCACCGCGCCGATTGCAGAGACCAGCGAGTCAGCATCCAGCGCCACGCGATGGGCGGTCAGGGTGATTTCAGGGTTGAGCGCGTTCAGGCGACGCATGGCCGAATCAACCTTGGTCTGCCCTACGCTGTGGGTGTCATGGATGATCTGGCGTTGCAGGTTGGTCAAATCGACCGTGTCAAAATCCGCCAGGTGCAGCTCACCTACACCGGCAGCGGCGAGGTAGAGCGCAACCGGAGCGCCCAGGCCACCGAGGCCGACGATCAACGCGCGGCTCTGTTTCAGGCGCAACTGCCCTTCGATGTCGACATGCTGCAACAGAATCTGCCGGCTATAACGCAACAGCTCCTGATCGGTCAGCACGGTCGGTGCCCCAGGGTGATACGTTCGTGACCGCCAAGATCGATACGACTGTGTACGCCTTCAAAACCCTGGCTCAACAACAAGTCACGCACAGCCAAGGCCTGGTCGTAGCCGTGCTCAAGCAACAGCCAGCCGCCAGCATTCAGATAGGCAGGTGATTCATTGATGATCAGGCGCAAATCGTCCAGGCCATCAGGCCCGGCCACCAGGGCGCTCGCCGGCTCAAACCGTACATCCCCCGCCACCAGATGCGGATCGTTGTCGGCAATGTAGGGCGGGTTGCTGATGATCAAGTCAAAGCGATCGCCTTGCAGGGCGCTGAACCAATGGCTGTTCAGCACCGTCGCGTTATTGAGGTGCAGACGCTGGCGGTTGCGCTCGGCCAGGGCCACCGCTTCGAGCACGCGATCAACGGCGGTGACTTGCCAGGCCGGGCGTTCGCTGGCCAACGCCAAGGCAATGGCGCCACTGCCGGTGCCCAGGTCCAGGACTTTGGCCGGGGTAGCAGGCAGCAGTTCCAGAGCGGCTTCCACCAGCAATTCGGTTTCCGGACGCGGAATCAGCGTGTGCGGCGCGACTTCCAGATCCAGCTTCCAGAAGCCTTGCTGGCCGAGGATATAGGCCACCGGCTCGCCGCTGCGGCGGCGCTGCAGGTAGTCGGCAAAGGTCAGGGCGTCTTCGCTGCTGACGATCTTTTCCGGCCAGGTGTGCAGGTAGCTGCGGGACTTGCCCAGGGCGGCGGCCAGCAGCAGTTCCACATCCAGGCGCGCGGTGGGCGAATCGGGCAGGTCGGCCGCGCGCAGCAGGCTGGCTATGATGGTCATTTATTCACCTATCGCGGCCAGTTGATCGGCCTGATATTCGGCGAGCAACGGCTCGATTACCGCATCCACGCCACCAGCGAGAATCTCGTCCAGGGAATAAAGGGTGAGATTGACACGATGGTCGGTCACCCGGCCTTGGGCAAAGTTGTAAGTTCGGATGCGCTCGGAGCGATCGCCCGAGCCCACCAGCAGCTTACGCTCGCTGGCAATCGCGTTGGCGGCGGCGCTGGTTTGCTGGTCGTTCAATTTGGCCGACAGCCAGGACATGGCCCGCGCCCGGTTCTTGTGCTGGGAACGTTCTTCCTGGCATTCCACCACGATGCCCGACGGCAAGTGGGTAATCCGAATCGCCGAGTCGGTCTTGTTGACGTGCTGGCCACCGGCGCCCGACGAGCGGTAGGTGTCGACGCGCAAGTCCGCGGGGTTGATCTCGATGGCTTCCTGCTCGTCCGGCTCAGGCAACACCGCCACGGTGCACGCCGAGGTATGGATACGGCCCTGGGACTCAGTCGCAGGGACACGCTGCACACGGTGGGCGCCGGATTCGAACTTCAGCTTGCCGTAGACGTTGTCACCTTCGACCCGAGCAATGACTTCTTTATAGCCACCGTGTTCACCTTCGTTCTCGGACAGGATCTCGACCCGCCAGCCGCGTCGTTCGGCGTAGCGCGAATACATGCGGAACAGGTCGCCGGAGAAAATCGCCGCCTCGTCGCCACCGGTACCGGCGCGGATTTCGAGGAACACGTTGCGCCCGTCGTTGGGGTCCTTGGGCAGCAACATGCGTTGCAGGTCGCCTTCCAGTTCGGCGAGTTTTTCCTTGGCCTCGCGGACTTCTTCCACGGCCATTTCACGCATGTCCGGGTCATTGTCCTTGAGCAGCGCCTGAGCGCCTTCGAGGTCGGCCTGCACTTTGGTGAGATGTTTGTAGGTGGCTACAATCGGCTCAACTTCGGCGTACTCCTTGGAATAAGCGCGAAACTTGGCCTGATCAGAAATGACCTCGCCGTCGCCGAGCAAGGCGGTCAGTTCTTCGAAACGGTCCTGGAGCACGTCCAGTTTATTGAGCAGTGACGCTTTCATTGCGGTTTTTTATCCGAAGAGCTGTCTGACGCGCCCTCACCGAGGGCAAAGAGTTCCTGAGCCATGGCCAGCGCATCGAGGCGGCCTTCGGCGGTAAGCTTTTTCAACTGAACGCTGGGTGCATGGAGCAGTTTGTTGGTCAGGCCACGGGCCAATTGCATCAGCACCTCTTCGGCGCTGCTGCCGTTGGCGAGCAGACGCTGGGCCTTGAGCAACTCTTCATCACGCAGGCGTTCGCCCTGCTGACGATACGCCTTGAGCACATCCACCGCCGCCAATTCACGCAGGCGCACCATGAAATCTTCAGCACCGGTGCTGACCATCTCCTCAGCGGCCTGGGCGGCACCCTGGCGGCTCTTGAGGTTCTCGGCGACCACTTCATGCAGATCGTCGACGCTATAGAGGTAAACGTCGTCCAACTCGCCGACTTCGGGTTCGATATCCCGGGGAACGGCGATATCCACCATGAAGATCGGCTTGTGCTTGCGCAGTTTCAACGCGCTCTCGACCGCACCTTTGCCGAGGATCGGCAACTGACTGGCGGTGGAGCTGATAACGATATCACTGCGTACCAGTTCAGCCGGAATGTCTGACAACAGCACGGCATGGGCACCGAACTGTTCGGCGAGGATACTCGCCCGTTCGAGCGTGCGGTTGGCGACAACGATGCGCTTCACGCCTAAATCGTGCAGGTGCCGGGCTACCAGGGTAATGGTTTCACCGGCACCTATCAGCAGCGCCTGGCTGCGCTGCAAGTCGCTGAAAATCTGCTTGGCCAGGCTGACAGCGGCAAAGGCCACCGACACCGGGTTTTCGCCGATAGCCGTGTCGGTACGCACCTGCTTGGCCGAATTGAAGGTGGCCTGGAACAGGCGCCCCAGCAGCGGGCCGACCGTGCCGGCCTCACGCGCTACGGCATAGGCAGACTTCATCTGGCCAAGAATTTGCGGTTCGCCCAACACCAGCGAGTCGAGACCGGCCGCCACACGCATCATGTGACGAACTGCCGCATCCTCTTCATGCACATAGGCACTGGCGCGCAGGTCATCGAGGCTCAAATGGTGATAATCGGCCAGCCAGCGCAGTACCACATCCGCTGAAAGATGTTCCTGCTCTATATAGAGCTCGCTGCGATTGCAGGTCGAAAGGATCGCAGCTTCGCGGCTGTCGGTGAGCCGGCAGAGCTGCTGCAAGGCCTCAACCAACTGCTCTGGCGTAAACGCCACGCGCTCGCGCACGTCTACGGAGGCAGTCTTGTGGTTAATACCGAGTGCGAGGAAGGCCATTCAATATCGCTGATGATGTCGGGAAGCCGACAATTGTCCTACTTCGAAAGATCCAGAACAACCACCGTCGTCTATTGTCCTAATGCGTTATGCCTATAAAGGCCTCCACTGAGACTCGGTTATGTTTGGCCGAAGGCTTGTGTCATGATGATCCGACCGCAGGTTAGTCGTCCTCTTCCTATATGAATAGATCTTCCGCGTTGCTCCTTGCTTTTGTCTTTCTCAGCGGCTGCCAGGCCATGGCACCCGTGTCGCCGGAGGCTACGCCGCCGGTAGAAGACACCTCCCCCGCCCCTGAAAAGCCCAAGGTTTATTCCTCGTTCAGTGAAGAAACGATCTACAGCCTGCTGACCGCGGAACTGGCCGGCCAGCGTAATCGTTTCGATATTGCGCTGGATAATTACGTGACCCAGGCCATCAACACCCAGGATCCGGGCATTTCCGAGCGTGCGTTTCGCATCGCCGAATACCTGGGCGCCGACCAGGCTGCGCTGGATACGTCGCTGATCTGGGCAAAAAATGCCCCCGATGATCTGGAAGCCCAGCGCGCCGCCGCCGTGCAACTGGCGCGCGCGGGCCGCTATGACGACTCTATGGTCTATATGGAGAAAGTCCTGCAGGGCAAGGGCGATACGCATTTCGACTTCCTGGCACTGTCGGCCGCCGACACCGATCAGGACACCCGCAATGGCCTGATGAAGAGCTTCGACCGCCTGCTGCAAAAGCATCCGAAGAACAGCCAGTTGATTTTCGGCAAAGCCTTGCTGTTGCAACAGGATGACGAAGCCGACGCCGCACTCAAATTGCTTGAGCAGAACCCGCCGGAAGACGGCGAGATCGCGCCGATCCTGCTGCGAGCACGCCTGCTGCAGAACCTCAACCGCGGCAAGGAAGCGATTCCTCTGCTGGAAAAAAGCATCAAGAAATACCCGGACGACAAGCGCCTGCGCCTGACTTATGCGCGAATGCTGGTTGAGCAGGACCGCATGGAAGACGCCAAAGTGCAGTTCGCCAACCTGGTCCAGCAATACCCCGACGACGACGAACTGCGCTATTCGCTGGCCCTGGTGTGCCTGGAAGCCAAAGCCTGGGATGAGGCCAAGGGCTACCTGGAACAGTTGATTGAACGTGACAGCCATGTCGACTCGGCGCACCTGAACCTGGGCCGCATCGCTGAAGAACGCAACGACCCGCAGGCCGCCCTGCTCGAGTACGCCCAGGTCGGCCCCGGCAATGACTACCTGCCCGCCCAGTTGCGCCAGGCCGACATCCTGATGAGCAATGGCCGTACCGACGAAGCGGAAAAACGCCTGGCGGCGGCCCGCGATGCCGAGCCGGACTACGCCATCCAACTGTACTTGATCCAGGCCGAGACCTTATCGGCCAACAAGCAGGGCGAACGCGCCTGGAAGCTGCTGCAACAAGCTTTGTTGCAATATCCCGACGATTTGAACCTGCTGTACACCCGCGCCATGCAGGCAGAAAAACGCGATGACCTGGCCCAACTGGAAAAGGACCTGCGCCTGATCATCAAGCGCGACCCGGATAACGCCATGGCACTCAACGCCCTGGGTTACACCTTGTCCGACCGCACCACGCGTTACGCCGAAGCCAAGGTACTGATCGAACAGGCCCATGCGCTCAACCCTGAAGACCCGGCTGTACTCGACAGCCTGGGTTGGGTGAATTACCGCCTGGGCAACCTCGACGAGGCCGAGCGCTTGCTGCGCCAGGCACTGGAGCGCTTTCCCGATCAAGAAGTTGCCGCGCACCTGGGCGAAGTGCTCTGGGCCAAGGGCAAGCAACGCGAAGCACGACAAATCTGGGAAAAATTCCTCAAGGAACAACCCGAAAGCCCAATCCTGCGCGGCACCATCAAGCGCCTGACCGGATCCGAGACCCTTTAAGCTTATGTTCTTGCGCCACATTATCGTTTTCAGTTTTATCGCCCTGCTCGCCGGTTGCGCGGGCGTAGGCACCCGTGAATCCGTTGAAGGCCAGGGCAACCCGGCGCAATGGCAACAACACAAGGATCAGCTCAGCAGCATCGACGGCTGGCAGATCGAGGGCAAGGTCGGGGTTCGCGCGCCGAAAGATTCCGGCAGCGGCACCCTGTTCTGGCTGCAACGCCAGGATTATTACGACATTCGCCTCTCGGGCCCGCTGGGCCGGGGGGCGGCTCGCCTGACGGGCCGGCCGGGGCAGGTGAGCCTGGAAGTGGCCAACCAGGGCCGCTATGAAGCGACCTCCCCGGAGGAACTGCTGGAGCAGCAGATCGGCTGGAAGCTGCCTGTCTCGCATTTGGTCTGGTGGGTGCGCGGTCTTCCGGCGCCCGAGAGCAAAAGTCGCCTGAGCCTCAATGGCGACAGTCGCCTTGCCTCCCTGGAGCAGGACGGCTGGCAGGTGGAGTACCTGAGCTACGTGCAACAGAACGGCTATTGGCTGCCCGAGCGCATCAAGCTGCACGGCACCGACCTTGATGTCACGCTGGTGATCAAGGACTGGCAACCGCGCAAGTTGGGGCAATAACGTGACAGAACGCCTGACCCTGCCCTCGCCTGCGAAACTCAATCTGATGCTGCATATTCTTGGTCGCCGTGAAGATGGCTATCACGAGCTGCAGACCCTCTTTCAGTTCCTCGACTATGGCGATGAGCTGACCTTCGCCGTACGCGACGATGGCGTGATCCAGCTGCACACCGAATTCGAAGGCGTGCCCCACGACAGCAATCTGATCGTGAAGGCGGCGAAAAAACTTCAGCAACAATCCGGCTGCCCGCTCGGGATAGATATCTGGATCGACAAAATCCTGCCCATGGGCGGAGGTATCGGGGGCGGGAGCTCGAATGCTGCAACGACGTTGCTGGGGCTGAACCACTTGTGGCAACTGGGCTGGGACCACGATCGCCTGGCTGTGCTGGGCCTGACGCTGGGCGCGGACGTCCCGGTTTTCGTGCGCGGCCACGCCGCGTTTGCTGAGGGCGTAGGGGAGAAACTTACCCCTGTAGAGCCCGAAGAACCTTGGTATGTCGTGCTTGTGCCGCAAGTATCTGTAAGTACAGCAGAAATTTTTTCAGATCCGTTGTTGACACGTAACTCTTCTCCCATTAAAGTGCGCCCCGTTCCCAAGGGAAACAGTCGAAATGACTGCTTACCGGTTGTAGCAAGGCGTTATCCAGAGGTACGTAACGCTTTGAATTTGTTAGGTAAATTTACCGAAGCAAAATTAACCGGAACTGGAAGTTGTGTGTTTGGGGGCTTCCCAAGCAAAGCTGAAGCTGATAAAGTCTCGGCCCTTCTTACAGAGACCCTTACAGGGTTTGTAGCAAAGGGAAGCAACGTTTCGATGTTGCATCGCAAGCTGCAAAGTCTGCTCTAAAAGGAATCGAGTGTTAGGCACTCGTTGCAACAGATACAGGGGCGTCGCCAAGCGGTAAGGCAGCAGGTTTTGATCCTGCCATGCGTTGGTTCGAATCCAGCCGCCCCTGCCATTTTCTAATACTCATCCAGGTTACCCTCAGCCTCTAGGTACTGCGCGTGTCCAAGATGATGGTCTTTACGGGGAATGCCAACCCCGATCTGGCTCGACGTGTCGTACGTCAGCTGCATATCCCTCTCGGTGACATCTCTGTCGGTAAGTTTTCCGACGGCGAAATTACAGCCGAGATCAATGAAAATGTCCGCGGTAAAGACGTCTTCATTATTCAGCCGACCTGCGCTCCGACCAACGATAACCTGATGGAACTCGTCGTGATGGCTGATGCCTTCCGCCGCTCCTCAGCGACTCGAATCACAGCTGTAATCCCTTACTTTGGTTATGCCCGTCAGGATCGCCGTCCGCGTTCCGCACGTGTGGCTATCAGCGCGAAAGTCGTTGCTGACATGCTGACCGTGGTAGGCATCGACCGTGTTCTCACGGTTGACCTGCACGCTGACCAAATCCAGGGTTTCTTCGATATTCCGGTAGATAACATCTACGGCTCCCCCGTTCTGGTGGATGACATCGAAGACCAGCGCTTTGAAAACCTGATGATCGTGTCCCCGGACATTGGTGGCGTCGTGCGTGCACGGGCCGTTGCCAAATCCCTGGGCGTGGACCTCGGGATCATCGATAAACGCCGTGAAAAAGCCAATCACTCTGAAGTGATGCATATCATCGGTGATGTCGAAGGGCGTACCTGTATTCTGGTTGATGACATGGTCGACACCGCCGGCACCCTGTGCCACGCGGCGAAAGCCCTGAAAGAGCACGGTGCTGCAAAAGTCTTCGCCTACTGCACACACCCTGTGCTGTCGGGCCGAGCGATCGAGAACATCGAGAACTCCATGCTGGACGAACTGGTGGTGACTAACACCATCCCGTTGTCCGCTGCTGCTCAAGCCTGTTCGCGTATCCGTCAACTGGATATCGCACCGGTAGTTGCCGAAGCGGTTCGCCGCATCAGCAATGAAGAATCGATCAGCGCGATGTTCCGTTAAGGGTCAAACCTTCGGAGCACCTCACTGACGAAAAGCGCCCCGCCCCAACATACTGTTGGGGCGGGGCTTTTTTGCCCATATCGCCTTTAGCGCTGGTCGCAAACGCTGGGGCGAATGTGGTTATTTTGGAGATACAACATGAACGATTTTACTCTGAATGCTGAAGTGCGTTCCGACCTGGGGAAAGGTGCGAGCCGCCGCCTGCGTCGTCTCGCAAGCCTGGTTCCAGCTGTAGTTTACGGTGGCGACAAAGCCCCTGAATCCATCAGCATGCTGGCCAAAGAAGTTGCCAAACTGCTCGAAAACGACGCTGCCTACAGCCACGTTATCGAACTGAACGTTGGCGGCAAAAAGCAGAACGTTATCATCAAGGCCCTGCAGCGCCACCCTTCCAAGGGCCACGTACTGCACGCTGACTTCGTACGCGTCGTAGCCGGTCAGAAACTGACCGCTATCGTGCCTGTGCACTTTGTTGGCGAAGAAGCTCCAGTCAAGAAAGGTGGCGTTGTTTCTCACACCACTACCGAGCTGGAAGTAAGCTGCCTGCCGAAAGACCTGCCTGAGTTCATCGAAGTCGACCTGTCGGCTGCTGAAATCGGCACCATCATCCACCTGTCCGACCTCAAGGCCCCTAAAGGCGTTGAGTTCGTTGCACTGGCTCACAACGACGACAAGGCTGTTGCCAACGTCCACGCGCCACGTGTTGTAGCAGAAGATGAAGCCGGCGAAACCGCTGCCGAGTAATCCACTCTGCAACGAAGGAGCTTGAGGGAACATCGCGGACCGAAACGTAGCGAGAAAGCGGGCAACAACGCGAAGTTTATCTCTGGATAAGTGAGCTCCTGTCGTCCACTTTCGCCGCACACTGGTGTAGCGATGTTATCCACAACTCCAAAGGAAGGGCCCCTGTCGTGACTGCCATTAAACTGATCGTTGGCCTGGGAAATCCAGGCGCCGAATACGAACAGACCCGGCATAACGCGGGGGCCCTTTTTGTTGAGCGCATCGCCCACGCCCAAGGCATCAACCTTGTGGCCGATCGCAAATATTTCGGCCTGACCGGGCGCTTTTCGCACCAGGGTCAGGATATTCGTCTACTGATTCCCACCACCTACATGAACCGCAGCGGCCAGGCTGTCGCGGCGCTTGCGGGCTTCTTCCGGATCAAACCCGAAGAAATCCTGGTGGCCCATGACGAACTGGACCTGCCACCCGGCGTTGCCAAGCTCAAGCAAGGCGGCGGACACGGCGGGCACAATGGCCTGCGCGACATCATCGCGCAGCTGGGCAATCAGAATACCTTTTACCGTCTGCGGCTCGGCATTGGCCACCCAGGCGTTGCCAGTATGGTTTCAAATTTCGTCCTGGGTCGTGCGCCACGCGCCGAACAGGAAAAACTCGATGCCAGCATCGATTTTGCCCTCGGCGTGCTGCCGGATATCTTCGCCGGTGAATGGAACCGCGCGATGAAAAACCTGCACAGCCAGAAGGCCTGACTTTTACCCGAGGGGAAACACCATGGGATTCAATTGCGGCATCGTCGGCCTGCCCAACGTCGGCAAATCCACCCTGTTCAACGCCCTGACCAAGTCCGGTATTGCGGCGGAGAACTTCCCCTTCTGCACCATCGAACCCAACAGCGGCATCGTGCCGATGCCGGACCCACGCCTGGAGGCACTGGCAGCGATCGTCAACCCCAAGCGCATCCTGCCGACCACCATGGAATTCGTCGACATCGCGGGCCTGGTCGCTGGCGCATCAAAAGGCGAAGGCCTGGGCAACAAGTTCCTGGCCAACATCCGTGAAACCGATGCCATTGCCCATGTGGTCCGCTGCTTTGAAGACGAGAACGTGATCCACGTCTCCAACAGCGTCGACCCCAAGCGCGACATCGAAATCATCGACCTGGAACTGATCTTCGCCGACCTCGACAGCTGCGAAAAGCAACTGCAGAAAGTCGCGCGTAACGCCAAAGGCGGAGACAAGGACGCAGTGGTCCAGAAAGGCCTGCTGGAGCAGTTGATCGCGCACTTCACTGAAGGCAAGCCGGCACGCAGCCTGATGAAGAACATGGGCACCGATGAGAAGGTTGTGATCAAGGGCTTCCACCTGCTGACCACCAAGCCTGTGATGTACATCGCCAACGTCGCCGAAGACGGCTTCGAGAACAACCCGCTGCTCGACGTGGTCAAGGCCATTGCCGAGGAAGAAGGCGCCATTGTTGTTCCGGTATGCAACAAGATCGAAGCTGAAATCGCCGAGCTCGATGACGGCGAAGAAAAAGATATGTTTCTTGAGGCCCTGGGCCTTGAAGAGCCTGGCCTGAACCGTGTGATCCGCGCCGGCTACGAGATGCTCAACCTGCAGACCTACTTCACCGCCGGTGTCGAAGAAGTTCGCGCCTGGACCGTCAAGGTTGGTGCTACCGCGCCACAAGCTGCCGGCGTGATCCACACCGACTTCGAAAAGGGCTTCATCCGCGCCGAAGTGATCGCCTACAACGACTTCATTCAGTACAAGGGTGAAGCCGGCACCAAGGAAGCCGGTAAATGGCGCCTGGAAGGCAAGGAATACGTCGTCAAGGATGGCGATGTAATGCACTTCCGTTTTAACGTGTAAGTACAACCCGCGGTATTGACTGCGGGACCAGAAAAAGCCGATGCATTGCATCGGCTTTTTTGTGGGCGAGCGCTTATGAAAAAAGACTTATATCCAAAAAAAATAGATTCTCAGAATATTCCTACTTACCAAACAACCGATTAACCCCGCACTTATTCCTGCGACCAACAAGCCTTAACTTACCATCATTTTCCTACATCACTCCTCCGCTTAAACCTCTCTACACCGAGTGACAACTTTTATAATCTACGCTCTACTGAAATGGCGCTTGCACACCGTATTTGCAACAGTGAAGTAATAGCGAACAGGGAGTATCAATTCATGTCGACCTACGTCCAGAAGGATAATAAAACAGACGTTTCACTCATCGAAGGTCCGGAAATTGAAACCACGCTTAACAACACTGCCGCGCTCAACGTTGACATTCTGTTGCTGGGAGAAACCGGCACCGGAAAAGACACTCTTGCACAGCGGATTCATCGTTTATCGGGGCGACGCGGTAATTTTGTTGCCGTGAACTGTGCGGCAATCCCAGAAAGCCTCGCGGAAAGCCAGTTGTTCGGTGTCAACAGCGGGGCTTATACCGGGGCAATACAATCAAGGGCTGGATTCGTCGAAGCAGCCCACCTGGGTACCCTATACCTGGATGAGATCGACAGCATGCCCCTGAACCTGCAAGCCAAGCTCCTGCGCGTGCTGGAGTGCCGTGGGGTGGAACGCCTGGGCTCGACTCGGCTGATCTCCGTGGACATGCGCGTCATCGCATCAGCCCAGCAGTCGCTGCAAATCATGGTCGAACAAGGCGCCTTCAGGCGTGACCTCTACTTTCGTTTGAATGTGGTCAACATCGAGCTCCCCGCCCTGCGATATCGGCGCGAACGCATCATCCCGTTGTTTCTGGAAATGGTTCAGGAAGAAGCGGAGCAGTTCAAATGCAGTGCCCCATCGCCTCCTGACAGCCTGCTGCATCAACTGCTCTGTCACTCCTGGCTGGGTAATGTGCGCGAACTACGTTCGACGGCGAAACGGTTCGTCTTGGGCCTCCCGCCGCTCTCAACTCCCGCCTGCAGACAGCAACCACTTCAGACGGACCTGAAGACACGCCTCCAACAAATTGAAAAAGCATTGATTGAAGAATCCATGTACCGCCACCACCACTGTGTAGATACCGTAGCAATTGAACTGGGGGTCGCTAAGCGCACGCTGTATTACAGGATGAAACACTTGAATATATCACTGGCATAAGCTCAATCATTCCTCTCACAGCTAATAAGTAGGCCATAAAAACCCTGTATCGCCAAAGACCTGATCAAACAACCACTCAAGAAAACAATTAGTTACATCGCGACCTGGAAACATCTGGAACGCATTACTAATACGGGCCACACAGTTGTTGCCAGAAGCAAATCTCTGTAACACGTAGATGTTCCGTGATTTGACCGATGGAAAAATAAAGACCCCAAAAACCCATAGTAGGATTTCTATATGATTGTTGGCGCAGGAAGTGGTACAGGCTCTATACCGCAGACATCTTCAGGGAATATGGTTGGAGCTGGAGGCGCGAACGAGGGCTCAGCCGAAGCTATCTTCGAGAAAATGAAGGCTGATGCAATAAAAAATGGCTGGAAGAGTGCTGAAGTAAAAAATATTCAAGCATTGATCCGGTCGGGCTCAGGCCAATAATCGCGAGGTGATCGATTACCTTTCAGGCTTTGCAGCCCGAAAGGTAATCATCCAACCGGCCCGACAGAGCATTTTAGTGCTCTAGAGCCGCTATCCACCCTGAATGAGTAGACACTCCATGCAAATAGTAAACGACCGCTTTTCACAGAAAAGCAGCAATACCGAACACGACCGTAAGCCACCGGAACAATCGGCAGGCGGTACGGACGTCAGTTTTTTCACGTCACTGTTCGAAGGCTCCCATCCCACAAGCACAATCTCTGCCAAGCCTGAAGGCTCACTTCTTTTGACAGAAGCATCAAAGCACCTGAGCAACTCAAGAGATGGCTTCGCAAAAATAATCCGCTCAACCAAAAAGGGGATTGATGTTGAGGCCATAGGAAATTACCCACGCGAGTTACATAACGCACAACTTACAACACAACTGATGGTGAAATGTCTTGCCAAGACAACGCAGTGCATTGACAAGATCAGCAACATGCAGTCTTGAGCATGAATAACTCTCTGCTTGTCGCTTTAGTTTTGAGTATGACTTTTATATTGAGCGGATGTGGTGACCGGGTAGAACTGCATCGCCAACTGTCCGAACAAGAAGCCAATGAGGTTGTAGCCGAATTGGCTGATAAACATATTCGCGCGCAAAAGGTACCGGCCAAAGACGGGGTCGTCGTAACGGTTAATACAAGCGACATCGGGCGCGCCGTACGTACCTTGGAAGCCGCCGGCCTTCCCCGGCTCGCCCGGACCACTATGGGGGATACCTTTCGCAAGGAAGGGGTAATTTCCACCCCTCTGGAAGAGCGTGCCCGCTACATTTATGCCTTATCTCAAGAGCTTGAAACCACGTTATCCAAGATCGACGGCGTGATCGTCGCACGTGTGCATGTGGTATTGCCTGAACGCATAGCGCCAGGAGAGCCGGTCCAACCCGCATCCGCTTCCGTATTCATCAAGCATGATCCACGCCTGGACCCCGACAACATTCGCGCCCGGGTCCGCAGAATGGTGGCGAGCAGTATCCCGGGGATGACCACCGCAGTGGATAACCCGCAAAAACTCACGGTGGTGTTTGTACCGGCCTCCACTTATCAGGAACAACAACGCCTGGTGTATTTCGGCCCCTTCCTGGTGCCCGGCGACGATCTCGGATTCTGGCGATCCAGCATCATGATCTTGCTGCTCGGTCTGGCTTCGGCCGTGGCAGCCATGATCTTCCTGCAAGCGCGGCGCAAGCGTCCTCATCTGGAGCCCGCGCTTACAGGAAACTCAACGGGGCCAACGCATGGCACCTAGACCCGATCATCTGATGCGTGAACAACTGGCCTGGGCTCAATGGTGGGCTTTTCCCTGGAAACAGGCCCACGAAGACTGGAGAGGCGACAAGTATCGTGCGATTGAAAGGCTTTTTTATAGCGGTCGGTCAGCGCCAGAAGACCTTACGGGTTTTGTCGCCTGCTTGCCGGCTGCACCTCATGCCACTGTGCTTCGGTTGGCCCTGGCCTCCACGGACCAACTCAACCTGGCGCTGGCATTGGCCAACCACACGTTCAATCCTCAGGCAGCATCACCCTTGAGTGAAGATCATCATGAGTGGTGCATGCGCCTCTCCATGGCGCTGCACCCTTCCATGCTGCCCCCACATTCCGATCCGCTGCGACTACTTCATAGCTGGGTTGAGCCCGCTACCTGGCAGCGCCTTCGATTGCGTTTCCCCCGTACACGTGTGAGCGAGGCTGAAACAGCAGACGCCCCACTCGAAAGTGCGAGCAGCCGATTGAACACCCTCTGGCAGGCCGTCGTCTGGCGCGTCGCAAGCATGGCGAGCGACAACATGCCCCTGTCTCGCAAGGATGAGGAAAGCAGCGATGTTATGCCGACATACTATTGAGTTACGCAAGGACGCATCCGGCACGCGAGCCAACCTTATCCCGCGCGAAGAGCTAGCCAATTGGGAACAGGCCAACCATCTCTTGAGCCACGCCAATGCCCAGGCCGACGAATTGATACGTATGACCGAAAA
Source organism: Pseudomonas sp. NCIMB 10586 (assembly GCF_023127895.1). NCBI lineage: Bacteria > Pseudomonadati > Pseudomonadota > Gammaproteobacteria > Pseudomonadales > Pseudomonadaceae > Pseudomonas > Pseudomonas sp. NCIMB 10586. The sequence continues at coordinate 528,825 of NZ_SPKQ01000018.1, forward strand.
AAAATGCGAGGCCATGCTTGAACAAGCCTCACTGGAAATCTGGCAACGCGCCGACGCTCAACTCAAACAATGGGAACGTGACCGTCAATCAATGTGCGACAACCTTGAACACTACGCGACCGCCATCACCAACCAAGCCATTCGCTGTCTGCTCGACGAGACAACTGCCCCGCAACGGCTCGCAGCGCTGTTGAAACAATTGCTGGATAGCCAAGTTCAGGAAGTCAGTGCGACGTTGCTCTGTCATCCCCATGATCTTGAGGAGATAAGGCAGGGCCTTGCCCGTCACAAGAGCAGATTCTGGAAGTTAAACGCCGACGACACGGTTCATCCTCAAACACTCGTATTGAAAACAGATGAGGGGGACTTCCGTATCAGCTGGAATGCCATGCTCGACACTTTTTTCAACCAGGGCAAAGAGTACTCGATCGAGATCTAATCCTACGAGCACAGAGACTTTATTTATATTCTCCACTCAGAACTAACTGTTTAAATTCACCCATCAACATAGCTATCAGAGGGAAATCATGGATTTTTTCAAAGAGCTGACTCATTCGATTGCCAGAAATAAAACTTCTACATACAAAGAGTTCAAGTCCGGTTTTGAAGAAAGCCTGGCGGCCGAAGACAGCGAGCGGTTTCACAATTTAGTAACGCGCAGAGAGGTCACCTTTGCGCTTTATAGTGAGCACGGTAAAACGGTCAATCAGATGCTCAAAACAACCATTGAAAGTTTTCAGTAAATGAAAGCGCTCGTGGGTGACTGGTTGAGCGGCAGGGAGGAAAAAATCGCCATATTTGAAGGTGACGACGAAGTCACCTTGCGACGTCAGGGCGACGCCGTTTTATTGAGTGTTCAACTGACCTCAGCGGTGACAGATAACTCAGCCTTGCAAGGCTGGCTGCGCCTGGGTGCTGCCAGTTTGAACCATTTTCAGGGTGCATTGGCTCAAAAAGCTGACACAGGTGCGCTATGGCTGATTCAACGTCTGCGCACCGACCGTGGTGAAGCCCACGTACTGAATTGCCTCGAGACCCTGCTGAATCAACGTGACACATGGCGCGCCATCGTTGCGCGTCTTGCTCGTCCAGCCCAAAACCTCAAACCCACCCCGCTACGTTCACGCGCGTACTAATCAGAGAACTGTCTATGCCTAACAAGACCCATAAGGGCGGCCGCTTGTGCCTTGACTCGCCTGATGCTTCATTCAAAAGAGCCCATTGGCGGAATGTGTTCCTGTTTTCCTGGCTGCTGGTTTCAACTCAAAGCGCGGTGGCGGCGATCCCCGCCGAATGGAAGAACACCGCCTACGCTTATGAAGCCGAGCATAAGCCAGTTCGGGACGTGCTCGACGACTTCGCCCAAACCTTCGGTACGCAACTGCAAATAGAGGGCCTGCTGGAGGGCACCGTCAACGGCAAGATACGCGCCAATACCCCACAATCCTTGCTCGACCGGCTGGGAGTAGAACATCGCTTCCAATGGTATCTGTACAACAACACACTCTACATCAGCACCCTGGACCAGCAAGAGTCCGCGCGCCTGGAGGTTTCCTCTGAGACCATTGCCGACCTCAAGCAGGCGCTCACTGATATTGGCCTGCTCGATAGTCGCTTCGGCTGGGGTGAGTTGCCCGAGGATGGCGTCGTGCTCGTCTCCGGACCTCGGCGCTATATCGAACAAATCAAGCAGTTCAGCAGCCAACGCCGCACCGTGGATGAAAAACAGACGGTGCTGAGCTTCCCGCTGAAGTTCGCCAATGCCGCTGATCGTCAAGTGGATTACCGCGGCCAGAAGCTGACCATTGCCGGTGTTTCCAGCATTGTGCAAGGGCTGCTGGAGCCCCGTTCAAATCCGATCTCCTCGGTGCTGAGCCAGCGCCCTTCCTCACAGCCCTCGCCTATTGCGCCGAATGTTCCCCGCTTGAGCAATCCCATGCTGGGGCAGATACTCGGTACAAACAGCAACACCATGCCATTGGATATTGGCGCCACACTCCCCCCGCGTGCACCGATACCCAGCAGCCGGATTCGCGTCGAAGCCGACATTCGCAATAACGCAGTCCTGATCTATGACCTGCCAGAGCGCCAGGCCATGTACCGCGAGTTGATCGCACAACTCGATGTGGCGCGCAAACTGGTGGAGATCGACACGATCATTCTGGATATCGAGCGTACGCAGTTGGATGAGTTCGGCGTGAACTGGGGGTTTCAGAACAGCCGGTTCCGTGCAGGTTCGTCATCCCAACAGTTGTCGCTTGAGAATCGCGAACGGTTCTATGCCGACATACGCGCCCTGGAAGCCAAGGGGCTGGCGACTATGGTTTCCAACCCGTCCGTGCTCACCCTGGAAAACCAGCCGGCGGTGATCGACTTCAACCGCACTCAATACCTGACACCAGGTCGGCAGAACGCAACCATCTTGCCGGTCACCGTGGGGACCAGCGTTCAGGTCATACCCCGCGTCATCACCAGCCGCGGCAGCCATCAGATTCACTTGGTCGTGGATATCGAGGACGGCACGTTCGACGAATCCAACCCCAACCGTAACCTCAGGGACCTGGATGTTCGCCGCGGTAACGTCAGCACCCAGGCCGTCATGGCGGAAAAGCGCTCTATGGTTGTAGGCGGCTTCCACGTCACGGAAAGCACCGACAGGCAAAGCAAGGTGCCACTGCTGGGTGATATCCCGTTGCTGGGCAAGGCGCTGTTCTCTTCCAGCGAAAGGCAGAACAATCGGCGTGAACGCCTTTTTATCATCACGCCGCGCGTCATCGGCGACCAGGCCGATCCGTCTCGCTATTTACCCCAGGCAGATCAGGCCCAATTGCAGGCGGCGCTGGCACCGCTGGCCAGGCGTAACGCCCCTCACCAGCCGGTGATCAAGCGTAGCGACGTGATCAGTACCCTGGCGCACCTGGTGACTGGGCAAGTGCCCAAGGCCTTCAAGTTGGCGCCAATGCCTCTGGGGTTGAACACGCTGTGCAGCACCCGCGACCTGCTCGCACTGAGTACCGAGCGCAGCCAATGGTATGCAGGCCCTGAGTACAACGTTGCAGTCGTAGTACTACGCAACCAGTTCAACCGCAATGTGCGCATCGATGAAAAAGAATGCAGCAACTCGCAAACGCTTGCCGTCACCGTGTGGCCACACGCCTGGTTGAAACCGGGAGAGGAGGCCGAGGTATTTATTGCCATGCGTCCGGTGGTGAAGGATGAACACCTCAGCGTACCGCGCCCCACCCTGATTACGCCATCTCAAAAGGTCCGCCCATGAAACATCAATTGTTGTGCGTCACTCTGATCGGTGCGGCGCTGCTTGTCAGCGCTTGCACCCCAACGTGCAAAGGCGACTCCTGCTCACGCCCGCAATCGACCGCACAAAAGATGGTGATCTGGTGGCCATCTCACATGCGCGTCGAGCCCGGCCCTTCCGGGGAGCGAGCGGATTACCAGACGATATCGCTGGAACGATGAGCATCAAGGAAATACCCGACGAACCACGCCAGGTATTTCTGGAGAACCTGGTGAGCGGCGCTGCCACTCACCAGGTTCTCACTCGCGGCATCGAGGTGCGCGCGCTCAACGCGGGTAATCACCCTGGACTGGCCTTGCACATCATTCGCGAAGCGTTGCAAGCCGGGCAACTACAACGCGTATTGCAGCGCCGCTTTGAGCAGGCACAGGTGTTTGATGGCTGTTTTATCTATCTCGATACCCAGGGCGCCTTGGTGATCTGGCACGCATTGCCCTCCTCCCACTGCAATCCGGGCAGGATCCTCAGCAGGATGCTCTCGCTGGCCAATCTCAGCGCTCTGGACCCAGGCTCCAGTCGCTGATCAGCGCTGATCAAGCTCAGGCAATTCCAGCGTTTCGCGCTTGGCTTCGTCATCCAGCTCGCGCAAGGTGCGGTAGATCAACGCTACGGCCTGCAAGGTCTCGCGAGGAATGCTTGCACCCAGCTGCTTGGTATAGATCGTGCGGGCCAGCCACACACATTGAATCACCGGGACCTCGGCGACCTTTGCGCGCGCGATCAGTTTTCGCGCTTCGTCGTCCGTGCCCTTGCTGATCAGCAGGGGCAAAGGCGTCTCGCCTGGGCGGTAGTACAGCGCGACTGCAAAGTGCGTCGGGTTGACCACCAACATGTCGGCTTCTTCCAGCTTGGGCAGCTTGACCTTCGGCTCCTCTTGCGCCAATTCCTGCGCCAACTGACGGCGCTGGCCTTTCACATGCGGGTCGCCCTCCATGTCCTTGTACTCTTTGACGACCTCAACCTGTGTCATGCGCATACGCTTGGCGAAGAAGTGCTTTTGCAAAGTCAGATCGATCAGCGCCAACACTAGCAACAGCCCCAGGCAGGCATGCAGCAGGTGACGGAACAACGCGATCAGCGCCAGCAGATAACTCTGCAGGTCGCTGTTGGCAAGGTTAATCAACGCCCCCAACGCGGGCCAGACCACCACGTACACAATCAGGCCCAGTAGGAACGCCTTGGCGATGCTCATCAGCAGATTCATTAACGACTGGGCAGAGAACATCTGCTTGATCTGGCTGATAGGGTTGAGGCGATTGAAATCCATCTTCAGCGTGTCCGGCGCGAACAGCAGGCCGAACTGCATCCAACTGGCAATCAGCTTCGCGGCAATCGCAAGCCCGGCCATCAACAGAGAGAACGAGAAAAACATCACCAGGCCCTCCACCAGCACTTCTTCCAGCACCCGCGCAAACGGCTGGCCCAAGCGTGATATCGGCAACACCAGCAGTTGCTGAAAGCGTTGCAAGCTGGTTTCGGCAGTGAACAAAGCGACCTCACTGATAGCCGTCAGCGCCAGCAGCTTGCTCACATCCTGGCTCTGCGCAACCTGACCTTTCTTACGTTGGTCACGCAGCTTCTTGGCGGACGCCGGATGCTTTTTTTCCCCCGAATCACTCACGGCGCCGAGACCTTGAACAAAAGCCCCAGGTAGTGCTTAAGGTCACCCAGCTGGCTCATACGCCCGACAATAAGATCCTGTAACAGTGCGAAGTACAGCAACAAAATACCGATTCCCGCCAGGCACTTGACCGGCGGAGCCAAGGTACTCACTTGCAATTGCTGGCTGTAGACCCCCAGTAACGCGATACCGAACTCCAACAGCAACAGCACGGCAATAAAGGGCGCGGCATAAAGCATCATGTGCATGAATGTGTCACTGAGCAGCCCAACAAATACGCTCATGCCATTAGCTGCTGGAAGCGGAAACCACACGGTGGGTGGCCAGATCAGGTAACTGTCCCAGATTACCTGGGTGAGCGCGCCCAACCCCAGGATGGCCATCAGCAAGTAAATCGCCAGTTGCTTGAACATGTGCCCGATCGGCGTCGCGTCCGGCCCCAGTGACGGGTTAAGTTGGCCACCGGCCAAGGCTCCACGCTGGTTGTCCAGCAGCGCTCCCACCGACTCGAACATCCAGAACGGCATCGCCAACAACCCCCCCAGCAGCAACCCCAACGCTACCTCCTTGAGCATCAGCGCACCGAGCATCAATGCTGAATAGTCCTGCCCTGCCAAAGCAGCATGAATACCTGGAGCGGGCAACAACGCCATGACCATCACGATGGTGTGCCGGGGCAGGCCGCGCACATGTTGAAAACAAAACGCCGCTACCAGGATGCCACAGGGGTAGATACGCGCCATGCCGATCAACAGGCTGGGGAGATACTCAAGATAAAGCAGCACAGGCAACGCCTTAGTTCAGGGCCGAACGGCCGATCATTTCAAACGTCAGGTTGATCAGCTGGATCAACTCCACGCCAATCCATCGGCCCGTGAGGATCAATGTGACACCCACCGCCACTAGTTTGATACCAAAGGGTAATGTCTGGTCCTGGATCTGCATCAGCGCTTGTACCAAAGAGGTCAGCACCCCCACCACCACCGCCACGATCAGCGGCGGTGCAGACAGTACAACCACCAGCAACATGCCCTGCTTGAACAGCACGATAGGTTCCATACGCCACTCAGAGATAGGAAAGGAACAGACTGTCGAGCAACCGCGACCAGCCAGACACCAGCACAAACAGCAGCAGCTTGAGCGGCAGGGAAATGGTCATCGGCGAGACCATCTGCATACCCAACGCCAGCAACAGGTTGGAAACAATAAGGTCGATCACAATGAAGGGAATGTAGATCAGGAAACCGATCTCGAACCCCGCCTGCAATTGCGAAAGCACAAAGGCCGGGATCAGCAGGATAAGATCCTCACGCTGTACCTCCTGAGCCATTTTCGCAGGCCACAGACGTGCGGTATTGTCCAGCAGATGGGTCAGCACATCCGGGTCCACATTACGCAACATGAATGCACGCAAGGGGTTGATGGCCTCATTGCCGGTATGCAGAAACGTTTGCACGTTGCTCATGTCCAGAGGCGACGCCTTGATATTCTCGGCGATTTCGTACCCCACCGGCGCCATGATGAACAAGGTAGCCGCCAGAGCGATTCCGTTGATGGCCATGCTCGGAGGTACTTGCTGTACGCCGATGGCATTGCGGGTAATCATCAGCACAATCACGATTTTCAAGAAGGCTGTGCAGACCACCAACAGCATGGGCATCAACGACAGCGCGCCCAGAAATATCGCCAGGACGATCGGGTCCAGCCCTTGAAGTATCATCGACCGAACACCACTCGGGACAACTGCAACCCAAGGCGCCCGTCAACTTCCACCAACTGCCCCTGGCCGATGGGCCGATCACCATAAAACAGACCCGCCATGCCTGGGGCAAAGCCGGTAATGCCCAGTACCGAGCCGGGCACGAGGTTACGCAACTCCCCCAGGGTCAGGTTCAGTGTTCCGCAGCGTACGCTCAGCGTCATGCTCAATTCATCGAACGGCTCGGGGCCGAATACGTCCATTACGGGTTCATCGTCTTCATGCCCCGAGTGATGAGGTACATCTAAATCTTCGTCCACAGACACGTCCTCGATAGAAGTAAGAGTGAAACGTAACCACCCGGTGTCATCGTCAATGCCGCCATGCAGGCGCTCTCTGCCGACCGACACATAGCCGCTGCCCCGGGCCTGGAAAAAGGTCTGTTCAAGCACCAGCACATCGCCAGCTCGCAGACTGCCGGCCTGTACAATCGGTAACCGCAACCGCCCAAGGGTCACGGCAATTGCCAGTTGAAACGACAACGGCAGCGGCGCAGCCGTGGCCCGCCAGGCCCCCGCCTCGTACAACGCCAAAAAGTTTTCGGGGCTCAACCACACATAACCCTCAACCCACGATGCCCCCAGGGTCACGGTGAGGCGACAGCCAAAGCCTTTTGGTCGCGCGGTGTGTAGCAATCGCACATAACCCAACAGCGCTCGCACTTCGGGGCTCAGGTAATACTGAAACAACGTCCAGAACCAGGAATCCGGTTCGTTGTCGGCCCCTGCAAGGGTCACCGGACATTCACCCAGCAGGCTAAGCAACGGCCCCGCCTTAGCGAGCGCCAGCACACCGCACTGCGTGTCGAAGCACACCACGTCACCGCCAACAGGCGCACGTCCAGGCTCAAGCCGCAATTCACCGGCCTGACCCGCAACATGGAACGGCAGGTACAGGCCGCGGCCCAGCTGGCGGCGCGCGGCAACCCCGTCGCTCTTGATCGAAGGTAATGTCAGTAGCGGTACGATCATGGGTTGCCGACGCTTGGCAGAAGCAGGCTGACCGGCAGACCCAGCGCTTGCGTAAAACGGTCCTCACACTGTTGCCGTACGCCGCTGAGCCAGCGGGCCGTGGCGTCGTGTTCCGCTTCCAATTCAATGGCCCAGCCGCTCTGCTCTCGGCGCACGCTGGCGTTGATCCGTCCCAGGCGTGGCAAGTACAACACTGCCTGCAACGGCCACTGCGAACCGGCCAACACACGAGGCGTCAGTTGTTCGGCCAGCGCCTCGATCATGGCAATACCGGCCGCAGATTTTTTTCGCGACAAGGAGGCGCTCGTCCCTGCGCCCTCCCCATCACCCGCAAACAACCGCGTAAACAGTCGCCCTTGTTCCCACGCAACCATGCCCGCTGCTCCCGAGTCACGCTCTTCGCGGGGCTCACGCAGGGGGGGTCGTTCGGTGGGTTTATTCGCAACCTGGGTCATGTCGGCTCCTGTGCAAGCAAAAGTGATAGCTCCTGTAACTTTTCCACCTGCCGCAGGCATTCGGTGGCTTGCCTCTGGGCACTGCCAACGTGGTGTTCCTTTTCTTGCCGTTGGTTGCGCAGCGCCTCAAGCTGCCCCTCTTCGCGCTGGGTACTGGCGGATAAGGAGCGCTCCTGTGCGTTCCAGGATTTCAGGCCCGCCAAGGTCAAGAGCTGGCCCTGGTGCTGACTGAGCAACTCAGCACTTTGCCGGGCTTGCTCCTGCCGAGTGTGTTCAAGTGCATCCTGGGCCTGCTGGATATGCGCGAGCAGGGCCTGCTGCGCACGCTTGGCCTCACGCAGGGCACGTTCGGCACGATCAGCCCTGTGCCTGCGTAGGCAACGCAGCATCTGCACTTCACCGTGCAGCACATCAGAAGGGGACATAGGTCGTCAGCTCCTTGAGTTGCTCCAGCGTGACGGCCATCGGTGTCGGCTCACGCAAATCCTGGCGCAGGAAACCGTCCACCGCCTGGCGACTGTTCACGGCCAGGTCCGTCAACGCATCGCTGCCAGGCTGGTACTCGCCCAGCTTGAGCATCAACTCGATCTGCTGGTACGCCGATAACAACCGTCGCAACGCCGTGCCCGCCTGAATATCCTCTGGCTTCGCAACGTTGCTCAATATTCGTGAAAGGCTCGCCAACACATCCACCGCCGGATAGTGCCCACGCTCAGCCAATTTGCGCGACAGCACGATATGGCCGTCGAGCAATGAACGTACTTCATCGGCCACCGGATCGTTCATGGAGTCCTGCTCAATCAGCACTGTGTAGATCGCTGTGATCACGCCGTCACGGGTCAACCCGGCGCGCTCCACCAAGCGCGGCAGCAAGCTGTACACCGAAGGCGGCAGGCCTCCGCGCCCCAGGGGTTCGCCGGCAGCCAGGCCGATTTCACGCTGGGCCCTGGCGAAACGGGTCAGGGAATCGATCAGCAGCAACACCCGCTGGCCCTTGCGCCGAAAACCTTCAGCCAGTGCCGTGGCGGTAAAAGCGGCGCGGGCACGCTCCATGCTGGAGCGATCAGACGTGGCACACACCAGTACCGCTTTAGAGCGCAGTTGCTCATCGAGTTCATGGTCGAGAAACTCACGCAGCTCGCGCCCCCGCTCGCCGATCAAGCCGAACACGATGACATCGCATTCGACGTTACGGGCGATCTCGGCCAACAAGGTGGTTTTGCCACAACCGGCCCCGGCGAACAGACCGACACGCTGGCCTTCACCGAGCGTCATCAATCCATCGATGGACCGCACCCCGGTGGCCAGCGCACGGTTGATACGCGGCCGCTCGGTGGGCAAGGGCGCTTCACATAACACCGGGCTGGTATCCGGCAGTTCGGATTCGACAAATGCGCTGGCACCCTGGCCCGTAATCGGCCTTCCGAAACCGTCCAGAACCTGGCCCAGGAGCGCCTCGCTGACTTGCACTCTATGCGACACGCCCAGGCGCTCGACAGGCGCCCCCACGCGCACGCCTTCCAGGTTCCCAAGGGCACTGAGCACCGCATCCTGCTGATCAAAACCAATGATTTCAGCGAGCATGCAGTCACCCGGACCTTTTTCCACCTGGCACAAATCACCGATACGCGCCTGAGGCAGCCGGCACTGCAGCAGCATGCCGTTGACGCGCTGGATTCGCCCGCGCATGGACACCGGCGCAAAGCTGCCGAGCGCCTGGGCCTGGCGTTGCTGCCAGGCGTCCAGACGCGCTTGCTCGGAGGTACTCACCAGTGCACCTCGTAACGCTGTGCGCCATCAAAAACCACTTTGCTGTTGTCGATCAGCACCAGGCGCAAGCCGTCCACCTGATCCCCCAAAAAGAGCCGGCTACCCTCTTCCAGAACCACATGACCGTTAGGTCCGCCGACAATTTGCACGATCCTGAACGGCAAGGCGTCATCTCGCACACGTACACGACTGATCACCGGCACCATACTGTCGAATTGCTCACCAAAGCGGCTGAGCATCCGCGACACCAGCTCCACATCGTCCTGGGAAACATCGCCGTTGAGCACGACTTGACCGTTGATGACTTGCAGGTCGATCCGTTGGCTCAGCTCACGCTCGCCGAGCATTTTCAACAACTGCTGACGCACATCAAACGGTGAGCCCAATTCGTGTTTGCCAATCACCGATGGCATCAGGGAAGCCTGCGCGTCATGCTCCCCTGTCGAAACCATGCCCACCACTGCGATGACTACCGCCACCACCAGCATCAGGCTGATCAACCGCTTTTGCTGCGAGGGTGATATCGACGATAACGGCAGTGTCTGCACAGGTTGTTCCGGTGATGGCAATGCCGCAGATACCGGGGCCTCAGGCACAGGCTCAGGCCATGGATGATCTGCCAAGGCGACGCACAATCTCACGCTACCCACCAGAAAGGGCACGTTCAACGCCAGGCTCGGGATCTGCGCCAGGGCCTGGCCATCAGTCCCGTACACCAACTGCGCCTGGGCCTGCACCGACCAGTTAACGTCGCAAAACTGCAGCAGGGCATGATGCTCGGCGACCCCTGGATCGCTCAGCACCAGGTCAGCGTCCGGCTGGGCACCGATGCTCCATCGCTCGCCGAACAACGGCAACGCAGCGCCCTGGCGCAGCCCATCAAGCACGCGTAACTCATACATCATCGAGCCCTCCTTCGTACTGTCCATGGCTGCGAAATCATGCCGCTGCGCCACGCATCAATGCTTCCTGACCGAGGTCAATGCGCCCCAACACCTTGACCTTGGATGCGCTCCCCAACTCAGCGAAAGACAGCACCGGTACATGGTTGAACTCTTCGAGCAATAGAGTCCGCAAGGGGCTGCGCAAGTCCTGCGCCACCAACATCACGCTTTTGCTCTTGGCCCTCAAGGTAAAGGCCTGATTGAGCAGGTTGATAAACGCCGCGCTGTGATCCTGGTCCAACGCAAAGAACACCCCGGTCTGGGTTTGGCGCAGGGCTTCGCGCAGGATGTTTTCGCTTTGCGCAGACAACAGCCAGGCGTGCAGGCCGTCGGCCTCGCTGTACTGGTGATAGATCTGCGCCTTGAGAGCAATGCGTGCATAGTCGGCCAGGGCTTCCGGCTCACGCTCATGCTGTCCGTACTCGATCAGCGATTCGACAATCAGGCGCACCGCCCGCAGGGGGACACCTTCACTGGCCAGGCGCTGCAACACCGCAGAAAAACGCGACAGCGGCATGATGCGCTGCAGTTCCTGCACCAGTTCCGGCTGATTATGCTCAAGCCAACTCAGGATCGACTTGCTCTCCTGAATCCCCAGGAACTGTGGCCCGCTGAGCATCATCGCCTTGCGCATACGCTCCAGGATCAGGCTCGTGGCGGTGAAGCGCTCCAGTTGCGGATCATCAAGCAGCGGATCGTCAGGGGCCAACCAGAGCCAATCCTGCTCATCGCGCTCAGCCAACCCGGCGATGGCGTGCTCTGGCTCAACCTCAAGCGCCATGCGCTCAACGGCCATATGATTGACCACTGACGCCCTGACCATGGGGACTTCATGCACACAAAAGCGCATCTCATCGGGGGCCAGGGAGTCATCGAGCTCGACTTCGAACGGCGGCAATGTCAGGCCAATATTGGCGACCAGCGAATTTCGCGCCTGGCGAATCCCGTGAATCAGATTCGTCACTTCAGGCGTGCCACGCAGAACAGGGGAAAACTGCAACAGGTAAGGGCGCGACGGGTCAAAGCCGCGCAAGTCCTCTTTACCGTTCTCTTCAGGGCGAACGACTTCGGCGGCCTCGTTGGAAGGCCCTGCCTGGTGTTGACGCTGGCGCACCAGGTAGTAACCCACGCTGCCGGTGATCAGCGCGATCAGGATAAATACCAGGGTAGGCATGCCAGGGACCGCGGCAAACGCAAGCATTCCCACCGAGGCTATCACCCAACTCTTGGGCTCGCTGGTCATTTGCCGGGCAATTTCGACGCCCATGTTACTGACGCCTTTGCGTCCATCCGGCGCAACACGGGTGATGATCATGCCCGCAGTCAAAGAGATCAGCAGCGCCGGAATCTGTGCAATCAGGCCATCGCCGATCGTCAGTACCGAATACAACGCCATCGAATCGCCTGCGCTCAAGCCGTGCTGGAACATTCCTGTGGAGAAGCCGCCCAACAGGTTGACCACGACGATGATCAAGCCGGCGATAGCGTCGCCCTTGACGAACTTCATGGCCCCATCCATGGCCCCGAACAGTTGGCTCTCACGCGACAACTGCTCACGCTTGTCCCTCGCTTGCATGCCGTCAATCAGCCCTGCACGCAGATCGCTATCGATAGACATCTGTTTGCCCGGCATCGCATCCAGGCTGAACCGCGCCGCCACCTCGGCGACCCGCTCCGAGCCCTTGGTGATCACCAGGAAGTTGACCAGGGTCAGGATCAGAAAGATCACCATCCCTACCGCCAGGTTTCCCCCCACCACGAAATTGCCGAAGGCCTCGACGATGTCACCGGCGTCCTGTTCCAGCAGGATCAAGCGCGTGGTCGCAATCGACAGCGCCAAACGAAACATGGTGGTCAGCAACAGGATCGATGGGAACGATGAGAACGCCAGAGGGCCTGGTAGATAAAGCGCCAGTACGATCAACAGGCAAGATATGCAGATATTGAGCGCAATCAGAATATCTACCAGCCAGGTCGGCAGTGGCACGATAAAGATAAAGACAATGGCCATGACCACCACGGCGCCCAGCACTTCTGCGCGCTGTGCCACTTTGAGCAGCAAGCCGTTGATGGTCGACAGCAGGGTCACGTCATAACCCCGGCCAACTCAGGAAAACGCTGGGTACCACCGTCGATCCGGTTCAGCTCGTCCATCACCGCTACAAACCTGAACAAGGTTTCCTCGCGGACTCTACTGTCAGACCATAAGGCCAACGGTAACTGCCGGATAAGAGGGTAAAGCGCGTTGAGAGCTGCCAGTTGCCTGGAGGGCGAACCACTCCCCATCTCATTCCCCAACCGCAGGATTTCATCGGCGGCGATGCCGCTATCGGCGTATCCAAGCAGGCGCTGCAGCAGGGAAACGGCGTCATGATCGATGCCCAGTCGCAGGTTGAACGCCAGGCAATCGGCCAATACGGTGCCCAACTGCCCGCAACTTCGCAGGCCCAGCAGCACAGAACGCAACAGTGGGGTGGGCATCGATGACACCCGGGCCGCGATATCGTCTGCCAAGGCTTTACGCATCACATTGAGCCCTTCATAGAAGCGCTCGCCGCCGTATACGCCCAGCAGGGCTTGCATCATGGTCGCCAGCGATTGGCGCGTGACCACGCTGGCATAGTAGAGCGCGCGGAGCGCCTGGCGTTCCTGCGGGTCCGCGCCGGCTGCTTGCAATGCTACGGCAATGTTCAGGCCAGCCTGGATTTCTCCCTTGAAACGCGCCTCGAATTTGGCAATGGCTGCGCGGGCCAAGGCAGCCTCGGATTTACGCAGTTCAGCGTCCGCCTGGCCTGCCACGTGCTTGAGGACCACGAACGCACGCGCCGGGTCGCCGCCTGTGAGGTCGAGCAATTTGTCGACGCTGGCGTTTTGCAGTAACTGCATTCTGATGCGGCGAGAAACCGAGGCCATGCTCGCCTGGGCCGGATGCCCCAACTGGTCATAAAGCTGCACCAGTTGTTCCGCAGCAGGCACGCGCTGGGCCATCTGCCGCTGGGCCAGCGGAAGTTTATTGAGCTCTACTTCCTGATTGAACAGTTGGGCCAGTTCATCAACACCCTTCGCAGGCGCAGGCACGGCAGTATTGCTGATAACAGGTTGATCCAGGCGTTGGACCGTTGGCACATCGTTGCGCGATTCGACTTTCATGGACAGGCCAGTTCAGGAAGAGTGTGTCTCTGTGTGGCAAAGCCTCCCCATACGGTTCCATTGAAATTCGAGACGACGGCACGTTTGAAAATACTTGCACGGACCTCTAATCCTCACGTGCAAAAGCCTGCGTAAAAAAGCATCAATTCAAGATATTTATATATATAAATTAAGTAGTTACGTGATTTTTTCTGTTTGGCACAAGCAGTGCAATCGGGTTCCTGTCGATACGTTTCGACTGCGTCTACCTTAAGGAAAAAATCATGAATATTCCTATTGAAGCCTTAGTTCACCTTGGTGGCAATTCGCCTCAATTCATGCTTCATCTGACAGACGATCAACAGAAAAAGCTTCGCCGCTTTATTCATAAACGCGTGCTTAACCCGGAAGATGCGGATGATCTTTTGCAATTGACCTACCTGGAAGCCTGGCGTAATCGCGAACGTTTCAGCGGCACCGCAACGCTCAGCACCTGGATGTGTGGCATCGCGCAGAACCTGATCCGCAATCACTTTCGGCGCCTGTATGCCAAACCCGCACATTGCGAATTCGATGAGTCGCTGTGGCATGGCCAGGAAGACACCCACAGTCTGGATTGGGAGTTTGAGATCAACCGGCGCCTGGAAAATACCCTGAGCGCTATCGATCACTTGCCGACAGAGATGCGCAAGACGCTGTACGCTTCACTGGAAACCGACGGTAGCTATCAGGACACCGCCGACGTACTGGACATCCCTATCGGCACCGTGCGCTCGCGCCTGTCACGGGCACGCGAACAGCTCAAGCGCGTGACCCACACCCCCCTGCATCGCTAAGCTGAATTAGCCGGGCAAGCGTTGGGCGACAGGGATATCTGCCCAACACTGTCAGACTTGGCCTGATAGACGCCAATGCTCTGCATCTGCCCCCCGCTACAGAGCGCATCCGCCAGCTAGCCTCCCTGCCGCCTGTCACCCAAAGCAGCGTTTTCGGTTAAACGGTTGAAAGCGTAGAAAAAAAACTCAACAAAAAGACTTGACGCATTGCCGTTCCGAGCGAATAATGCGCGCCACTTGGCTACATAGCTCAGTTGGTTAGAGCATAGCATTCATAATGCTGGGGTCCGGGGTTCAAGTCCCTGTGTAGCCACCAAGTACTAAAAACGGCTTACCGAAAGGTAGGCCGTTTTTTTGTGCGCGTAAAAAACTCCCCAACTGTATTTTGACGCCCCCCACCCCCACTGTTAGTGTCCAGCCTCCCTAAAATGCGGAGTGCCCCGATGAAACTGGACATCTACCAAGTCGACGCTTTCAGCCAACACCCCTTCGGCGGCAACCCGGCGGCGGTGTGCCCGCTCACCGAATGGTTGCCCGACGAGCAACTGCAGAGTATCGCGGCTGAAAACAACCTCTCGGAAACCGCGTTTTTTGTACCCCGTGGCGAGTTCTACGAGCTGCGCTGGCTCACCCCCGAAGTCGAGGTAGACCTGTGCGGCCATGCCACCTTGGCGGCGGCCTGGGTATTGATTCATATGCTGGCCGATGCGCCGCAAGTGCTGCGCTTTGCAACGCGTAGCGGCGAGTTGCGGGTGACGCGCAATGGCGATGAACTGGCGATGGATTTCCCGGCCAAACAGCCGCAACGCTGCGAGCCACCGGCCGGAATGTTGAGCGCACTGGGCATTGAAACTGCTGAGGTGTTTGGCACCGATGACTACATCGTGCTGGTGGAAAATGAAGCGCAGGTGGCGGCACTGACACCGGATTTCGCACGGCTCAAGGGCCTGCCCAAACGTGGGATTGCAGTCACCGCCAAAAGCACACAGTTTGATTTTGTCTCACGCTGGTTCGGCCCGAATGTGGGGGTCAATGAAGACCCGGTCACCGGCTCGGCGCACACCTCGCTGGCAACGTTCTGGGCCGAGCGCCTGGGCAAGTTGCAGATGACCGCCGAGCAAGGCGGCCAGCGCAAGGGCCAGTTGCGCTGTGAACTCAAGGGCGACCGCGTGATTATCTCCGGCAAGGCGGTGCTGTATATGCAAGGCACGATTTATCTGTAAAACGCAATTCCCGAAGGACAACAGATCATTCTCAAAATGAACGGAGTTCAGCGCGTGCTTTTGACTTCCCGCCGTCAGTTGACGGTCATCGCAGCAGCCCTGGCCCTTGCGGCCTGCCACACGTCTGTCACCGAACAACCACCGGCACCGGAGTTGGGTTCGGGCTATCGCACTGACCTGAGTACCCGCCACGCCGAGCACCATATGGCCGCCGCTGCCAACCCGTTGGCTGCCGAAGCCGGACGCGAGATGTTGCGCCAAGGCGGTTCGGCCATCGACGCGGCGATTGCGATGCAAGCGGTGCTGACCCTGGTAGAGCCACAGTCTTCCGGCATTGGTGGCGGTGCGTTCATCATGCTATGGGATGGCAAAAACGTGCAGGCCTACGATGGCCGCGAGACCGCACCGGCGGGGGCGACCGAGCGCTTGTTCCTGAAGGCCGACGGCACGCCGATGGCGTTCACCGATGCGCAAATTGGCGGGCGCTCTGTCGGCACGCCGGGTGTATTACGCGCACTGGAAATGGCGCACAAGAAGAGCGGCCATCTGCAATGGGCCAAGCTGTTCGAGCCGGCGATCCGCCTGTCGGAGCAGGGCTTTGCCATTTCACCGCGCTTGCATAGCTTGATCGCGGCGGATCGCTTTATTGTGCAATCGCCCGAGATGGCGGCGTACTTCCTGAATGCCGATGGCTCGCCCAAAGCCACCGGCACGCTGTTGAAAAACCCGGCGCTGGCCGCGGTATTCAAGCGCATCGCCAAGGAAGGGCCGGATGCGCTGTACCACGGGGCGATTGCCGATGAGATCGCACGCAAGGTGCAGGGCAATCACAATGCCGGCAGCTTGTCCGTAGCCGACCTCAAGGGCTACAGCGCCAAGGAGCGCGCCCCACTGTGCACCGACTACAAACAATGGAAAATCTGCGGGATGCCGCCGCCCTCCTCTGGCGGGATTGCCGTGGCGCAGATCCTTGGCACCTTGCAGGCGCTGCAGACCCGCGACCCGCGCCTGGCGATCGCGCCGATGACCCCGAACAAGAGTACTTCGCCGGCCGGGCTTGAACCGACACCCGAGGCCGTGCACCTGATCGCCGAAGCCGGGCGCCTGGCCTTTGCCGATCGCGCCCTGTATGTGGCCGATGCAGACTTCACCCCCGTGCCGGTTGCCGGCCTTGTTGCACCCAACTACCTGGCCCGGCGCGCCGCGCTGATCGGCGAGCGCAGCATGGGGGTCGCCAAGCCTGGCCAACCGGAGGGCGTTCAAGTGGCGTATGCACCGGATCGCTCGCCGCTGCGCATCTCCACCTCGCAAGTGGTGGCGGTGGACGACCAGGGTGGCGCGGTGTCGATGACCACCACCGTGGAAGCGGCGTTCGGCTCCCACGTGATGGTCCAGGGCTTTTTGCTCAACAACCAGATGACCGATTTCTCGTTCATCCCCGAAGAAAACGGCCAGCCTGTGGCCAACCGCGTGCAACCCGGCAAGCGCCCGCGCTCGGCCATGGCTCCAACCCTGGTGTTCGATCGCAACAGTGGTGAGTTGCTGGCCACCGTGGGCTCCCCGGGCGGTTCGCAGATCATCGAGTACGTGAGCAAATCCCTGGTGGCCATGCTCGACTGGAAGCTCGACCCGCAAGCGGCCATCAGCCTGCCGAATTTCGGCAGCCGCAATGGCGCAACTGAGTTGGAAACCGGCCTGTTCAGCCCTGCGCTCAAACAAGCGCTCAAGGACAAGGGCCATGCCCTGAGCGAGATCGATATGACCAGCGGCGTACAGGCCATCGTGCGCACGCGGGATGCCCAGGGCAAGGTGTCGCTGAGCGGCGGCGCCGACCCTCGGCGTGAAGGCGAGGCGTTGGGCGACTAGGGTGTTTTGATCAAAGGAGAATGCACGGTGAACAAAGCCCGTAACCTCAATGCCCTCCCCGGCGTGGATCACGGTTTTTGCTCGATTGACGATCCGCTGCGCCCTGATGACGTGTTTATTTGCAAACAGGTGCACAGCGCGTCAGTGATCGAGTGGCAGCCGGGTCAGCCGGCCAACACGATTGAGGCTGACGGGGTGTTCACCCGGAGCCGGCAGCCAATTGCGGTCATTACGGCCGACTGTTTGCCCATCCTGATCGCAGGCGGTGATTTAGTGGCCGCCATTCATGGCGGCTGGAAGGGCCTGCAACGCGGGATTATCGGCAATGCCGTGCAGCGTTTTATCGATGAAGGCATTAGCGCGGCCCAGTTGCGGGTGGCAATTGGGCCGTCGATCAAGCCTTGCTGCTATGAGGTGAGTGAAACGTTCATTGCCCAGTTCCAAGCGGATCAAGGCCACCTATGGGAGGACAGCCAGGCGCCCTGGAGCATTGAGCAACCGACACCGCTACAAGCTCCGCACATTACACCGCCCCACGCCAGGCAAGCGGGAAGTGCCTGGTTTGACTTGAGCGGGTATGGGCTGCTGTTGCTGCAAGCGGCGGGGGTCAAGCGCGAGCAGATCGAGGTGAGTGACGTGTGCACTTATTGCACGTCACCGACGTTTGCCAGCTATCGCAGGAGGACGCATCACTTGGAGGAGCCGAAGACATTGATCTATTCGTGGATTGCTCGTACGACCTGACGGACATACCGTACCTTGTGGAGAGGGAGGTTGCTCCCGCTGGGCTGCGAAGCAGCCCTTGAACCGCGAGCCACCAGCAATCAGCGGCTGATCTTCAACCCCTTGCGCCCCGCATGTCGCTCCAGCGCCAATTCGATCAACCGGCTCACCAACTCGCTGTAGCTCATGCCCGCCGCCTGCCACAGCTTGGGGTACATGCTGATGCGGGTAAAACCAGGCAGTGAGTTGATCTCGTTGATCAGGACTTCGCCCTCATTCGTCAGGAACACATCCACCCGCGCCAGCCCTGCGCAACCCAACACCTCAAAGGCTTCAATGGCCAAGCTGCGAATTCGCTCGCTGGCTTCACGGCTGATAGCCGCAGGCACCACCACTTGTGCGGCCTGATCGTCGATGTATTTGCTGTCGTAGGAATAAAAGCCGTTGCTCACCACGATCTCGCCACAACTGCTGGCGATTGGGTGGTCATTGCCCAACACGGCGCATTCGATTTCACGGCCTAGAACGGCGGACTCCACCAGCACTTTTTCATCAAAACCCAACGCCAGCTCAACTGCGGCGAGGTACTCGGCTTCGTTGCCGACTTTGCTCACGCCCACAGAGGAACCCTGGTTAGCGGGCTTGACGAACATCGGCACGCCGAGCTTGTTCGCCGCCGCTTCAAAGGAAGTGCGCGCCGCGTTGCCACGGGTGAGGGTGATGAACGGCGTGACGGCAATACCGGCGTCACGCAGCAGGCGCTTGCTGATGTCTTTGTCCATGCACACGGCCGAGCCGAGCACGTCGGAGCCGACGAAAGGCAAGTCGGCCATACGCAGCAAACCTTGCAGGCAACCGTCTTCGCCAAGGGTGCCGTGGACAATCGGGAAGATCACATCAATATGTTCCAGCAGGCCCTGCCCGGAGGTTTCCACCACCTGCTGGCTGGCCTTGCCGGGCACCACCGCCAATTCGCGGTTGGATTGGTTGAGGGCGATCAGGGCCGGGTTTTCCTGGTTGATCAGGAAGTTCGATGTGTCGTTGAGGTGCCAGTGGCCGGCCTTGTCGATACCGATCAGGATGGGTTCGTAGCGCGAACGGTCGAGGGCATCGACGATGTTACGCGCCGATTGCAGCGAGACCTCATGCTCAGCCGAACGGCCACCAAAAATAATACCTACCCGCACCTTGCTCATGACCCGGCCTCACTGTTGAAAGTAAGGCTTCTTAACACGGGCGGTCAGCGATCCGCTAGCAATCTGCACCACCCGACGCCTGCACAATCGTACAAGACCCCAGGCAGACAACCGCGGCAGACTCGGTTAACGTGTTCCCACCTCCTTCTGTGACAAGTCACCATGGGCAAACCCACCCACTCCCTCGACTGGCTGCACCGCGCGCCGCACGCCAGTGGCCTGGACCGTATCGAGGCGTACTTTGCCGGTTTCGCATTCGACCCCCATCGCCATGACACCTACGCCATCGGGCGCACGTTGTTCGGCGTGCAGAGTTTTCATTATCGCGGTGGCATGACCCACAGCATGCCCGGCACCACCATGGTGATTCACCCGGACGAAACCCACGACGGCCGTGCCGGCAGCGATGAAGGCTTCAAGTACCGGATGATTTATGTGGAGCCGGCGCTAATCCAGCAGATCCTCGGCGGCAAACCCTTGCCTTTCATTCCCGGCGGCCTGTCCACCGACCCTCGGCTGCACCGCGCCAGCGAAGTGCTGCTGCAAAGCTTGGATTGCCCGATTGACCCGATGCAAGAGCAAGACGCCATGTTCGACCTGGCCCAGGCCCTGAGCGAGGCATCCGGTGCCGTCGTCAGCCGTAAATCCTTCGACTACGTGGCCACCGAACGCGCCCGTGAATTTATCCACAGCGCCCTGGGCCGCAGCATCACCCTGGATGAAATAGCCGACCATGCCGACCGCGACCGCTGGGCGTTATCGCGGGATTTTCGCTTGTTGTTCGGCACCAGCCCCTACCGCTACCTGACCATGCGCAGGCTGGACCTGGTGCGTCACTTGTTGGCCCAGGGCCAATCTCTGGTGGATGCCGCAATGACCGCCGGCTTCACCGACCAAAGCCACATGACCCGGCAATTTCGCAGCACCTACGGCATGCCGCCGTCGCGTTGGGTAAAGATGCTCGGACGCTGATCCAAGACTTGGAATGCATTCAATGTGGGAGGGGGCTTGCTCCCGATAGCGGTGTATCAGCGACAAATATATTGACTGACACACCATTATCGGGAGCAAGCCCCCTCCCACATTTTGAATGTAGTGGTGTTGCTGGCATTTGGTCATGGTTTGTAAAGGGCCAGCAAGCTGTGTCCCTTTAAATTGCAGGACGTTTCCGAGACAATCCCTGCCGCCTTGTGCCTGTTGGAATCGATGGCTAGTCTTCGGTCCGTCACTGCCTTTTCAGTGATCGGGTTTAGTCGCTCGGATTTAATAGGCGCATGGTCCTCCATGAGGTTTTATGGTGGCTGTGCGCAGGGCGCCCTCGGGTGCGCCGGACTTTGCCTATTTGCCGGTCGACTAACCTGCGTACAGCCGCCACCCAACGTTTAGTCGCGACGGGTCGGCTCCTTTGAGTTAATAGGAGTTACACCATGACCAAAGCACTTCCCGATCCACCCATGGACTGCCTCGTCGTCAACGAAGACCTCAGCTTCGAAGACGCTCAACTCTATATCTCACACCTGATCAACAGCGCCTCTGCCACCGTGTGGGACTGTTGCGATCACCTGCAACCCCACGACCGCGCCAGAATCCATGCCGCGTGGCATTTGCTGGAGATGGCCAAGACCGTGGTAAACCGCACTATCGAGTGCATGCCGCGCACCTGAAAACACGACAAAACTCATGTGGGAGCTGGCTTGCCTGCGATGCAAACACCTCGGTACATCAGGTACACCGAGGTGATGCTATCGCAGGCAAGCCAGCTCCCACATTTGGGTTCTGTTGTCGCCAAAATCGAGTTTGGTGTCCGAACGTGCTCTTTAGCTCGACAACTGATTGGCAAACTGCCCGACCGCACTCACCACTTTTTGCGCACCGTCCTGAATTTCCACAATCACCGTACCCGCCTCGGCTGCCAGGGCCAGGCCTTGCTCGGCTTGCAGGCGACCGTCGGCCATCAGCGCAACCGCATCGCGGGCCATGTCCTGGTTCTGGCGCACTACGCCGACGATTTCCTCGGTGGCTTTGCTGGTGCGTGAAGCCAGTTGCCGCACTTCATCGGCCACCACCGCAAAGCCACGCCCCTGCTCACCGGCACGCGCGGCTTCGATGGCGGCGTTGAGCGCCAGCAGGTTGGTCTGCTCGGCAATGCCACTGATGGTCTTGACGATGCTGCCGATCACCTGGGACTGAGCGTTCAGCGCCTCGATACCTTCGCCGGCCTGTTGCATGTGTTGGGCCAGGTCGCGCATCACGTCCACCGCCTGGGTGACCACGGTGGTGCCGCGCTGGGCGCTGTCGTCAGTTTGCAAGGAGGTGCTGTAGGCAATGTTGGCGGCCTCGGCCACCGCTTGCTCGCGGTTAACCTGGTCGGTGATCACCGTGGCGAACTTGACCACTTTGTACAGCCGTTCGTTGGCGTCCAGCACAGGGTTATAGGTGGCTTCCAACCACACCAGGCGACCGTGGCTGTCCACGCGCTTGAAGCGCGCCGCCACGAACTCACCGGCGTTCAAGCGCTTCCAGAACTGCTGGTACTCGGCGCTGTTGTATTCCTGCGGTTCGCAGAACATACGGTGATGTTTACCCTGGATCTGCGCCAGGCTGTACCCCATGCTGCTGAGGAAGCGGTCATTGGCGGTGAGCACGTTTCCGTCCAGGTCGAACTCGATCAACGCGGTGGAACGCATCAGCGCGGTGATCAGGTTTTCATGCTCACGCGAACTCTCGATGGTGCGGGTGAGGTCGCTGGAGAACATCGAAAAATGCTTGATATGCCCCTGTGAACTGCGCACCGGCTGCACGATCGAGCGCAACCACGCTTCCTTGCCATTGCCACGCATAAGGCGCACGGCGCCGGCGAAGTGTTCGCCGCGGGCCAGGGCGTGCTTGAAGCGCAACTGAAACTCATCCTGGCGCACATGGGCCGGTACCAGGTCTTCGATTGCACGCCCCACAATCTCACTCAATGAATAAGCCAGTTCCTGCAGGAAGTTGGCATTCGCCCACTCCACCCGGCCCTCGGCGTCCAGCGTCAGGACGAGCATTTCGCTTTCCAGGCTCTCTTTCACCTGTAGCAAGCTCGACAATTCTTCGCGCAGAGCGGTCAGCTCCTGCTTCAGGCGGGTATTGAACATGGGGCACCGTTAGGCAAGTGAGGTGGGTGTTCTCACTTGCATCGGCGCTGCCGGGGTTTTCTGAAGAGCGCTTGAGCCCTGAGCCGAACTATATTTTCAACTGCCATTGTTACGGCATACGCCCATGACCTGATATTCCAGGGTATTGAGCTTGCCGCTGGAGTCTTCATAGGTCATGCGCGACGGCACGACGTTGCATGAGCGGATCGGCGGCGTCACGTTGACGACCTTGGCGATGTCCAAGTCCATGCCGTAGCGGTAAGCCTGGACCTCGGGCACCGGCTTGCCTTTTTTTATGGCGTAGGCGGCCATGGCTTTCTCATTGCGCTCCATCATCAGGGCAAAGGTGCGATCCCCGCCACCTTCGGCCAGTGCGCCAAATGACAACACAGCCGTTAATACCCCTAAACCTACTTTATAAAAGCTCATCGCAGTTTCCTCGACTGAAAAGTTCAGTGTCGAGATTAACCAACCCACCCTGACGCCAGGTTCACCAGAACATTACTTATTTGTTAGATGGCCATTAGTTTCCAGAATCGTAATCTTCATGCAATGCGCCTGTTATACGCCGTTTGCAACTATCAGCCAGGGCCAGATCAATAAGAACGCCCGCCTCTATAAGAAGCTGATAACTGCCATCACCGAGGAGCGCATCATGAGCATTCGTCATTACACCCTTCCCTTTTCATTGATGGCCGCGTTGCCCCTGACCGCTGTGGCGGTGCAAGACACACCCGAGGGTTTTATCGAGGGCAGCCGCATCAACGTGCTGGCACGCAATTTCTACTTCAACCGCGATGACCGCAAAGGCCAGTCCAGCCCCACTGGCAATGGTTACTCCGAAGCCTGGGCCCAAGGTTTTATAGGCAAATTCGAATCCGGTTTTACCCAGGGCACCGTGGGTTTTGGTCTGGACGCGTTCGCCATGTACGGCCTTACGCTTGACTCGGGCAGCGGCCGCAGCGGCGGCAAAGGCTCGTTCGGCGTGCTGCCGGTGAACAGCGACAACCAGCCGGAAAACAGCTACAGCAAAATCGGCGGCGCGGCAAAACTGCGCGTGCTGGACACGGTGATCAAGGCCGGCGACGTGTTCCCACTCACCCCGGTGGTGGCCTACGGCGACTCTCGCCTGTTGCCCGAGAGCTTTCGCGGCGTCACCCTGCAAAACACCAGCCTGGAAGGCTTGAGCCTGCAAGGCGGGCGCCTGAGCGGCATGAGCCAGCCCAGTGAAAGCGGCATGAACAAAGGCTTTGCCACCTTCTATGCAGGCAAGGTCGACTCGCCCTGGATCGCCTACTTCGGTGGTGACTACCAGCTCAACAGCCATCTGGGCTTTAGCCTGTACAGCAGCCGCTTGAAGGACGCCTGGGACCAGTACTACTTCGGCAGCAATGCCAATTACGCATTGACCGACGACGTGTCACTGTTCGGCGATTTCAACTACTACAAGGCCGTGGACGAAGGCCGCAAACGGCTCGGCGAATTCGACAACAACATCTGGAGCGCCAGGCTTGGGGTCAAGGTCGGCGCCCATAGCGTGGCCGTGTCGCACCAGCGCAACAATGGCGACGATGACTTCGACTACCTGCGCCAGTCTGATTCGATCTTCCTCAACAACTCGATCCAGTACAGCGACTTCAATTCGCCCAAGGAGCGCTCATGGATGGTGCGCTACGACCTGGACATGCAGGCGTTCGGCATCCCGGGCCTGTCGTTCATGACCCGCTACGGCAAGGGCACCGGCGCCGACTACAGCAACGCCAACGCCGTGTACATGCGTCGCGATGCGGCGGGTAACCCGCTGACCGATCAACGCCGTTGGGAACGGGATATCGAGGCCAAGTACGTGGTGCAAAGTGGGCGTTTCAAGGATTTGTCCCTGCGCTTGCGCCAGGCCACCGTGCGCTCCAGCGCCTTTGAGTCCGATCTGGAAGAAGTTCGCTTGATCGCCGAATATCCACTGGCCATTTTGTGACACTTACATTCGCTCGCGATTAACTAACATCTGTTCACAAATAGCCGGTTATCAAAATTGTAATATTGGCCTCAGCTTCTCGTTAGTTTCAACTTTCTATACTCGCGCCAACTTATTTACCGAGCACGTTCATCTCTGAAGCTTTTGTGTAGCTCCTTTGGAAAGAGATGAATTTTTAACGCCCCGCTTGGGGCGTTTTTTTTGTGCGCCGGGCTATGCGACCGATGGTCGCAGTTGACCCTAAAGCTACTTTAGCCTTCAGACTTTTCCCACTTTGATAACAGCCGCCATAAGGACATGGGCGCCTTCTCTCCATCATTCAAGAGGTAACCCCCATGCGTATCCTTGTGATTGAGGACGAGCAAAAAACCGCTGACTATTTGCGACAGGGTTTGAACGAAAGCGGCTACGTGGCCGACTGCGCCGCCAATGGCATTGATGGCCTGCACCTGGCCGAGCAGCATGCCTACGAGTTGGTGATTCTGGACGTCAACCTGCCGGGCAAGGATGGCTGGCAAGTGCTGGAACAACTGCGCCGCAACGGCAACCAGCGGGTGATGATGCTCACGGCCCGCGGCAGGCTGGCGGACAAGATCAAGGGCCTGGACATGGGCGCCGACGATTACCTGGTCAAGCCGTTCGAGTTCCCCGAGCTGCTGGCGCGGGTGCGCACCCTGTTGCGGCGCAGCGAACACATCCCCCAGCCGGAAGTGTTCCGCGTCTCGGACCTGGAACTGGACCCGCGTCGCCACCGCGCCTATCGCGGCACTCGGCGCATCGACCTGACCACCAAGGAGTTCGCGCTGCTGCAGGTGCTGATGCGCCAGAGCGGTGAAGTGCTGACCCGCACGCAGATTATTTCGCTGGTGTGGGATATGAATTTCGACTGCGACACCAACGTGGTGGAAGTCTCCATCAGCCGCCTGCGCGCCAAGGTCGACGACCAGAGCGAGGTCAAGCTGATCCACACCATTCGCGGCGTCGGCTACGTGCTGGAGGCGCGCCCATGAAAACCGGCAGCCTGTCGATGCGCCTGGGCTTGACCGTCAGCCTGATGGGCGCGGGCCTGGTCTTGCTGCTGGCCACCCTGGCCTACCTGGCCCTCACCCATGAACTGGAAAAACTGGCGCGCAAGGGCCTGGAAAGCAAGATGGAGCAGCTCCAGCACAGCCTGTCCCTGGGGCTCGACGCCCAGGCCATTCGCGCTCGTCCCCATGCGCTGCTGGACCTGGTCATCGGCCACGACAATTTCTACCTGACTATCGTCGGCACCGCGCCCGACACCCGCGTGTTACTGAACATCGGCGCCAAGCCCCAATCGCCGTTGCTCACCGACTTCAAACCGCGGGAAACCCTCGGCTACCTGAACTGGACCGACAGCGACGGCAACCAGGTGCTCAGCGCCTCCAGCCTGATGCGCCTGGCCAGCGGTGAACGCGTGCGGGTGCTGCTGTCCCTGGACCGCAGAGACGACCAGGCACTGCTCAGCGCCTATCTGCGCGCCACGCTGATTGCGCTGCCGCTGCTGTTGATACTGATCGGCATGGGTGCCTGGTGGTTGGTACAACGCGGCTTGGCGCCGTTGAAGCAATTCAGCCAGGTGGCGGCGAAGGTCACCACCCAGGACCTGACACACCGTTTGTCCGTCGACAATTTGCCCCACGAACTGGGGGAACTGGCCCAAGGCTTCAACGTGATGCTCGACCGCCTGGATGCGGGCGTACAGCAACTCTCGCAATTCTCCGATGACCTGGCCCACGAACTGCGCGCCCCGCTGACCAACCTGATGGGCAAGGCTCAACTGACCCTGTCGCGCCAGCGCCCGCCGGAGGAATACAAGGCGGTGCTGGAATCCAGCACCGAAGAGCTTGAGCGCCTGGGGCGTATTGTCAGCGACATGCTGTTCCTTGCCCAGGTCAGCCATCCGGCGGCGCGGGCGTCATTCACCGACGTATCCCTGGGGCAAGAGGCCGAGCGAGTGATGGAGCTGTTTGCCCTGAGTGCCGAAGACAAGCAAGTCACCCTGAGCCTGCGCGGCGAGGCCTGGGTGACGGGGGATCGTCTGATGATCCAGCGGGCGATTTCCAATTTGCTCTCCAATGCCATACGCCATACGCCAGAAGGTTCGAGCATCCTGCTGTTGGTGGAAACCTATGGCCAGAGCGTGTCGCTGTCGGTGGGCAACCCCGGCCGAGGCATCGACGCGCACCACCTGCCGCACCTGTTCGAACGTTTCTACCGCGCCGACAGCAGTCGAACCCGCGCCGAGGGTGGCACCGGGTTGGGGCTGGCTATCGTCAAGTCGATCATGCACCTGCACCAGGGGCACGCTCATGTGACCAGCCAGCTCGGGCGTTTCACGCGGTTCAGCCTGGCCTTTCCCCTGAAGCCAACACCGGTCCAATGTGGGAGGGGGCTTGCTCCCGATGGCAGTGTGTCAGCCAATACATGTATCAACTGACCCACTGCCATCGGGAGCAAGCCCCCTCCCACATTGGTTTTGTGGTGCATTCAAGGTTGTCAGGCGGTCTCTTCCTCGCGGCGATGAGCCCACTGATACAACGCCGGCAACACCAGCAGCGTCAGCAATGTCGATGAAATAATCCCGCCAATCACCACCGTCGCCAACGGGCGTTGTACTTCGGCGCCGGTGCCGGTGGCGAGTGCCATGGGGATAAACCCGAGGGACGCCACCAGCGCAGTCATCAACACCGGGCGCAAGCGGGTCAGCGCGCCTTCGTGGATCGCCACCGCTAACGAGCGCCCTTCTTCGCGCAGGTTGCGGATAAAGGCGATCATCACCAGGCCGTTCAGCACCGCCACACCGGACAAGGCGATAAAGCCCACCCCTGCCGAAATCGATAGCGGAATATCCCGCAGCCACAGCGCCATGATTCCACCAGTCAACGCGAACGGAATCCCGGTGAACACCAGCAAGCCATCCTTGAGGTTGTTGAACATCATGAACAGCAGGCCGAACACCAGCAGCAACGCCACCGGCACCACGATACGCAGGCGCTCGGAGGCTTCTTTCAACTGCTCGAATTGCCCGCCCCAGGTGGTCCAGTAACCGGCGGGCACTTTCACCTGAGTGGCAATGGCCGCTTCGGCTTCCTCGACAAACGAGCCGATATCACGCCCACGCACGTTGGCGCTGACGATCACCAGGCGCTTGCCATTCTCGCGACTGATCTGGTTGGGGCCCAGCACCAGGTCGAGGCTGGCGACCTGGGACAAGGCGATAAAGCCCAGTTGTCCCGAGGTACTACCGGCCAGCGCCGGCACCGGAATCAATAACCGTGACAAGCCTTCGATGTCTGTGCGCAGTGCGTCGGACAAGCGCACGACCATGTCGAAACGCCGATCACCTTCGTACAACGTACCGGCCTGACGCCCACCGACGGCGACAGCGATGGTGTCCTGCACATCGCCCACATTCAGGCCAAAGCGAGCGGCCTTATCGCGGTCGATATTGATGGTCAGCACCGGCAGGCCGGAGGTCTGTTCCACCTTCACTTCCGAGGCGCCGTTGAGCTTTTGCAAGGTCTCGGCGATTTCCCCGGCAGTGGTGTTGAGCACGGCCATATCATCGCCAAACACCTTCACCGCCACATCGCTGCGCACCCCGGAAATCAGCTCGTTGAAACGCAGCTGGATCGGTTGCGACAGCTCATACACGCTGCCCGGCACAATCGCGCTGGCGCGTTGGATGTCGGCAATGATCGCCTCGCGTGACTTGCTCGGGTCCGGCCATTGGTCCTTGGGTTTGAGCATCACGTAGCTGTCGGAGATGTTCGGCGGCATCGGGTCGGAGGCGATTTCCGCCGTACCGGTGCGCGCAAATACCCGCTCGATTTCCGGCACTTCGGCCAGCAAGGTTTTTTCCAATTGCTGCTGCATCTGCACCGATTGCGTCAGGCTGGTGCCAGGTACGCGCAGCGCCTGCTGGGCGAAGTCGCCCTCGCTGAGGCTGGGGATAAATTCGCTGCCCATACGGCTGGCGACCAGGCCCGATACGACGATGGTCAGCAGCGCCAGGCCAAATACCAAGGGGCGGCGCGTCATCACCCAATTGAGCACTGGGTCATACACCCGGCGTGCGCTGCGCATGACGAAGTTTTCTTCTTCCTTGACCTTGCCGGTGACGAACAACGCAATCGCCGCCGGTACGAAGGTCACCGACAGAATCATCGCGCCGAGCAAGGCAATCACCACCGTGAACGCCATCGGGTGGAACATCTTCCCGGCCACCCCGGTAAGAGCGAAGATCGGCAGGTACACCACCATGATGATCAGTTGCCCGAAGATCAGCGCCCGTCGCGCCTCTTTGGCAGCAGCGAACACTTCGTGCAGGCGCTCACTGCGGGTCAGCAGGCGGCCGTGACGCTGCTGCGCATGGGCCAGACGACGGATGGCGTTCTCGACGATCACCACCGCACCGTCGACGATAATGCCGAAGTCCAGCGCACCGAGGCTCATCAGGTTGGCGCTGACTTTGTTGGTGAACATGCCGGTGAAGGTGAACAGCATCGCCAGCGGAATCACCATCGCCGTGATCAGCGCCGCACGGATATTGCCCAGGAACAGGAACAACACCGCCACCACCAGCAACGCACCTTCGAAGAGGTTCTTCTTCACGGTGGCGATGGCTTTTTCCACCAGGTTGGTGCGGTCGTAGACGGTGACCGCCACCACGCCTTCGGGCAGTGAACGGTTGATCTCCTCGAGCTTTTTCGCCACTGCCTGGGACACGCTGCGGCTGTTCTCACCGATCAACATGAACACGGTGCCCAGTACTACTTCGCGGCCGTTTTCGGTGGCGGCGCCGGTGCGCAGCTCGCGGCCAATGTCGACCTGGGCCACGTTACGCACACGAATCGGGGTGCCGTCCGAGGTGGTGATGACAATGTTGGCGATGTCATCGATAGACGCCACTTGCCCCGGCGCGCGGATCAACAACTGTTCGCCGCTGCGCTCGATATAACCGGCGCCGACATTGGCGTTGTTGCGCTCCAGAGCGGTCACCAGATCGTTGAGCGTCAGGTTGTAGGCGGCCAGGCGCTTGGGGTCCGGCGCAATCTGATACTCCTTGGCGAAGCCCCCGATGGTATTGATCTCGGCCACGCCCGGCACATTGCGCAGCTGCGGTTTGATGATCCAGTCCTGGATCACCCGCAGGTCGGTGGGGGTGTAAGGCGTACCGTCCTCTTTGCGCGCACCGTCCTCAGCTTCCACGGTCCACAGGAAAATTTCCCCAAGCCCGGTGGAAATCGGCCCCATCGCGGTTTCGATGCCATCGGGCAATTGCCCGCGGGCCACTTGCAGACGCTCGTTGACCAGTTGGCGGGCAAAAAACAGGTCGGTGCCGTCCTTGAAAATCACCGTGACCTGGGACAAACCGGAACGCGACAGCGAACGCGTCTGCTGCAAGCCCGGCAGGCCGGCCATGGCGGTTTCGATGGGAAAGGTGATGCGCTGCTCGGTTTCCAGCGGCGAAAAACCGGCGGCCGCCGAGTTGATCTGCACCTGCACGTTGGTGATATCGGGCACCGCGTCGATGGGCAGTTTCTGATAGCTGGCGATGCCGACACCGGCCATCAACAGCACCGCCAGCAACACGATAATGCGCTGCTCGATGGCGAATTGGATAAGGCGCTCAAACATGGGGAGTCACTCGCAGATCAATGGGCGTGTTCGGCCGAGCCTTTGCCCAGTTCGGACTTGAGGATGAAGCTGCCAGCCGTCGCCACTTGCGCACCGGCCTCCAGGCCCTGACGCACTTCGACGTAGCCGTTTTCACTGACGCCCAGTTCAAGATGGCGGGTGATAAAGCCTTCTGCAGTGCGCACGAACACCGAGGGCTTGTCCTCGACGGTCTGGATGGCGGCTTGCGGTACGGTGACCTTGGCCTGGTAGGTATCGGTGGCGACTTGCACGGCCACGAATAAACCAGGACGCCAGGCGTCGTCGGGGTTGGGCACCGTCACACGCACGGTGGCGGTACGCGTTTGCTCGCCGAGCAAGTTGCCGACATACGCCACGGTGCCCAGCACTTCGGTGCCCATTTCCGTCGAGCTGACTTTTACTGGTTTGCCTACACGGACCTTGTTCAAGTCCTTGGGAAAGACACCGAAGGTGACCCACACCTGAGACAGGTCCGAGAGCGTGAATGCGTTGCTGGTTTCACTGACCACCTCGCCCACGCCCAGGTGTTTTTCCACCACCACCCCGGCGAACGGCGCCCGCAGTTCATAGCGATTGCCACCGGCCAGAACTGCGCTGCCGCTGAGGGCGGTCATCTTCTGCCGCGCATTGTTCAGGGCGATTTCGGCCTCTTGCAGGGTTTGCCGCGCCAGCAGGTAATCCTGCTCGGCGGAGATTTTGTCCTGCCACAACTGGCGCTCGCGCTCAAAGGTGGTACGCGCCAGTTCGACCCGGCGCTGGCTGGCCGCCAACTCACTGCGCTGGTCGGAAATCTGCTGGCTGGCGATCACCGCCAACAGTTCGCCTTTTTTTACCGACTGGCCCAGATTGACGTTCACCGCTTCCACCACGCCCGCAGCACGGGGCACGATGTGGGAGGTACGGTCTTCATCAAAACGCACCTCGCCGGGCAGCGTCAGCACCGTGCTGATCGAGCGCGGTTGCGCTTGGGCCAGTTGAATACCGGCGGCCTGGATCTGCTGCTCGGTGAGTTCAAGTTTGCCTTCTTCTTCCTCGGCGTGGGCCAAGCCCGATAGCAGCAGGCCCAAGGCGACGGCGAGCGCCATGCCATGTTTTTTGTTCATCAGGGGACTCCAGGAAAAATCAAAACCGGGCGAGGTCGCCGTAAATTCGTTCGATACGCACCCAGGCGTCGGTGGCCTGGGCCGTCGCCGCGAGGTACTGGGTGCGGGCCGCGATCAAGGTACGCTGGGCGTCGAGCACGTCGAGAAAGTTGAACTTGCCCATCTCGAAACCACGGGTGGCGCTGTCTACCGCGCTCTGTGCGGCAGGCAGGATCTGTTGGTTGAACGCACGCACTTCGGTGTTCGCCGTTTGCCACAGGTCCAGGGCCTGGCGGGTTTCGGTGCGCAGGCGCAGCTCGGCGGCGTTGCGCAGGTCGCGGGCCTGGTCGGCGCGTCGAGTGGCCGCGAGGATGTTGCCCTGGTTGCGGTTGAACAGCGGGATCGGCATCGACACGCCCACCAGGTTGACCCGCTCGCGCACGCTGGCGTCGTACTGGCTGCCAATGGACACATCCAGGTCCGGAATGCGCTGGGCTTTTTCCAGGCCCACGCTGGCTTCGTTCTGCACAATATTGAGTTCGGCCAGGCGCAGTTCGGCGGTTTGCTCAAGACGTGCCAGCAAAGGCGCGGCGGCGGGTAACGCCGGCGCGGAGGTGTTTGGCGTGGCGACGGCCTGGAAGTCGGTGGCCGCACTGCCGGTGCTGGTGGCCAGGCGACGGTAGGCATCAGTGAGGCCAATCTGTGCGCGGTTCAATTCCAGGCGGATTTCCGACACCTGCACCTGGGCGCGGGTAGCTTCCACCGGTGACGACTTGCCGGCGGTGACACGCCCGTTGGCGACCACCAGGCCGCGCTCGGCAAGCGTCATGGAGCGTTGCGCCAGGTCGAGGCGCTCCTGGGCGCGCAGGGCGCCGTAGTAGCTGTCGATGACCTCGGCGCGCAACAGGTTACGGCGCTGCTCCAGGGTCAGCGCGGCGGCGTCCTGGGCGCGGGTGGCCACCTCGATGCGCGCACCGCGCTTGCCGCCCAGTTCCAGGGTCTGGCTGAGTTTGATACTGGTGGTGCGGCTGTTGCGGCGGGTGTCTTCGGCATCCCAGGAGGCCACAGGGTTGGGGATCAAGCCGGCCTGCTGGCGGCCGCCCTGGGCGATGTCGATTTCCCATTGTGCGGCCGCCAGGTCCGGGTTGTTGGCGAAGGCGGTTTGCAGCGCTGCATCGAGGGTGAGGGGTTGTGCCTGGGCGGCGTTTGCGGATATCCACAATGCCAATGCTGCCGCCCCCAACAGTGTTCTAACGGAAATTGCCATAACGAGAGTTCCACGCCCATGAAGTCGCTGAGGTGTCCCAGCGGGGGCAATGTAGCTGTCGGTACTTATCAGGGCCGTGGGTGAAAGATTACAAATCCGTTAGCCAGGCTCAGGCATGCACGTCGTCGTGATCGTCATGCTGAAAACCCTCGCCCTCAACCTGGATCGTGGCATGGGAAATATCGAATTGCTCGTGCAGTAACTCCGTCACTCGGCTGAGGATCTGCTGCTCAGTGCCCTGGGACGCATCCGCGACCAAATGCGTACTCAGCACATTCTTGCCACTGGTGAGGGCCCAGATGTGCAGGTCGTGCACGTCCCTGACCCCAGGCACGCTGCGGATGGCCTGCTCCACCTGCTCGATATCGACGCCTTCCGGCACACCTTGCAGCAGGATGTTCATGCTCGCCTTGAGGAGGGTCCAGGTGCGCGGCAATACCCAAAAGCCGATGGCGGCCGCGACCACGGAATCGACCCACCCCCAGCCGGTGAACATGATCACCAGCGCGGCAATGATCACGCCGACGGAGCCGAGCATGTCGCTCCAGACTTCCAGATAGGCACCCTTGACGTTAAGGCTCTCGCCGCTGGCCGCGCTGAGCAGGCGCATGGAGATCAGGTTGACGACCAGCCCCAGCAGCGCAATCACCAACATGCCGGTGGACTGGATCTCGGCGGGCGTCTGCAGCCGCAGGTAAGCCTCGTACAAGATGTAGAACGCCACGGCGAACAGCAGCAATGCATTGAACGCAGCCGCCAGAATCTCGAACCGCGCATACCCGAAGGTGCGCTTGCGATCTGCCGGGCGCTTGGCGACCTGGATCGCCACCAGGGAAATCGCCAGGGCCAGGGCGTCGGTCATCATGTGCGCCGCGTCCGACAACAGTGCCAGGCTGCCGGTGATAAAGGCGCCGATGACTTCGGCCAGCATGAAGCTGGCGGTCAGCCCCAGGGCGATCCATAACTTGCGTTCGTGGCCGGCGCGTACTTGGGCGTGGCTGTGTCCTGCGCTCATGGGATGTCCTTGTGGGTTGGGAGGAAGCGGATCATAGAGCTATAGGCCAGATCCACGGGCATGGTTTGCAAAATTGTCATCTGCACGCCAGAACGTCGTTAGCGTTGAGCGCACCAAAATCGTTCATGGACACGCTGGGGCAGTTCTATCAGGTACGACTTGCTTGCTCTGGCACCTTGCCATCCTGGTGCCTATTGTCGGAGAAAGTTCTTAAACCTCACACGTAATACATAGTCTTGCCTCAGCGATCGAATAATGGCATATAGTCATCACGCAAATTATTGTGCCTTAAACATTACTCACAGGGAGCGTGAAGGTGATCACCTACAGCGACGCGATGCAATCAGTACCCGTGGGCCAAAAGCCCTCAGTATTACTCGCAAACGGTTTCTCTCAAGCGTGGAACCACCAGATCTTCAACTACAAGTATCTGCTTCAAGCTGCTAATTTCGGAGATCGAGAATTTCAACTTAAAGAGCTATTTAAACAACTTAACACTTATGACTTTGAAAAAGTCATGAAACGACTGGTTTCCACACAGCTTGTACTAGAAATTTACGAAGCGAACCCAGAACTCATAGAAACCGTAAAGCGAGATCAAGAAGTACTGAAGTCAGCACTTATAAACGCCATCTCCAACACTCACCCTCCACTACCCAGCAATATTTCTGATGAACAATACACCACAGCACGAAAGTTTCTATGTTCATTCAACCAAATATTCACACTGAATTATGACCTATTGCTTTACTGGGCAAAAAATAAAAACAACCTACCTCCAGAGCGCTACTCCACCGATGACGGCTTCAGATACCCAACATCCTGGGTAGGGCATGGTACTAACCAGGAGGTCCACTTTCTTCATGGGGGACTGCACATTTATGATACTGTGTCCGGTATAAAAAAGCATAAATGTACGGAAGATGGAATCCCCATAATTGACCAGGTCAGAGAAAACTTAGAGCACGGGAAATTCCCCCTGTTTGTTGCGGAGCCGACCCATGCAAAAAAACGCGCACGGATAGAACACAACCCCTATTTAAATTATTGCCTACGAAAGCTTAGAGACTTAAACGGCACACTCTTCATCTATGGCCACTCTATAGCAGACAACGACAGACATATATTTGAAGAAATAAAGGAGGCTCAAGTGGAGAAAATTTTCATTAGTATCTACGGAAAAGCTGAAAGCAAAGAAAATCAACAGACAATGATGAGAGCAAAACATCAATTTTTCGGATTTGATATAGAATTCTTCCAGGCCGAAACGACACCGATCTGGGGCCCATAACAAGTTAAAGTTCCGTAAGCAAAAGATTAAAAACTATCTCCCCCTCCTATCAGCAGAAATTTGGCTATGGGAGGGGGGGCAGGTTGAGTATTGACACTCAAAAAAACATTAGTAGTTCGCGTAGCCTAAATT
The DNA here is from genome assembly GCF_023127895.1 of Pseudomonas sp. NCIMB 10586. Taxonomy (NCBI): domain Bacteria; kingdom Pseudomonadati; phylum Pseudomonadota; class Gammaproteobacteria; order Pseudomonadales; family Pseudomonadaceae; genus Pseudomonas; species Pseudomonas sp. NCIMB 10586. Next base: position 564,215 of record NZ_SPKQ01000018.1, read on the forward strand.
ACGAAAGACGATCGTGGTTCCCACCCCCACCGCCCCCATCACCACGCAATACCCCACGCAGACCCACGGGCTGGTCGGCATCAGCGCGATCAATAGCAGCGGCGTAGTACTCGCCCACAGCGCATAGGCAATGTTGTAGGTGAAGGAAATCCCCGACACCCGCACCTGCGCCGGGAACAGGCCGACCATCACTGACGGCACCGCGCCCACCACCCCGCAGCTCAAGCCTGCCACGGCGTACGCCGCGCCCAGCCACACACCGCCGCTGATCAGGCTGGCATACAGGATAAAAATCCCTACCGGCAGCAACAGGCTGTAGACCAGCACCGCGCGCCAGGCGCCGATGCGGTCCACGAGCAAGCCGGCGAGGACGCAGCCGATATTCAGGAAAACGATGCCCAACGCGCTCAGGGCGAAGGTGTGGCTGGGGCTCATGCCGAAGGTTTTCTGCATCATGGTCGGGGTGATGACCACCAGCACCACCACGGCTGAGGTGAGTACGCAGGTCAGGATCATGGCTGGCAACAGCACGGCGCGATGCTCGCGCAGCACGGTGCGCAATGGCATTTCGGCGGCGGCCTGGCGACGCGCCTGCATTTGGAGGAACACCGGGGTTTCGCTGAGCCAGCGACGCAGCCATACGCCGATCACGCCGAATACGCCGCCGAGCAGGAAGGGCAAGCGCCAGGCATAGTCGAGGATTTCGGCCGGGGTGAAGACTTGCGCCAGCAAGGTGGCAGTCAATGCGCCCAGCAGGTAACCGAAGGTCAGGCCGGCTTGCAGGAAGCCCAAGGCGTAGCCACGGTGCTGGCGCGGCGCGTGCTCGGCGACGAAGGTCCAGGCGCTGGGCACTTCGCCGCCCACTGCGGCACCTTGCAGCACGCGCAGCGCCAGCAGGATCAAGGGTGCGAAATAGCCGATCTGCGCGTAGGTCGGCATGATGCCGATCAGCAGGCAGGGCAAGGCCATCATCAGGATGCTCAAGCTGAATACGCGCTTGCGCCCCAGGTGGTCGGCAAAGTGCGCCATCAGGATGCCGCCCAGCGGACGGGCGAGGTAGCCAGTAACGAAGATGCCGAAGCTTTGCAACAGGCGCAGCCACTCAGGCATTTCCGGGGGGAAAAATAATTGGCTGAGGGTCAGCGCGAAAAACACAAAAATAATGAAGTCGTAGATTTCCAGGGCTCCACCGAGGGCGGCCAGGCCCAGGGTTTTGTAGTCGGAGCGGGAAAAACGCTGCGCCCGTGGGGAAAAGGTGGCAGTCATGTGCAGGCTCGGCAGACAAACAAAATGGCGTGCAGGTTATGAGCTGAACCCATTGAAGGCAATCACGACGGATATATTTGTTTTACTCATTGATCGTTGAAGATAACTACATTCCCAAATCAATGGGGGTAGAGGAACATGCCGTAAAACTGCCAAACCCCATAATAAATACAAGAGGAAAGCTTCATGGCCGATGCTATCGAAGAAAGCCGTTACGCTCGATTTGCTCTGCGTTGTTCCAATTTTGCCGAGCGCTGGTTTCCCGACTCCTGGGTGTTTGCCGCCCTCGCGGTGATTATCGTCGCCGTGGCGACCCTGGGCATGGGCGCAGCGCCCGCCGAAGCGGCCAAAGCATTTGGCGACGGGTTCTGGAGCCTGATCCCGTTCACCATGCAGATGGCGTTTGTGGTGATCGGCGGTTATGTAGTCGCCAGCTCGCCGCCCGCGGTGAAGTTGATCGACCGCTTGGCGCGCATCCCCAAGAACGGTCGTTCGGCGGTAGCCTGGGTGGCGTTGATTTCCATGGTGGCATCGTTGCTCAACTGGGGCTTGTCCCTGGTGTTCGGCGGTTTGCTGGTGCGGGCGTTGGCCCGTCGTACCGATTTGCGCATGGACTACCGCGCCGCCGGCGCTGCAGCATACCTGGGCCTCGGTGCCGTGTGGGCGTTGGGGCTGTCGTCGTCAGCCGCGCAGTTGCAGGCCAACCCGGCCAGCTTGCCGCCGTCGATCCTGTCGATCACCGGGATGATCCCGTTCACCGAAACGATCTTCCTGTGGCAATCCGGTGTGCTGCTTCTGGCGCTGATCGTGGTGTCGCTGATCATCGCCTACGCCACCGCGCCAGGCCCCAACAGTGCCCGGGATGCCAAGGCCTGCGGCGTCGACCCGGCCTTTAACCTGCCCAAGCCACAACCGCCGACGCGTCCTGGCGAATGGCTGGAACACAGCCCGTTGCTGACGATATTGCTGGCATTGCTGGCAGCCGGCTGGCTGTTCCATGAGTTCTCAACCAAGCCGGCGATCAGCGCCATCTCCGGGCTCAACACCTATAATTTCCTGTTCATCATGGTCGGCGCCCTGCTGCACTGGCGCCCGCGCAGCTTCCTCGATGCCGTGGCCCGTGCGGTGCCAACCACCACCGGCGTGCTGATCCAGTTCCCGCTGTACGGCTCGATTGCCGCGCTGATGACGGTGGTCAAGGGCGGTGACGGCCAGACCCTGGCGCACCATATCTCGACGTTCTTCACCTCCATCGCCTCCCACGACACCTACGCGCTGCTGATGGGCGTGTATTCGGCGGTGCTGGGCTTCTTCATCCCATCGGGTGGCGGCAAGTGGATTATCGAGGCGCCCTATGTGATGCAAGTGGCCAATGACCTGCAATACCACCTGGGCTGGGCGGTGCAGATCTACAACGCCGCCGAGGCACTGCCGAACTTGATCAACCCGTTCTATATGCTGCCGCTGCTGGGGGTGTTGGGGCTGAAGGCGCGGGACTTGATCGGGTTTTCGTTTGTGCAGTTGTTGGTGCACACGCCGCTGGTGTTGTTCTTGTTGTGGGCGCTGGGGACGACGTTGAAGTATTTGCCGCCTGTGATGCCCTGAATAACGGGTGACCGCAACTGTTGGTAGAACAGCTGCGGTCAAGGATTTACAGGAAGGCGTGCCAATAGATCAGGTAATGCACTCTGTATCGTGTCCCAAACAACATCCAAGTTGATATCGAAGTAACCATGAGCGATTCGGTTGCGCATCGCTCGCATATTGCGCCAAGGAATATGTGAATGGCGTGCCGCGAAGTCCGGATGCTGATCCATGATTTTCGTCGACGCTTCACCAACGATGATCAGGCTCATGACCACAGCTTGTTGTGTTCGCCGGTCCTCCAAAAACTCTTCTTTGCTCAAGCCCTCTACAAAAGTGATAGCGTCAGTGGCAGCTTGCCTTATGTGCTCCAGATAATCCCCTAAGCGATTTTCTGTCATACAGGACGGGCCTCAGCCAACACCTTGGCGCGAAATTTCAAAGGCAAGTCGCCAGGCGTCAACAGGTCGACATTGACGCCTAACAAGTCCTCAAGCTCGACCTGCAACCCGCCAAGATCAAAAAGAGTTGTCCCCGGTGGCACATCAACCAACAAATCAAGATCACTGCCTTCTTGGTCGGTACCCGTTAATACAGACCCAAATACTCTCGGGTTTGATATTTGGAAACGTCCTATCACTTCTCTGACAGCTGCTCGTTGTAGATCAAGTGCAGTTGAAGGTTTCACGACTCACCTCGATGGTGTGCATTAGAAGCCCAGTCTAGCAGCGCTTACTCTGTGTAGACACGCCCCGCACATCACATGTGTGTCTTCGTTCCGTCACATTCCATTGCTACCGTCCTGCGAAATATCTTGCAACATCTCGCCAAGGACTCCCCCCGCAATGAGTGACGAGCACAACGACCGCCCTACCCACGACTGCGCCCCCAAAACGCCGGTCGACACCAGCCGTCGGCGCTTCCTCGGCGGTGCGGCGGTGTTGGGGGTAGGCGCGACCTTGAGTGCCTGCGGCCATACCAGCGAAGCGCCGAGCACACCGGTAGCCAGGCCGCTCACGCCCCAGGAGCTGGACAAGGCCTTGAGCGACCAGGTTAAAACCGTGGTGGTGATCTACGCCGAGAACCGCAGCTTCAACAACCTGTTTGCCGATTTCCCCGGGCTTGAAAAACCACTGTCGGCGTTATCCGCCACTGACACCCGGCAGCGCGACCGCGACGGTAGTGTGCTGGCCAGCCTGCCGCCCACATGGGGCGGTGTGTTGCAAGTAGGCCCGCAAACGGTCGACGGGGTGACCTACCCCAGCGGTGTGCAATTCCAGGAAAACCTTTCCAACGCACCGTTTGCCCTCAAGGGCCCGAACGCCGAAGACCTGCCATTGAGCTTGGTAACCCGCGACCTGTGGCATGTGTTCTATCAAAACCAGATGCAGATCAACGGCGGCAAGAACGACGGTTTTGTCGCCTGGGGCGATGCCGGGGGCCTGGTGATGGGCCATTACGCCCAAAGTCGTTATTCTCTGCGCCTGTGGGACGTTGCCAGGGAGTTTGTGCTCTGCGATAACTTTTTCCAGGGCGCATTTGGCGGCTCGTTTCTTAACCACCACTACCTGATCAGCGCCACGGCGCCGGTTTATCCCAATGCCGCGCAATCGGTGGCCAAGGCGCAGATCGCCACGCTGCAAAGTGATGACCCCACCGACACGCGCCTCAAGCCGCTGGACGCGTCCCCGGCCAGCGCCATGACCGGCCCGCCGCAGTTCGGCCCCAGCGCGCTGACCCCGGACGGTTACGCCGTAAACACCCTGGCCCCGCCGTATTGGCCCACCTGGATTCGCGACCCGCAAAACCCGGATTACTCAAAGCCTGACCTGCCCAATGTGCTGGTGCCGCAAACCCACGAGCACATTGGCGACAAGCTGTCGAAAAAGAACGTTGACTGGGCCTGGTATGCCGGCGCGTGGCAGGCCACTCTGGAGCAGTTCAAGGATTCGGGCGGGATCCCCAAGATCCCGAACTTCCAGTACCACCACCAGCCGTTCAACTACTTCAAGCAGCAAGGTCCGCAAAACCGTGCGGAACGTGATAAACGCCTGCGCGACGGCGGCTTGGGGGATGAATCAAGCACGAACAAGTTCTTCGCAGATGCCCAGGCCGGCAAGCTGCCGGCCGTGAGTTTCTACAAACCCCAGGGCAACCTGAACATGCACGCCGGTTATGCCGATGTGGCCTCGGGCGACCGCCATATCGCCCGCGCCCTGAAAGTGCTGCAAGAGAGCCCGCAGTGGAAAAACATGGTGGTGGTGGTCACCGTCGATGAAAACGGCGGCTGGTGGGATCACGTCGCGCCGCCCAAGGGTGACCGCTGGGGCCCGGGCACGCGGGTGCCGGCCCTGGTGGTGTCGCCGTTTGCGCGCAAAGGCACGGTTGACCACACGGTGTACGACACTGCATCGATCCTGCGTTTGATCACCCGAGTGTTCCAATTGGAGACTCTGGACGGCCTCAAGCAGCGTGACGACGCGATGATCGCCCGCGGCCAGAAGCCCATGGGCGACCTGACCAACGCTTTGCAATTTCACCCGTAGAGGCTTATCCAATAACGACATGCCTGGCGATTTAACACGCGATTTTCCCGGTCAGCCGCTACTGTGTGCAGGTGGGCTTTTATCCCGCGCAGACGGGCGTCGCTGACAAGGAACCAACTATGTTTAAAACGACCAGGCTGTCCTTCACCCTCGCCGCACTGCTGGTGAGTGCGGTCGTACAGGCCGACATCGAGGTGCCTCTGGGCAGTACGCAGCGCGTCACCCAGTTATTCGCATTTCCCAATAACTGCAACGTGATCTGCTTTCGGCCATGGACGCTGGAGCAGACCGCTGAGCACTACTTGAACCAGAGCCTGCAGCGTGACGGCTACAGCCGCGCCAGGGTCAGTGTGAAAACCCACGATGGCCAGGTCTGGGCGAATTTCAGCGGCGTACCGGACACCTACGGCCAGTCCCTGACCACCTTGCTCAATACCGCCGACCTCGCTTATCAGGGTGCCAGCCGGCTCAACAGCGATGGCAAGTGGGCTTATAACTGGTACCTGTTCCTGCCGCTGGGCATGGCCCTGGAGAACCGCAAGAGCATCGAACTGCTGCACTTTCCTCCGGACTACTCGCTCACCCAGGCCCAGGACTACCTGGAGTCGGCCACCACTGACCGCTGGGCGGCCTTGCTTACCGACAACGGCATCCCGGCCAGCGAGACACCGGCTTACCAGACCATCATCGATATCGCGCCCATCGCCGCACCGTCCAACGCAGGCAAAGATCTCGAGAGCGTCTACAGCTACTTCACCGACTACCAGACCCGCATGGTCAAGGAACTGAGCCTGCACGCCAACGGCTCACTGCCGATGGTGGCGTTCGGCGCGCCGGTGCGCAGTTGGCTCAAGCAACAATACGGTCAGAACGTCGGCGTGCTGGAGCTGACCCAGATCAGCCCGACACCAGGCACGAGCGTGTCAGTGCTGGGCGCCAACCACCCCAGCTACATCTGGTACGCGGCGGACCCGGCAAGCTATGACGGAGATGAACAAAAGGCCGACGAGGCCGGATTGAAAGTAATGGGGCAGGATTTAAGCGCGGCCTGCTGGCAAGCGGGCATGGGCCAGAAACCCGCCAGCGATGCGAATGTGTTGCTCAAAGCCTGCTTGAATACCTGGCAGGTCACACGCAAGGAGCAGACCTGTGAGCTGTTCTTCACCTCGGTGCGCAACCTGACCCCGGAGCAGGCCAATACCAAGTGCGCCACACCGCCTATCAAGGCGCAATTGAAGCAGCTGAAAAACGCCGCGCCGCCCCCCACTGTTACCTCTCCCGCGCTTTAACGCGAACCCGCGGTTTCTACTGTCAGATCTGACAGTAGAAACCGGCTTCAACTTCGGCGAGTCTTGGCTTGCGCCCACTTGCTGCAAGACTGGCAGTCAGAACACCCCAGATCCATGCAGCCCAATTCAGGAGAGTGATGAAGACTCAAGCCATGGATAAGGCTAAAACGGCAGTGAATGACTGCCTCTACCCCTTTGAGACGCTGCAGGTGGAACAGGGTTACCCCTCGACCGCACAATTCAAGGTCGTGCGATACCCTAATGGCAAGCGGGGTGGCATCAAGGCTCGCATCGACTTTGACAGTCGAGTACGCATCGCTCTGGTTTCAGGCTACGCAGTCAGCGAGCGCCGGGCGCATACGCTGCAACTGTCGCCGCGTATTCACTTGTACGATAGATGGTTCTGCGGCCTGATACGGCACTCCTGCAAGCCGAACGTGCTCCTGGACACCACGTACATGGAACTATGGACCCTGAACACCATTACCGCAGGCGGCCTGCTGACCCTGGATTACGCCATTACTGAAGACGCGCTTTACCGGCAGTTCGCTTGCCATTGCGGCGAGCTGAACTGCCGGGGCTGGATCACCGGCAGCAAAGAGCCGTTGAACGCCCAAGGCCTGGCCTGGTGGCGCGAAAACAAAAGGTCCTAGGCTTCGCCCAACGGACGCAGGCGGTACTGCGGCGGCAGTTGCTCGAAGCCACTGATGGTGGTGTTCAAGCTCTTCCAGCGACCGTCCTTGATGCCGTAGATGCAGCCATGGATCGACAGGCTCTGCCCACGATGCCAGGCATTTTGCACAATGCTGGTGTGACCGACATTGGCCACCTGCTGGATCACATTGAGTTCACACATGCGGTCAACGCGTTCTTCTTCAGTTGGCAGTTGAGCCAACAGTTCGCGGTTCTCGTAGTAGAGATCACGAATAGTGCGCAGCCAGCCGTCGATCAGGCCGAACTGGCGGTCCTGCATCGACGCACGCACGCCGCCGCAACCATAGTGCCCCGTGACGAGGATGTGTTTGACCTTGAGCACGTCCACCGCGTACTGAATCACCGACAGGCAATTGAGGTCGGTGTGCAGCACCACGTTAGCCACGTTGCGGTGCACGAACAGATCACCGGGCAACATGCCGACGATCTCATTGGCCGGCACCCGCGCGTCGGAGCAACCGATCCACAGGTATTCCGGGGTTTGCTGGCGGGCGAGCTTGGCGAAGAATTCGGGATCTTCCTGTTTGATCGCATCCGCCCAGCGTTCGTTGTTATCAAGCAGGTCTTGTAGTTCGTTCATCAGGGAAAGCCTCAGGAATGATGCGCAGTTTTGTGACTGACAACCCCTCGTCCGGGTCACGCCTGGCGCAAATTAGCTTGAATCTTTGGGGCTCAGCGCCTGTCCACACACTATAAGCCCCACAGCATGAGGATTGGCCATGACTGAATCACGACGTCCCTACGGCGCAACCCAGCCGGAACCGATCGACGACAACGAAGACCGCATGGGTTCGATGCGCGAGCTGGATTTTGACGAAGAGGACCAGACAGCGGAAATCGGCGATGAAATCCCGCGTGGCGAGCGCGAGCAGCTGATGCCCGACGAACGGGTACGAGAGGCCGGGATGACCGGGGCCTCGACCGCTGATCATGAATCAACCGATGATGATATGAGCCCGGAAACGCTGATTCACGAGGACGGTGCCAGAGATGCTCGGGAGGAAGGAGAAGACAGCCCGGCGGACTACGATCTGAGTGTTGTTGGTGAAGAGGATATTGGTGGCGGAAATGGCCTGGATGAGGCCGAACTGGCCGATCTGGACCCGCTCAACGGCAAACGCTGACACAACGCAGCTCAAAATGTGGGAGGGGGCTTGCTCCCTCCCACATTGGTTCCGGTATTTAGTCGACGAGGGTGCAAGCCATGACGACCGCGTCTTCGCGACCACCCACAGCAGGGTAGTAATCCCGGCGTCGGCCAATCTCATTGAAGCCATAGCGCTCATATAACCGAAAAGCCCCGGTATTGCTGTCCCGCACTTCCAGGAAGCATTCCCGCGCGTTGGCCGCGTAGGCACGGGACATCAGGTGTTCCAGCAGCGCCAAACCCAATCCGCGCCCCTGGTTTTCCGGTTTAACGGTGATGTTCAGCAAGTGCGCTTCATCGAGAATGATCTGCACCACCCCATGGCCCACCTGCTGCTCACCTTCGAACATCAGCCAGATTTGATACTTGCCCAGCCCGTCGAGAAAGATCCCTCGCGTCCAGGGATGGCTGAACGCCGCGTATTCGATTTTCAGCACCGCGTCGAGGTCGGCCTCGGTCATCGGGCGGAAGGATAAAGCCTCACTCATCAGTTGTTTTCCAGCGCGCCATCAGCCGGCGCATGGCTTGCCAGACATCAGCCTTACGCTGTGGCTCTTCCATTAATAATTCCAGACCCGGCAGGGCCCATACCGAACCCAGGCTGTCGACCTGCAGTTCGCGGTACCAGGCCTCGGCATTGGCTTCACCGGCAAACCGCACGGCAGGCAAGCCGATCAGCCACAGGCACACGCAGGGTTCGTCTTCCAGACGCGCCGAGACAAAGCCCTGGACAAAATCCCGCGCAGCTTCCGGGCCCTGGTCCATGGTGCCGCGTACCAGCAGCGGCCAGCGTACAGGCTCACCGATGATTTGCGGGCTGTCGGGCAGGCCGGCGGCGCGCAGCATGTCCTTGAGCAGCAGGTAGGCCGGGTCGCGGGACTGGAAGCGCTCGCCGGTGGGCAGCTCCACCAGCAACAGGCAACGCCCGGCCCGCAGCAATTGCAGGGCAAAGCGGGGCGGCGGCACTACCGGAGCCTTGACCACCGGCGCGGCCTCCTCCACCACCTTGGCAGCCTTGGTCACCGGCGCAGGGCGTGGCACTTCGATCTTTGCCCGTTCGACCGCCGGGCGTGTTTCGACTGGGGGCTTGACCACCGCCACGGGCGCGGCAGCCTCTTCCCCCGACGACTCGAACGCCTCATAGGGCTCAAGCGCCTGCAACAACTCGGGCCGCGACGGCGCGGCAAACGGCAGTTCGGTGCGGGGCAGCCAGTTGACCACCTGCATGGCGGTCAAGTAAGCGCGACGTCGGGACTCGATAAGCACAGCTCGGCCACTTGTGGATAAGTAAAGAGCGGGGATTCTACCGCTGTTCGGCAACAATCGCCCACTGCGCACTGACCGGCTGTGGATAAATCCCGCGCCTGATGCAGTACAATCGCGACTTTTAATCGCCAACCAGCCGGCCATTCCCATGATCGAACCCAAGCGCGTCCTGCGCGCCCTCGCCGAACACTGGGCCTTACTTGAGCCTCTGTGCGAACACTTCGACCAAGGCACCCTGAGCCTGAGCGAGCTGCGCGCACAATTGGCCGCCCAACAACTGGACAGCACGCCCCAGGACATTACCAGCCTGCTGGACGTGTGGATTCGCCTGGATATCCTGGTACCTGTCGCCAAGAGCCCGAACCGTTTCGAGCTCAACGCGCAGATCCACGACTTCCTCGCTTATCTTCGCAAGGAGCACCGGCTTGGCCTGTGCCTGGAAATCGAAGCCTACCTGCGCCACCTTGAGCGCCTGGCCGGTTATATCCAGGACGCCTTCGACATCCGCGACGGCCATGACCTGGCCCGGCAACTGCGCTTGCTGGATATGCGCGTGCGCGACGTGCTGAAAAAACTTGCCAACGACGAACAGGCCCTCGCCGCCGTGGCCGATCGCGCCAAGACCAGCGACCGCCAGATCCCGTTGCGCCAGCGCTACGCCGAGGTGTTGGCAACCTGGGACGAATACGTCGAGCCGATGATTCAGCTGGTGAACGCTGACGGCGCCTTCGAGCAAGGCGTGCGCAAGGTGGAAAACGTGCTGCTGCGCATGCTCACCGAGCAACAGCGTCTTGGCCACCTGGTGGACGACGACATGCTGCTGCGCACTCACGCGCGCATCCTCGAAATGCAGACCAGCGCCCAGTTGACCTTGCGCCATGCGCGCGAGCTGCTGTTGCCGCTGCGCGAAGAAGCACGCCGGCATAACGCAGTGACTCGCGGCGCTGCGCTAGCCTTGTCGGCGATTCGCCGTAAAGGCCTGGACGCGGTGCCGCAAGCGGCGATGCCGATGTTCACCCGACCGCAAAGCACCTTCCTGGGCAGCGCCAGCCAGGTCGAGGCTTATGTGTATGCCCTGGCCAATTTCGAGCCGAAACCGGCGCGATTCCCCAAGGCGCACAAATCCCACAAGGGCGAAGCCCCGCGCGCGCCGCGTACGGTCAAGGAAATGCTCGAGCGCTGCGAAGACGCCCTGCCGATGCCGGACCTGATGACCTGGCTGCTGGAACAGGAGCCCGACGGCGCCACCGACGAATTGCTGTACTGGTTTTCACGCCTATCCCGGGAAAAACGCTTCAAGCGCGAGCGCCTGGAACGTCGCGATTACCACACCCACGAGCATCAGGTCAGCCTGCGCTCCTTCGCCCTGCTCCCGGCCGGCGTTGACGCCACCGAGAATTCTGCGAGCACCCCTTATGCATCTTGATCTATCCGAACTGTCCCAGCTGGCGCCGATTTTTCGCGAGCTGTTCAAGGGTTACCACGTCAGCCGCCGCGACCCGGAGCTGTACGCGCAGCTGTCGAACTTCCAGGACCAGTACCGCACGCTGTTCAAGGCCTTGGGCTTTGAGCTGGTATGCGATACCCGCGGTTTCTACTACTTCGTCCCGGACACCGCCGTGGCTGCCGCGCAGGTCAACAAGACCGCCCAGCGCCTGGCCTTGTTTACCTTCATTCTCGTCGAGCACCTGGCCGACCAGGGCCGCGACCCGGTTGCCGTGCTCGACGGCGGCAGCCTGGGGCGCGACGAATTGCCTTCGTTGCTGGAGAAGTACCGCGACCTGTTTATCCAGGCCGAAGTGCAGACCCAGGAAGAGCTCGAAGAAAAAATCATGCGTCGCATGACCCAACTCGGTTTTGCCAGCGAAGACAACGGTATCTACCGCTTCCTGCCACCAATGCACCGTTTCCTCGACGTGTGCCTGTCGGTGCAACAGGACCGCGACCTCGCCGCCAGCGTGCACAGCGTATTGCCGCTGCCGGTGCCAGTGATCATCGACGAAGACAGCGATGAAAAACTGCTGAAGACCGATGACCCGCTGGACCTTAGCGCCTTCGATGAGGAAAGCGAAGAAGACGCCCTGGCCCGAGCCATTGCCGAAGAACAGGAAACCGACGTATGAGTAAGGAACGTTACGGCATCCGCCGCTTCGCCCTATTGAACACCGCCGGTTACAGCCTGGGCTTGTTCCCGCTGGAAGAGCCGCTGTCGGTGTATGGCGCGAACAACCTGGGTAAATCCGCATCCATCAACGCCTTGCAGTTCCCGATCCTGGCGCGCATGTCGGACATGAGTTTCGGCAAGTACACGCTGGAACAATCGCGGCGCTTCTACTTTGCCACCGATACCAGCTACATCCTGGTAGAAGTCTCCCTGCCCCACGGCCCGCACGTCATCGGCGTGGTCGGACGCGGGCCGGGCGGCGGTTTCGGTCACCAGTTCTTTGCCTATGCGGGCAAGCTGGACCTGGCTCACTACCAGAAAAACGACACCTGTCTGCGTCAGAAAGAGCTGTTTACCAACCTTGAGCGCGAGGGCCTCAAAGCCTACGAACTCAAGCCTGATGAACTGCGGCGCTTGCTGGTGGGCGGCCATACGTCGATCCCGCTGGACCTGACCCTGATCCCGCTGCGCTCCACCAGCGAACAGAGCTTGAAGACGTTCCGTGCGTTGTTTATCAACCTGCTGCACATGCGCGAAATCACCGCGGCCAAGCTCAAGCAACTGTTCCTCGACGCGTTCGAACACAGCTTGCGTTCAGGCAGTGTCGACTACATCGCTGCGTGCGAAGAAGCCTTCCGTGATGTGCGACGCATGGAGCAGGACTACAACTCGCTGGTGGCTGCCGGGCCGTTGGTCGAGGCGTTGGCCAATGGCGTGAAACAACGCGACGCCTTGCGCGGCAAACTGCATCGCCTGTCACCGCTGCTGGATTCGTTGCTGGGCACCTGGTCGGACTACGCCAGTGCGCGCAAGGAAGAGCTGACCATCCAGGCCGAGCACTACCGCAACGAGCAGGACGCGCTGCAGAACGACCAGCGTGGCGGTACTCAGGAACTGATGCGTCTGGAGCGGGAGATCAGCGGTATCCAGCGTTGGCTGGGCGAGCTGTCGGTACTCAAGCATCGCTTTGCCCTGGTGGATGACGTCAAGGTGCTGGAGCAACAGTTGCTCGCCGCCAAGGACGCCCACGATGAACTGGCGGGCGCATTGGCGCAGTCGCGACAGTTCAGCGCCGAGGACCTGAACGAGCGTCTGCGCGACCTGGAAAAGCGCTTGAAGTCGGTCAGGCAGCAACTCGATCACGCCGACAACAACAGCTATGCCAAGCTGCGCGAGGAGTTCTCGCAACAGGATGTCGAACGCCTGATGCGCCTGTTCAACAGCTCGTTGTTCAGCCTGCCTCTGGGTGAGCACGGCATCACGCTGGATGAGGACGGCCAGTGGGTCAAATCCCTGGAGCAGATTCTCGATGGCTTCAAAGGCGAGCGCTTTGAAGTGCCGGGGCTGTCCATCGACATCTCGCACATCGAGCCGCCTGCGTTGCAGGCCCTGGCCGACCGCGCCGCATTGCGCGACCAGAAGGAGCGCCTGGAAAAAGAACTCAAGCAACTCAAAACCCAGCAGGCCGTAGCTTCCGACCGCGCGGCGAGCAAGACCCAGACCGAAGCGCTGTATCAGCAGGTGCTGGATGCTCAGAAGGCATTGGAAGATTTCCGCCGCACCCAGACCCTAAGTGCAGAAGAAGGCGAGAAGCTGGAAAACCTGGCGCAAATGGAAGCCGCCCAGGATGAGCTGAAGCGCTCCAGCGATGCCTTTACCGAGCGCGTCCAGCAATTATCGGCCAAGCTGCAACTGGTCGGCCGCCAGATCGGCGATATGGAAGCCAAGCAACGCACGCTGGATGATGCGTTGCGTCGTCGTCAGCTGTTGCCGGCGGACCTGCCGTTCGGCACGCCGTTCATGGACCCGGTCGACGACTCCATGGACAACTTGCTGCCACTGCTCAATGACTACCAGGATAGCTGGCAGGGCTTGCTGCGCGCCGACGGCCAGATCGAAGCCCTGTACGCTCAGGTGCGCCTCAAGGGTGTGGCCAAGTTCGACAGCGAAGATGACATGGAGCGTCGCCTGCAGCTGCTGATCAACGCTTACGCGCACCGCACCGATGAGGCGTTGACGCTGGGGAAGGCACGCCGAGCAGCGGTGACCGATATTGCCCGTACCCTGCGCAATATCCGTAGCGACTACGACAGCCTTGAACACCAGTTGGCGTTATTCAACCGCGAGATCAACAAACGCCAGGTCTCCAACCTGCAGAGTTTTCGCATCGTGCTGGCGCCGAACAAGGAAGCCCTCAAGCATATCGACCAGATCATCCACAGTGCTGGCCAGTATGAAGAAGGCGAAACGCTGTCGGTGTTCGACCTCAGCCAGAGCGCCGAGCAGGACAACAAGAACGAAGAGGCCAAGGAATACCTGGCGCGCCTCGTTGCGGCCAACCATAACCAGCTGGGCCTCAAGGACTTGTTCGAACTGGCGTTCGAGATCACCAAGGTGCACGGTCAGCCGGTGATTCATACCGACATCGATGGCGCCGCGTCCAACGGCACCACCATGACCATCAAGGCGCTGACCAACATGTACTTGTTGTTGCACTTGATGGACCGTGACCAGGCCGGCCGTGTGCGTTTGCCGTATTACCTCGATGAGGCTGCAGACATTGATGAGAAGAACCAGGCTGCCTTGCTGGAAACCAGCTTGCAACTGGGCTTCGTGCCGATCCTGGCCAGTGTGAAGCCGCAGGTCTCCGCCCAGGTGGCGATCGACCTGGAAGGCGGCAGCGGGCCGAACGGAATCTACATTGATGAGGCGGACTGGAAATACATCCGTCGCCATGATGTGGTGAAGGCGACGATGAATGTGCAAGCCGATGAGCCGGAGCTGGATGAGGTCTGACGCGTTGCGCTGACATGCAAAAAGGCCGCGATCTTTTGGATCGCGGCCTTTTTTTCGGCTTGGGATTTGCGGTGTGTTTGTGGGCCTCATCGCGGGCAAGCCCGGCTCCCACAGTTGGAATGCATACTTGCTGAAAATGCATATCCCTGTGGGAGCCGGGCTTGCTCGCGAAGGCCGCGCATCGGTTTATTTACCGAGTGGAATCTTGGGCGCCCAGGTCAGCCACTCATCTTCAAACTTATCGAACAACGGGAAGGTCTGCTGTGGCCGTGCCGGGTTGCCCATGCGTTCGCCATCCGGCGTGGCAAAGGCGATACCGCCGGCCACCAAGGTCTCCAGGGACTCGGTGCGCACCGTCGCGCCCTTGAACAGGCCGAAGTCGAGACCGAAGCCGCTGGTGTTCCAGAAGCGACTGCCACTGCGTACCAGGGGTGCGTACTTGGGCTCGATCAGGATATGCACCAACACACGGTCGGCGGTCTGGCCCAGTTCATAGCCGGTGACCTTGCCCACGGTGACTTCACGGTAAGTGACCGGCACGCCTTCTTTGAGCGAACCACGGCGAGCGGCGCTGAGTGTCAGGCTCAGACCTTGCTCCTGATGGACAGACTCCGGCGGCTGATCCAGTGCAACAAAGTTTTTTTGCGGCCCGGCATTTTTCACCGCAGGCTGCACCTCGATGTATTGCCCGGTGACCAGGGTTTCAAGATTGGAGGTCTTCATCAGGCCCAGCTCCGGCTTGACCACCCAGAACTGGCTGCCTGCGCGGGCGATACGATCAGCCACCTGAGTAATACGGGCGCGCAGCAATACGGACTGCATGTCGGCGCTGAGGTCGACGCTCTCGACCTTGCCAACATCGAGGCCTTTGAAGCGTACGGCTGTACCGGGGCGCAGGCCGTCGGCACGATCGACCTTGATCGTCACCAGGGTGCCATGCTGATTCGCGGCGTCACGGTCGGCGAACAAACGGAAGCGCGGGATACGGTGCTTCAGGGGAACGTTGGGCTCCGGTGTTTCGAAGGCGATACCACCGGCCATCAGGCTGGCCAGGGATTCGCTTTTGACCTGGATGCCACCGGTGAGCCCACCAGTGAGAGTGACACCGCTGGCGTTCCAGAAACGTGTCGAGCCGTTGACCAGGCCTTCATACTCTTTCTCGATATGAACGCCGATCACGAGTTGCTTCTTCTTGCGTGAAAACTGGTAGCTCTGCACCGAACCCACCTTGACCTGTTTGTACAGAATCGGGCTGCCGACATCCAGCGAGCCCAGGTTGTCGGTGAGCAGCACCATGTGCAGGCCGGGGGAGCGCAGGTCTAACGGCGGCGCCTTGGCGCGGGCCACATACTCACGTTGTGGCGGGGTGCCTTTGTCACCCGGGCGGATCGCGATGTAGTTACCTTTGACCAGTGCTTCCAGGCCGGTGATGCCTGCCAGGGAGATGGACGGCTTGACCACCCAGAATTGCGTGTCCTGGACCAGGTAGTCTTCGGCCAAAGGATCAAGGGTCAACTCGGCGCTGGCGCTGGACAGGTCCGGGTCGATCTTCAAGGTTTTCAGGCTACCAACCTGGATGCCTTTGTACATGACCGGGGTACGCCCGGCCTGGAGGCCTTCGAAATCGGTGAGTTTGACCTTGACCTTGATGCCGGCTGCGGCGGCATCGAAGTCCTCGTACAGGCGAAAAGGCAGGCTCGGGTCGGTGGGTGGGCTGTCTTGGCGATTCTCAGGCGTGGCGAAGGCGATACCACCGGCCACAATGCTGGAAAGCGATTCGCTGCGCACCTTCACCCCGGAGAGGTTGGCGTCGATACTGATGCCGCTGGCGTTCCAGAAACGCGTGTGCTTGCGCACCAGGCTGGCGTAGGTCGGCTCGATATAAACCTTGATCTCAACGATGCTCTGGTCTTCGGACAACAGATAGCTTTTGACCTGGCCGACCTGAATCTGCTTGTAGAACACCGGACTGCCACGGTTCAGCGAGCCCAGGCGGTCGGCCTTGAGCGTCAGGTGCAGGCCCGGCTTGGCGTCGGATAACGGTGGTTCTTCAGAGAGCGCCTTGAACTTGCGCGTGGGCTCACCATCGCCCGGGCTGGCGGCGATGTAGTTACCCGAAACCAGGGTCTCCAGGCCAGTGATGCCGGCGAGGCTGACGCTGGGCTTGACCAACCAGAAGCGGGTGTTGGTCTTGAGATATTGTTCGACGTCCTTGTTCATCTCGATGGTGGCGATCACCCCGCGATTGCTGCCTTCGTCATCCAGGGCCAGGGTCTTGACCTTGCCGACGGTCATGCCTTTGTAGACCACTTCAGTCTTGTTGACTTGAATACCCTCGCCGCTCTCAAAGCGAACCTGAATCTCAAGACCTTGCTGGGAGTAGGCGCGCCACCCCAGCCAGCCACCGATGATCAGGGCAATCAGGGGCAACACCCAAATAGCCGACCAATTGGAGGCCGGGCGGGTTTTAGCTTTAGGCAAATCACTCATGGTCGTCGTCCGACTCCGTGTTATCCCAAATCAGTCGGGGATCGAAAGTTACTGCGGCAAGCATCGTCAAGATCACCACACTGGCGAACGCTGCAGCACCGAGATTGGCCTCGACACTGGCAAGTCGCCCAAAGTTAACGACCGCCACCAGGATGGCGATCACGAAGATATCCAGCATGGACCAGCGGCCAATGAATTCGATAAAGCGGTACATCACAATGCGTTGTTGCGCGGACAGCGGTTGGTGACGCTGCACCGAGAACAGCAACAGGCCGATGCCTACCAACTTGAATGTCGGCACCAGAATACTGGCGATGAACACCACGGCGGCGATAGGAAACATGCCGTGCTGCACCAGCTGGATCACACCCGCCATGATGGTACTCGGGTCGCCTTGGCCGAGGGAGTTGACGGTCATGATGGGCAACAGGTTGGCGGGGATATACAAGATTGCTGCGGTGATCAGCAATGCCCAGGTACGGGTGAGGCTATTGGGGCGACGCGCATGGATCAACGCGCCGCAACGGGTACAGAGTTGCTCGTCGGTATCCGCTTCTTGCTTGTTCAATTCATGGCATTCGGTACAAATCAGAATGCCTGCATCAATCGCCCGCATGGTCATCCTCTCCTGACAGTGCTTGCCAGATCTGATGGGGTGACATCACCACCTCAAGCAGAACTTGAACCATTAATAAACTGACGAAGCAGACCAGACCCAGGCCGATCGTGATGGAGGCCATGTCGGCGAGCTTTACGATTGCCACCAGTACGCCCATCAAGTAGACCTCCAGCATCCCCCAATCCTTCATATGGTGGTAGATGCGGTACAACAACAGCCCGTAACTGCGACCGATGTTCCAGCGGATGCTGAGCAACACTGCCAATTGGCAGAGCAGCTTTAGCAAGGGGATCCCCATGCTGCACAAGAACACAACGGCAGCAACGCCTTGCATACCGGTATCGAATAAGCCAACAACGCCGCTCCATACGGTGTCCTCCGAGGACTGCCCGAGTAGATTGAGCTGCATGATGGGCAAAAAGTTCGCCGGGATGTAAAGCAGCAGGGCCGCAAGTACTAAAGCAAGGCTCCGCTCGACCACATTGTGGCGGTGAGCATACAACTCGTAGCCACAGCGTGGGCACTGGGCTTTTTCGCCAGGGGCGAGCGCTGGCTTGCGCATCAGCAAATCGCACTCATGGCATGCCACCAGGTCGTCCAGTGGTAAATCCGACACCTCAACGGCATCAACCGGATCGGGCATAGATAGGGCTCTGACTCTAAAATAGTTAGGTGGCTATTCTAGTGCTCTGGCTCGGAAATAACTGTGCAATTTTGTCGGGCGATTGAGGGATGCCAGCCGTGCGCGGATAGAGTGGACACTTTTCGACCGCCCAAAACAAAACCCC
>NZ_SPKQ01000018.1:582893-635805 GCF_023127895.1 Pseudomonas sp. NCIMB 10586
AGCCGATACAAAGCCGCTGAACACCATCGCCAGCGCCACAGCGCCAAGAGTCTTCTTGAACATGAACCACCTCTTTCTTGTTATTGGAAAACGATTTAGTCGTGGTACATCACCGAACGCCCGCCATCGATCATCAGGCACGTGGCGTTGATAAAGGGTGCCTCGTCGGTCGCCAGGAACAGCGCGGTCATCGCCACCTCAATGGGTTGGCCGATGCGCTTGGGCGGGTGCAGGTCAAACGCGCGCTGGCGTTCGGCGTGGGGGTCGGGGAAGCCGTTCCAGTAGTCGACGTTAAGCTGGGTTTCGATATAGCCCGGGGCGATAGCGTTTACGCGGATACCCTTGGGCGCGTATTCGATGCCCAGGGCGCGAGTGAGGCCGAGCAGGCCATGCTTGGCGACAGGATAAGGAAAGCAGCCGGGGATGATGTGGCTGGAATGGGTGGAGGCAATATTGATGATGTTGCCGATGCCCTGCTCGATCATGTGCGGCAGTACCGCACGGCAACCGAACCAGGCGCCATCAAGGTCGATGGCGAAACAGCGGCGCCAATCCTCGTCGGTCATTTCCAGCGGGTCGCGAAACACATTGACCCCGGCGCAGTTGACCAGTACGTCCACCCGGCCAAAGCGCTCGATGGCGAGATTGACCAGCGCCTGCCATTGCTCTTTGGAGGTGATATCTACAGGTTGTGCGCAAATCTCGGCGCCACGTTCGCGCCAACAGGCGGCGACTTTCTCGACTTTTTCACCCTGGATGTCCGCAATCACCAGTCGCGCCTGCTGGGCCTGGAAGCAAGCCACGATCGCCTCGCCAATACCTTGCGCAGCGCCGGTGATGATCACCACCTTGTTCTTCAGCCGCTCGCCGTAAGTCGGCTCGGGCACGGCAGGTAGGGACAACGGTTGTGCCTGCATCGCTTCACCTGTTTTATTTTTGGTAGTGAGTGCTGATGCAGGCGACTATAAACCCAGACCTTGAAATATCTCAATATATAAATTTGCATCCCATATTGTGAGCGAAAGCAAAAAAAACCGGCCATTGATAGCCGGTTTGGAATGTCGGTCAGCCTTGGGCAAAATCCCTCAGCGCCTCGCCTTCCATGCGATAGCGCACCCACTCCTCCTGAGGCTGGGCACCGATGGATTTGTAGAAGGCAATCGCTGGTTCATTCCAGTCCAGCACGCTCCACTCGAAACGCCCACAGCCGTTATCGCAGGCGATCTTCGCCAGGTGGCGCAACAGCTTCTTGCCCGCTCCGCCGCCGCGTTGTTCCGGGTTGATATACAAGTCTTCCAGGTACAGGCAGTTGCTGCCCAGCCAGGTGGAGTAGCTGAAAAAGAACACGGCAAAACCAATCGGCAAACCGTCGCGCAGGCAGATCAGGCCATGGGCGGTAGCGCCCTCGCTGAACAGGCTGCGCTCGATATCCACCACGCTGGCGATCACTTCGTGCCGGGCTTTCTCATATTCGGCAAGCTCGGTGATGAAACTCAGGATCTGCGCAGCATCGCTAGGTACGGCGGGGCGAATCTCGATGGTCATGGGCGCGCCTTGGGCAATTTCAAAGCCCACATACTAAGGCGGTTTGATGACCGATTGCAGCGCAATTTCATGCCGACCGAAGTGTTTTTACTCCGCCCCAGAGTAATGCCAGCACCAGTAATCACAGAACAATCCCCATGAGCGCCCATGGTAAACAAGCGGCATAATTCCAACATTCAGGTCCTGCTCATGCCCACCACGTCTGCAGTTGGCGCGAAGACATTCGCGCTGTTCTGCCTCGCCAGTTTCTTATTGTCGCTGTCCTACGGCTCGACCTTTTTGCTGTCGCTGCTGATTCATTCACGCGGCGGCAACGAGCACGACGCCGGCAGTATCATTGCCACGGCAATGCTCAGCACTTTTGTGGCGGTGGTCGTTTCCGGGCACCTGGCGGATGCGCTGGGCGCAGCGCGAGCGATTGCGGGCACGGGTGTGATGCTGGTGGTGGCCTGCCTCGGGTTTGCCCTGTCCCCCGGGTTTGGCCAGGGCCTGATGCTGTTCGGGTTATCCCTGGGCTTGGGCTGGGGCGTGTTCTATACCCTGGGGCCGATCATCGTGACGCTGCTGGTGCAACCCCAGCAGCGCGCCAAGTATTTTGCCCTGCTGTCCGGCAGCATGTTGAGCGGGATCGGTTCCGGCCCGTTGCTGGGGCGCGCCGCCACCGCGCTGGGCTTGCCCCTGACGACAGCGTTCTACATTGCCGGGTTGGCCAGCCTTGCCGGGGTTGTGATGTTCTGGCGCATGGGCGCGCAGTTCAAACAGCACGCAAACGTGCCGGCGTCGAAGATTACCTGGACAGCAAGCCGCCGCGTGCTGACGTCCAAGGCAGCGTTCGCGATCTTGATGGTCGGCCTGGGTGGCTGCGTGTTTGGTGGGTTGTCGTCATTCCAGACCAGCTATGCGCTGGCCCATCAGCTGGATTATTCACTGTTCTTCGCAGGTTTCCTGACTGCTGCGATTACCAGCCGGCTGTTGATCGCCGGCTTTGTGGTCAAGCGTGATGCCTATCAGGCTGCGTGCGTATTGTCCGGCGTCATGTTTGGCGCGGTTGCGCTATTCGCGTTCGAGGTGAGCGGTAACTTCAGCTATCTGGTGGCCGCTGCCACGCTGGGGGTCGGGTATGGCCTGACGTACTCGGTGATCAATGGGCTGGTGGCCAGTGAAGCACCCAGCGGCACCATGTCCCAGGCGTTATTGCTGTTCAGCCTGGCGTACTTTATCGGCGTCTTCGGGTTTCCATGGCTCGCGGGCAAAATGATTGTCGAATTCGGCCTGTCGACGATGCTGTTGAGCGTACTGGTCATCGCCGCACTGAACTGGTCGATCACCGTGGCGCGCTTGATCGTGCGGCGAGTATCGATACATAAAGTGATACAGGTGAACTGATACCGTTCGTCGCCATCAAGGCACGAACAGCAAAGGGTGGCTGACCAATAAAGGGTAAGGACATTAATCATATGGAGACACCCTCATGAAAAACTCCAAATTTGCTGCCCTCGCCCTCACCGGCCTGCTGTCCGCTGCGTCCCTGAGCGCCTTTGCGGCGACTTCGTCGACCGGCCCCACCGACCCGACGCCCGACGCGACGACTGAATCGCAGAAATCCATGGGCACTGGCCTGGATACAAACGGCGGCGCGATCATCGACAACACCAACGGCGCCGACCCTCACACCCAGGGCCATGATACCCAGCGCCAGGCCCCGGCTGCGGTCGGTAACGGCAAAATGGGCCCCTCGGTCAATGAGCCGAAGATCAATAAAGGCGACGACTCGAATCTGCCAGGTGCACCGAAACAACCAGCGCCTTGATACATCCCTGGCAACACCGACACCCGATCATTTCCCAGTGAAGAGGTTCGCATGAACGTCGATAGAAACCTTGAAAAAGAAGTCCTCACCCGCCTGCTGCACGCTCATCCCCAGGGCTTGGGCAAGGAGGTACTGGACAACTACCGCGGTGAGAAAGAAGTCGCCAGTGTCTTGGCGTTTCTGCAAGACCGCGGGCTGATCAAGGATGGGCATGTGACCACCGACGACGCCGGTGAATACTCGTTGAACCTGCCGATCAAGCTCACCGCCTCGGGTGTGGATGAGGCCCGCAAGCTCGACGGTGCAGGCCCTCGGTAAGTCATTTCTGGTCTGGCCCTGCGACCGGGGCCAGAAGGAGTTTTAGCGATGCCTCGTGGAAGCAAAGCCAAATACACCGCCGAACAGAAACGCAAGGCCGCTCATATCGAAGACAGTTATGAGCACAAGGGATTGTCCAAGGAAGAAGCCGAAGCCCGGGCCTGGGCCACCGTCAACAAGCAGTCCGGCGGCGGTGAAAAGGCCGGCGGCTCGGGCCAGCATAAAGCGCCGGCGAAGAAATCCCAGGACCGGCAGGAGTCGGCCAAGCGTGCGGCAGCTAGCCGTGAGGGGCACCCGCGCAGCAGTGGGGCTTCGTTGGGTACGCAAACCAAGGAGGGCCTGATGAAGGAGGCGCGAGCCAAGAACATTCCGGGCCGCTCGACCATGCGTAAACATGAATTGATCCAGGCGTTGAAAAAAGCAGGCTAAACATAGATTCAAAATGTGGGAGGGGGCTTGCCCCCGATTGCGGTGGGCCAGCTATAGATAAGCTGGCTGATACACCGCTATCGGGAGCAAGCCCCCTCCCACATTTTGACGTGTGTTTATTCCCTGAGTAGTGCCTCGACCTCGGCAGTGGCAGGTGATGTGGCCGGCCCCCAACGCGTCACCGCCAACGCCGCCGCAGCATTCGCTCGACGCGCCGCCTCGACAGGTTTCAAGCCCTGCGCCAAGCCGGCAATAAACACCCCTGCGTGCGCATCCCCCGCACCGTTGCTGTCGACCGCTTGCACCTTGAAACCGGGTACATGTTCAATTTCAGCCGTGCGCCCTACCCAGCAACCATTGGGCCCATCACGTACGACCAGCAAGGTTTGCGCAGGCAGATGTCGACTCAACGCAGGCAACGCCGCGGCGATCTCAAGGGCACCGGTAAACGCCAGAACTTCCGGGCCATTGCTGGTCCAGATATCGATACGTGGCAATAACGCCCGCATCAAGACTGAATCCGGCGCCTTGACCAGCGGTCCCGGATCGAACACCACCACGATCTCTCGCGGCAGCGCCAGCAGCCAGTCGATCAACGGCTGCGCCTTGCCCTCAAGGAGCAGGCTGTAGCCACTGACGTACACGTAGTCATCGGCGAGCGGGACGATCCTGGCCAAATCTTCGGCACTCAATTCGCCTTCGGCGCCGATATGGGAAATGAACGTACGCTCAGTGGTGGCCTCGGTCAGGGACACACACAAACCAGTGTCCTTCTCGTTGCTCGCAGTCAATGCCATTTCAATCTTTTCAGCCTGCATCGCGGCGCGAGCCAAGTCACCAAACCGGCCATTGCCGTGGCGCCCAAGGTAGACCACCGACATCCCATTGCGCCGCGCCGCCGCCATGACGTTGAAGCCACCGCCCGCTTCGAAACTGGCAGATTTGGCCAGTACGTCACCGCCAGTTGCCGGCAGGGTGTCGAGGGCCATGACCAGGTCGACAATGACCTGGCCGGTATGCAGCAATCTAGGCATGGGTACCCTCTACCAAAGCCGGGCGACGATCAGCCGCGCCGCCCAGTACCGCATAAAGGCCGCCTGCGACCAGGAAGGTGACGACCCAGCCCAGGCCGTTGTGGCCCAACCAGGAGTCGGACAGCGGCCCGGCGAACCAGATATTTTGCGCGGTGGTGCCGATGGTGGTGAAGCAGAACCCCAGCACGATAGCCACGGCCCAGGCGCCGAAGGCACGCCACTCCACACCGCCGCGATACCAGTAAGCGCTGCTCGGACTGACATCCAGCAAGTCCTTGGGGCTGTAGTAATGCCGGTGTATCAGGTCGACCACGAAGATCCCGACCCACGCCGTAATCGGCACCGCCAGCAACGAAATGAAGGTGATGAACGGGCCATAGAAGCTGTCGGCGATCAGCATGAAATAGATGGAACCGGCGAAGATCGCCACGATATCGACAATCACCGCGTGCACGCGCTTGACCTTCAGACCCAGGGTCAGGGTGGTAAGGCCGGCCGAATATACCGACAGATTGTTCGACAGCAACAGCCCGCCGAATGCGGTGATCAGGTAAGGCACCGCCATCCAGGTGGGCAGCATGTCGCGGATCGCGATGATGGGGTCGGTGGCCGACGCCAGGTCGTCGTTACCCACCGACAGCAGGCCACCAAGGGTAATCAGCAACACCAGCGGGATGCCCGCGCCAAAGGCGGCGCTGGCCACCAGGCGCACAGCCTTGACGCTGCGGTGCTGGTAGCGCGACATATCGGCACCGGCGTTGGCCCACCCAATGCCGGTGCCGGCGGCCATGGTGCCGACGCCGATGATCATCGCGCTCAACGGCGCAGGTGTGGCATTGAACACCGCGCTCCAGTCGATAGTGGCACACAGAAAGCCGCCCACCAGGATATTCAAACCGCCAAATACATAGGTGGCCCACTTCTGGATCACCAGCAGCGTGGCGTGGCCGAGGCCGGATACCGCCAGGGTCAGCAGTACAAAGATGGCGATGAAGATCAACGTGAGTACGGGGGCGCTTTTCGCCTCTACCGCCGAACCGAACAGGATCGAACACAAGGACAGCAACACAAAGGCGGCCGTGGTGGTGTTGACGGTTTCCCAACCCAGGCGCGACATCAGCGAGACCACCGTCGGGCCGATATTGCCGCGTACGCCAAAGATAGCGCGGGATAACGTCAGGCTGGGCGCGCGACCACGGCGGCCGGCGATGGAGATGATGCCCACTACCGCGAAGGAACCCGCTGCGCCAAGGATTGCGACGATGATCGCCTGCCAGATGGCCAGGCCCCGAAACGCGACCAACGTTGCGCCGAGCGGCAAGCCGAGGATGCTGATATTGGCGGCAAACCATACCCAGAACAGTTGCAGCGGATGGCCGTTGCACTCGCCTTCCGGGACCGGCTCGATACCGCGTGTTTCCAACTGCCCGGCGCTTTGGCCACTAGAGGTGCTGCTCATGAAGGGGTGCTCCTGGTGCCTGTATTGTTGTGGTTGTGGCAGCGAGTCGAATCTTTATGCAGTCTTCCTGACTCAACGCTTTTTAATGTGGGAGCTGGCTTGCCTGCGATTGGGGTGTGTCAACCAGCCCAGCAGCCACTGGAAAACCGCTGTCGCAGGCAAGCCAGCTCCCACATTTAGTTCCGTGTTTATCGCAAGGCCAATAACGCTTGGACCAGCGGCTGCAAGTCCAGGCCATTGACCTGCTTGACCTGCTCGATCAGCGCCTCTGGCCAGCACTGCATCCCCAGGCACGCGCCGAGCATGGCCCCCAGGATCGCGGCGATCGTGTCGGTGTCGCCCCCCAGGCTGGCGGCCAGGCACAGTGCTTCGAAGGCATTCATATCGCCGGACGCGACTTGCTGCGCCAGGGCGAACGACACCACCACCGACTCCTGCGAGGCAACAGACGTCCCGATCAATTCGTAGAGCAAATCGGCAAACAGGGCCTTGTCATCGCTGCCGACACTCAGGGTGCGAGCCCAACTGATGCGAGTGGAAATGCGTCCACCGGCCACCCAGTGGCCATGGCTTTCAGCCTGCTGGGCAATCTGAATGCCGATGTTCAAGGCTTCGCCGAGGTCCACGCCATTGATGCCGGCGGAGACCACCGCCGCCACGGCCGCGGCACTGGAGATACCCAGGCTGGTGTTATGGGTGACCTGGCAAGCCTGGATCACCGCCTGGATAAACGAGGCTGTCTCGCTGACATCGGCGGCGATGCCCACCGGGGTGATGCGCATGGCCGCACCATTGGTGGTGCCGTAGCGTCCGGACTCTTGCGGCGTATGGCCAGCCAGGATCATATCGATCGCCCGTTTGGTCGACGGCCCGAGCAGGTCCTGGGAACCCTTGGCGCGCATTCCCGCTTCCCAGTCGATCAGGCGCCGGGCAAGCACGGCAGGTTCGATCTGGCCTTGGCCTTGCACCAGCAACTCAGCGACCAGGATGGCCTGCTCGGTGTCATCGGTAATGGAACCGGCGGGCATGTTCGGTGCGATAGGCTGGTCGGCGTCGGCGTCTTCCAGGGCGGTGATGGTTCCGAAGCGCGCTTTCACCTGTTCGCGGCTCAAGGATTGTGTGGGCATACCCAGGGCGTCGCCCAGGGCCAAGCCGTAGAAGGCACCGAGTGCGCGGTCTTCCCGGGTCATTTGGCAGCTCCAAACTGCAGATGCAGGCGAAAGTGCAGCGGGTCGAGCAAACTTTCGACATGCTCCATGAAGCGTTCGCGACGGTCGTAGGTGGTGCGCGAAGCCTTGAGAAATACCGTGCCGGCAGCGCGCCCGAGCAATTGAGCATCTTCATCGCTCAGGGGCTCGGCGCCGATCCACTGGTCACCTTCGGCGCCCACATAACCGTAGGCCGCCAGGGTGATAGTCAGGGAATCATCGATCAGGCCAATGCGGGGCAGGCTTTCCAGGCCGCCCACTGCTGGCATCAACGAACGCTCCAGAGACACCGCAACGCCATCGGCCGTGTTCCGGCGGCGATCCAGGGCAATAAATTGATCGGTGCCGAAACGGCTGAACAAGTCCGGGCGCGTCACCGCTTCGAAACGCAGCACGTCGGTGCTCACCTGAGCCCCCGTGTCTGCCAGGGCCTGGGCCCAACCGCTGCGTTGGTCGAGGACCATGCCATCAAAGGTGACGATGGAGCCGACGCCACTCTGGGTGGCGATATAGTTACGGCGCTTGAGCTCGGCCAGCGCTTCGCGCAGCGTGCCACGGCTGACCGCAAACTCCTCGGCCAACTGGTGCTCACCTGGCAATAGCAAACCGTCGGCCATGACCCCACCTTCGATACGGCGGATGAGCTCGTCGACGACGCGTTTTTTCTTATCAAATCGAACATGTCTAATCATGTACAAATTGATAACCGAAAGCAGGCATTTACAGCAAGGAGATTATTTCAGGGTGAAGGCAAAATCAGCCTCAGGGTTCCAGGCCGATGGGGAAAAACTCCCCTGCACTCCATACGCCAAGCCAGTTCTGACCGTTGATCGGACGAGTCACCGCCAGCTCCACCAATTGGTAGAACACGTTGCGATGCACGAGGGCTTCAAGGTTGGTGCGAACTCGCACGTAGGGTGCAGGTTCCTGGGTGACAGGGTCCGTCACCACCCGCAAGGGGTGTTCGAGGCCGGCCTCGACCTGCTCGTCGACGTTGGTGGTAAAGCGCAATACCTGGCTTTCGCCCTGCCCTTGCACGTCCAGGGTTACCGCCACAAATGGCGCATCGTCAACGCTGATGCCGACTTTCTCTACCGGCGTCACCAGGAAATAATCATCGCCGTCTCGGCGCAGGATATTGGAAAACAGTTTGACCATCGGTTTTCGCCCGATAGGCGTGCCCTGGTAAAACCAGGTGCCGTCGCGGGCAATGCGCATGTCGATGTTGCCGCAAAAATCCGGATTCCACAGATGCACCGGTGCCGGCCCCTTGCCCTTGGGCAGTTGGGCCAATAGGTCATTGGCCTTGGCGGAATCGGTCATGGGGGTTCTCCTCAGGTCTACTGATTGCTCATGCCCAGCAAGCCTCGGGCGTATTGCGCCAGGGGGCGGGCAATCAGATCTTGTGGCGATGTGTCGTGGAACGTCAGTAAACCGCCACGACTGCGAATACGTGCAGTATCAATCAAATACTGGGTGCTGGTCTCGATCAACATGACCTGGATCACACCGCTGTCCAGCCCCAGGCGGTCCAGAGCTTGCTGGTCGGTCCACTCATCGGCATTGCCGATACGGTCATCGGCTGCCGCAAAACGGCAATACAGCAGGTAGTGAGCCCCCGCCTCGCGGGCTTCGGCCATGGCCTGCTCGAGACCTTCGGGTTGGCGGGCACGACGGACCATGGGGAAATATTCGACGAAACCGTTGAACGCTTCCTCGGCGACCACGTTGGGTCGCGGGTACGCGCTGCCCGGCGGCACGAAGGCGCCCTGGGCGATAAATACAAAGGAATCCGGCTGTATGCGCACCGAGGCCGTACGCCGGGTGTCGCTATGGTCCAGCAGCCCGGCATCGCTCATCTGATAGCGAGTGCCTTCGGCCATATCGCTGACGGTCATACAACCACTCAGGGCCAACGCCGCCAGCAGTAAAACCAGACTACGCATCCTAATCCTCCAGAAGCCGGTGACGGAAAACCGGCGAATGGGCGTGAGATGCAGGTTCTGCGCCAGCTTGAAGGACAACACATTGAGGCATGCGCGACCTTAGCCGCCAATGATCTTCATGATCGTCGCGCCGCCCGAAAAGGCCACTTCCTGCTTGTCGCCCAGCGCCTTCATCAACAAGCCCTGCAAGGCCGGCAATGCCTGATGGCGCGGTTGATCAAGCAAGTCACCGACGTAGTGGCGATTGCTTGAGGACAAGCAACCATGCAGCCAGCCCGTGGAGGACAACCGCAACCGCGAACACGTACGACAGAACGGTACACTTTCGTTGGCGATCACGCCGAAGAAGCCTTTGCCCGGTACTTCGTAGCGTACGGCGGTAGCGTCAACGGGCGCGTTGGCTTGCAGGTATTCGTGGCGCTCACCGATCAGGCTGAGCAATTGCTGCAAGCTGACAAATTGCTGGAGGAACGCGTTGGAGTCTTTCGCCAGGTGCCCCATGCGCATCAATTCGATAAAGCGCAACTCGTACCCACGCTCCAGGCAGTAATCAAGCAGAGGCATCACCTGATCCAGGTTCTGGCCACGCAATGGCACCATGTTGACCTTGATCTTGATGCCGGCCGCGCTGGCCTGGTCCATACCATCGAGCACGGTGGCCAGGTCGCCGCCACGGGCGATGCTGCGAAAGGCATCGGCATCCAGGGTATCGAGGGAGACATTGATACGCCGAATGCCGGCATCCACCAGCAACGGCAGTTTGCGCGCCAGCAATTGGCCGTTGGTCGTGAGGCTGATGTCGCTGAGGCCCATCTGCCCTACCGCGTCCATGAACGCTTCCAGCTTGGGGCTCACCAGCGGTTCGCCGCCAGTGATGCGCAGGCGTTCGATGCCCGCCGCTTCAATCAGGTAAGCCACGCCCCGGGCCATGGCCGCGGCCGAGAGTTCGTCCTGGGCAGCCACCAGCCGCTTGCCGTCAGGCACGCAGTAGGTACACGCGTAATTGCAGGCTGAGGTCAGGCTGATCCGCAAATTGCGAAAACGCCTGCCTTGACGATCAACGATCATGGATCACTCCGGCAGAAGATAATTCGGGCGCACTAAAAACTGACTCATAAATCAGCTTTTAGCAAGGTCCTTGCCTGAGTATATTCCTGGGTTAATACCCCTGGCAGTAAATCATTGCCCCATCACTACGGCGAATAACTTACGTAGCCGGGGTCTCATCACCTTTTTCAGGGC
This sequence comes from Pseudomonas sp. NCIMB 10586, assembly GCF_023127895.1. Lineage (NCBI taxonomy): Bacteria > Pseudomonadati > Pseudomonadota > Gammaproteobacteria > Pseudomonadales > Pseudomonadaceae > Pseudomonas > Pseudomonas sp. NCIMB 10586. Next base: position 593,885 of record NZ_SPKQ01000018.1, read on the forward strand.
CAGGCAGTTCAGTGCTGTGCTTGCGCTTGTTGCCCATGCGCACGCCGATGTCCATCAGGAACTGGAAGAAACCTTCCTGGTCCTCCAGCACATTGCTCCAGAACGGCGAGTGATACAGCGCCACGGCGCCATGCACCAGGGCCCAGGCGGCGCAGTAGTGGAAATACGGAGGCACGTCTTCAAGCTTGCCTTCACTGATGCGCCCCTTGATCAGCAGGGTCAGGCGTTCGAAGTTCGAGGCGCGGATCTTGTGCAGCTCCTCGACCATTTCCGGCACCTGGTGCCCCTTGACCACCTTCTCTTCCAGGCGGTCGAACAGGCGGTAGCGCTGCGGGTCACGCATACGGAACTCGAAGTAAGCGCGAGACAGCGCTTCCTTGTCCTTGTCGACATCGGCCGAGTGCAGCAGCTCGTTCAAGTCGCGCTCGTAGTCGAGCATCAGACGCAAGTAGATCTCGGCCTTGGATTTGAAGTGCTTGTAGATGGTGCCCTTGCCGATACCCACGGCATCCGCAATCATCTCTACCGTGACGCTGTCTTCGCCCTGTTCGAGGAATAACTTGAGTGCGGTGTCGAGAATTTCCTGCTCACGGCGGCGAAACTCACGGACCTTACGGGGTTCTTTGTGCATGAGGAAGAAGTCTGCAAAGGTCGGAATAGGGAGGGTTGCGCAGGGCCACAGATACGTGGCGATACGATTTACCCGATGCGAGGGATTATCCCGACTGAACGGTCGTTGGGCAATGTCTATGTGAACCCGCAATGCACTTAACTTTCAATACGCCAACGTTTTTATCGATATCAGTCAGAAATAGACGCGCCGCCTGAAGCTGCCCACCTGCTCAATGAGAACTCAAGCTAAGCGGGCGTATTCCAAATCTGTTTAAAAAACGATCAGATCTGACTGGACTGAATCGGATACTGATCAATACTTCAACTGTCGCCGCGACATCTCCCCCAAGTGACGCGACGACCTGGGTACCGACGGACTGCGTGCCCTTGTTTTACTCCTAATGGTCTTAGCCCGGATTCACCCCCCAGAACCCGGGTTTTTTTTGCCTGCGATTCAGCCGTACTATCCGGCTACATGGGCCAACGGAAACAGGCGTTTGAAGTTTTCGGTGGTCTGCTCGGCGAAGCGCTCGTACGACTCGCCGCGCAGCATCGCCAAGTAATCGGCCACGTCACGCACATATTCAGGCAGGTTTGGCCTGCCGCGATGGGGAATAGGTGCCAGGTACGGCGAGTCGGTTTCCACCAGCAGGCGATCGGCTGGCACTTGGCGAGCCACGTCGCGCAGCGCGTCGGCGTTGCGAAAGGTGACGATACCCGACAGGGAAATATAGAACCCCAGGTCCAGAGCAGCCTTGGCCATGTCCCAGTCTTCGGTAAAACAGTGCAACACACCGGCCTGCGGCAGCGCGGCTTCGCGCAGCAAGGTCAAGGTATCGGCGCGGGCACCCCGGGTGTGGACGATCACCGGCTTGCCGGTCTGCCGGGCGGCTTGCAAGTGCAGGCGGAAAGAGGCCTGCTGCAACTCGGCGGCTTCAGGCTCGTAGTGGTAGTCCAGGCCGGTTTCGCCAATGGCCACCACCCGTGGATGGTTGAGTTCGCCCAATAGCCAATCCAGAGCCGGGGCTTCGCCGGGCTTGAGGTCCAGCGGGTGGATGCCCACCGAGCAATCCACATCGGCGTAGCGATCAGCCAGGGCTTTGACGTCGCCGGCGTTTTCAGCGCTGACGCCGATGCACAGAAAGTGCCCTACCCCACGCTGGCGTGCAGCTTCAAGGGCGGCGTCGAGGGAGCCGCCGTGCTGGGCAAGGTCAAGGCGATCAAGATGGCAATGGGAATCTACGAGCATAGGGAGTCAGGGCTTAATTCACGAAAAGGGTCTGGCCAACCATACACCTGTCGGCCCCGGAAATTAACGGCGCCCGAGCAGGCCAACCCACTGCACCAGCAGCGCCTCAAGCAACAGCACGCGGTTGAGGTTGGCCTTGCCGAGTACCTTCTGGCGCTGAGCAAGAATCCAGTCCTGGATGTTCAGCACTTTGTCCTGGGCACTTTTCTGCGCGAGGTATTGCACCACCTTGCGCATATCCGCCAGGCCAAGGCCGTTTTCATCCTGGGTCAGTTGGTAGCGCAGGATCAGGCTGGACCAGTCGCAGAACCAGTCGAACAACAGCAGCAGGGGAATATCCTTCCAGGCGCTTTCGGCCAGTTGCGTGGCGGACAGCTCCTGCTTGAGCAGCTTCTTCACACCCTCCACAACCAGTGCTCGTTGCTCACGCACGCCCTGGGCTTGCAGCTTCACGGCTGCCAGGGGTGAACCGGCCGCCAGGGTCAACAACTCGACCCGTTGCTGCTCGGTGCACTCCGGCAACGCCTGCGCCAGCCATTGCAGGCTCATGGCCTCGCTCGGCAACGGGCACGCCTGCTGTACGCAGCGGCTGCGAATCGTCGGCAACAAACGGCTGGACTGATGGCTCACCAGCAAGAGCACGGTGTCGCCGGACGGTTCTTCAAGGCTTTTGAGCAAGGCGTTGGCGGCGTTGATGTTCATCGCCTCGACTGGCTCGATCAGCACCACTTTGCGCCCGCCCATCTGCGCGGTCTGCACTACGAAGCTGACGAGGTCGCGTACCTGGTCGACCTTGATCGCCTTGTCGGCTTCCTCGGGCTCCAGCACATAGTTGTCCGGGTGACTGCCAGCCTTGAGCAGCAGGCAGGATTTGCACTCGCCACACGCCTGCAGATTGACCGGGCGCTGGCACAACAGGCTAGCCATCAAGCGCTCGGCGAGGTGACGTTTACCGATGCCCACGGGGCCATGCAGCAAATAGGCATGGGCGTGCTGGGCACGACCGGCCAGTTGCTGCCACAAGCTGTCCTGCCACGGGTAGGACTCAGCCACGAGTGCGCTCCAGCAGAGTCGGCAACAGCGCATCGATGGCCTGTTGCACCTGGTTCAACCGCTGCGCCGCATCGAGCAGGTGATAACGCGCCGGCTCAGCCTTGGCGCGCTGCAGGAAAGCGCTGCGCACCGCGTCGAAAAATACCGGGCCTTCCAGTTCGAAACGATCCAGGCGACCGCGAGCGCTGGCGCGGGCCATGCCCACTTCCACGGGCAGATCGAACAGCAGGGTCAAATCCGGACGCACATCGCCCTGTACGAAGGTTTCAAGGGTGGCGATACGCTCTACTGACAAGCCTCGGCCACCGCCCTGGTAGGCGTAGGTGGAATCCGTGAACCGATCACAAATCACCACGGCGCCGCGTGCCAGCGCGGGGCGAATCACTTCGGCCAGGTGTTGGGCTCGGGCGGCAAATACCAGCAGCAGCTCGGTGTCCGGGTTCATTGGCTCATCACCCGGGGCCAACAGCACTTCGCGTATACGCTCGGCCAGCGGCGTACCGCCCGGCTCGCGGGTCAGCACCACTTCGACGCCCTGCGCACGCAGGCGCTCGGCCAGGTAGTCGCGGTTCGTGCTTTTACCGGCACCTTCCGGGCCTTCCAGGGTAATAAACAAGCCAGTCACAGGCAGTCCTTAGTCAGAGTCATTGCGGGCTTTGCGGCGCGGTACTGTCCGGCGCGGGCTCAATCGGTGCCTCGGCAGGTGCGGTTGCATCTTCCAGCGGTTTCACCACCGGCGCCGGGCTGGAGCGGTAATCGCCACGCCGCTTGAGCTGGAACTCGCGCACGGCGGCATTATGGGCATCCAGGTTATCCGAGAAAATATGGCTACCGTCGCCACGGGCGACAAAATACAGGCTGCTGCCCGGCACCGGGTTCAGCGCTGCATGGATCGCCTCGCGACCGACCATCGCAATAGGCGTGGGCGGCAGGCCGGCGATCATATAGGTGTTGTAGGGGTTGGCTTCCTTGAGGTGGGCGCGGGTCAACTTGCCGTTGTAGCGCTCACCCAGGCCGTAAATCACGGTGGGATCAGTCTGCAGCATCATGCCGATCTTCATGCGGCGCACGAACACACCGGCAATCTGCCCACGCTCTTGCGGCACGCCGGTCTCCTTTTCCACCAGGGACGCCATGATCAGTGCCTGATAAGGGTCGGTGTACGGCGCATCGTCGGCACGCTTGCTCCACTCCTGGGCGAGCACATCGTCCAGGCGGTTGTAGGCTTTTTTCAGGAATTCGACATCGGTCATGCCGCGTACAAAACGGTAGGTGTCAGGGAAGAAACGCCCTTCCGGAAACTCACCCGCATGGCCGAGCTTGTCCATCACTTCGCTGTCAGTCAGGCCAGGAAGGGTCTGAACGATTTTTTCATGCTTGGCCAGGGCGGTGCGCACCTGGCGGAAATTCCAGCCCTCCACCAGGGTCAGGCTGTATTGCACCACCTCGCCGCGCTGCCACAGGCCGATCAAGCCTTCGGCAGTGAGGCCGGGTGTCATGCGGTATTCGCCGCTGTGCAGTGGCTGGCCTTCAAGGTTGAAGCGCCAGTACAGGCGTAACCAGAATGCATCGTCGAGTACACCGTCGGCTTCCAGACGATTGAAAGTACCCGTCGGGGTAGCGCCAGCCGGCACGTCGAGCAACTGCTCCTGGGGCAGCTTCAGGGGCTGCTTGAGGGCAGAGTCGAGTTTCCAGGCCGAAAAGCCCACGAGCAACGCTGCCGAGACCAGGCTGATCTGCAGCAGTAACACCAGTTTTCGTATCAACTCAAATATCCAATAGCGCGCGAACAATACCCTGCAGTTTACGGGTGAGCGGCCCAACCGGCCAGCTCATCGCAGCGCATCCACGCACCGGCCAAATGCCATATACGCTGTTGCAGACAAAGACTTCATCGGCCTGCTGCAACTGCTCAATATTGATGTCGGCCACGACCACCGGGACGCCCAGCGCATGTGCCTGGGCCAGCAGTTCGGCGCGCATCACCCCGGCCACGCCGCAACGGGTCAGATCAGCGGTTAGTAACAAGCCGTTGCGCACCAGGAACAGGTTGCTGAACACGCCTTCGATCACCCGCCCGGACATATCCAGCATCAGGCCTTCGGCATGTTCGGTATCTTGCCATTCGGCACGGGCGATCACTTGCTCCAGGCGGTTGAGGTGCTTGAGACCGGCCAGCAGCGGCTGCTCAGCCAAGCGCGTGGTACAGGGGAACAGGCGGATGCCTTCGATTGCATGGGCGGGCGGGTAAATAGCGGGCGCACTGCCCTGCAAGATACGACGCACCGGGGCGCCAGGGTTGATGCCATAACCGCGCAGGCTGTCGCCACGGGTGAGGATCAACTTGAGGACACCGTCACCCAGCGCGGCGGCGAAGCCAAGCACTTCGTTGCGAATCAACCCGTGATCGGCCACCAGTGCCAAGCGCCTGCAACCCTCTTCCAGGCGTTGCAGGTGACGGTCGAGCAGCAACGGCTGCCCGGCCTTGACGGCGATGGTCTCGAATATCCCATCGCCATACGCCAGGCCACGATCTTTCAGGGGCACGCTGCCCGCCGGCTGACCGTCGACCCAGCTGTGCATCACTCGGCAAACCGGCGGAACACCAGGGAGCCGTTGGTGCCACCAAACCCGAACGAGTTGGAGATCACCACGTCGATCGGCATCGGTTGCGCTTCGTGGGGCACGAAGTTCAGGTCGCAGCCTTCGTCCGGCTCATCAAGGTTGATGGTCGGCGGAGCGACCTGATCCTTGATCGCCATTACACCGAAGATCGCCTCGACCGCGCCCGCCGCACCCAACAGGTGGCCGGTCATGGACTTGGTGGAACTGACCGCCAGCTTGTAGGCATGTTCACCGAACACCGACTTGATGGCTTCGGCTTCCGCCAGGTCGCCGGTCGGCGTCGAAGTACCATGGGCGTTGATGTACTGCACCTGGTCAGGGTTGACCTTCGCATCGCGCAGTGCATTGGTGATGCAGCGCGCAGCACCGGCACCGTCGGACGGTGGCGACGTCATGTGATAGGCATCGCCGCTCATGCCAAAGCCGATCAACTCGGCGTAGATGGTGGCGCCACGCGCCTTGGCGTGCTCCAACTCTTCCAGCACCAGGGCACCGGCGCCGTCAGACAGCACGAAGCCATCACGGCCCTTGTCCCACGGACGGCTGGCTCGGGTGGGCTCGTCATTGCGGGTCGACAACGCACGGGATGCACCGAAGCCACCCATGCCCAGGCCGCAGGCGGCCATTTCAGCGCCACCGGCGATCATCACATCCGCTTCGTCATAAGCGATGTTGCGCGCCGCCATGCCGATGCAGTGGGTGCCCGTGGTGCACGCCGTTGCGATGGCGTAGTTAGGCCCTTGTGCACCCAGGTGGATGGACAGGAAGCCGGAAATCATATTGATGATCGAGCCGGGCACGAAGAACGGTGAAATTCGACGCGGGCCGGAATCGTGCAGCGTGCGGCTGGTTTCTTCGATATTGGTCAAACCGCCAATCCCCGAACCCATGGCCACGCCGATGCGCTCACGGTTGGCGTCGGTGACTTCCAGGCCGGCGTTGCGCACCGCCTGAAAACCGGCTGCCAAGCCGTATTGAATGAACAGGTCGAGCTTGCGGGATTCTTTGATCGAGAGATATTCCTCGACATTGAAGCCCTTTACCGAGCCGCCAAAACGGGTGGAATAGGCAGAAAGGTCCGTGTGTTCGATCAGACCAATACCACTGCGGCCAGCCAGAATGCCCTGCCAACTGCTCGGCACATCCGTACCCAGTGGCGACAACATACCCATACCGGTGACTACGACGCGTCTACGCGACACAGCACTCTCCTTTTTCTAATGACGACACTTCGATTCGCAGCTTACTTTTCATCACCGCCTAAAGAAAAAACCGCACGCCGTTACAGCAGTGCGGTTTTTCCCTGACAGCAAGCGACGACTACAAACTATTACGCCTGGTGGCTGGTAACGTAGTCGATGGCAGCTTGAACAGTAGTGATTTTTTCAGCTTCTTCGTCCGGGATTTCGGTCTCGAATTCCTCTTCCAGAGCCATCACCAGCTCAACGGTGTCAAGGGAATCGGCACCCAAGTCTTCTACGAAGGAAGCAGTGTTGACCACTTCTTCTTCCTTAACGCCCAGTTGCTCGGCAACGATTTTCTTGACGCGCTCTTCGATGGTGCTCATACCTTGTTTAACTCCTAATGGACAAATTCAGGCAGCTGGCCAGTGGGTAAGTGTATAGAAAGCCATTTCAGCTTTTCAACTGAAAGCTTCACCCTGTACCCGGTCGGCCACCTGCCTATAAATTAAGTTGCAGCTTTATAACGGATTTTAGACAGCTCGTATGACATTTTTTTGAAGCGATCCGTCACAATTTAACTCATGTACATCCCGCCGTTCACCGGGATTGTAGCCCCAGTCACGTATGCCGCACCGTCGGATGCCAGGAAAGTGACCACATTCGCGATCTCTTGAGCCTGGCCCAGACGGCCCAGCGGAATCTGCGTCAGCAACGCTTCACGCTGTGCTTCCGGCAGTTCGCGGGTCATATCGGTGTCGATGAACCCTGGGGCCACCGAGTTGACCGTAATCGACCGCGAACCGACTTCACGTGCCAGTGCACGGCTGAAACCTTCCAGACCGGCCTTGGCGGAAGCGTAGTTTACTTGGCCTGCGTTGCCCATGGCACCCACTACGGAGCCAATATTGATAATTCGGCCCCAACGCGCCTTGGTCATGCCGCGCAAAACACCCTTGGACAGGCGGAACAGACTGTTCAGGTTGGTATCGACCACGTCGTACCACTCGTCGTCTTTCATGCGCATCATCAGGTTGTCACGGGTGATACCGGCGTTGTTCACCAGAATCGCCGGCGCACCGAACTGTGCAGTGATCTCGGCCAATACGGCAGCCACGGACTCATCGCTGGTCACATTCAGCTCAAGGCCGGTACCCTGCACGCCGTTTTCCTTCAGGGTCGCGGCGATACGCTCGGCGCCCGAGGCGGAAGTGGCGGTGCCGATCACAACGGCGCCCTGACGGCCCAGCTCCAGGGCGATGGCCTGGCCAATGCCACGGCTGGCGCCGGTAACCAGTGCAACTTTACCTTGCAGACTCATGCAGGCTTCTCCTAAGTACGGGATTCAGGCCAGTGCCGCGCGAGCGGCAGCGAAGGCTTCAGGGGTATTGAGGTTGGCGGTCGACACACCGTCGGCGCAGCGCTTGTTCAGGCCGGCCAGGACTTTGCCCGGGCCACACTCGACCAACTCGTTGGCGCCGTTGGCAGCCAGGGTCTGGACCGATTCAACCCAGCGCACCGGCTTGTACAGTTGCTCCAGCAGGTCGCGCTTGAGGGTGTCGAGGTCGGCAGCCACGGCCGCGCTGACGTTCTGCACCAGCGGGATCTGCGGCGCCTGCCAGTTGATGGCCGCGATAGACTCGGCAAAGCGCTCGGCAGCCGGGCGCATCAGTTCGCAGTGGGACGGCACGCTCACCGGCAACGGCAGTGCACGCTTGGCACCCCGGGCCTTGCAGCCTTCGATGGCGCGCTCAACAGCCGCCTTGGCGCCGGCGATCACCACCTGCCCCGGGGAGTTGAAGTTCACCGCGCTGACCACCTCACCTTGCGCCGCTTCGGCGCAGGCCTCGATTACCACCGCATCATCCAGGCCCAGGATCGCGGCCATGCCGCCCTGCCCGGCCGGAACGGCTTCTTGCATCAACTGGCCACGACGCTCGACCAGCTTGACCGCTTCACCAAGGGTCAGACTGCCCGCCGCCACCAGGGCGCTGTATTCGCCCAGGCTGTGCCCGGCAACAAATGCCGGACGCGCCCCACCTTCTGCCAGCCACAAGCGCCACAGGGCGATCGACGCGGTCAGAATGGCCGGCTGGGTTTTATCGGTTTGATTGAGCTGCTCTTCCGGCCCCTGCTGGGTCAGCGCCCACAGGTCGTAACCCAGGGCATCGGAAGCTTCCTTGAAGGTATCCAGGACCAGCGGGTATTGCGCGCCCAGCTCGGCCAACATGCCGAGGGACTGCGAACCCTGCCCTGGAAAGACGAATGCGAGGGATGTAGACATGTAACAAGCCCCTAATGATCTGGTCGTCAAAAATGCGCACTCCAACGGTGAGAGCGCGCGAAACTGACAGATTGGATGGTCAATTGAACTGGCCGGTCACATTTAAGCACTCCCGGGCCAATTCGCCTAAGGCAACAGATCCTCAAGACGGCCGTGCAGGCGTTGCGGCAGGTTTTCCTGTATCTCGATCAACGCCCGCGCAATCGCACTTTGAAACCCCTGCACGCCGGCCGAGCCGTGGCTTTTGACCACAATGCCCTGCAAGCCGAGAAAGCTCGCTCCGTTGTGCCGTGCCGGTGCCAGGTCGGCCTGCAAGCGGCGCATCAACGGCAGCGCCAGGGCACCGACCATGCGCGATACCAGGCTCTGCTTGAACAAGGCTTCGATACGCGTGGCAATCATGGTTGCCAAGCCCTCGCTCGACTTGAGCAGGATGTTGCCGACAAACCCGTCACACACCACCACGTCGGCTTCACCACGGTACAAGCCGTCACCTTCGACAAAACCTATGTAGTTCAAGCCCGGCGCGCCTTGCAACAACGTGGCGGCCAGCTTGACCTGCTGGTTGCCCTTGATGTCCTCGGTGCCGATATTCAGCAGGGCGACCCTTGGCCGGGCTACGCCCAGCGCTTCAGCGGCCACCGAGCCCATCACGGCGAACTGCAACAGGTGCTCGGCACTGCAATCGACATTGGCGCCCAAGTCCAGCAACTGGCAATAGCCCTTCTGCGTCGGGATCGCCGCCACCATCGCCGGGCGGTCGATACCCGGCAAGGTCTTGAGCACATGCCGCGACAAGGCCATCAACGCCCCCGTATTACCCGCACTGACACAGGCTTGCACCTTGCCATCACGCAGCAGCTCAAGGGCCACACGCATTGAAGAGTCGGGCTTGCCGCGCAAGGCTGCGGCCGGCTTTTCATCCATGCCGATGGTTTCGCTGGCAGGGGTAATGGTCAGGCGCGCGCGATCCACCGCCGGATGGCTGGCAATCAGTTCTTCAAGAAGGGTAGGTTGACCGACGAGGGTCAGGTGCAGCGAGGGCGTAGCAGACAGGCTGGCAATGCAGGCCTGAACAATGCTGCGGGGACCGAAGTCCCCGCCCATTGCGTCAATCGCGATGACTTGGGCAGACAAGTGATTACTCGTCAGCGCCCTTGTCGATCACTTTACGGCCACGGTATACGCCTTCTGGCGATACGTGGTGACGCAGGTGAACTTCACCAGTGGTCTTTTCCACGGACAGGGTGCTAGCCTCGAGAGCGTCGTGCGAACGGCGCATGTCACGGGCGGAGCGGGATTTTTTGTTCTGCTGAACAGCCATAATTGATTAACTCCTAAACGTTTGGGTCACGCTTTAACTGCGCCAATACACTGAACGGGTTGGACCGCGTTACCTCGTCCTCGCTCGGCTCGGCCTCGTCATCGAGACCCTCCGGCTGCTGGCATTCTTCCGGATGATGAGCAGGCACAATGGGCAAGGCGAGCAAAAGCTCCTCCTCGATCAGTGCATGCAGATCCAATGGATCTTCGCCCAGTTCCAGCACGTCATAACCTTTCGGCAACGACTGGGTATTCGCACCCTCTTTCACCACAGCATAACTGCATTCGCTGTGGATCGGCAGGGTGACCAGCTCAAGACAACGCTGGCAAACCATTTTGACTTCGGTGTCGATAAAGCTGTGGATTACCACAGACTTACGTTCATCTCGTTCAAAAACGAATTTAGCCTGCACCGTACCGACAGTGTCGGAAAGCGGGTCGCAGAGTCTCTCCAAATCGGCCAGCAGCACTTCACCTTGAAGGGTGGTGCCACGATCAGCCAATTTGCGCGGGTCAACGTGAGGTGGAATCGGGTCATTCAACATAGGCGCAGCATTATAGGGATGCACCCAGCCATGTCAAAGGAAATTCAGCCCTGTGCGTCAGCCGGTCGCGTCGCTAGAATCGGTGACTGCCTTGAGGAGACGTATATGCTGCCTTTATTACTCGCGTCCAGCTCGGTTTATCGCCGGGAATTACTGAGCCGCCTGCACCTGCCTTTCACCTGCAGCTCGCCGGATATCGACGAAAGCCACCGCCCGGACGAATCCGCCATCGAACTGGTAAAGCGCCTGGCCGAAGAAAAAGCCCGCGCCCTCGCCGCCAGCCATCCTGGCCATTTAATCATTGGCTCTGACCAGGTCGCTGCACTGGAAGGCCGGATCATCGGCAAGCCTCACACCTTTGAAAACGCCCGCGAACAGTTGTTGGTGGCCAGTGGCAAGCGTGTGAGCTTTCTTACCGGGCTGGCACTGCTCAACAGCAACACAGGGCATTGCCAGGTCGACTGCGTGCCTTTCACGGTAACCATGCGCGAGCTGGATGCAGAGCGTATTGAGCGCTACCTGCGGATCGAGCAGCCCTATGACTGCGCGGGCAGCTTCAAGGCCGAGGGGCTGGGCGTGAGCCTGTTCCAAAGCACCGAAGGGCCGGATGCGACCAGCCTTGTCGGGCTGCCGCTGATTCGGCTGGTGGATATGCTGCTCGCTGAGGGCGTGCAAATCCCTTAAATACACCACCGGCCAAATGTGGGAGGGAGAAAGCCCCCCTCCCACCTTTTGATCTACAGCAGGCTCGGGGTATCAGCGTAGCGTCGGGCCTTGGAAGCCCATGTACAGCGCAAGCTTCTCAGCCACGCTGGCGCCGAGCTTTTTGGAGAAGCGATCAAACGGCGATTCCTCGACCGTAAAATCCACCAACTCCTTCTCGCCAACCACATCCCGCGCCACCGAGCTGGCACTACCCAATCCGTCAATCAAGCCCAGCGGCAATGCCTGCTCGCCCGACCACACCAACCCGGAGAACAACTCCGGATGATCCTTATCCTTCAACCGGTCACCACGGCCCTGCTTGACGCTGGCAATGAACTGGCGATGAGTGGTATCGAGCACGCTCTGCCAAAACGCGGTTTCATCCGCCTTTTGCGGCTGGAAAGGATCCAGGAACGCCTTGTGCTCACCCGAGGTGTAGGTGCGACGCTCCACCCCCAGCTTCTCCATGGTGCCGACAAAACCGTAACCGGCCGCCGTCACACCAATGGAGCCCACCAGGCTGGCCTTATCGGCATAGATCTGGTCAGCGGCACTGGCGATGTAATAAGCCCCCGAGGCGCCCAGGTCGGAAATTACCGCGTAGAGCTTGGTATCCGGATGGAGTGCGCGCAGCCGGCGAATCTCGTCATACACATAGCCCGACTGCACAGGGCTGCCGCCAGGACTGTTGATACGCAGGATCACGCCCTTGACCTTGGGGTCTTCGAAGGCGGCGCGCAGGCTGGTGACGATATTGTCGGCACTCGCGGGCTCTTTGTCGGCAATCACACCGCGCACCTCAATCAGGGCGGTGTAGTGACTACCGCGGGTAGCGCTTTTTTCCATATCCATCAGCGGACTGAACAGCGCCAGCATCCCAAGCAGGTAAACAAAGGTCAGCAGCTTGAAAAAAATCCCCCAGCGCCGCGAACGACGCTGTTCCTGGACACTGGCCAGGAGGGTCTTCTCCAGCAGCTTCCAGCTTTTATCATCACTGCTTTCGGCCTTTTCGGGCGCTTTCCACTCGTCACTCATGCCATCAACCCCAGCAAAGACTTATCGGGCCCGGCTGAGCCAGGCCTGCAATTCAGAAAAATGATCAATCGTGAGCCTCGGCTCGTATTGCTGCAACGCCTCGGCAGCCTGGGCGCCATAGCTGACCGCCACGCTGTCCATGCCAGCATTGCGCGCCATCATCAGGTCGAAAGACGCATCACCCACCATCAATGCCTGGCGCGGCGATACACCGCAATGATCCAGGATCTGCTCCAGCATCAGAGGATGGGGCTTGCTGGCGGTTTCATCAGCCGCACGGGTAATGTCGAAATAGTCTTCCCAGCCATGCGCCTTGAGCACCCGATCCAGCCCGCGACGGGCTTTTCCGGTGGCGACCGCCAGCTGAAAGCCCTCGGCACGCAAAGCCTCCAGCGACTGCACCACACCGTCGAACAGCGGCGAAGGCTCGGCCTCCAGCGCAATGTAGTGATCGGCATAGTGCTCGCGGAACGCTATCAGCTCGTCGTCGGCAATTTGCGGGTAAAGCGTGCGGATTGCTTCAGGCAAGCCCAGGCCAATGATGCCCTTGACCGCGATGTCGCTGCACAACTCAAAACCCGAGCGAGTCGAAGCCATATGCATCGACTCGACAATCCGACCAATGGAATCGCACAGCGTCCCATCCCAATCGAAGATCAGCAGTTTGTAGTCAAGGTGCGACACTCAAACGCTCCACGGTCTTGGCCCACATCTCGTCGACCGGCGCCTGCAATTTCAGCTCGCCACCATCGGGCAGCGGCACAGTGAGCATGTAGGCGTGCAGGAACAGACGCTTACCGCCCAGATCGCGGATCTCCTTGGAGAAACCCTCATCACCGTACTTGGTGTCACCGGCAATGCAGTGCCCCGCGTGCAGGGTGTGCACGCGTATCTGGTGAGTACGACCAGTGACCGGTTTGGCTTCGACCATGGTGGCGAAGTCGCCGAAGCGGCGCAGTACCTTGAACAGGGTCAGGGCTTCTTTGCCCTCCTCGTCCACCTCGACCATACGCTCACCGGAACGCAGGTTGCTCTTTTGCAGCGGTGCACGAACGCTCTTGATCGAGCTGGCCCAATTGCCACGCACCAGCGCCATGTAGCGCTTGTCCACACCGTCGCCACGCAGGGCGGTGTGCAGGTGGCGCAACATGCTTCGCTTCTTGGCGATCATCAACAGGCCGGAGGTGTCACGGTCCAGGCGATGGACCAGCTCCAGCTCCTTGGCATCCGGGCGCAACTGGCGAAAGGCTTCGATCACGCCGAAGTTCAGGCCACTGCCGCCGTGAACTGCGATGCCGCACGGCTTGTTTATCACGATCAGTTTGTTGTCTTCGAAGACAATCGAGGCTTCCAGGCGCTGCAACAGCCCCTGGGCCAGGGGCACAGGCTCGTCGCGCTCAGGCACGCGCACGGGCGGCACACGGACGATATCGCCCGCCTGCAACTTGTACTCAGGCTTGATCCGCCCCTTGTTCACGCGCACTTCGCCTTTACGCAAAATGCGGTAAATCAAGGTCTTGGGCACGCCTTTGAGCCGGGCCAGGAGAAAATTGTCGATGCGTTGGCCGGCATATTCCGGCGAGACCTCAAGCAGCTGGACGCTGGGGGTCGGGGGGGTGGTAGTCGTCATGGCCGCGATGATAACAATTTTTTATGGAATTGAAGCACTTAATCATTGCTGCTATAGTCGCGAACGCCGCCAAAAGCGGCCTGGGCAGAGGACATGCGGCAAATTGCCGGCCCTGACCATCGCAATTCATCAGGACGCGAGGCCGTCCTACGGGGCTTCGGCCACCTTGGAAGGCTCGGGATTGTAACAAGCGCAGGTGACATGAGGCCTGAAGCGAGTGCAAAAAGCAGAGTGAATACTCGCGTTTTGCGCCGATATTTACGGCCAGTTCACAAAGTGCAGTCAGTCTTGAGCCAGACCATGGCAGATGCTTCGGAAACAACGCCTGTTAAGAGCTGAGTGAGAGCGCAGTCGCCCACACCTAGTCTTGTTTAGCCATGAGCGTGGACTCCCCATTGGAGCCCACGGTAAATGCCAACCCGCTGCGGATTCTGCGCGCGGCAGCACCCGAATTATCAGGGATACGTGTAGGGTGGAGATGCACAACCGTCGGACTGTGTAGCACTAGGCTTGTTTCAGACGCTTCATCTCGTCCACAGTCGCCGGTTGATTCCTCCTCCTGACCTTAGCTTTTGTTGAAGTGGTGCCTTTGTCACCACCGCTAACGAGCAGGACGCGTCCGTCGCGATACCGGCCCAATTGGCAGGTTTTGCTGGACACTGGAGTGGCCAACCACTCTTGACGCACCTGACACCGACCGTGAGAAGTCGTGTGTGCCGAACGCCGTTTCCGGCAGCCCGGAAACCGACGGTACAACATGAAAAGAATGCTGATTAACGCAACTCAACCCGAAGAGTTGCGTGTTGCACTGGTAGATGGCCAACGCCTCTACGACCTGGACATTGAATCCGGTGCACGCGAGCAAAAGAAGGCCAACATCTATAAAGGCCGTATTACTCGCATCGAACCAAGCCTTGAGGCTGCCTTTGTCGATTTCGGCTCCGAGCGCCACGGCTTCCTGCCCCTCAAAGAAATCTCCCGCGAATACTTCAAGAAAGCCCCCGAAGGCCGCGTGAACATCAAGGACGTCCTGAGCGAAGGCCAGGAAGTCATCGTCCAGGTCGAGAAAGAAGAACGTGGCAACAAGGGCGCCGCCCTGACCACCTTCATCAGCCTCGCTGGCCGTTACCTGGTCCTGATGCCGAACAACCCGCGTGCCGGCGGTATTTCCCGTCGCATCGAAGGCGAAGAGCGCAACGAACTGCGCGAAGCGCTGAACGGCCTGATCGCACCGGCCGACATGGGCCTGATCGTTCGCACTGCAGGCCTGGGCCGCAGCAGCGAAGAAATGCAGTGGGACCTCGACTACCTGCTGCAACTGTGGACCGCTATCAAGGAAGCGTCCCTGGATCGTTCCGCGCCATTCCTGATCTACCAGGAAAGCAACGTGATCATCCGCGCCATCCGCGACTACCTGCGCCAGGACATCGGCGAAGTGCTGATCGACAGCGTTGAAGCCCAGGACGAAGCCCTGACCTTCATCCGCCAGGTGATGCCGCAGTACGCCAGCAAGATCAAGCTGTACGAAGACAGCGTTCCGCTGTTCAACCGTTTCCAGATCGAAAGCCAGATCGAGACCGCCTTCCAGCGCGTGGTCGAACTGCCTTCCGGCGGCTCCATCGTCATCGACCCGACCGAAGCCCTGGTGTCCATCGACATCAACTCGGCGCGCGCCACCAAAGGCAGCGACATCGAAGAAACCGCCCTGCAGACCAACCTGGAAGCGGCTGAAGAAATCGCCCGCCAGCTGCGCCTGCGTGACATCGGCGGCCTGATCGTGATCGACTTCATCGACATGACCCCTGCCAAGAACCAGCGCGCCGTGGAAGAGAAAGTCCGCGAGTGCCTGGAAGCCGACCGTGCCCGCGTACAAGTGGGCCGTATCTCGCGCTTCGGCCTGCTGGAAATGTCCCGTCAGCGCCTGCGTCCATCCCTGGGCGAGAGCAGCGGCATCGTCTGCCCGCGTTGCAACGGCACCGGCATCATCCGTGACGTTGAATCGCTGTCCCTGGCGATCCTGCGCCTGATCGAAGAAGAAGCCCTGAAAGACCGCACCGCCGAAGTTCGCGCACAAGTGCCGATTCCGGTTGCCGCCTTCCTGCTCAACGAAAAACGCAACTCGATCACCAAGATCGAACTGCGCACCCGTGCTCGTATCGTCATCCTGCCGAACGATCACCTCGAGACGCCGCACTTCGAAGTACAGCGCCTGCGTGATGACAGCCCGGAAGCCCATAGCGGGCAGTCCAGCTATGAAATCGCTGCTGCCGCGGCCGAAGTGGAAGAAGTTCAGCCAGCCGCCGCGACCCGCACCCTGGTTCGCCAGGAAGCCGCCGTCAAGACTGCACCGGCACGTGCCAACGCACCGGTCCCGACCGAAGCCGCCGCACCGGTTGCCGCACCGGCCGCCCTGCCTGAGCCAAGCCTGTTCAAGGGCCTGGTGAAGTCGCTGGTCAGCCTGTTCGCCACCAAGGAAGAGCCTGCCGCCCCGGTTGTGGTTGAAAAGCCTGCCACCGAGCGCCCGGCGCGCAACGAAGAGCGTCGCAACGGCCGCCAGCAGAGCCGCAACCGCAACGGCCGCCGTGACGAAGAACGCAAGCCACGCGAAGAACGTGCACCGCGTGAAGAACGCGCCCCCCGTGAAGAGCGCGCTCCTCGCGAAGCCCGTGAAGAAGCCCCGGCCGTAGCCCGTGAAGAACGTGCACCGCGTGAAGAGCGCGCACCACGTACCCCGCGTGCTCCGCGCGAAGATCGCAAGCCGCGTGGCGAGCGTGAAGAGCGTGTGCGTGAACTGCGCGAGCCGCTGGATGCGGCACCTGCCGTCGCTGCTGCCACTGCCGCAACCACCGAAGAACGCCCGGCGCGCCAGCCGCGTGAAGAGCGTGCCCCACGTGAAGAGCGCCAGCCGCGCCCGCCGCGTGAAGAGCGTCAACCACGCGCCGAGCAAGCCGCTGCCGCCAGCGAAGAAGAAGTACTGACCGGCGAAGAGCAACTGCAGGAAGACGGCCAGGACAACGCCGAAGGCGATCGTCCACGCCGCCGCTCCCGTGGCCAGCGTCGTCGCAGCAACCGTCGTGAGCGTCAGCGTGACGCCAACGGCAACGTGATCGAAGGCGCGGAAGAAGCCGGCGAAAACGCAGAAGCGGCCAGCAACGAACCAACGGGCGCCGAACTGGCTGCCGGCTTGGCCGTTACCGCTGCCGTCGCCAGCTCGGTCATCAGCGCACCTGCGCAAGCCCAGGCTCACGAGCAAGCCGAGCGTGCTACCGCCGCTGTCGAAGAAACTGCTGCCGTAGAAACACCCGTTGTCCAGACCCCAGTGGTTGAAGCGCCGGTTGTGGAAGCGCCAGTTGTTGAAGCCACGACCCCTATCGAAGCCCCAGTGGTTGCGCAAGTGGAAGTTGCTCCGGTTCGCGACGCACAGCCAGAAACCGAAGTGGTTGCTGTTGAGCCCGCACCGGTTATCGAGCCTGCGCCAGTGGTTGAAGTGGCTGTAGAAACACCGGTTGCCGAAGAAGCCGCCCCGGTTGTGCGTGAAGTTCGCGAAGAACAGACCGCCTTCCAGTGGACCGCTGAGCCAGCTGCCCCGGTTGAAGCGCCAACGCCTGCCCCTGCGGTAGAAGAAGCGCCGACGCCGGTTGCTGAAGTCGTCGCCGAGCCAGCCCCAGTGGTTGAGCCGACGCCGGTTGTGGAGCCCGCACCCGTGGTTGAAGTTGAAGCCCCAGTGGTTGAAGCTGCACCTGCCAGCGCCCTTACCGAAAATGGCCGTGCGCCGAACGACCCGCGTGAAGTGCGTCGTCGTCGCAAGGAAGCCGAAGCAGCTGCCGCAGCGGCTGCCCAGGCGGTAGAGCACAAGGCCGTGGAAGAAGAGCCTAAACCCCTCGTCTGATTCCATCCGCCACTAAAAAGCCCCGCCTGAGCAATCAGGCGGGGCTTTTTTATGGCTACTTGGAATGCCAGCTCCCACACTTAACCTGCAGTAAAACTCAACCGTTGCGGCACATCGACATCCCAAAGCACACCAGGATCATCTACCTGCACCTCTCGCACCTGTGTTTGTGCAAACAACGGCTTGGCCCCACGATCCCCACTCAGAGCCATCAGCGCCGGCCCAAACGTGTGATCGAAAGCCACCGGGTGCCCATACTGCCCGGCAGATACCGGCACAGTGATGCCCTCCACGCTGGCAATAACCCGCTCGATACTCGATGACTGGATAAACGGCATATCCCCCAACACCACCAGCCACCCATCCGCTGCACCGCTGGCCTTGACCGCGGCCGCAATGCTGTCGCCCATCCCGCTCGAGTCCAGCAGTACAACCTGACAGCCATAAGCCTCTGCCAGGCGGATAACCTCCCCGCGCCCCGGCGACGTCACCAGCCAGCGCGTTACAACACGCTCAGGCAAGTTGCGCAGCACCTGCTCGATGACCGGCCGGATAACGCCATCCAGCCCCACGCAAGCAGCCAGTAACTTGTCTTGATCCGCCCCGGCTTCGGCGCGAAAGCGACTGCCCTGCCCCGCTGCCAGCACAATCGCTGTAACGGTCACTGCGCCGCTACCGCCAGGGGCTTTTTCTGCATCGGTGCCACGCCGTTCTTGATCGCGACAATTTCCGCCATCAACGACAGGGCAATCTCCGCCGGTGTATGGCTGCCGATATGCAAACCAATCGGCCCGTGCAAGCGCGCAATCGCATCCGCCGACAAGCCCAGCGCCGCCAGGTTCTCCCGGCGCTTCTGGGTATTGACCCGCGAACCCAGGGCGCCGATGTAGAACGCAGCGGAGTTCAGCGCCGTCAGCAGCGCCATATCATCCAAACGCGGATCATGGGTCAGGCAAACGATGGCCGTGCGCTCATCGGTGTGGATGTTCAACACCGCCTCGTCGGGCATACCAGGTACAAAGCGGCCATGTTGCTCTTCCCAGCCGTAGACGAACTCTTCGCGGGGGTCGCAGATCAGCACTTCGAAATCCAGCAAGCGCGCCATTTCGGCGACGTAGCGCGACAGTTGCCCGGCGCCGATCAGTAGCAGCCGCCAGCGCGGGCCGTAAATGGCGCGCAGGCGTTCGCCGTCGAAGCTCACCACATCAGTCTTGCTCGCAGCGCTCAGGGTTACCGCGCCCGTGGCCAGGTTCAATTCACGTGCGACGACCTGGTGGTCTTCACAGCGCGCCAACAGTTGCTCGACCCAGGCCCAATCATCCACCCGCTCTTCGGTCAGGCGCAGCGTGCCGCCACACGGCAAGCCAAAACGTGCCGCTTCGTCGCGGGTGACGCCGTAGGTCACCAGCTGCACTGGTGGTCCGTCGTCCGCCAGCCGCCCGTCCTGCAGGCGTGCGATCAAGTCATCTTCGATGCAGCCTCCGGACACAGAACCAATGACCACACCGTCGCCACGCAAGGCCAGCATCGCCCCCGGAGGGCGCGGCGCGCTGCCCCAGGTCTGTACCACGCTGTACAGCACCACGCGCTGCCCGGCGCGGCGCCATTCCAGGACGCTACGCAGGACATTCAAATCCACACTGTCCATCAAACCTTCCTGCCAGCGTTGAAAAATCGTCGTTTACTGTAAAGCAAAATAATCAAAAAGTGGCCGCGCACAAACGCAAACGCCCCGAACCAGTCGGGGCGTTTGCCAATTGCCTAAGCGTCAGATCACGCCATCAGCGGCTTACTTGACCACAGGAGCAGGGCCTTCGGCCACACCCAGGTCATCGAGCTCGCGAGTTTCGGAGATACCGGTACCACCGGATGCCAGCTCGCTTTGCAGCTTGTCGGTGTCCAGCTCCTTGACCCACTTGGCCACAACGATGGTGGCTACGGCGTTACCCACCAGGTTGGTCAGGGCACGGGCTTCGGACATGAAGCGGTCGATACCCAGGATCAGCGCCAGGCCGGCAACCGGCAGGTGGCCGACAGCCGACAGGGTGGCAGCCAGGACAATAAAGCCCGAGCCAGTCACACCTGCAGCGCCTTTGGAGGACAGCAGCAGCACCAGCAGCAGGGTGATCTGGTGGGTGATGTCCATGTGGGTGTCGGTCGCCTGAGCGATGAACACGGCAGCCATGGTCAGGTAGATCGACGTACCGTCGAGGTTGAAGGAGTAACCGGTTGGGATCACCAGGCCGACGACGGACTTCTTCGCACCCAGGCGCTCCATCTTGATCAGCATACGCGGCAGTGCGGATTCGGAAGACGAAGTACCCAGTACGATCAGCAGCTCTTCACGGATGTAGCGAATCAGTTTCAACACGCTGAAACCGTGAGCGCGGCAGATTGCGCCCAGCACCAGCACGACGAACAGGATGCAGGTGATGTAGAAGCAGATCATCAGCTGGCCCAGCTGCACCAGCGAACCCACACCGTAGGCACCGATGGTGAACGCCATGGCGCCCAGGGCACCGATTGGCGCGAGCTTCATGATCATGTTGATGATGTTGAACATCACGTGGGCGAAGCGATCGATGAAGTCCAGCACCGGCTTGCCGTAGGCACCCAGGCGGTGCAGGGCGAAACCGAAGATCACCGAGAACATCAGCACTTGCAGGATGTCGCCGTTGGCAAAGGCGCCGACGATGGTGTTCGGGATGACGTTGAGGATAAAGCCGACAATGCTCTGGTCTTTACCAGCGGTGACGTAGGCCGCCACTTTGGAAGCGTCCAGGGTGGCGACGTCGATGTGCATGCCGGCGCCCGGCTGCACAACGTTGACCACGAC
This sequence comes from Pseudomonas sp. NCIMB 10586, assembly GCF_023127895.1. Classification (NCBI taxonomy): domain Bacteria; kingdom Pseudomonadati; phylum Pseudomonadota; class Gammaproteobacteria; order Pseudomonadales; family Pseudomonadaceae; genus Pseudomonas; species Pseudomonas sp. NCIMB 10586. The sequence continues at coordinate 614,852 of NZ_SPKQ01000018.1, forward strand.
CAGGCCGATCAGCAAGGCGATGGTGGACACGATTTCGAAGTACAGCAGTGCGTAGCCACCGGTTTTGCCGACCGATTTCATGCTTTGCATGCCAGCGATACCGCTGACAACGGTGCAGAAGATGATGGGGGCGATGACCATTTTGATCAGCTTGATAAAGCCGTCACCCAGTGGCTTGAGGGCCACGCCGGTCTGCGGGTAGAAGTGGCCGAGCAAAATACCGATAACGATTGCAACGATCACCTGGAAATACAGGGATTTGTAGATTGGCTGACGAGTCGTCATTGCAAAGTTCCTCAATCGTCCCGTGTGGCAAATATCCGCCATTGCCCACGACACTTGAATTGCGAACCCTCCTGCACTGGAGGGATTTGTTGTTTGCGAAGCCTGTAGGAGAGAGCCTGCGCTGCAATCCCTATCGCAAACAGCGTGCCACTTTGCTTAAACACCCTGAAGGCCCTTCAACATCGGGGCTTGGCGTTTATTGACGCGCTTGAGCCGTGGAACAAGGTGGCGGATTTCCGCCCGCCCACCCCGTCTCGTCCTACAATTTGGCGGATATCCGCCTTGCCGTCGCGCCGGGGTCTGACTACCATCCGCCACTCCATGGATGAGGCCCTTTCATGCGTGAACGTACCATCGCCAGTCACTACGCCCGAGCCGCCCTCGGCGGTGCGCGTCGTGTGGGTTACGACTACTCAGGGCTGTTGCAGCAGGTGGGCATCAGCCCCGAACTGCTGACCGAGCCCCGCGCCCGTATCGCTCCGGAGCAATTTACGCGGTTGCTGCAAATGCTCTGGCTGGAGCTGGATGACGAATACCTGGGGTTCGCCGAAGGCCCGAGCAAGCGTGGCACCTTCGCCATGATGTGCCACGCCCTGATCCACTGCCGCACGCTGGAAAAGGCTCTGGAACGCGGCTTATTGTTTTATAGCCTATTCCCACAGGGCCCGCGCTGGCAGCTGACGAAAGAAGGCGATATGGCGCGGCTGAGCCTGGATGACTCGCAGCTATGGGACCCGGATCACTTCCTCAGTGAATGCCTGCTGGTGATCTGGCATCGCCTGGGCAGTTGGCTGATCGGCCAGCGAATCCGGCTGCAACAGGCCACCTTCAGTTACCCGATGCCGGACCATGCTGGCGAGTACGACCTGCTGTTCCCCTGCCCCTTGGTGTTCGGTGCGCCGACCAGCAGCCTGGTGTTTCCCAGCCGCTACCTGAGCCTGCCGTTGTTGCAGGATGAACGCACTCTCAAGCATTTTTTGCAGCGCTCCCCTGCCGACTTGCTGTCGCGGCCGGATGAAGGCGACAGCCTGAGCAGCCAGTTGCGCCGCTTGCTCAGCCGCGACCGCACGCCCTGGCCGGACCTGGAAGCCGTCGCCCAGCATTTGCACATCAGCCCGCAAACCCTGCGCCGGCATCTGCGCGAAGAAGGCAGCAGCTTTCAGGCTCTGAAGGATGAGTTACGGCGAGACATCGCCATCTACCACCTGGGGCGGGCGGATTTGTCTTTGCAGGAAATTGCCGAACAGTTGGGGTTCTCCGAACCGTCGGCGTTTCATCGGGCGTTCAAGAAATGGACGGGGTTGACGCCGGGGGCCTACAGGGCGCAGGAGAGTTAAAGGTATAGCGCCTGGGAGGGCCTCTTCGCAGGCAAGCCAGCTCCCACAGTTGATCGGGTTTACAAAATCTGATGTGTGAATACATTCAGAGGCCAGTGCAGATCACAAGGCCGGAAAATGAATCCTGAACGCGGCCCCCCCTAACGCTGAATCCCCCAACGTCAAACGCGCGTGATAGCTTTCGATGATGTCCTTGACCACCGCCAACCCGATGCCCTGCCCCGGGTGCTGGCGGTCCAGACGTTCGCCCCTTTGCAGGATCCGGGCGCGCTGGTCCGGTGGCACGCCTGGGCCATCATCTTCGATACACAGCTCAAGGCCGTCCAGGTTTTCCACCAAGCTGATTCGCACTTGCTTGAGGCACAGGCGATAGGCGTTTTCCAGCAGGTTGCCGAGCATTTCGAGCAGCGCGCCTTTCTCGATGGGCACGTCGCACTCAGGTGGCAGATCAAAGGTGACGGTGACACGCTTGTCGCGGTAAACCTTCTCCAATGTATCGCACAGGCTTTGCAGCACGGGCTCCAGACGTACCTGGTGACGCACCAGTCCGCTTTTACGCAGACTCGCACGCTGCAATTGGTAGCCGATCTGCTGGCTCATGCGCTCAATCTGCGATTGCAATACCCACGCCTGGCTGCGCTCTTCGGGACGCTGGGCCATGTCTTCGCTCACCCCCTGCAAGACCGCCAGCGGGGTTTTCAAACTGTGGGCCAAGTCATCAAGGGAGTCACGGTAGCGCGTACGCTGTTCGCGCTCACTGTGCAGCAAACGGTTGAGCGAGCCGGTCAGGCGCAACAGTTCGCGGGGGTGTTCTTCACTGAGGCTTTCGCGGGTACCGCCTTCGATCTGGTCAAGTTCCTGGCTCAGGCGCCGCAAGGCTTGCAGGCCCCAGGTCAGGCCCAGCCACAGCAGCGTCAACAGCACCAGCAGGGCCGCGCCGAATCCAAGATAAAGGTTCTCGCGCAAGCCTTCGAGGGTCAACTGGTACTCACGCACCGGTTGCAGGGCGACGATACTGAAGGCGGCGCTCTTGCCCCCCAGCAACCGGACCTCGACGTCATACACGAAGAATTCCTGGCCATTGGCCTCGCGGATGCGCGCAAACTCATTACCGCGCCCGTCGTAACGCGGTTTGTAGTTGATGTTTTCTTCCTGGGTTGCCCGCGAACGCCACACCAGATGGCCTTCGCGGTCGTAGATATAGCCGAGCAGGCGGCTGTCGGTAAGGTTGAAACGTTCGTCAGGCAACTGCGCCGGCATCAGCAGGCGGTTATTTTCCACCCGCGCCGCAGAAATCAAAGTGGTCACATCCGACGCCAGACGCTGCTCGATGGAATCCTGCAGGGCCAGGCTGAAGGCGCCTTGCATGGCCGGCAACAGGCCGAGCATAAACAGCACGGCCAGGGTGGCGGCCGCCAGCATCAGGCGTACACGTAGCGAGCGAATCAACGGCAGCGCTCATTGAACAGGTAACCCAAGCCGCGCACGGTATCGATCGGCTTGAACCCGGCGGGGCCTTCCAGCTTGCGGCGCAGGCGACCGACCAGCACTTCGATCACGTTCGGATCGCGCTCGTCATCATCAGGGTAGAGCTGCTCCATCAAGCGATCCTTGGCCACCACCTGTTGATGATGACGCATCAAGTACTCAAGGATCCGATATTCGTAGGCGGTCAACGCCAGCGGCTGTTCATCCAGGGAGGCCTGCTTGCGGTTGAGGTCCAGCAGCAACGGCCCGGCGATGATAGTGGACTGGGTAAAGCCGCTGGAGCGGCGCAACAAGGCATTCATGCGCGCCTCCAGCTCTTCGAACTGGAAGGGTTTGACCACGTAGTCGTCGGCACCGGCCGCCAGGCCTTCGACCTTGTCCTGCCAGTTGCCGCGAGCGGTCAGGATCAGGATCGGGAAAGTCTTGGCCTGGGTACGCAATTGGCGGATCAGGTCCAGGCCGCCCATGCCGGGCAGGCCAAGGTCGATGATCGCCAGGTCATGGTTGAACTGGCCGGTCTGGTACAGGGCTTCCTCGGCATTGGCCACAGCTTCGACCACATGCCCACTGTCGGTCAGGCGGGTAAACAGGTGATGACGCAGCAGCGCCTCATCTTCCACCACCAGCAATTTCATAAGGCTCTCCAAGGCAATTCAACTGTCCGACAGAGGGATATCATAGCGGCCCTGCACGTCTTGCGGGCGCAGTTTAATGCCATTGTACTGGCCCGTCAGGTGCGTGTAGCCGCTGCGATAGTCGGGTTGCGCAGCGGTAACGCCCAGGGCCTGACCCCACGGCGCGGCCTGGGTGCCGACGTCTTCGAAGCTGACACGATGGATCAGGTTGCCGGATTTCCTGGTTTTTTCGCCGCCAAAGGCCGCAAAGGCGCCATCGCTGGCCTGCACGCCCGCGGTGGCACCGAGCATGGTTAACGCCAACATCAGCTTCTTGATCGCAGTCATGGTCATTACCTCATATGCGTTTGGCCTGTGAGGTTCAGACTACGCAGGCGCCCCTGAACTCCCCCTGAACAGGCTCTTAACCACACCTGAACCGCGCCGGACTATCCACTGGCGCGCCAACTCGGCAAAATACCGCGCATGACGCCCCTACCCTCTTGCTGCACCCCGCTCGATGCCCGTTGGCCGCTGCCTGTCGCCTTACCTGGCACGGTGTTTTTGAGCACCCGATTTGATCCGGCCTTATTGGACGCAGGCGATTTCCAACGCAGCGCTGTGCCGCCGCCGGCGAGCATCCAGCGCTCGGTTGCCAAGCGTCAGGCGGAGTTTCTCGCAGGGCGCCTGTGCGCCCGAGAAGCGCTGCAACGCCTGGATAACCTCAACTGCATTCCAGCCATCGGTGAAGACCGCGCGCCGGTCTGGCCAGGGCATATCAGTGGTTCCATCACCCACAGCACCGGGCACGCCGCAGCGATTGTCGGGCATAAGGCGCAATGGCGCGGGCTGGGCATGGACCTGGAGAATGTGCTGACTCTGGAGCGGGCGGAGCGCCTGGCCGGGGAAATTCTGACAGCCAACGAGCTGCAGCGTATGGCGACCATACCGCGTGAGCTGCATGGGTTGCTGGTGACGCTGACGTTTTCGATCAAGGAGAGTCTGTTCAAGGCGCTCTACCCCATCGTGCAAAAGCGCTTTTATTTTGAACATGCCGAGCTGTTGGAGTGGTCACAGACGGGCCATGTGCGGCTGCGGTTGCTCACGGATCTTTCTGAAGAATGGGGTGATGGCAAAGAGTTGGAGGGCCAGTTTGGGGTGGAAGGGGAGCAGTTGTTGAGCCTGGTGGCCATCGGCGCTAGGTAGACTTGGTCCCGATAGCGGTGTCAGGGTTTGTCTTGATCCCTTGGCCAACTCAGGCTGAAGCATGCCCCGCCCAGGTTGTTGCTCTTGCTGATCAACGCCCGCCCGCCGTGCCAATAGATGATCCGCCGCACAATCGACAGGCCAAGGCCATGGCCCCCCGAGGCGCGGGTACGGCTGTCGTCCAGGCGCAGGAACGGCGTGAAAATTCGCTCCCAGGCACTCTCCGGCACGCCGGGGCCATCGTCTTCCACATCAATACGGCAGCGCAGCTGGCCGACCTGATAACTGATCAGCACCTGGCCCTTGGCGTGGCGCATGGCGTTACTGACAAGGTTTTGCAGGGCGCGGTGCAGGTAACGCGGCTCAGCGTCGACCCAGGCGTCCTCCCAGTGGGCCGATGACAGGCAGACACCGCGAGTCACGGTGACCTGCGGGCGCAGTGGCGACAATTCGCCAATGACTTGGTCAAGCAGTGCATCGAGGTCCACTCGCTGGAAATTCAACTCCGGCGCGCCCTGCTCCAGGCGCGCATAGGTGAGCATTTCATCCACCAGGCCATCGAGGTCCTGGATATCGCCGTCCATGCCTTCCAGGTATTTACGCCGCGCCTCGGGAGTGGCGGCGTCACCAATCATCTCCAGGCCAAAACGCAGGCGCGCTACCGGCGTGCGCAGCTCATGGGACACCGCACGCACCAGTTCGCGCTGAATCGCCAGCAATTGCTGCAAGTGCTCGGCCATGCCATTGAACGCGGCAGCCAGGCGCCCTACCGAATCGGCGCCCCGGGCCGGCACGCGCACCTCCAGGTTGCCCTTGGCGATCCGCGTTGCTGCCGCCTCCAGGCCTTTGAGCCGGCGCTCCAGCTGGCGCACCAGCAGATAAACGATCAAGCCGATCAGGGTCAGGCCGATCAAGGTGATCAGAATCAGCCACTGTGCCGGATAGGGGTTCATTTGATAGAGCGGGCCGATTTCCAGCACCCACGGCGTACCGACCATGCCGGCAAATACGCGGATCGAATCGCCACCCTTGCCCAGAGCCATCACCGTATCGCCTTCCGCCACGCGACGGCGCTGGTCGTCGTCCATATCGGCCTGGTCGAGGGCCATCAAGTGCATCTCAAAACCAAAGCCCTTGGCCTGCTTGATGTCGGCCAGGCGTTGTGGCTGCTCAGCCACCGGAAAACGCACCAGTTCGTCGGCCAGCAGGTAGATAGTTGCACGGGCCAATTGCTCGCTGATCTGCTGCACTTCACCGGTGAGCACCAGCTGTTCCTGCTCGCTGACCAATCGCAGTACCCGCGCCGCATGAGGGCCGGTCTGTTCCACCAGCACCTGGCCGCGTTGCAAGCGGTTGCGCTGGCCCAGGTCCAGTTGCGCCTCTGTAAACGTGCGCAGCTCCAGCGGAATGCCCAGCAAACGCTCCCATACCGCCAAGGCACGCAGCCGTTCGATGGCGTTCATGGCTTGCAGGTTATCGCCCATCAAGGCAAAGGTGCCGTGGGCCAGGCTTTCGCGGTATTGGCCGCTGCGCACATCGTTGAGCAGATGCAACGCCAGGGCGCCGAGCAACGCCACCAGGATCAGCGCCGCGCACATGCCGCCGTAGATGCGCAGGAAGATCGAATTCACAGCGGCATGTCGGCAGCGGCTTCGGGGACGAACAGGTAGCCTTTGCTGCGGATGGTCTTGATCAGGCGCGGGTGGATCGGGTCGTCGCCGATTTTCGGCCGAATGCGCGAGATGCGCACATCAATGGAGCGGTCCTGGCCGTCGTAGCCAATGCCGCGCAGGGCAATGAAGATTTCTTCCCGGGACAGGATGCGCCCGGCATTTGCGACCAATAGCCACAGCAGGTCGAATTCGGCGCTGGTCAGTTCGATCCCGCCATCGTGCAGCCAGGCTTCGCGCAGCGCGTTGTCCACCACCAGCGGGCCGAACTGCAGGCGGCGCTGGTTTTCCCCCGCCGCCGGTAACGCCGGCTCGCTGCGCCGCAATAGCGCCTGGATACGCGCCAGCAACAGGCGCGGGCGCACGGGCTTGCACACATAGTCGTCAGCGCCCATGTCCAGGCCCTGCACCTGGTCCATGTCGTCGGTACGCGCGGTAAGCATCAGGATCACGCCCTCATAGCGCTCGCGAACTTTGCGACAGATGCTCAGGCCATCTTCGCCGGGCAGCATCAGGTCGAGGATCACCAGGTCCGGCTGCTCGGCGATGATGCGCGCCGCAGCCTGGGCGCCATCGCTTTCCACCGACACGCGCAGGCCGTTGCTTTCCAGGTACTCACGGGTCAACTCGGCGAGTCGCTCGTCGTCCTCGATGATCAGTATCTGCCAGGCATCTTGCTCCACGCGCCACCTCATTATTATTAGAAATTCTTTGGCTCACGCGGCCTCCACCGCCCATACCCTGTTTGTCATGTTTTAAGGGCATAACAAAGCCCGATTGTAGCCATGCCCCAACCCTTAAATACAAGCCAGGAATTCCATTCGGTGATGGCGTTTTTTTGTGATAGGGTTCGCGCCCTCAAAATTCCAACCAACGGTTTGCACCTCGGAATATTCGGTGACAAACGGTGTGATCCAGTAGTAATGCGGCCTACACGGGTGTTCCACGATTCATACACATTTTACTCACAGCGTTATCCACAGGTAGTGCGTTGCTAACCCCCCAAAAACGCATTATCTTGTACCTCGGCGCTAAAAAAACCCTACATGTAGGGTTTTAAGCGAAAAAACCAAACACAAGTCAGACCAGAAACTCAAGCGCTTTCTTGCTCACGTTTGGTTGAGCCAAAGCATTTTTTCAAAGCCCAAACCGCGCACGCGGATGGCAGCCGTTTTCAAGCCCGCTTGGCTGAAGACGGTACGGGTGTTGCAGGGCTTGAACCAGGCCACTGTCACCCAGCAGGAATACGGCGAAGGGCTCCCGGCCCCAAGCCAAAGACTTCGGCATGGAAGCGGCGCGATGAGCTCCCTTCCTCCTGTCCCGAAGTTGTTATGCCAGGCCCTGGCCTGCTGTAAGTGCTTCAGGACGGAACGGTGGGCACCTTGATGGTGCCCAAATAAATATAGAATGTGGAGACAACCCCCCATGCAAACCGACACAACTCGCGAGAACCCGCAAGGCTCCGTGCCGCAGGCCGCTGATTCGAATCTGGATCTGTCCGCCACCGCACCTGGCCAACTGCGCGTGATCAAGCGTAACGGCACTGTCGTTCCTTATACCGATGACAAAATCACCGTCGCCATCACCAAAGCGTTTCTTGCAGTTGAAGGCGGCACCGCTGCTGCCTCGTCGCGCATCCACGACACCGTTGCCCGCCTGACCGAACAGGTCACCGCGACCTTCAAGCGTCGCATGCCTTCGGGCGGCACCATCCACATCGAAGAAATCCAGGACCAGGTTGAACTGGCCCTGATGCGTGCCGGCGAGCAAAAAGTGGCCCGCGACTACGTGATCTACCGCGATTCGCGCGCCAAGGAACGTGCCGTACGCTCCCCGGCCGAAGAAGCTGCCGTACAAGCGCACCCGTCGATCCGCATCACCCTGGCTGACGGCAGCTTTGCCCCGTTGGACCTGGGCCGCCTGAACACTATCATCACCGAGGCCTGCGAAGGTCTGGAAGAAGTCGACGGTGACCTGATCCAGCGCGAAACCCTGAAGAACCTGTACGACGGCGTGGCCCTGACCGACGTCAACACCGCGCTGGTGATGACCGCCCGTACCCTGGTTGAACGCGAGCCGAACTACTCGTTCGTGACCGCGCGCCTGTTGATGGACACCCTGCGTGCCGAAGGCCTGGGCTTCCTGAAAGTCGCCGACAGCGCCACTCACCACGAGATGGCTGACCTGTACGCCAAAGCCCTGCCGGCCTATATCGCCAAGGGTATCGAGTTCGAATTGCTGAACCCGATCCTGGCCACCTTCGACCTGGAAAAACTCGGCAAGGCGATCAACCACGAGCGCGATCAGCAGTTCACCTACCTGGGCCTGCAAACCCTGTACGACCGTTACTTCATCCACAAGGACGGTATCCGCTTCGAACTGCCGCAAGTGTTCTTCATGCGCGTGGCCATGGGCCTGGCGATTGAAGAGAAGAACAAAGAAGACCGTGCGATCGAGTTCTACAACCTGCTGTCGTCCTTCGACTACATGTCGTCGACCCCGACCCTGTTCAACGCCGGCACCCTGCGTCCTCAGCTGTCGAGCTGCTACCTGACCACCGTGCCGGATGACCTGTCGGGCATCTACCACGCGATCCACGACAACGCCATGCTGTCCAAATTCGCCGGCGGCCTGGGTAACGACTGGACCCCGGTGCGCGCACTGGGTTCTTACATCAAGGGCACCAACGGCAAGTCCCAGGGCGTTGTACCGTTCCTGAAAGTGGTGAACGACACCGCCGTCGCCGTTAACCAGGGTGGCAAGCGCAAAGGCGCTGTGTGTGCCTACCTGGAAACCTGGCACATGGACATTGAAGAGTTCATCGAGCTGCGCAAGAACACCGGTGATGACCGTCGTCGTACCCACGACATGAACACCGCCAACTGGATCCCTGACCTGTTCATGAAGCGCGTCTTCGATGACGGCAAGTGGACCCTGTTCTCGCCATCCGAAGTGCCGGACCTGCACGACCTGACCGGCAAGGCCTTCGAAGAGCGCTACGAGTACTACGAAGCCCTCACCGAGTACCCAGGCAAGGTCAAGCTGTTCAAGACCATCCAGGCCAAAGACCTGTGGCGCAAAATGCTGTCCATGCTGTTCGAAACCGGCCACCCTTGGTTGACCTTCAAGGACCCATGCAACCTGCGCAGCCCGCAGCAGCACGTGGGCGTGGTCCACAGCTCGAACCTGTGCACCGAGATCACCTTGAACACCAACAAGGACGAGATCGCCGTTTGCAACCTGGGCTCGATCAACCTGCCGAACCATATCGTCAACGGCAAGCTGGACACCGCCAAGCTGGAACGCACCGTCAACACCGCAGTACGCATGCTCGATAACGTGATCGACATCAACTACTACTCGGTGCCACAGGCGCAGAACTCCAACTTCAAGCACCGTCCAGTGGGCCTGGGTATCATGGGCTTCCAGGACGCGCTGTACCTGCAGCACATTCCTTACGGTTCGGATGCTGCGGTCGAGTTCGCCGACAAATCCATGGAAGCGGTGAGCTACTATGCGATCCAGGCGTCCTGCGACCTGGCCGACGAGCGCGGCGCCTACGAGACGTTCCAGGGTTCGCTGTGGTCCAAGGGCATCCTGCCGCTGGATTCGCAACAGATCCTGATCGAAGCCCGTGGCCAGAAGTACATCGACGTTGATCTGAACGAAACCCTGGACTGGGCGCCGGTTCGTGCCCGCGTGCAAAAAGGTATTCGTAACTCCAACATCATGGCCATCGCACCGACCGCCACCATCGCCAACATCACTGGCGTGTCGCAGTCGATCGAACCGACCTACCAGAACCTGTATGTGAAATCGAACCTGTCGGGCGAATTCACCGTGATCAACCCATACCTGGTTCGCGACCTGAAAGCCCGCGGCCTGTGGGACTCGGTCATGATCAACGACCTGAAGTACTACGACGGTTCCGTGCAGCAGATCGAACGCATCCCGCAAGAACTCAAAGAGCTCTACGCGACCGCCTTCGAAGTGGATACCAAGTGGATCGTTGACGCCGCCAGCCGCCGTCAGAAGTGGATCGACCAGGCTCAGTCGCTGAACCTCTACATCGCCGGCGCTTCGGGCAAGAAGCTGGATGTGACCTACCGCATGGCCTGGTACCGTGGCCTGAAAACCACTTACTACCTCCGTGCCCTGGCCGCAACCAGCACCGAGAAGTCGACCATCAACACCGGTAAGTTGAACGCTGTTTCCAGCGGCAACCATGGTGATGATTCGGTTCTCGCAGCTCCTGCCGGTCCGGCACCTGTGCCAAAGGCCTGCGCGATTGACGAGCCGGATTGCGAAGCTTGCCAATAAGCTGAACCTGCCGAGGGTTTAACCACTTAAGGCAGAAAAGCCCCCGATACACCTAGGGTGTATCGGGGGCTTTTTCTTGGGCGGGCATAAAGCCCTTGTTGCGGTACTGCGGTTCGGTCAATAACTGGATTGGCAGCGTGAAGCAGATGCAAATGTGGGAGGGGGCTTGCTCCCGATAGGGTGGTGTCAGTCAATGGATACTTGGCTGATACACCGCTATCGGGGGCAAGCCCCCTCCCACATTTTGAAGCACTAACCTATCAGGTCATCTGAATGATGGTCTGCATGATGGTGCTTTGGGTGGAGATGGTCTTGGCGTTCGCCTGGTAGTTGCTCTGGGCCTTGATCAGGTCAACCAGCTCGTTGGTCAGGTTGACGTTGGAGTTCTCCAGGGAGGTGGCCTTGATCGACCCCAGAGTGCCAGATTCCGGTGCGTCGAAGCCCGGCTGACCCGACGCGAAGGTCTCTTTCCAGGTCGTACCGCCGGCGGGCTGCAGGCCCTGCTCATTGTTGAAGCTGGCCAGAGAAATCTGGCCGATGGCCTTGCTCTGCTGGTTACTGAAGGTGGCGAAGAGCACACCGCTGCCATCGATCTTCAAGCCGGTGATCTGGCCGGTGGCGTAACCATCTGTGACCGGCGGGTTACGGTAGCTGGCCGAGTTGTACTGGGTGACGGTGCCCATGTTGATGGCGATGCCGTCCTTGTTCGCCGTCGCATCGTTAGCCTTCCATACGCCATCGGTCACCGTGCCAGGTACCCAATCCTTGATGGTCAAGGTGTTACCGGCAACACCGCCGGTCACGATGCTCTTGAGGTTACCAGCACCATCGAAGCTCAACGTCGACGGCACAGGCGCCTTCACGTCAGCACCGGTACCGGTAGGCGCCGAACCATCAGGATTGCGGCCATCGATCAAGGTGTAGGCCTGCCACTGGTTGGCATCGGTTTTCACCAGGTACTGCACCATCGGGTGCGCGTTGCCCTGGGAGTCGTACAAGGTGGTGCTGTATTGCGTGGTGAAGGTTTCGGATTTGGTTGGATCAAACGGGTTCTTGGACTGATCGATCACCGGCGACGAGGAGTTCAGGTTGCTGGAAGAGTCCACCTTGGTAGACGCCTTCGGGGGCAGGTTGGCCAGGTTCAGCTGCAGGTCGACCAGGCCACCCTTGGTGATCTTGCCATTCTCGTCCGCGGCATAGCCTTGCAGGCGCGAGGTGCCGGTATTGTTGGTGATATAGCCGTCTTTGTCCGCTCGGAAGGCACCGCTACGGGTGTATTCCAGCGAGCCGTCGCTGCCCTTCTGCACGAAGAAGCCACCGCCCTGGATCGCCATGTCGAGGATGCCACCGCTACCATTGACATCGCCTTGGGTGAACTGCTGGGACACTGCCGCCAGGTTCACACCGTTGCCGATACTGTTCTGGCCGGTGCCCAACTTGGAAGCCGCGTAGATATCGGCGAATTCCGCACGGGATGACTTGAAGCCAGTGGTCGCGACGTTGGCGATGTTGTTGCCGGTCACGTCCAGTTGTTTGTTGGCCGCATAGAGGCCGCTAAGGCCGATATTAAAAGACATGTTTCTCTCCCTCTGCCGTATTTAGCCGGCTCTATGTACCGATAGTCTGAATTTGCGACAGCTTGACGCTGCCCATGCCGCCTGCAAGGTTGAGCAGCATTTCGCCGCCGGTCTTGCTCAAGGTCACGCTGGTGACCGTGGCCGGTAGCGAGGTGGCCAGGGCCACCGCGTCACCTTTGTCGTTCTTGGTGGAGGCATTGAAGGTGTAGGTGCCGGCTGGGGCGACCTCGCCCTTGTCATTCTTGCCGTCCCAAATAAAGCTCTGGCTGCCGGCACTCTGCGCGCCCATATCCACGGTGCGCACGACGTTGCCGTCCTTGTCGGTGATTTTGACGGAAACGTTACCCGCCGCCGATGGCACCTCTACCGAACCGTTCATGCTCTTGCTGGTATCAACCATGGCTTTGTCGGTCTGGATAATGATCGACCGCCCCACCAGCGATGAAGCCTGCAGCGCTTGCGAAGAGCTGAAGTTGCTGGAGATGTTATTCACCGAGTCGTTCAGGGTGTTGATGCCTTCCAGGCTGCTGAACTGGGCAAGTTGGGCCACGAACGCGCCGTTGTCCTGGGGCGACAGCGGGTTCTGGTTTTTCAGCTGGGTTACCAGCAACTGCAGGAATGCGTCCTTGCCCAGCGACTGGTTGCCAGTGGCCGCTTTGGAAACATTCGAGACATTGTTCGAAGCGTCCTTGACCTTGGAATTGAACAGGTCCTGGACTGCCGTGTTGTTTGACGTATCAACGATGGCCATTATTTGGCGCCCCTTATTACTGACCCAGGGTCAGGACCTTCTGCATCATGGCTTTGGCGGTGTTCATCATTTCCGCATTGGTCTGGAACGAACGACTGGCGGAGATCATGTCAGCCATTTCCTCGACCACGTTGACGTTGGGGTAGTAGACGTAACCCTTTTCGTTCGCGGCCGGATGGTTGGGCTCGTAACGGGCCTCCAGGTTGCTCTGGTCTTCGACCACACCCAGCACCTGCACGCCGGAGCCGGCTGCGTCCTGGTTCTGGAACAACGAATCGCTGCCACCGGCCTGGCCACCCTGGAACATGGTGGCAAACACCGGGTGACGGGCACGGTAAGTCTGGTCAATGCTCGAAGAGACGGTCTCGGCGTTGGCGATGTTACTGGCGACGGTGTTCAAACGCGTGGTCTGCGCGCTCATGCCACTGCCGGCAATATTGAAAACACTGGACAGGGACATGGCTTATTCTCCACGCAGGGCTGACATCAGCCCTTTGAATTTGCTGTTGAGCAGGGTAAAGCTGGCCTGGAAGTTCACCGAGTTCTCGGCGTAGTTCGATTGCTCCAACTGTGCGTCGACGGTGTTCTGGTCGATCGACGGCTGCATCGGCGTGCGATACAGCAACGACTCGTCACCCTTGCTCAGGCCTTGCGCTTCGATATGACGGCTGTTGGTCATGTTCAAGGCGAAGGTGCCGTTCTTGGTCTTGTCTTGCTGTGCGGCGAGCACGGCAGAGAAGTCCAGGTCCCGAGCCTTGTAGTTCGGGGTATCGGCGTTGGCAATGTTATTGGCCAGAACTTCGGCACGCTGGGCGCGAAAGCCCAGGGCTTGTTCATGGATACCGAGCGCTTTATCGAAGCTGATGCTCATGGCGGAAACCTTTAGGCTGACCTGCTGTTCGTTAGCAGGGTTATAGCAAGGTGCGTGCCAGTCTTTCAGGAGCCCGTATATCAAGGGTTTCGAGAGTAGGTGCCGGCGACTATGCCAGAAAAGCGGCAACGGGTTTCCGCGTGGCGCCAGTAAAGCGGCAATGGGGAGTTGCCGCTTTCTTCAACGTTGCCGCAGAAACAAATGTGGGAGGGGGCTTGCTCCCGATAGCGGTGTATCAGTGATAAAGACATCAACTGAACCACCGCTATCGGGAGCAAGCCCCCTTCCACACTTTAACTGCGTGCGACTTACTTGGCCTGGTAGATGATCCCCGGGCTGCACTGCACCATCTGGTAATGGTCCGGCAGGCCATTCAACGCTTCGGAAGCACCGAGGAACAGGTAACCGCCGCGCTTGAGCGTGCCGTGGATACGCAACAGGATGTCTTTCTTCACTTCGGCCGAGAAATAGATCAGCACGTTGCGGCAGAACACCATGTCGAACTTGCCCAGGCTGGCGTAGCTGTCGAGCAGGTTGAACGAGCGGAACTCCACGCGATTCTTGATCGGTGCCTTGATCGCCCAGCGCCCGGCGCCTTTGGGGTCGAAGTAACGCTGCAGGCGCTCCTGGGATAAACCGCGGCCCAGGGCCAGGCTGTCGTACTCACCGGTCTTGCAGTTGGTGAGCATGGTGCCGGACAAGTCGGTAGCAACAATTTGCGCGCCGGCTTTCAACTGGCCCATGTTGGTTCGCTCGAACTCGTCGATGGACATCGAGATCGAGTACGGCTCCTGCCCCGAGGAACAAGCCGCCGACCAGATACGCAGGCGCTGGCCAGGACTGGCCTTGATGGCTTCCGGCAACACTTTGTTCTTGAGCACTTCAAAGGGGTAGGTATCGCGAAACCACAGGGTTTCGTTGGTGGTCATTGCATCGACCACCATTTCCTTGAGCCCGCTGCGCGGCTGCCCCTGGATCCGCTGGACCAACTCACCCAGGGACTTGATGCCCTGCTGTTCCATCAGTTTGTTGAGACGGCTGGATACCAGGTACTGCTTGTTTTCACCGAGCAATATGCCACAGGCTTTTTCCAGGAAGACCCGGAACTGTTCGAAATCCAAATTACCCGTAGACAATGATACCGCCTCTTAAATCGTGTGATCGCCGGGGGAAATCCCCTAGCCGTGATCTGCTGCCTTGATCCGGTCGACTACCCGGGATGCGAGGTCATCAGGACGGAATTTGGCCAGAAAGTCATCAGCACCAACCTTCTTGACCATTGCCTGATTGAATACCCCCGACAACGAAGTATGCAGGATGATATGCAGTTTTTGCATGCGTGGATCGTTGCGTATCTCGGCCGTGAGCGTGTAGCCGTCCATTTCCGGCATCTCGATGTCGGAGATCATCATCAGGAATTCTTCTTCGGGCTTCTTGCCTTCGTCCACCAGCTTGCGCAGGTAATCCAAGGCCTGACGACCATCATTGAGTGCCACCACGTCTACACCAACGGTCTGCAGGCAGCGTGTGACCTGCTTGCGCGCCACTGAGGAGTCGTCCACGGTCAATACGCGCAGAGACACCGCCTTGTGTGCAGTCTCGGCATCCACCACACCCACAGAGATGGTTTCCGAAGTGGGCGCCACTTCGGCGAGGATTTTCTCCACGTCGATGATTTCGACCAACTGGTTATCGACCCGCGTCACCGCCGTCAGGTAGTGATCGCGCCCCGTGCCCTTGGGCGGCGGGTGGATCTCTTCCCAGTTCATATTGACGATACGCTCCACCGAGCGCACCAGGAAACCCTGGGTCTTGGTGTTGTACTCGGTGATGATCACAAAGGGGTTCTGGCGGTCTTGCAAACCCGCCGAGCCCGTGGCCATCGCCAGGTCAAGAATGGGAATAGTTGCACCACGGATGTTGGCTACGCCACACACCACTGGGCTGGACTTGGGCATGATCGTCAGCTTGGGGCATTGCAGCACCTCCCGCACTTTGAATACGTTGATGCCGTACAACTGCTTGCCATCCAGGCGAAAAAGCAACAACTCCAGGCGATTCTGCCCTACCAGCTGTGTGCGCTGGTTTACTGAATCCATTACACCTGCCATGCCCTGACTCCTAAATCCTGGGGGTACGACGCGCACCCAACACTAAACGGCACGAGCTTTGCTATTTATTAAACATGGATATTAAAACGACAGTTTCCCGACGCCCTAGCCACCGCAGGCTGTTCAGCACCGTGATGGCGCTGCTTGCCTTGAGCATTGGCGCTACCGCACGCGCCGACAATGTCACCCTGCCTGATCTCCTTATCGGCGTCACCCAGGGTTTTCTTGAATTCACTGTAGAAGATTATCTGGCGACCACGCAGACCCCGGGACGTTATGAAATTCAGGTCAGCCAGTTGGACCCGCGCTTGCGCATGCCGATGTGCGACAAGGAATTGACAGCCACGCTGGAAAGCCCTGCCCAGCCCATCGGACGCGTAACGGTAAAAGTTCGCTGTGAAGGCGCCTCGCCCTGGACGGTATTCGTGCCGGCTCAGGTCAAGCTGTTCCGCGATGTGGTAGTGGTCGCGCGACCGTTGAAACGCACCGGCATCATCGGCTACGAGGATGTGGCCCTGCGCGAGCGCGATATCAGCCTGATCAACCAGGGCTACCTGACCTCAGTGGACCAGGCTATCGGGCAGAGACTCACCCGACCAATGGTCACCGATCAAGTCATCACACTGGTTCATCTGGAACAGGCCGAAGTGATTCGCAAGGGTGACCAGGTGGTGATTTCTGCCAGCAGTGGCGGGCTGAACGTAAGGATGCCAGGGGAGGCACTGTCCAACGGCGGCATGAGCGAACAGATTCGCGTCAAGAACCTCAACTCCAATCGCGTGATCAAGGCGCGGGTCACGGCGCCAGGTCAGGTCGAAGTTGCTTTATAGATCACTGGAATCACAGCCCGGCTTTTCCTACACTGTGTATTGGATGTCGAGCGGTACAGGTTTATTGTCAATCGAGCCTAAAGTTTGCCCGGGTATGGCCGAAAACATGGCAAGCGTCCAAATACCCAGAGGTTTTTTTCACCATGGTCATTGATTTCAGTCGTTTGAATAGCACCCAGGCTTTGCCGGGCAATACGCGCACCAACGGTGCCAAGGACAGCGTAGAAGCCAAGTCCCAGCCCCTGCCCGCCAAGGCAGAGCAGGCCAGCGCCAGCCAGAGCGGGGAATCGGTACACCTGAGCAATGAGGCTCAACAGTTGCAGAAGGTCACTGACTCGCTGCGTGATCAGCCGGTTGTCAATAAAGCTCGCGTGGCTGAGTTGAAACAGGCCATCGCCGACGGCAGCTATAAAGTCGACAGCAGCCGTGTAGCCAGTAAGCTGCTTAACTTCGAAGCCGAGCGCTAGGCAAAAGCCTGCGCAGGGCTTTTGGACGCTTAAAACCCAAGGCCAGCCATGCACCACGACGAACATCTGCTTCAACTGATCATTGATGATCTGACGCCCACGCACCAGTTGCTTGAGCTGCTCAAGGAAGAATCCCTGGCCCTGTACGGCCGGGACATGCCCTTGCTCGAAGAAATCCTGGCGCGCAAGCAGTCGCTGATTGTGTTGCTCGAACAACACGGCAAGAAGCGCAGCCAGATACTCATCAGCCTGGGCCTGCCTGCCGATCACGAAGGCCTGGCACAACTGGCCAGCCATTCCTCGGTCGGTGATCAACTACTGGCGCAAAGCAAAGAACTCAATCAATTGCTTGCCCAGTGCCAGGAAGCCAACCTGCTCAACGGCCAATCAATCCAGCTTCAGCAAGCCACGACCGCCAATCAGTTGCGCATACTGCACGGTGGTGAGCCTCCGGCCCTGTACAACGCCCAAGGCTCCACCTCTCGCCTGGTCAAGCCAAGTACCCGCAGCCAAGCCTGACACCGGTTTACAGCGCGACCTATCCAAGGAGCGCTACATACTGGCAAAATGCCGGTTCTTGCGTGTAGTCGTACTTTGTCTGGAGATGGAAGAACCGTGTTCAACGCCCCTAATGCGGAAGATGCACCGCAGCCACCGAAGGTGCTCACTACGCCTCTGGAAGTCGCCAGCACATTACGGATGCTGCAAGAAAGCCATGATCCGCTGATCATCACTTTCCACGAACGCAGCCAGCGCTTTCAAAGCTATTTGGTGGATATTGATCGGGACAGCAAAACGCTGGCCCTGGATGAAATGATCCCCCGAGACGGTGAGCGCTACCTCGAGAACGGCGAACCCTTTCGTATCGAAGGCTTCCATGAAGGTGTACGGGTTGCCTGGGAAAGCAATGGCACGCTGAACATCAGCGAAAAAGACGGCCACCGTATCTATAGCGGCAGCATGCCTGATGAAGTGGTTTACCATCAGCGGCGCAATGCATTTCGCGCCGCGCTGAAACTTGCGCAATTGGTGAATATCGAACTGGGCGGCGAGAAGCTCAAGGCACCGATCAGCGGCAAACTTCTGGACATTTCCGCCACCGGCTGCAAATTGCGCTTTGAGGGCGATATCTCCGAGCGCCTGCAGTTGGGCCAGGTCTATGACCGCTTTATCGCCGCCCTGCCCTTTGGCAGCATGACCACCTCCGTCGAACTGCGCTACCTGCACTTCGAAGACAAGATCAACACGACCTTTGCTGGCGTGCGCTTTCACAACATGAGTGGTTTGGTGCAGCGCCAGGTGGAGCGTTTTGTCTACCAGCTGCAGCGCGAGGCTCGGCGCTTCGACAAGGACGATGATCTTTAAGGTTGGGACGCTGAAATAAAAAACGGGCAGTTCCTGATAGGAACTGCCCGTTTTTCGTTCAGGGGCGTGCCCTGCTCAAGTCATGGGGATGTTCATCCGGGTCCACCGGCTCCTGCGGCTCTTCATTGGCTGGCTCATCAGTTACCGGGTCTGGCTCGGGTTCCGGGTCAGGGACAGTGACCTGCATCTGCTCCTGTACCACTTGCTCATCCACCCGTGGGTCTAGCGCTGCTACCAGCGGTGAACTGGACATGCTGTCAGGCATCGCCACGTGATGCAGCGGGGCGTCGTCGACCTGGTGCAGGTTGGTCACTGCTTTGGGGCGGATGCGCCATACCAGGATCAACGCACACAAACTGAAAAACGCGTAGAGCATCTGGCTGCCGAACAACTTCATCACTACGCCCGCCAGCAGTGGGCCGATACTGGCGCCTATGCCGTAGGTCACCAACAACATGGCCGTCAGCGAAACCCGACGATCACCTTCTACATGATCGTTGGAAAAAGCCACTGCCAATGGGTAAAGGCAGAATTGCACCAGCGAACAGAAGAAGCCTGCCACAAACAGCACTTCCAGCGGTACTTGAGTCATGATCGCCAGCGGCAACGCTGTTACGGCCAGGCACAACGCAAAGCAGCGAATCAACAGCGCGCGGTCATAGCGGTCCGATAGCCATCCCAGCGGCCACTGAACGACCAAGCCGGCAAAAATGCAGCTCCCCATGAACAAGCCGACTTGCTCAGTCGTCAGCCCCTGCTGAGACGCGTAGAGCGGCGCCAAACCGTAGAACGACCCAACGATCAAGCCCGCGCCCAGCACCGTACTAAGAGACTGTGGCACACGCTTTATAAAAAAACGGGGCTCCATCGGGGCCGGGTGCAGGGGCGCGGGGTGAATGCGTCGGGTCATGGCCACAGGCACCAGGCACAACGCAAAACACAGCGCGACCAACATCAGCAGTTCAAGCCCAAGGTGAGGATGCATAACCAGGATCAACTGCCCCAGTACCAACCCGAGGTAGGACGCGATCATGTAGCCGCTGAACACTACGCCACGCTGCTTGGCATCCGCCTGTTCATTGAGCCAGCTTTCGATAACCATGTACTGGCACATCATCCCCAGGCCGACGATTATCCGCAGCACGATCCAGGCAGGTAGCCAATCAATCAAGCCATGACCCAGCACTGCCGCGCCGACGATTCCGGCGCAAGTCGCGTAGGCACGAATATGTCCAACGCGGGCAATCAGGCGATGCCCGATCTTGCCGCCCAGTACCAAGCCAAAATAGTTGGCGGCCATCAGCGCACCGACCCACAAACTGTCGACATTGTCTGCCGCCAGGCGCAAGGCCAGGTAAGTACTGAGCAGGCCGGAGCCAATCAGCATCATCAAAGAGGCGAAATAAAGGGCTCGAAAAGATTTCCAGATCTGGCGCATCGGCGTTCCGAGCGGCTCCTTGCGGTAAGGGATTGGGCTATCGGCATGATAGTCCGGGTGGTCGGGTCCGGACAGGCGGTGCGGCCTGTTTCCGGGGATTATTTTGCATAAGAGCTCAGACGTTGCACCTGTGTCTGTAGGTACACAACGATAGAGATAAATACATGACGCCCCTGCTGTGAACCCTGAAGCGCTGCAAGGTTCGACTGATCTTTGAGGCTTTGCAAAAAGCTGTGGGTATTGAATAGCTCGGTACTTTTCGACCGCCCAAAACAAAACCCCTGTTTGCGTTAGCAAACAGGGGTTCTGGAATTTAATCTTGACGATGACCTACTCTCACATGGGGAAACCCCACACTACCATCGGCGATGCATCGTTTCACTGCTGAGTTCGGGATGGGATCAGGTGGTTCCAATGCTCTATGGTCGTCAAGAAATTCGGGTACTGAGTCGTGACCAGTTGGCCTCGCTTCAGCAAATTGGGTATGTGACAGCTTTCGGTGTTTTGTGAGCGTCGAACTTTCGGTTCATCTTCGTCTTCACACACCGCAATCTGATGCTCGTTAGAGTAGTCAAATTGCTTGGGTGTTATATGGTCAAGCCTCACGGGCAATTAGTATTGGTT
>NZ_SPKQ01000019.1:0-28567 GCF_023127895.1 Pseudomonas sp. NCIMB 10586
GGGGGGGGGGTATTACAAATCCAGTCCCGCTCAGACATACACACATAAGTGCGCACTTAGTGAGTATCCAGCTAAATGCGCCGTCTTTACCTACAGCCATTCGTCGGAACTGTGATTTCTAACAGGTAGCCACATACCTGATGCATCACTAGAGTTTCATCACGTCGTCGATTCCCGACGACCACTTAAGAAGGATATTTATCATGGCTGCCTATATTGATAGCGCTAAAGGCGGAGCCGCTCAAATTGCAGTTTCAGGAAGGGGCACGCCTGGTTATCGGGTTTACTTGCATCAAGCCGGCACGGGAGCGCTTCTAGGAAGCGGGCTTGTTGGCTCAAACGGCACGTACTCCTTTACCACCCAAGAAGCGATTCTGAAAAACTACAGCAAACAAACCATTAACGTACAAGTAAGAGAGACTAAGGACAATAGCACCTATTCGGACTGGAGCCTCACCAGTCCCGTGACGATCTCTTAACTCGCCAAACTCAAATTAGAAGTTATCGGCATAGATGCTGGATACAGTTAACCTTTTAAGGTCATGTTGAATTATTAAGACAATAAATATAAATAAAAAACCCGCATTGCTGCGGGTTTTTTATAAACGCCCGGACTTAATTGACCTTAGCGTTCAACTCACCCTTCAAATACCGCTGGTACATCGCTTCCAACGAGATCGGCTTGATCTTCGAAGCATTTCCCGCAGTACCAAACGCTTCGTAGCGAGCAATACACACGTCGCGCATTGCGGTCACGGTGGCACCGAAGAATTTACGTGGGTCGAACTCGCTCGGGTTGGTGGCCATCAGGCGACGCATTGCGCCAGTAGAGGCCAGGCGCAGGTCGGTGTCGATGTTGACCTTGCGCACGCCGTACTTGATGCCTTCGACGATTTCTTCAACCGGTACGCCGTAGGTTTCTTTGATGTCGCCGCCGTACTGGTTGATGATCGCCAGCCACTCTTGCGGGACCGAGGAAGAGCCGTGCATCACCAGGTGGGTGTTGGGGATGCGCTTGTGGATTTCCTTGATGCGGTCGATAGCCAGCACGTCGCCGGTAGGTGGCTTGGTGAACTTGTAGGCGCCGTGGCTGGTGCCGATGGCGATGGCCAAGGCGTCGACCTGGGTCTTCTTGACGAAGTCGGCCGCTTCTTCCGGGTCGGTCAGCATCTGGCTGTGATCCAGCACGCCTTCGGCGCCGATGCCGTCTTCTTCGCCGGCCATGCCGGTTTCAAGCGAGCCCAGGCAGCCCAGCTCGCCTTCGACCGACACGCCGCAGGCATGAGCCATGGCCACAGTTTGTTGGGTGACGCGTACGTTGTACTCGTAGTCGGTTGGGGTCTTGCCGTCTTCGCCGAGGGAGCCATCCATCATCACCGAGCTGAAGCCCAGCTGGATGGAGCGCTGGCACACGTCAGGGCTGGTGCCGTGGTCCTGGTGCATGCACACCGGGATATGTGGGAATTCTTCGATGGCCGCAAGGATCAGGTGACGCAGGAACGGGGCACCGGCGTATTTGCGCGCACCGGCCGAAGCCTGGACGATCACAGGGGAGTCGGTCTTGTCAGCGGCTTCCATGATGGCGCGCATCTGCTCAAGGTTGTTGACGTTAAAGGCTGGGACGCCGTAGCCGAACTCGGCTGCGTGGTCCAGCATTTGACGCATGCTGATAAGTGCCATTGTGTTGTCTCTCCCGGTCGAGGGTCGTTAATCGTGCAAGCCTGCCGTAGCGGCGGCTGCTATTCAAGTTATTGCAGATCAAGGGGTTGAGCCTTGTACTGCTGAATCGTTATTGCTGTTGGGTTCAGTTGGCTTTGCAGCCGCGCCCAATCAAATCATCGGTGGCAACCCAGTACACCAGACCTTCCTCACCTTTGGTGTGAAACGCCAACTGGCCGTCGCTATACAGCACGCCGGAGGCGGCTACCTCTTGCTTGAGACGGTAAACCTGGTCCGAACCGCCGAGGCGTACATCCACTTCGGAACGGGCCTGGTTGGCGAAGCGCCAGTTGAGCTCGGCCTTGCTATCGCAGGTCCAGGTGGTCCACTTGTCGGCAGGCTCTGCGGCCTTGCTGAACATGTTCATGCTGCTGCAACCGGCCAACAGGGCCAGGGCTGCCAGGGCGAAAACGCCTTTCATTGCCAATCCTCGCAGGGCGACCTGGGGCCGCCGTTGCTGTTGGTTAGTGGATCAGACCCGTCAAGGGCAACCCTGTTCCTGACCGTTGGGCGCGGAGTCGTATTTCTCCAGCCGTTCGTTGCCGATGCGCTTGTTGATCACCGGCATGGTCTCGGCTTGCCAGTCAGCCTGGTAACAGCTTTTGTTCAACGGAGCCTTGGCGTTGTCCGCCTCCGGCGCCGCGCTGGGTGTGCCGCTGCAGCCGGCCAACAAGCCCGCTGCGATCACCAGTGCCAACGACTTGATCATGGGAACACTCCTTTTCCTGATCACGCGAGCCTTAGCCCTTGGCTCGGGTTTCCAGCACTTCCACGGCTGGCAAAACCTTGCCCTCGACGAATTCGAGGAAGGCGCCGCCACCGGTAGAAATGTAGGAGATCTGATCAGCAACGCCATATTTATCGATGGCCGCCAAGGTGTCACCGCCGCCGGCGATGGAGAAGGCCGAGCTTTCAGCAATAGCTTTGGCCAGCACTTTGGTGCCGTTGCCGAACTGGTCGAACTCGAACACGCCTACCGGGCCATTCCACAGGATAGTCTGGGATGCCTTGAGCAGTTCGGCGAAGTTGGCCGCAGTTTGCGGGCCGATGTCCAGGATCATGTCGTCAGCGGCCACGTCAGCGATGAGCTTGACGGTGGCTTCGGCGCTTTCAGCGAACTCTTTGGCAACGACCACGTCCACCGGCAATGGCACGCTGACTTTGGCGGCGATGGCGCGCGCGGTATCCAGCAGGTCCGGTTCGTACAGGGACTTGCCCACCGGGTGGCCGGCTGCGGCCAGGAAGGTGTTGGCGATGCCGCCGCCGACGATCAACTGGTTGCAGATCTGGCTGAGGCTATTGAGTACATCCAGCTTGGTGGAGACCTTGGAGCCGGCAACGATGGCCGCCATTGGCTGGGCCGGAGCGCCCAGGGCCTTGCCCAACGCATCCAGCTCAGCAGCCAGCAGTGGGCCGGCAGCGGCAACCTTGGCGAACTTGGCCACACCGTGGGTCGAACCTTCAGCGCGGTGAGCAGTGCCGAAAGCGTCCATCACGAACACATCGCACAAGGCGGCATATTGCTGGGCCAGTTCGTCGCTGTTCTTTTTCTCGCCCTTGTTGAAGCGCACGTTTTCGAACAGCACGATGTCACCGGCTTTCACGTCCACGCCGCCCAGGTAGTCTGCGACCAGTGGCACGTCACGGCCCAGGGCCTTGCTCAGGTACTCGGCGACAGGCTTGAGGCTGTTTTCGGCAGAGAACTCACCTTCGGTCGGGCGACCCAGGTGGGAGCAGACCATCACGGCCGCGCCTTTTTCCAGGGCCAGCTTGATGGTCGGCAGCGAGGCCAGGATTCGCGCATCGCTGGTGACAACACCGTCCTTGACTGGGACGTTGAGGTCTTCGCGGATCAGTACGCGTTTACCTTGCAGATCGAGGTCGGTCATCTTCAACACGGTCATGGGTCGCAGTTCCTGAATTACTGTTGAGGTTGTTTAGAGGCGATGTGCAGATAATGTTCCGCAACATCCAGCATTCGGTTGGCAAAACCCCATTCGTTGTCGAACCAGGCCAGGATGTTCACCAGCCTGGGGCCGGAAACGCGAGTCTGGCTGGCATCGACAATCGCCGAATGCGGGTCATGGTTGAAATCGCAACTGGCGTGGGGCAACTCGGTGTAGGCCAGCAGGCCTTTGAGCGGGCCGCTGGTGGCGGCGTCACGCAGTATCCGGTTGACCTCCGTCGCATCGGTGTCGCTGACGGTTTGCATGGTGATATCCAGGCAAGACACGTTTACCGTCGGCACCCGTACGGCTTTGGCCTGGATTCGCCCGGCAAGTTCCGGCAACAGTCGCTCGATGCCGCGAGCTAAGCCTGTGGACACCGGAATCACTGACTGGAACGCCGAACGCGTGCGGCGCAGGTCTTCGTGGTGATAGGCGTCGATCACCGGCTGGTCGTTCATCGCCGAGTGAATCGTGGTGATCGACACATAATCCAGGCCGATCGCCTGATCCAGCAGGCGCAACAATGGCACGCTGCAGTTGGTGGTACACGAAGCGTTGGACACCAGCAGCTCATCACCGGTCAGGCAATCCTGGTTGATGCCATAGACAATGGTGGCGTCGACATCCGCCTCGCTGGCCATCGGCTGTGAAAACAGCACACGCGGCGCACCGGCGTCGAGAAAACGCTGGCCATCGGCACGGGTGTGATAGACACCGGAGCATTCCAGCACCAGGTCGACGCCCAGTGCTTTCCAGTCGATGCCTTCGGGGGTGGCACTGCGCAACACTTGTACGCAGTTGCCATTGATATGCAGACAATCGCCGTCGACTCGCACTTCGCCGGGAAAGCGCCCGTGGGTGGAGTCAAAGCGTGTCAGGTATTCGATGCTGGCCATGTCGGCCAGATCGTTGATTGCAACAATTTCAAACCCGGCTGCCGCCCCTCGCTCGAACAGAGCACGCAAGACGCAACGACCAATGCGGCCGTAGCCGTTGAGTGCAACTTTGTAGGGA
The DNA here is from genome assembly GCF_023127895.1 of Pseudomonas sp. NCIMB 10586. Classification (NCBI taxonomy): domain Bacteria; kingdom Pseudomonadati; phylum Pseudomonadota; class Gammaproteobacteria; order Pseudomonadales; family Pseudomonadaceae; genus Pseudomonas; species Pseudomonas sp. NCIMB 10586. The sequence goes on from NZ_SPKQ01000019.1 coordinate 4,683, forward strand.
CGCGGTTGGGGCATGGGGTTCTCGATCAAGGTTAGTTCGGTGTTGAATGTTCTGACGCCATCGCGGGCAAGCCCACTCCCACATTAGACCGCGATCCAAATGTGGGAGCGGGCTTGCCCGCGATAGCGCCAGTGCAGACAACGCAGACTGACTTAGTCTTCCAGCAACTCTTCAGCCTGACCCAGGATGTTTTCCAGGGTGAAACCGAACTCTTCGAACAACGCTGGTGCCGGCGCCGACTCACCATAGGTGGTCATGCCGATCACGCGGCCTTCCAGGCCCACGTACTTGTACCAGTAGTCAGCGTGAGCCGCTTCGATGGCGATACGCGCGCTGACCTGCAACGGCAACACCGATTGCTTGTAGCCGGCGTCCTGGGCTTCGAACACGCTGGTGCATGGCATGGATACAACGCGAACGTTGCGGCCCTGCGCGGTCAGCTTGTCGTAGGCCTGAACGGTCAGGCCCACTTCGGAACCGGTGGAGATCAGGATCAGCTCCGGCTCGCCGATGCAGTCCTTGAGCACATAACCACCACGGCTGATGTCGGCGATCTGCGCGTCGGTACGCACCTGGTGTTGCAGGTTCTGACGCGAGAAGATCAGCGCCGAAGGGCCGTCCTTGCGCTCGATGGCGTGCTTCCAGGCCACGGCGGATTCGACCGCGTCGGCTGGGCGCCAGCAGTCCAGGTTCGGCGTGGTACGCAGGCTGGTCAGTTGCTCGACCGGCTGGTGCGTCGGGCCATCTTCACCCAGGCCGATGGAGTCGTGGGTGTACACATGGATCACACGCTTCTTCATCAGTGCGGCCATGCGCACGGCGTTACGGGCGTATTCCATGAACATCAGGAAGGTCGCGCCGTATGGCACCAGGCCGCCGTGCAGGGACACGCCGTTCATGATGGCGCTCATGCCGAACTCGCGCACGCCGTAGTACATGTAGTTGCCGCTGGCATCTTCTGCCGAGACACCTTTGCAGCCTTTCCACAGGGTCAGGTTGGAACCGGCCAGGTCGGCCGAACCGCCGAGGATCTCAGGCAGCAGCGGGCCAAAGGCGTTCAGGGTGTTCTGGCTGGCTTTACGGCTGGCGATGGTCTCGCCCTTGGCCGCGACTTCGGCGATGTAGGCCGAGGCTTTTGCCGAGAAGTCGGCAGGCAGGTCACCGGCCAGACGGCGTACCAGCTCGTTGGCCAGTTCCGGGAATTCGGCGGAGTAGGCAGCGAAACGCTGGTCCCATTCGGCTTCGGTGGCCAGGCCTTTTTCCTTGGCGTCCCATTCGGCATAGATGTCGGCCGGGATTTCAAACGGGCCGTGGTTCCACTTCAGCGCTTCACGGGTCAGGGCGATTTCCGCGTCACCCAGTGGGGCGCCGTGGCAGTCTTCTTTACCTTGCTTGTTCGGCGAGCCGAAACCGATGGTGGTCTTGCAGCAGATCAGGGTTGGCTGCGCGCTCTTGCGAGCGGTGTCGATGGCGATCTTGATTTCTTCCGGATCGTGGCCGTCGACGTTGCGGATCACCTGCCAGTTGTAGGCTTCGAAACGCTTGGGGGTGTCGTCGGTGAACCAGCCTTCGACTTCGCCGTCGATGGAAATGCCGTTGTCATCGTAGAAGGCAATCAGCTTGCCCAGGCCAAGGGTGCCGGCCAGGGAGGCGACTTCGTGGGAGATGCCTTCCATCATGCAGCCATCACCCAGGAACACATAGGTGTGGTGGTCGACGATGTCGTGGCCAGGGCGGTTGAATTGCGCGCCCAGAACTTTTTCAGCCAGCGCGAAGCCGACAGCGTTGGCCAGGCCCTGACCCAGGGGACCGGTAGTGGTCTCCACGCCTGGGGTGTAGCCGAATTCCGGGTGGCCCGGGGTGCGGCTGTGCAGCTGGCGGAAGCTCTTGAGGTCGTCGATGGTGACGTCGTAGCCGGTCAGGTGCAGCAGCGAGTAGATCAGCATCGAGCCGTGGCCGTTGGACAGCACGAAGCGGTCACGGTCGGCGAACGACGGGTTGCTCGGGTTGTGTTTCAGGTAGTCACGCCAAAGTACCTCGGCGATATCCGCCATGCCCATCGGGGCACCGGGATGGCCGCTGTTGGCTTTTTGCACGGCATCCATGCTGAGGGCACGAATGGCGTTGGCACGCTCACGACGGCTGGGCATCGCTGATCTCCTGGAGTTTACTTATAAAGAAACGGAAAAAAGGACCGGCATTTTCCCTCAGCCACCGCCTGCGGGCAATGACAGATAGTCACTTGAGGGTGTTTTTCCTGTGGTTTGGACGGCAATAGGTTGCAGAAACCTTTAACTGGTTCGTCTAAAGGTTATAGCGGCGGCTTATAACCGCCACTTATCGATCAATATCAAAACTTTTTGATATTGACCTTGCAGGGATTTACACCCGTCACTAGACTGCTGGCCTTATGAACCTACCCGTGCCCTCCCTGCGTCCTGACGACGGCGATGAACTGGCAGCCCTTTGCAAGGCTGCAGGTGATCCGTTGCGCCTGAACGTATTGCGCGCACTGGCCAACGATTCGTTCGGGGTGCTGGAACTGGCGCAGATCTTCGCCATCGGCCAATCCGGCATGAGCCACCACTTGAAGGTGCTGGCCCAGGCCGACCTGGTCGCCACGCGCCGCGAAGGTAATGCGATTTTTTACCGCCGCGCCCTGCCCCATACCGAACAGCTGGGCGGCAAACTGCACGCCGCCTTGCTTGAGGAAGTGGATAACCTGGGCCTGCCGAGCGACGTACAGTCGCGCATCGGCCAGGTCCACGGGCAACGCGCCGCCGCCAGCCAGGACTTTTTCTCCCGGGTTGCCGACAAGTTTCGCGCCCAGCAGGACCTGATCGCCGGCTTGCCCCAATACCGCGAAAGCGTACTGGCGCTGTTGGACAAGCTGAGCTTCAGTACTGAGGCAACGGCCGTGGAAGTCGGCCCTGGCGATGGCGGCTTTCTGCCGGACCTGGCACGGCGTTTCGGGCAGGTGACGGCGCTGGACAACAGCCCGGCAATGCTTGAACTGGCGCGCCAACTCTGTGAACGCGAAGCCCTGGGCAATGTGCGCCTGCAGTTGGCTGACGCCTTGAATGACACCAGCCTGCGGGCCGATTGCGTGGTGCTGAACATGGTCTTGCACCATTTCGCCGCCCCCGCCGACGCCCTCAAGCAAATGGCCGGGTTACTGCACCCCGGCGGTAGCCTGCTGGTTACGGATTTATGCAGCCACAACCAGAATTGGGCCAAGGAGGCCTGCGGTGATCTCTGGCTGGGTTTTGAACAGGACGATCTGGCCCGTTGGGCCACCGCTGCGGGACTCGTTCCCGGGGAAAGCCTCTATGTAGGTTTACGTAATGGTTTCCAGATTCAGGTCCGCCATTTTCAGCGACCGGCTGGCGACACTCACCATCGGTAAATATCAGGAAAACATCGAGATGAGCGAATACTCCCTTTTCACCTCCGAGTCCGTGTCTGAAGGGCATCCGGACAAAATCGCCGACCAGATTTCTGACGCGGTGCTGGACGCTATCATCGCTGAAGACAAGTTCGCCCGTGTGGCGTGCGAGACGCTGGTGAAAACGGGCGTGGCGATCATCGCCGGCGAAGTCACCACTACAGCCTGGGTCGACCTGGAGCAGATCGTTCGTGACGTGATCACCGACATTGGCTACAACAGCTCCGACGTCGGCTTCGACGGCGCGACCTGCGGCGTGATGAACATCATCGGCAAGCAATCGCCTGACATCAACCAGGGTGTAGACCGTGCCAAGCCTGAAGACCAGGGCGCCGGCGACCAGGGCCTGATGTTCGGCTACGCCAGCAATGAAACCGACGTGCTGATGCCGGCGCCGATCACCTTCTCGCACCAGTTGGTGCAACGCCAGGCCGAAGCACGTAAATCCGGAGTATTGCCTTGGCTGCGCCCGGACGCCAAGTCCCAGGTGACCTGCCGTTACGAAGGCGGCAAAGTCGTGGGTATCGACGCCGTTGTGCTGTCGACCCAGCACAACCCGGACGTGTCCTACGCCGACCTGCGCGAAGGCGTGATGGAGCTGATCGTCAAGCACGTGCTGCCTGCCGAGTTGCTGACCAAGGACACCCAGTTCCACATCAACCCGACCGGACAGTTCATCATCGGCGGCCCCGTGGGCGACTGCGGCCTGACCGGTCGCAAGATCATCGTCGACAGCTACGGCGGCATGGCCCGTCACGGCGGTGGCGCGTTCTCGGGTAAAGACCCGTCCAAGGTTGACCGTTCGGCCGCTTATGCCGGTCGTTATGTGGCCAAGAACATCGTGGCTGCCGGCCTGGCCGAGCGCTGCGAAATTCAGGTTTCCTACGCTATTGGCGTGGCGCAGCCTACGTCGATCTCGCTGAACACCTTCGGCACCGGCAAGATCAGCGACGAGAAAATCGTCAAGCTGGTGCGTGAAATCTTCGACCTGCGCCCCTACGCAATCACCACCATGCTCGACCTGCTGCACCCGATGTATCAGGAAACCGCAGCCTACGGCCACTTCGGCCGTACCCCTGCGCAGAAGACTGTTGGCGATGACACCTTCAGCACCTTCACCTGGGAAAAAACCGACCGAGCCAACGACCTGCGTATCGCTGCCGGCCTGTAAGCGTTCGCGCTGTATACAGAAACACCCGGTAAAAAGCCCCGAGCAATCGGGGCTTTTTTGTGGGCGCCTGGATGACTTAGGCTGGGCTCCCTTTTCGAGCAAGGATGCTCATGATGCATATGTTCATGGCTTTTTTTCTCAGTGTTTTATCCAGCTGGACGTGGGCAGAAACGTGCCCCGATCACGCTCACCTGCAACTCGACAGCTTGGCCAGGCAGATCAGCCAGTGGGACGACAGTTACCACCGCCAGGGCCAATCCCCCATCAGTGACGAACTCTACGACCAGGCCCGCCAGCGCCTGGCGCAATGGCGTGAATGCACACGCCAAGCCACACCGAAAGCGGACAACCCGCTGGCCAGTTCACGCGGCACGTTACGGCACCCAGTCGCGCACACCGGCCTGGAAAAGCTGCCAGACGAACCGGCAGTCAAGGAGTGGCTCAGCACCCGCCAGGATGTATGGATCCAACCCAAGGTCGATGGGGTGGCGGTGACGCTCGTCTATCGCGAGGGCCGCTTGCAGCAACTCATCAGCCGAGGCGATGGCGTGCTGGGCCACGATTGGTCGGCCTCGGCCGCCAGGATCCCCGGTATCGTCCAACAGCTGCCAGACGCGATTGATGTGGTGCTGCAAGGCGAACTTTACTGGCGCCTTGATCACCATGTGCAAGCGATAAACGGTGGGCTCAATGCGCGCAGCAAAGTGGCCGGCCTGATGAACCGGCGACAATTGAGCGACGCTGAGGCGGCAGGCATCGGCTTGTTCGTCTGGGCCTGGCCTGACGGTCCGGTGGACTTCACCGAGCGCCTGGCCACCCTGACGCGCTGGGGCTTCAGCGATACACAGCGTTATAGCCACCCCATTGAGCACATCAGCGAAGCCACTCATTGGCGCACGCATTGGTACAACGCACCGCTGCCCTTCGCCAGCGATGGCGTGGTGCTGCACCAGGCTGCACGGGCACCCGCCGAGCGCTGGCAAGCCAGTGCGCCTTATTGGATGGTCGCCTGGAAGTACCCAGCCATCAAAGCCCTGGCACTGGTGCGCAAGGTGCAATTCAGGATCGGTCGCACCGGGCGCATCACCCCCATCCTCGAACTGGAACCCGTGTGGCTGGATGATCGGCAGATCAGCCGGGTCAGCGCCGGCTCCCTGAAACGCTGGCAAGCCCTGGATATCCGCCCCGGCGACCATGTGTCGATCAGCCTGGCGGGCCAGGTCATTCCCCGACTGGACGAGGTGATCCTGCGCAACGAAACCCGTGTGGACATGCAGCTACCCAACCCTCGCGATTTTCACGCCCTGAGTTGCTGGCAAATGGAGCCCGGCTGCGAAGATCAATTACTCGCCCGCCTCACCTGGCTGAGCGGCAAACAGGGCCTGGCCTTGCCACATATGGGCCGTGAAACCTGGAACATATTGATCCAGGCCGGTCTAATCGCAGGCTTTCTCGATTGGTTAACCCTGGATGCGGCGCAGCTTGCTACCATTGAGGGCTTCGGTGATCGCACTCGTGAGCGAGTGCTCGACAGTTTTAACAACGCCCGGCAACGCCCTTTTTCACAATGGCTCAAGGCCTTGGGCGTACCGCCAGCGGCGCGCAACAACCTGGAGGGCGACTGGCAGACGCTGGCCGCCAAAGACACCCAAGCCTGGCTGGCCTCAGACGGCATCGGCCCGGGTCGTGCAGCGCAACTGAGCGCGTTTTTTCGCGACCCGCAGGTGCAAGCCTTGGCTGAAACATTACGCGAGGCCGGGATAGATGGGTTTTGAACGCCACCCGGCCACCTGATTGCGACCTTGGAGCTTTATAGATGAAATTTCTCGCCCCCTTTGCCTTGCTGACCCTCGCAAGTTTCACAACCATGCCACTGCTGGCCGCCGAAGACGCGCAGCCGCTCACCGGCTGCGCCGCCAAGCGCCAGGCCATCAGCACCCAGATCGAACAAGCCAAGGCCCACGGTAACAGCGCCCAACAGGCCGGCCTTGAAAAAGCCCTGAGCGAAGTCACCGCCAACTGCACCGACGCCACCTTGAAAAAAGAACGTGAAAACAAAGTGCTCGACGCCAAGCACGAAGTCTCCCGCCGTCAGGCCGACCTCGACAAGGCCATGAAAAAAGGCGATCCGGACAAGATCAACAAGCGTAAGGACAAACTGGCCGAGTCGCGCAAAGAACTACAGGACGCGGTGGAAGAACTCGACCAGTAAAAACGATCAGTGATCGCGGAACTGTTTATGGCAGGCGCTACAGGCGTCTTCGACTTTTTGCACCGCCGGCTGAAGGTTACTGGCCTTGTAGGGTTGCACTTGGCTGGCGATCACCAATTCACCGGTGGCCGCCTCAAGGTCGCGGGCCAGTTGCTGGAACTGCGCCTGTTTCTGCCACACGTCGTCCCTGGCGCTCGTGTGATCTTCTTCGCGCACGCTTGGGAAGTGCTTCCACGGCTCATGGGACAACGCATCCAGCTTGACCGCGCCTTCTGCAAACCTGGCACCGTCGAACGGGATACGCCCGCGCAACATCCCGCCCAGGTCTTCGCCGGTCTTGAGCATCTGCTTGAAGATCGCCTTGCGTTGGCCCAGTGGGGAATTGGGGTCAACACCGCCACAGGCGGACAAGGCCAGGCAGGCCAGCAGTACAACGGTCAGTTTTTTTAGAATCATGATGGCTTCAGGTCACGGGAAACGGCGACCAGTATCCTCGCCCCACCCGTAAAGACCAATAGCCCTATTAATAATAAGGGTTGCCCGAATGCAATGAAGCATGGGTAATCGCTTCAGGAAATGCTTACATGAATATCACCGCGAAACCCTGGAGCCGCCGACTCGCGTGGGCTCTGCCAATGATCGCACTGCTGGCCGGCTGCGATGCAGGTAAAGATGCCGGCAAAGAGGTCGCCAAAGAAGAAGCCAAACCCCATGCGGTCGCCACCTATGTGAGTGCACCCTGGGAAGCCTTGCCGGTGGTCTCCGACAGCGATTTGCTGGCCGGTTTTGAATCCTGGCGCAGCGCCTGCCAGCGCCTCAAAGCCGACCCGGTATGGGGCACCACCTGCGCGGCAGCGGCCAGCGTACCGGGCGATGCCGTGGCGGTTCGCGGCTTTCTCAAGGAACACCTCGATGTCTTCGGCTTGCGTTCGGCCAACAACACACCCAATGGTTTGATCACCGGTTATTACGAGCCGGTCTACCCCGGCAGCCTGACCAAAACCGCTACCGCCCATGTGCCGGTCTACGGCGTGCCGGATGACTTGATTATCGTCAACCTCGAAAGCATCTACCCGGAGCTTAAAGGCAAGCGCCTGCGTGGACGCCTGGAAGGTCGGGTGCTCAAGCCTTATGACGACGCCAGCACCGTCAACAGCCAGGGCTCCACTGCCAAGCCGATCGCCTGGCTGACCGACCCAATGGACCTGCAATTCCTGCAAATCCAGGGCTCAGGGCGTATTCAACTGGCGGGCGGGCGCCAACTGCGCGTAGGTTACGGCGACCAGAACGGCTACCCGTACCGCCCAATCGGCCGTTGGCTGGTAGAGCAAGGCGAGCTGAAAAAAGAAGAGGTGACCATGGGCGCCATCAGCGCCTGGGCCAAGGCACATCCGCAGCGCATTCCCGAACTGCTGGCGAGCAACCCCAGCTACGTATTCTTCAGCGCACGCCCCGACAGTAACGAAGGCCCACGCGGTTCGCTGAACGTGCCATTGACCGCCGGCTACAGCGTGGCAGTGGACCGCAAGGTCATCCCGCTGGGTAGCCTATTGTGGTTGTCGACCACCAAACCCGATGGTTCACCGATCACCAGACCTGTCGCGGCTCAGGACACCGGCGGCGCAATCACCGGCGAAGTACGGGCAGACTTGTTCTGGGGCACAGGTGATGCGGCGGGAGAGCTGGCAGGAAATATGAAACAACAAGGGCAAATCTGGATGCTGTGGCCCAAAGGCGCGGCGCTGCCGCAAGTACCGGATGCCCCCGCCGGCACCTGACAGACGCTGATAATGAAATGTGGGAGGGGCGGTGCGACGATTCGCCTTGCCCCCTCCCACAAAGGATTTGCATCAGGCGTTAGATCGAGACAAAGAAGAAACTCGCAATCAACGCCATTCCCACGGCCCACACCAGCGAACGCAAAATCGCCCAATCGGCCAGGTAGCAAATGATGTACAGCAGGCGGCTGGTGATAAACAGCACCGCCAGCACGTTGATCGTCACCAGTTCGGCGTTGCCGGCCATGTGCGCAATGACCACCGCCGCGGCAAACGCCGGGGTCACTTCAAAGCTGTTGAGTTGCGCATTGTTGGCGCGCTTGGCGACGCCCTCAACGGTATCGAGGAAAGCACGCGGGTCGTGGTTGTGCCGAGCTCCGAACTTGCCCGTGCTGAACTTGGCGACACCCGTGCATAGATAGGGCAGAAAAATTGCGATCAACACACACCAGAAAGCGACTGTCATCACTCATTCCTTTTTTGGATTTATCCGACGGTTAGAGTTTCATCACGAACATGCCGATCAGCACCAACCCACAAGCTATGAGCCGTGGCCGGCCAAAAGGTTCTTTCAAGTAACGCATGCCGAACAGCACCACCAGGATCACGCTGACTTCCCGCAACGCCGCCGCCTCGGCAATCGAGCCCAACTGCATGGCCCAAAGCACCAAAGCGTAGCTCAACAACACGCACAATCCCACGCTCAGGCCCAACCGCCATTGAGTGCGCCAGAACAGGCTGAAGGCCGCACGCTTGCGCACCAGCGCCAGCAACGGAAATGGCCAGGCACTGATCAATGTCAGCCACACCAGGTAATCCAGCGGGTGCGACCAGCACCAGGGCTGTCGCTACCACCAGAACCTCCTCAATTGATTCGTGATGTAACTTCACCTGTTTATACTAAACGCCACCTCGGCGCCCCCCATGCGCCTACATTTCCCTGCTCCAAGGACCCCGGATGCTCGAACTTGTCGCCGCCTTCATTTGCCTCACCACCCTGCTCACCTATGTGAACTTCCGCTTTATCGGCCTGCCGCCGACCATCGGTGTAATGGTCACTGCGCTGCTTTTTTCCCTGATCCTGCAGGGCCTGAGCTTTATCGGCTATCCCGGCCTGGAAGAGCGCATCCAGCAACTGATCGGCCAGATCGACTTCGGCGATTTGCTGATGAACTGGATGCTGTCGTTTTTGCTCTTCGCCGGCGCTTTGCATGTCAACTTGAACGACTTGCGCAGTTACCGCTGGCCCATCGGCCTGCTGGCCACCTTTGGTGTGTTGATCGCTACCGTGGTGATCGGCAGCCTGGCGTACTACATCTTCGCCCTGTTCGGCTGGCACGTGAGCTTCCTCTACTGCCTGCTGTTCGGCGCGCTGATTTCGCCTACAGACCCGATTGCGGTGCTCGGCGTGCTGCGTACCGCCAATGCGTCGAAACCACTGAAGACCACCATTGTCGGCGAGTCGCTGTTCAATGATGGCACCGCCGTGGTGGTGTTTACCGTGCTGTTGGGTATCGCGCAGTTGGGCGAGACGCCTACCGCGGGCGCCACTGCCCTGCTGTTTGCCCACGAGGCCATAGGCGGCGTGGTATTCGGCGGGCTGATCGGCTACCTCGTGTACCTGATGATCAAGAGTATCGAACAGCACCAGATCGAAGTGATGCTGACCCTTGCCCTGGTGATCGGCGGTTCGGCCATGGCTTCGCAACTGCACGTGTCCGCACCGATTGCAATGGTGGTCGCGGGGCTGATCATCGGCAACCTGGGGCGCAAGCTGGCGATGAACGACATGACGCGTCGCTACCTGGATGGTTTCTGGGAACTGCTTGATGACATGCTCAACGCCTTGCTGTTTGCGCTGATCGGCATGGAGTTGCTGCTGTTGCCATTCAACTGGCTGCACGTATTGGCGGCCAGTTTGCTCGCCGTGGCGATCCTGCTCTCGCGCCTGTTGACGGTGGCCCCGGCGATCTTGCTGCTGCGGCGCTGGCGCACGGTACCGCGCGGTACTATCCGCATCCTGACCTGGGGTGGTTTGCGTGGCGGTGTCTCGGTGGCCTTGGCCTTGGCGCTGCCCCTGGGCCCGGAGCGCGACTTGTTGCTGAGCATCACCTACATCGTGGTGCTGTCTTCGATCCTGCTGCAGGGGTTGACGATTGGTCGCGTTGTAAAGCGCGTGACGCAGTCGCAGTAAGGGCACCACGCAGCATTTCAAGCAGGTGCCGCATCGCCAACGGGCGGCGCGGTGTCGAGCTGTACATGACGACCAGATCTCGCGCATAGCGCTGCTGGTCGTCAACCGGCACAACCCGGACCCCGTTACACGGCATCCCCATCCACTGCGGCACCAGCGACACCCCCATCCCTTGGGCCACCAGCATCAGGATGGTTTCCAATGCATCCAATTCACATAACACCTCTGGATCGAAGAACTGCTCATCCAGAAAACGCTGGGCGATCTGCCCGCCCCAAGAGCGGGCGTCGTAGCGAATAAACGGGCGTTCGCGCAGCAAGGCGGCAAATGCCTGGGTCTTGCATTCGGTGGGCGCAACCAGAATCAATGGCTCGGAGCGCAGCAAGTCCATCGACAAGGCTTTAGGCGGTTGAAACGGCGGCCTGACAAGTATCGCCGCATCCAACTCCTGGTTAAGTAACTTCTCGTAGAGGCTCCTGGAGTCACCGGGTGTGATCTTCAGCCTCAGTTTCGGTGCCGACACCGTCAGGCGCTCGATCACTCCCGGCAAAACGCCAGTCAACGCCGTTGAAATTGCGCCGATCTTGATCTCCCCTGATATCTCGTCCCGGCTCAGGTATTCCTCCAACTCGCGCGCCTGTTCAACGACGGCCTGAATTTTTGGTAATAGGCGCAGGCATTGGTCCGAGGGCCATGCGGCATGCGCCGTGCGCGTGAGCAGCGTGCAACCCAGCGTGCGCTCAAGCGCCTTGACCCGCTGGCTGATCGCAGCGGCAGTGCGGTTTTCGCGGCGCGCTGCGGCGGCTATGGACCCCGTTTCAATCACAGCGACCAGGCTTCTCAGGAATCGGACATCCATCAGTTTTCCTTTCGCTCAGACTAAGGCGAAGACGTTTTACCCGCTTATAAGGCCTGTTTAATCTGGGGACTCTCACATTCGGAGATTCCACCATGCACAGACCCTTTCACGCTGCATACCATGTTTATGACTTAGACAAGGCGCGCATTTTTTATCGAGATGTTTTGGGCTGCACGGAAGGCCGTTGCAGTGCGACCTGGATCGACTTCGACTTTTTCGGCAATCAACTTTCACTGCACGTGGGTACACCCTTTGCGACCACACGTACCGGCCTGGTCGGCGAACACCATGTACTGATGCCGCACCTGGGCGTGGTGCTGCCACTGGATGAATGGCTGGAATTGGCCGAGCGCCTGACCCGACTGGGCACTGCCTTCGAAATCCCACCCGTGATCCGGTTTGCTGGTGAACCCGGCGAGCAACGGACAATGTTCTTTCTCGACCCCAGCGGCAACCCGATCGAAGTCAAGGGTTTCAAGGACTTCGAGGGCCTGTTCGCCCACTGACCTCCCCTCACCAAAACAATAAGAAAGGGTTACAGCATGAGTACAAAACCATCCTCCAGCCTTGTCACCCGCATCATGATAGGCCTCGCGGCCGGCGTGATCGTGGGCATCCTGCTCAATCAATTCCCGGAGCACAAAACCTGGTTTATCGACAACCTGCTGCAACCGGCCGGTGACTTGTTCATCCGGTTGATGAAGATGATCGTCGTGCCGCTGGTGTTTGCCTGCATGGTCGTCGGCATTGCCGGGGCGGGCAGTACCCGCGCACTGGGTCGCATCGGTATCAAGACATTCACGTATTTCTTCACCATTACCAGCATCGCCATCGTGTTCGGCCTGATCATCGGCAATGTGTTCCAGCCCGGCGCCGGCGCCGACTTCAGCAGTACATTGCAGACACCGGTAACGGGCTTGACCACCAGCGGCGAAGCGCAAAGCCTGGGCCGCGTCCTGGTTAACATCGTACCGGACAACATTGTGCTGGCAATGTCACAGGGCAAGCTGCTCTCGGTTTTGTTCTTCGCCATCCTGTTCGGCTGTGCGTTATCACTGCTGCCACCCCAGCAAAAAGCCCCACTGGTGGCCGTCATGCAAACCGTTTCGGACACCATGTTCAAGGTCACCCACCTGGTTATGCACTACTCACCGATCGGCATCTTCGGCTTGATCGGTGTGACGGTGGCCAGTTTCGGTCTCAGTGCCTTGCTACCCCTGATCAAGCTGATCGGTATCACCTATGTGGCTGTCGCACTGTTTGCGCTCTGTGTTCTGGGGCTGGTGGCGCGCATGGTAGGGGTCGGTTTTTTCCACTTGATACGAGAAATCCGCAGCGAGCTGTTGCTGGCCTACAGCAGCGCCGCGTCGGCGACGGTAATGCCACAACTGATCGAAAAGATGCAGCGTTACGGCGCGCCTCGTTCGATCACCAGCATGGTCATTCCACTGGGGTACTCGTTCAACCTGGACGGCGCGTCTTTATTTGCCGCGTTGGGCACGCTATTCATTGCCCAGGCCTACGGGATCGATTTGAGCCTGGCTGATCAGGCGATGCTGGTGCTGATCATGGTGCTGACATCAAAAGGTGCGGCAGGCGTGCCGGGCTTCATGTTCATCATCCTCACTGCAACCTTGACAGCGGCCGGTTTGCCAGTGGAGGGGGTGGCGATCATCGCCGGTGTCTACCGGTTGATGGACATGCCGGTGACGGCGCTCAATGTGCTGGGCAATGCGCTTGCGCCACTGGTTATCGCTCGCTGGGAAGGCCAACTCAGGGCGCCGAACAGTGGGGAGCCGGTAGAACCCGCCGCTCCTCCCGTCCAGGTCTGATGCGGGCAGCGGTCATTCACCCTTTGCTGATTCGGATCGATTCGCACGACGCTCACCGGGCCCCGGCTTATCAGAGCGGGGTGCCCCGCTCTCACTGCGAATCTGCGCATGGCTGATCAGGGCGAAGATAAAACTGCCGCCGATGATATTGCCCGCCAGGGTCGGTCCGGCAAACACCAGCCAGAAATCCTTCCACGGCAGCTCGCCGGCAAACACCAGGTATGACACTTCCGCCGAACCAACGACGATATGCGTGAAGTCGCCCAGGGCCATCAGGTATGTGATCAGGATAATGATCCACATCTTTGCGCTTTCCATTGATGGGATCATCCACACCATGGTGGCGATCATCCAGCCGGAAACGATGCCCTTGGCAAACATCTGGCCAGAATCGTTCTCCATGATCTTGCGTCCGATTTCAAGAAAGGCCAGGTCGGTCTTGGTATCGAAAATCGGTAAATGCAACATCACGTAAGCCACCAGCAAAGTGCCGCACAGATTACCTACCAGCACGACTGTCCATAGTCGTAGCAGACGTGCAGCATTGCCCAGAGTGGGCTTGCTCATGACCGGCAGCACCGCGGTCAGGGTGTTTTCGGTGAACAGTTGCTGGCGTGCGAGGATCACCGCCAGAAACCCCGCGCAATAGCCAAAACTGGCTATCACCTTGAAGCCCTCGGCGTCCGGCAGGCGTGAATTGAGCAAACCCATCGCCATCAACGACAGGCCCATGGTGAGTCCGGCGGCCAGTGCCGACCACCATAAGGCGGCGACACTGCGCTCCAGCTCCTGGTCACCCTGGGTACGGATGATTTCGTGAAGAACCGCCGCACGGGGCGGCTGGTTCTTGTCGACGTCCTGCTGCTCTTCCTGCGACAGGTTGGGGGTCTTGCCGTCTGCTTGAGTGGCCATGATGTACCAAAGTCCGAGGGGTGCCTGAAGCTACGACATGCCGCGACGATGGCTGTTCAATGGCCCGGCAATTAAACCGGAATGCGCCACGCCTTGGCCTGTTCCACGGTGGTGGAACTCACGGGTTTGCTCCAAGGTTTATTGCGCGCTTGATAGTATTTGATGATGCCATCGAGCACGCTATTGAAGTCTTGTGGCGTCTTCGCCTCTTTCAAGTCACGCACCGCACGTTGCAGCAGCTCAACGTTGGATGCCGGCTGACCAGGACGGTACAGCGATGGGTAGATGACCTCCCGCGTAAAGTTTTCAGCTTTCACCCCGATATCCCGACTTTGCATCTCGGCGACCGCACTGCTCAATACCTTGGACATACTTGGCACACTGCCCGATTTTTGCTTGGCGCCCACCTGTAAAAGCTGCTGGAAATTGCGCTGGCCCGGCGTATTCAGACGTTTGCCCAACCACTCGATGTGCTCGGGCCTGCTGGCGAGAGAGTCCAGGTTGCGTAAGGCCGTAGCAATCTTCGGAGTAATCTTCAGGGACGTGTCGGATTGGTTGGCTTCGGTAATTGCACTGTCCAACGCCTCCAACGCCTGTTTCGCCTCATCGCGAAACCGCAGTGCGTCTGCGCTGGCGGGGTCCTTGCGCAATTCACCCTGCACGCTGGCAAGCATTTGATCATCCATCGCCAACACAGCATCGTCCAGGGAGGCGAACTCATGGCGCTCACGTGTCAGTTCACGCTTTTGCAGGTGGCTCGACACCGATTGGCGAGCCTGGGCCTGCAAATGCTGTTTCTGTTCAAGCGTCATGGTGAAGTTGACGGTGCCGTTGAGCAGGCCGCGAAAATCGCCTTTGTTCGAGTTCAACGGCAATGTCACCGTTTGATCCGAGAACGCCTTGAGCCGGTCATCTTGGTAGGTTTCAGCCGCGGTATGCGGCGTGCCTGTGAACTTGTCAGCCAAATGGCTGAAAAAACCACCGCTCTGGCGCGGTGGTGAGCTCTGCTCGGATTCGAACTTGACGATCAGCGATTCGTCCTTGCCCAAAGGGCTCTGCGGAAACGAACGTTCAATGACACCGGGGGCAGGGGTATTGAGGAGCAGCCCTCCGTCTTGAAACGCCGTAACCTCTGCATCCGCCTGAAACCCATGGCCCTGTTCGGACGGGCTCTTGAACAGGCCCGGCAACGCCCCCGAAATAAGCGCAGCACGGGCGATGTCCATATCTGGCGTCAGGCTGGCATTGAACACCACCAACTGTGGACGACCGTCGAACATGCCTGTGCCCGTGATGTTCAGTTGCTTGATCGCCGGAATATGGCGGCTCAACACCTCCAGGTCGCGAAAGGTGGGCCCGGCTCCGGCTTTGAGCCGGTCGGCGATTTGCGTGACTTCAGGCGGGCGGTCCGCCTTGGGCATACGCTCGATATGGGCAAGAATCGATTGACGTGACTGGTTGCGAATCAATTCTTCCAGGGGCTGCCCCTCGGTTTGCAGGCGCGGCAGCAGGGTCAGCAGCAGTTGCGAAATATTGCCGCCCGGGCCAGGTAGATTGCCCGCAAGCTTGCCAAGTTTGGAACTGGCATCCTGCAGCCAGGCCAGGATCGGATCTTTGCTATTGAGCAGGCTGGGCAAGTCGAGGCTGTTCGACAACTGCGTGAACGCCTTCGCGTCCATGCCACTGGCGAGTAACGCTGCAGAAATCGCACCGGCAGACGAGCCCGACACCACCTTGACGCCTTTGAGTTTGTCGGCGTCTTCAAGCGCCTGCACCATCCCGGGAAAGGCAATGCCCTTGGCGCCACCGCCACTGAGCACCAAGTGAGCGGGCGGCGGCGGTGACAGCACCACCTCGACGCGGCCATCGCTATGCCGATAAATACTCAGGTTGCGCTCGCCCACGCCCTTGACCAAAGGCGTCTTCACGTCCTGGCTGAAGGTTTGAGACGAAAGAGGCTTATTTTCTACAACAGAACTGGAGACTTTCATACATGAGGCTCTCTCTACAGGGTGTAGGCCTGAGTGATGAGAGAGCCTCGGAAGGATCCACACGGAATGATTTGGTAACGCAAATCACGTCGCGCAGGTGTTACTCAGAAAGACCGTCGTCCTGGAACTGGTCCTTCACATACTTGATTTCGGTACGGCCATGGGGCGCCGGCAAACCGTCTTCGCCCAGGTTGACGAAGACCATTTTTTCCACCGTCAGGATACTTTTGCGGGTGATCTTGTTGCGCACTTCACAGGTCAGAGTGATGGAGGTGCGGCCGAACTCAGTGGCGGTGATACCCAGTTCAATGATGTCGCCCTGGCGCGAGGCGCTGACAAAGTTGATTTCGGAGATGTATTTGGTCACCACGCGCTGGTTGCCCAATTGGACAATCGCGTAAATGGCTGCTTCTTCATCGATCCAGCGCAGCAGGCTGCCACCGAACAGGGTGCCGTTGGGGTTGAGGTCTTCGGGTTTTACCCATTTGCGGGTGTGGAAGTTCATGATCACTCCAAAGCGTCTTGCCAAATGATGGGCAACATCATGGCAGAGCCAGGGCCCAAGCTCTATGAGCCATTGCCTATCGCCCCCATGCGCGATCTTCATGCCGCCGACAGAAAGGCTTGGGAAGTGCCACATACACGGCTATAATCGCCTCCGTTTCAAAACGGTCATCTTCGATTGATACCGTTCTCCCGCCACCTGTCCGAGGGGCGCTGCAGCAGGTTCAACCTGTCAGGCTCGGATGGGGCGTTGTCCGGCCTGGTTGCCCTGGCCTGATACTAAACGCACAACGGCGCCCATTCGCACACTACGAATGGAGGCTCTCTATGAGCGCTGTAATGACGCCTGCAGATTTCAACGACTACAAAGTCGCCGACATGTCCCTCGCTGCCTGGGGCCGTCGCGAAACCTTTATCGCCGAATCCGAAATGCCGGCCCTGATGGGCCTGCGTCGCAAGTACGCCGCTGAACAGCCGCTCAAGGGCGCGAAGATTCTGGGCTGCATCCACATGACCATCCAGACCGCCGTACTGATCGAAACCCTGGTTGCCCTGGGTGCCGAAGTGCGTTGGTCCTCGTGCAACATCTTCTCGACTCAGGACCAGGCCGCCGCCGCTATCGCTGCCGCCGGTATCCCGGTATTTGCCTGGAAGGGCGAAACCGAAGAAGAGTACGAGTGGTGCCTGGAGCAAACCATCCTCAAGGATGGCGCGCCATGGGATGCCAACATGATCCTC
Organism: Pseudomonas sp. NCIMB 10586; assembly: GCF_023127895.1. Lineage (NCBI taxonomy): Bacteria > Pseudomonadati > Pseudomonadota > Gammaproteobacteria > Pseudomonadales > Pseudomonadaceae > Pseudomonas > Pseudomonas sp. NCIMB 10586. The sequence continues at coordinate 22,319 of NZ_SPKQ01000019.1, forward strand.
GACGACGGCGGCGACCTGACCGAACTGCTGCACAAGAAATACCCGCAGATCCTCGACCGCGTCCACGGCGTGACCGAAGAAACCACCACGGGCGTGCACCGCCTGCTGGATATGCTGGCCAAGGGCGAGCTGAAGATCCCGGCCATCAACGTCAACGACTCGGTGACCAAGAGCAAGAACGACAACAAGTACGGCTGCCGTCACAGCCTGAACGATGCAATCAAGCGTGGCACAGACCACCTGCTGTCGGGCAAGCAAGCCCTGGTGATCGGCTACGGTGACGTGGGCAAGGGTTCGTCCCAGTCCCTGCGTCAGGAAGGCATGATCGTCAAGGTCTCCGAAGTTGACCCGATCTGCGCCATGCAAGCCTGCATGGACGGTTTCGAAGTGGTTTCGCCGTTCATCGACGGTATCAACGACGGTACCGAAGCAAGCATCGACAAGGCCCTGCTGGGCAAGATCGACCTGATCGTCACCACCACCGGTAACGTGAATGTGTGCGATGCGAACATGCTCAAGGCCCTGAAGAAGCGCGCCGTTGTCTGCAACATCGGCCACTTCGACAACGAGATCGACACCGCATTCATGCGCAAGAACTGGGCATGGGAAGAAGTGAAACCGCAGGTGCACAAGGTTCACCGTACCGGCGCCGGCAATTTCGACCCGCAGAACGATGACTACCTGATCCTGCTGGCCGAAGGCCGCCTGGTTAACCTGGGCAACGCCACCGGTCACCCAAGCCGCATCATGGACGGCTCGTTCGCCAACCAGGTACTGGCGCAGATCTTCCTGTTCGAACAGAAGTACGCCGACCTGTCGCCAGCCCAGAAAGCCGAGCGCCTGACCGTTGAAGTACTGCCCAAGAAACTCGACGAAGAAGTGGCCCTGGAAATGGTCCGCGGCTTCGGCGGCGTCGTGACTCAACTGACCAAGACCCAGGCCGACTACATCGGTGTGACGGTTGAGGGCCCGTTCAAGCCGCACGCTTACCGCTACTGATACACCTGCTGCCCACTCTCCCTGTGGGGGAACGGGCTTTAATGTGGGAGGGGGCTTGCTCCCGATGGCGGTGGGTCAGTCAATATATTTATTAACTGACACTCCGCCATCGGGAGCAAGCCCCCTCCCACATCGACGGTGTACACACTCCGCAATTCTGGGTTTCAAAGGGTATTACCATGTCCCAAGACCGTCGCTACAGCTTCGAGTTTTTCCCGACCAAGACCGATGCTGGGCATGAAAAGCTGATGGCCACTGCCAAGGTGCTGGCCAGCTACAACCCCGACTTCTTCTCCTGCACCTACGGCGCCGGCGGTTCGACCCGCGACCGCACGATCAACACCGTGTTGCAGCTGGAAAGCGAAGTCAAAATTCCCGCCGCTCCGCACTTGTCGTGCGTGGGCGACAGCAAGGCCGACCTGCGTGGTCTGCTGACCCAATACAAAGCTGCCGGCATCAAGCGTATCGTCGCCTTGCGTGGCGACCTGCCGTCCGGCATGGGCATGGCCAGCGGTGAGCTGCGCTACGCCAATGACCTGGTGAGTTTCATCCGCGAAGAAAGCGGCGATCACTTCCATATCGAAGTGGCCGCTTACCCGGAGATGCACCCCCAGGCGCGCAATTTCGAAGACGATTTGCAGAACTTCGTGCGCAAGGCCAATGCCGGTGCCAACAGTGCAATCACCCAGTACTTCTTCAACGCCGACAGCTACTTCTACTTCGTCGAGCGTGTACAAGCGATGGGTGTGAATATCCCGATCGTGCCGGGCATCATGCCGATCACCAACTACAGCAAGCTGGCACGTTTCTCCGACGCCTGCGGTGCCGAAATCCCCCGCTGGGTGCGCAAGCAACTGGAAGCCTATGGCGACGACGTCAAAAGCATCCAGGCCTTCGGCGAACAGGTCATCACCGAGATGTGTGAGCAATTGTTGCAGGGTGGTGCGCCAGGGTTGCATTTCTATACCCTGAACCAATCTGAACCCAGTCTTGCTGTCTGGAACAACCTCAAGCTGCCACGCTGAGGTCTGTTCGGTTGTACCAAGGCCCTCAGACGAGGGCCTTTGTCGTTTTACGTGACCCACGGAACCCCGCAGTCCATGAATACAGTGTCCCCGACTTCCCGCCCGCAACTGGTCTATCTGGTCTTCGGTGCCCAGACCTACCACCAGGAAGCGGTATTCAGCATCGCCAGCGCACTGGCGTTCCTGCAGGACACCCCGGACGCGAACGTGGACATTCAGGTGTTCACCGACAATCCAGAGCCTTATCACTTGCTGCCGGTACGCGTGCGCCCACTGGACGAGGCCACTCGCAAACGCTGGAGCGAGCCCCACGGTTATCATTTCCGCACCAAACACGTGGTACTGCGCCAGGTACTGGAAGAGTCGGAGGTGGCGCTGCTGATCGACACCGACACGTTCTTCCACCATTCGCCCATGGCCCTGTTCGAGCGCGTGCAGCCCGGCACCCTGCTGTGCAACGCCTTCTACACCAAGTACGGCGACAACCACGAAAGCATCCTCTACACCGCCCTGCACCAGCGTCTGCTGGAGATGGGCGTGGCCGACGATGACATGATGACCCTCAATTCCGGGGTCATGGGCCTGACCCAACAGGATGCACACATCCTCGACCGCTCCATCGAATTGATGGATGAACTGTTCCCCCACGCCCAGGGCGCCTACACCCTGGAAGAGTTCTGCCTGTCCATCGCCGCCTACCGCACCGTCAACGTGCGCGAATGCCCGGACCTGATCCACCATTACTGGAGCCGCAAACAGCTGTTCCGGGCCAAGGTCAAGGCGTGGATCGCCAAACACGCCAGTGCCCCAACCAGTGCGCAGGCCCTGGCCGATACCCGCCAGGTCTCCTCGCACCTGCCGCGCCCGCCGCGCTTGCAGCGCTTGATGTACAAGCTGATCACCCTGCTGCTGCCCAAGCACCAGCAACAGTTCATTCGTGAAATCCTCTATGGTTGCTACGAGCACGAAAACGAGTTCGATCAGGCCTGCGGTCCGGTTTGGTGGGACAAGGCACGACAAAACCAGGAAGAACGCCAGAAGCGCCCACTGGATGCCCACCAACTGGAACACTGGTTCGCCAACCCCGTGGTGCGGCTGATACTGGGCGAGCGTCGCGCCGCGATCCACGAACACTTGCTGGACGCTCCGGCGAAATAACACCGCCCGCCAATGCGCGTGGTAGAGCTTCTCTTTCTGTCGGGAGCGTCGTAACCTCAAGGTATGCCCGCCATTTTCAAGCTACTGACCGCCGTGCTTTTTTCTTGCCTGAGCCTGGTCGCTCATGGCGAGAAACTGCGCATTGTCACCGAGCCCTGGGCGCCCTATGTCTACGACGATAACGGCACCAGGGCCGGCCTGGATTACGAAACCACAGTGGCCGTGTTCCAACGTCTGGGCGTGGAAGTGCAATGGCAATTCCTGCCCTGGAAGCGCTGCCTGGCGATGCTCGAGCAGGGTCACGCCGATGGCGCGCTGGATATTTTCCACAGCCATGAACGCGACGCCCAGTTGCTCTACCCCAGTGAACCCTTGTCGGAAGTCGAATTCGTCCTGTTCTACGCCAATGATCGCCCTCACCCCGCCACAACCCTCGATGAGCTGCGTGGCCTGACTGTCGGCATCTCACCCGGCTACCTCTATGGCGAGACGTTCAGTGGGTCCAGCGCATTCGAGCGCGAGCCTGCCCCCAGCCATGAAGCCAATTTCGGCAAGCTGATGCTCGGACGCATCGACATGGTCGTGACTGACCGGCGAGTGGGGCAGCACATCATCAAGACGCTGGGCCTTGAGGGCAAAGTCAGCCAGGCGGCAGTGGTGGTCAGCCGCCAACAACAATTTCTCGCGGTGCGCCGTGGAGCCGGCATGGACCTGTTGGTACAGCGCTTTGCCGCCGAGCTCAAGCGCTTCAAGCAAGAGCCGGCCTATGCCGCCTTGAGCGCCAAATATGGTGGGATGCAGGCGCAAACCTCCCCGATATCAGCCTCCGAACACGCCGTTGAGCAGCAGGAAAGCAGCGCGCCGTGATTGCTCTGTTATACTCCGGCCTTTCCGCCAGGCTTACGCCCGGCCGCTCGGGTCTTGAAAAAGGCACCCAACCCAGCTACTGCGCAGCTTTGCAGCCCGCGCGAGCCGGTGGAGTGCCCGCCAGACACAGCAGGACCGGACGGGATTGCGCTCCCCTAAGCGCCATTCACGCCCGGCAAGATTATCCCTTTGGGCCAAGCCCTAACTAAAACAGGATTACTCATGTCCTTTGCTTCCCTCGGTCTCTCCGAGGCTTTAGTCCGCGCCATCGAGGCAGCGGGCTATACCGAGCCTACTCCGGTGCAACAGCGGGCCATTCCCGCCGTGTTGCAAGGTCGCGACCTGATGGTCGCGGCTCAGACAGGTACCGGTAAAACCGGTGGTTTCGCCCTCCCGATTCTGGAGCGGTTGTTTCCCAACGGTCACCCGGACAAATCCCAGCGTCACGGCCCGCGCCAACCGCGTGTACTGGTCCTGACCCCTACCCGCGAACTCGCAGCCCAGGTCCACGACAGCTTCAAGCTGTACGCCCGCGACCTGAAGTTCGTCAGCGCCTGCATCTTCGGCGGTGTCGGCATGAACCCACAGGTTCAGGCCATGTCCCGTGGCGTTGACGTACTGGTCGCTTGCCCGGGTCGTTTGCTCGACCTGTGCGGCCAGGGCAGCGTCGATTTGTCCCACGTGGAAATCCTCGTGCTGGACGAAGCCGACCGTATGCTCGACATGGGCTTTGTCCATGACGTGAAAAAGGTCCTCGCACGCCTGCCGGCCAAACGTCAGAACCTGCTGTTTTCGGCAACGTTCTCCCAGGACATCACGGCCCTGGCCGGCAAGCTGCTGCACAACCCGGAGCGCATCGAAGTCACGCCACCGAACACCACGGTCGAGCGTATCGAGCAACGCGTATTCCGCCTCGCCGCCAGCCACAAGCGCTCGCTGCTGGCGCACCTGATCACCCACGGCGCGTGGGAACAGGTGCTGGTCTTCACCCGCACCAAGCACGGCGCCAACCGCCTGGCCGAGTATCTGGACAAACACGGCCTCACCGCTGTTGCCATCCACGGTAACAAGAGCCAGAACGCTCGCACCAAAGCCCTGGCCGACTTCAAGGCCGGCACTGTGCGCATCCTGGTCGCCACCGATATCGCCGCCCGCGGCCTGGATATCGACCAGTTGCCACACGTAGTCAACTTCGAGCTGCCGAACGTCGATGAAGACTATGTGCACCGTATCGGCCGTACTGGCCGTGCCGGTCGTTCGGGTGAGGCCATTTCCCTGGTCGCACCGGACGAAGAAAAACTGCTGAAAAGCATCGAACGTATGACCAAGCAGAAAATCGCCGACGGCGACCTGATGGGCTTCGATGCTAGCGCCGTGGAGGCCGAGAAACCTGAAGCCCGCGAGCGTCCGGATGTGCGTAACCCGCGCAACCCACGCGGTCCGAAGGGCGATGGCCCGAACGGCGGCGGTGGTGGCGGTGGTCGTCGCGACAAAGGCAAGGACAAGGGCAAGGAAAAGTCCGCCACCAGCAGCCGAGGTGAACGCCCGGCCCGTGAGCAAAAGCCACGTGAAGGCACCCCGGCCCGCGAACAGCGCCAGCCGAGCCAGCCGCCACGCGCCGCCGCTGACCGTGCCCCGGACGAGTTCCTCGACGACGATGTGGATAACTTCGGTAACCGCGTCGACTACGTGCCCCAGGCCAAGCCGGCCCAGGGCCGTGGCCGTCGTCCAGGTGCCCCGGCACAAGGCGCCGGTGCGGGTGCTCCCCGTGGCGGCCAGCCTCAGGGCGGTCGCCAGAACGGCCCGCGCAACAGCAGCGGCGGCAGCACCGGTACTCCGCCTGCCAAGCGCAGCGGCCCGCGTAATGGTGCACCGCGTGACGGCCAGGCGCGTCGCGAAGATTCGCGCAGCAACAACCGCCGCCCGGCCCGTGACGACCAGCCACGCCTGTCCGAGCCAGCGGTGCAAAACCCGCGTGGTGGCCCGGCGCCGAAGATCATCCACAAGGAGTCGAAAGCTGATCGCTTCCCGACACCCGAGCAGTTGGACCAACTGCCAGGCCGTCCTCGTGGTGAGAAACCGGCGCTGCTGACCCGCAACCGCTGAGTTCCAAAGCCATAGGCGTTGACTGTTACAACGCCATCGCGGTGTAGAACTGTAGACATCGTTTACAACTGAAACCGGGGACATCGTTTACACA
>NZ_SPKQ01000020.1:0-39508 GCF_023127895.1 Pseudomonas sp. NCIMB 10586
ATTCCGGCCAGCGTGGTTTGACGGGGCGCCTAAGATCAAAAGCAGATCAAGAGCAAGAGCGGCTCGCTTCGCATCGTGGTTACCGTAGGGGGGGCTGCGAACTGAAGTTGTGTAGATACCTATGCCCCGATGAGGAAGTGTCAGTAAATACATTCAGGACTGACCCACCGCTATCGGGAGCAAGCCCCCTCCCACAGTTTGACCCAGATCAACTTCAGGCCTTCGCCGGGCCGTTGCCGATTTGCCACACAAACGGTGGCTCTGTCCCGTTGATCACCCAGTCGCCCACGATCCGCGCCTTGTAGATCACCGGATTGTGCGAAGACACCGTCCGTGCGTTGCGCCAATGCCGGTCCAGCGCCTTGCCTTGGCGCACATCCGAGGCCCCTAAGGCGTTGAACAATTGGCTGGTGGCACGCTGGATCAAATCCGAAACCACCACTTGCGCCGTCGCCGACTCAATCTCAGCCGCCACATTGGCTTCGCGTTCGGCCACGTCATTGCCGCCAAAGCGCGCCAGATAAGCCTGTTGCGCCGGCACTGCGGCCTTCAACGCGCTGGCCTGGGCGGCGTATACCAACGCGGCGACTTCGCCCACCACCTGTTGCACCTGCGCATCCTGGCTGACGTGCGTTGCATTGCCATGGCTGTAGATGCGCTGGCGGTTGCGCACCTGGTGGCCCACGTCGATGAGCGCAGCGCGACCGATACCGGCCAGTGTCGCCAGCAACACCAGTTGGTAGAGCGCAGTCTGGTATTTGAAGCGGGTGGCAAAGTCGATCAGGTTTTCAGTTTCCACCACCGCGTCGGTAAACCGCGAGGTGCCGCTGCCGGTGGTGCGCTGGCCAAAGCCGTCCCAGTCATCGCTCTGCACTACGCCTGGCTGATGGGTGCGGGTGGCGGCGATCACGGCGGCGCCGGTGTCGCTGCGTTGAGCGTAAACATCGATCCAGTCCGAAAACAGGCTGCCGGTGCTGTAGAACTTTTCGCCGTTGAGTTTCCAGCGGTCGCCGTCAGGGCTGACCTGGGTCACCACCTCACCGATGGCCACCGTGCCGATTTCGGTCCAGGCGCAGCCGACGATATCGCCATCGACAAAACGCTTGAACCACAGATCACGGCTTGCGCCGGGTGGCGCATTCAGGCGGTCTTCGGCAAATGCGAAGTGCCCGCGCAGGGCCTGGGGCACGTTGGAGTCGGCCGCTGCCAGTTCGATCAACAGTTCAAACAACTGCGGCAGTGACGCGCCATCACCACCGTATTCCACCGGCACCCGCACCGCGCCAAAACCAGCGTCCTTGAGCCATTGAATCGGTTCGTAGGGCAGTGTGCGGCTGTGCTCGCGCTCAACCGCACCCTCGGCGATGCGCTGGAAGATCGGCCGAAAACGTGCGGCCAGCGCAGGGTAATCGGCGCCGGTAGACAGCGGGTTGATGACCTGATGTTCAGTCATGGGTAGGGCTCCTGGCAGTGATCGAATGTGCTGGAGATTGCACAGTTCGTGCCGGGACTTTGCTCCCCTGTTTGCGGTGCGAGAGGGTGATTGGGTGTTGCTCCTGCAACAGCAGATCGACAAACCGCTGCGATCGGTGACATTGCCGGCAGGCTGATCAGATATCCGATTTTTTAACGCAGCGCCCATGGCGCGGGCATTTGCGGGTGACTGGCACGCTTGCTGCGTAAGCTACATGACATCCATTTGTGCGAGGTACCGTCCGATGAGTCAGCAAGCCGTGAAATTTGCCTATTGGGTGCCCAACGTCAGCGGTGGGCTGGTGGTCAGCAAGATCGAACAGCGCACTCACTGGGGCATCGACTACAACCGCAAACTGGCGCAGTTGGCCGAAGCCGCAGGCTTTGAATACGGCCTGACCCAGATTCGCTTCACCGCCGGTTATGGCGCCGAAAACCAGCATGAGTCCGTGGCGTTCAGCCATGCTTTGCTGGCGGCGACCACCACGCTCAAAGTGATCGCGGCGATCCTGCCAGGTCCCTGGCAACCGGCGTTGGCGGCCAAGCAATTGGCGACCATCGACCAGCTCACCAATGGCCGTATTGCGGTGAATATCGTCAGTGGCTGGTTCAAGGGCGAGTTCCAGGCCATTGGCGAACCCTGGCTGGAGCACGATGAGCGCTACCGTCGTTCAGAAGAATTCATCCGCGCCCTCAAAGGCATCTGGACCCAGGAAGATTTCACCTTCAAGGGCGATTTCTATCGTTTCAACAACTACACCCTCAAGCCCAAGCCATTGGGCCAGCCAGAGGTTTTCCAGGGGGGTAGTTCACGGGCGGCACGGGACATGGCGGCGCGGGTCTCGGACTGGTACTTCACTAACGGCAACACCCCCGAAGGCATCAAGGCCCAGGTCGATGATATCCGCGCCAAGGCCGCTGCCAATCACCATTCGGTTAAGGTCGGCGTGAACGCCTTTGTGATCGCCCGCGACACCGAAGAAGAAGCCCGGGCCGTGCTGGCGGAAATCATCGACCAGGCCGACCCGGAAGCGGTCAACGCCTTTGGTGATGCCGCCAAGCAGGCGGGCAAGGCTTCGCCGGAAGGCGAGGGCAACTGGGCCAAGTCCAGCTTCGAAGACCTGGTGCAGTACAACGATGGCTTCAAGACCAACCTGATTGGCACCCCGCGGCAGATCGCCGAACGCATTGTCGCGCTCAAGGCCGTGGGCGTGGACCTGGTGCTCGCGGGCTTTCTGCATTTTCAGGAAGAGGTGGAGTACTTCGGCAAACGTGTTTTGCCGCTGGTGCGTGAGCTGGAAGCCACGGCCGATGCAGGCGCGAGCGGTTTTTCCAGGCACAAGGCAGCTGTGTGATCTTCGTAGTAGTCGTCGACCCAGGCAAAGCGCCGATAGCCATTGCGCTCATACAGGGAGAGTGCGCCGGGGTTGTCGGTGCGCACTTGCAGACGCAGGTACGCGCAATCGTTGGCCAGGGCGCAGGCTTCGATGTGCTCCAGTAACTGATGGCCCAGACCGATGCCTCGAGCGTGCTCGGCAATGGCGATGGAATACAAGCGCGCCAGCCGGGCGCCACGACGAAACAGCACCAGCCCATAGCCGAGCAGTTCACCGTGCTGTTGCACAAGCCACAACTGGCCATTGGCCCGGCTGATCATCCAGCGCAGACTGCGCGAAGACAGCCGATCACTGCTGAAACACTGCTGCTCCAACGCCACTAATGCAGGCACATCGTCGAGGGTTGCAACGCGAAAGAAAAGAGCCATAAGACCACCGTAAAAGTTGCGTAACGAAACGGGACTTCCCTAAAAGATCGTGCTTAATAGAAAAGGTCGAGTTCTCTAAAGCGGATCAACTATTATGTCGGCGGTACAAGGTCATTGGCGTCAAGTATCCGAGCAAACAGTTGCGGCGACAATAACGTCCAACGGTTATTTTTCCGCGCCACCCCGAAGTTCGAGCCAAGTGGTGATTATTGTCGAGCGCAAGGAAGATTGGGCCTCCTATTTTCCCAGCGAGGATATCGTCACCGCCCAGGAGTACCTGGAGCAGACCCGGGAAAACGAAACAGGCAAGCGCGTACAGGTAATCAACCTGTGCCGCAGCTACAAGTACCTGGGGCACGGCTACTACTGCTCGTTGCTGGCCGAGGCGCGTGGGCACAAGGTGATTCCATCGGTGCGCACCATCAGCGAACTGACCAGGAAAGCCCTGTATGGCCTGTCTCTGGATGATCTGGACAAAAGCCTGGAAAAGGCCCTGAGTCATCATCTCTACAGCAATACCGAAGGCTTTACCCTGACACTGTATTTCGGTCGGACCACGATAGAACCTTTGCAGGAGTTAGCGCGCCAGTTGTTTGAAACCTTTCCCTGTCCGATCTTGTTAGTTGAATTCCGTCAACATAACGGCTGGCATATCGAAGGCGTTAAGTCTGGCGTATTGCACAAGTTACGCGACGATCAGGAAGACCAATTCGCCCACGCCCTCGACAACTTCAGTCGCAAGGTCTGGCGTCAGCCGCGCTCACGTCGGTTGGCCCGTTATGACCTGGCAATTCTTCACGATCCTCAGGAGCAACTGCCTCCGTCCAACCCCCGCGCCCTGGAAAATTTCATACGGGTCGGCAAGGGCCTGGGCATTGATGTGGAGTTGATCGAGCGCAAGGATTACGCGCGCCTGGCCGAGTACGACGCCTTGCTCATCCGTGAGACTACCAGCGTCGATAACCATACCTACCGTTTCGCCAAGAAAGCCGAAAGCGAGGGGCTGGTGGTGATGGATGACCCCGCATCGATCCTGCGCTGCACCAACAAGGTCTATCTCACCGACCTGCTGAACAGCCATCAACTGGGCATGCCGGCCACCGAGATTCTTTACAAGGAGCGGCCGCAAGATTTCGAGCGCGTCGGCGAGCGCCTGGGTTTCCCACTGGTGTTGAAGATCCCCGATGGCTGTTTCTCCCGAGGGGTGATAAAGGTCGAAAGCCAGGCGGCGCTGCTCAAGGCCACGGCCGAGCTGTTCGAGCATTCGGTACTGCTGCTGGCCCAAGAGTTCTTCTACACCGAATACGACTGGCGCATCGGCGTGCTCAACCGTAAACCGATTTTCGCCTGCCAGTACTTCATGTCCAAGGGGCATTGGCAGATCTACAACCACAAGGCCATTGGCCAGGCCGTCAACGGTGAGTGTCGCACCCTGGCGGTCCACGAAGCGCCAAAAGCCGTGGTGGAACTGGCAGTGAAGACTGCCAACCTGATCGGCGACGGCCTCTATGGCGTGGACCTCAAGCAGTCCGGCGACAAAGTGGTGGTGATTGAGGTCAACGACAACCCCAACCTGGATGCGGGCATCGAAGATGCCTACCTGCAGGACGATCTGTATGGCTTGGTGCTGGAGGAGTTTGTGCGCCGCCTGGAGCTTAAACGCCAGGGTCAGGTGTGGTAACAATCAAGCAGACCGCTGAAACTCGCGGTTGCCAGGGCAGGAAGGCGAGCAACCTTTACCTGCCGTCGGACGGTTGATTCGATGCCAGTTAAACCGACATCCGGTTATGTTCAGGTTGTCCGCCGGAGTCTATAAATACCGTTCCCAGATGGGAATATAACGACGTTCATGATTCAGGCTCGCAACGTTGGGCCTGAAGCAGTTCCGTTGATGGAGCAGTTCAGCGTCACATTTGTGAGTGCACGTCTCTTTAATGGATTTAAGGAGACACGACATGACTGACTTAATAACTTTTGCCCTGCCTGAAGCTGTAACTGATAGCAAGGCCGATCGCCAATTGGGCCGAGCGCTCATAGATGCTTGGCGCAAAGACGGTATTTTTCAGATCAGCATCCATGACGAACAGGACCAGAAGGTCAAGCGCGCCATGGCAGCCAGCAAGGCTTTTTTCAAACTGCCCCGGGAAGAGAAGTCGCGCTTAGTCAGCAGTCTTACCTATGCAGGGTATGTTGCTTCTGGCGAAGAGGTCACGGCTGGCGAGCAGGATCAATCGGAAATTTTCACCATTTGCAAAGATCTGCCACTGGAGGATCAGCGCGTCGTAGACGGCTGGCCGTGCCACGGTCCCGTGCCATGGCCCAATGACGAATACCGCGACAGCATGAAAGCCTTCCTGGAGGAATTGGGTGACACGGGCGAAAAGTTGTTGAAGCTGGTGGCACTCGGACTGGGATTGGAAATAAATGCTTTGACGCAGCTTAGCCAGGATGGCTGGCACCATATGCGTGTTCTGCGTTTCCCTGCCGAGTCGGCGCAAACCTGCCGAGGTATTGGGGCCCATACCGACTACGGCATGCTGGTGATCGCTACTCAGGATGAGGTGGGAGGTTTGTATATTCGGCCTCCGGTCGACGGCGAACATCGCAAGCGCAACTGGTTGCCTGACGAAAGCACTGCAGGTTTATTCGAAAACGACGAGCCCTGGACGTTCGTGAAACCGGTACCGCGCGTGTTCACAGTGTTTCCGGGTGATATTTTGCAATTCATGACCGATGGACTTCTGCTCTCGACGCCTCACAAGGTCAAGCTAAACTCACGTGAGCGTTTTGCCATGGCCTACTTTCACGAGCCGAGTTTCAGCGTTTCAGCCAAGCCATTATTCAGTCAGAGCTGTACTGAACGTATTCATTACGGCACACATTTCACCAACATGTTTATGCGTTGCTATCCGCAACGGATAACGACCCAGTGCATTCTCAAGGAGAATCGCTTGAGCCACCTGGAAGGTATTAGTCTGGCCCACGCGCACCCTTGAGTTCGTTACTCTCCCGAGCGGGTAGGCCGCTCGGGAGACTTTTCAATGGCCGATCAGCGCCCATTGCTCAAGGTAGTGATTCCACCGGTTCTGCATCAGTTTGTTTCTGCAACGTGAGCACCTCAAACCCGTCCGCCGTCACTGCCACAGTATGTTCCCACTGCGCCGACAGACTGTTGTCCTTGGTCACCACCGTCCAGCCATCCTTGAGACTGCGCGTCTTGGCGCCGCCCTGGTTGAGCATGGGCTCCACGGTAAACACCATACCTTCGCGCAGAACGAGGCCGGTGCCAGGGCGGCCGAAGTGCAGGATCTGTGGCTCTTCATGCATCTGTTTGCCGATGCCATGGCCGCAGTATTCACGCACCACGCTGTAGCCGTTGGCCTGGGCGTGACTCTGAATCGCATGACCGATATCACCCAGGCGAGCGCCGGGCTTGACCTGGCGGATGCCAGCCCACATCGCCTCGAAGGTCATTTCCACCAGGCGTTTGGCCTTGGGCGCCACGTTACCGATCATGTACATCTTGCTGGAGTCGGCAATGAAACCGCCTTTTTCCAGGGTGATGTCGATGTTGATGATGTCGCCGTCCTTGAGGAACTGCGTGGCGCTTGGCATGCCATGGCACACCACTTCGTTGATCGAGGTGTTGATGCAAAAGGGGTAGTCGTACTGACCCAGGCTGGCGGGGCGGGCCTTGAGTTCGTGGCGGATGAAGGCTTCGACGGCGCTGTCCAGCTCAAGAGTGGAGAGGCCGGCGGCGACATAACCGTCGAGCATGTCGAACACCTGGGCCAGCAGGCGCCCCGACTCTCGCATCACGGCCAGTTGGGCGGCTGTCTTGATCATCAGCTGCGCCCCCGGATCAGGTCGGGCTTGTCCAGCAACAACTTGTTGATCAGCTCGTTGTAGGGCAGGTGCGGGTTGAGCTCGGCGAGCAGGCCGATCTTGATCCAGAACTCGGCCTGGGCGTTGATGGAGCGGTCCATGGCGGCGCTGGCCAGGCGAAGCTGTTCGTGCAGTTGGTCGGTGATTTTGACGATGCCCATGAGGTTCACTGTGTAGGTTTGATATACAAAGCGTATACGTTTCGTATGCTTTGCGTAAACCCCTGGTTCAAATGAGGCGCGCGATAGTTGCGACATGTTGCCGAAAAGAGCGTCGACACAGGTTGCTGTTTGAACTGACATGCAGGGTTAAACGTTTAATCGCAGTGGTTCGACGATTATTTAAAGGCTGCAATCGGCTTCATATTAATCGGCAGGTCGCTTATGAAGAAAAGTTACAACAATGCTGAGATTTGCCGAGTAGGCTGGGTGAGTACAGGCGTCTGCCAGGGTTGGCAAGACGGGGCAGGCTAGCGCCTGCCAGCCCATAAAAACTGATTGGCAGTCTCAAAAAAGGAGAGGTTGGCCATGCTTTCGGAACTGGAACTTCGCAGCATTATTGAAGGAAGTTTTCTGCCTAAACGGTGCGAATGCACCAAAGCCGAGGATGCTTCGTTGACGATCAAGGTGTATGACGACCGCGACCGTGACCGGGTGGACTTGGAAGTCAAAGGTATAAACGCCGACAAACTCGACAGCAGTCGAGCCATTTGCAACCTGATCGCCGGTTTGCGTGAAGACCTCAAGCACACCCAGACCCACACCCTGCGTCGAGCAGGAGGGCGCGGTTATTTCTAGTTAAGCCTTGAATTCAAGTTGACCCAGGGCCTGGCATTCGCCAGGCCCATTGTTATGCGCGTCAGCCCAGCTGATGACGGTACGGCAGGTCGGGGCCGGTCTTGGTACAGGTCAACGCGGCAGCCCGAATCGCAAAGCCGAGCATGTTATCAATCTGCACGCGCGTGAGCTGTTGCAGGCCAGTCACTGAGTCAAGCTGATGCTCGGTCAGCCAGGCAATCAACGCGGCCTGGAAGGTGTCGCCGGCGCCCACAGTGTCAGCCATCACCACCTTGACTGCCGGCGCCGACCAGTTGCCGTGCTGACGGCTGAATACGCTGGCGCCATCGCCGCCGCGGGTGAGGAACACCAGTTGGCAGCGGTGTTGCAGCCAACCGTGCAGCACACTTTCGGGTGACTGGTCGGGGTAGAGCAGGTGCAGGTCTTCGTCGCTGACCTTGATCAGGTCGGCATGTGTGACCAGCTCGGCGACGCGATCACGCCATAGTTGGATGTCCGGCTGCGGGTTAAGGCGCACGTTAGGGTCCAGGCTGATCAGGCGCTTGCCGCTTTCGCGCTTGACCAGCGCCAGCAGGGTGTCGCCAATCGGTTGCACCACCAGTGAGAACGAGCCGATATGCAGCCCGCGCACCTCATCGCCGAGTACCGGCAAATGCGCGACTTCCAGCAACCGATCCGCACAGCCTTCGCCACGGAAGTTGTACTGCGGTGAGCCATTGACGCCCACAGCGACCATCGACAACGTGGTCGGCGCGGCAAATTCCACCAGGAACTGCTCGCTGACCCCTTCATCTTTCAGCACCTGCAACAAGCGCCGGCCGAGGAAGTCGCTGGACAGGCCGCCGAACAACCCGGCTTCAATCCCCAGGCGGCGCAGGCCCACGGCCACATTGAATGGCGAGCCCCCGGCAATCGCCTTGTAATTGACTTTGGCGGCCTGCCCGCTGGCATCCTCCTCGCTGAAAAAATCAAACAGCGCCTCACCACACACCAGATACATAGTCGTTCGCTCTTAAAGGGATGCCACGTGCTGTTGATAACGCTCATACGCCTGTTGATAGGCGCTGACACTCTCGGTTGCCGGCAAGGTGAGGCTGGCCGGGTCGACGCTCACACATTTGTCGCACAGGCTGGCCAAGGGTTCGCCGCTCTGGCACCAGGCGGCCTGGATTGCCGCGCCCAGGGCGGCGGCTTCGCTCTGTTCGGTGCACACCACTTCGGTGTGCATGATATCGGCGACCATCTGCCGCCACACCGGGCTTTTCGAGCCGCCGCCGATCAGGCGGATGCTCTGGCTTTGCAAGCCGGTCTGGCGCAGCAGGTCAAGGCCATAACGCAGACCGAAGGTGGTGCCCTCAACCACGGCGCGGCACAGGTTGGCGCGGGTCAGGTTGGTCATGGTCAGGCCGTGCAGGCTGCCGGTGGCGTGGGGCAGGGCAGGCACGCGTTCGCCATTGAGAAACGGCAGCATGCTCACCCCGTCGGCGCCAATCGGGGCTTGTTCGACCAGGGCGTTGAACGTCTGCAAGTCGAGTTCGAACAGCTCGCGAATTACCCCGGTGGCGTTGGTCAGGTTCATGGTGCAGATCAGCGGCAGCCAGCCGCCACTGGACGAGCAAAAGGTCGCTACCGACGCCTGCGGGCTGACGTTGGGCTGGTCGGCAAACGCATACACGGTGCCTGATGAGCCCAGGCTCATGGTGATCACGCCGGGAGCGATATTGCCGGTGCCGATGGCGCCCATCATATTGTCGCCGCCGCCGCTGGACACCACGGCGTTGGGGTTGATGCCCAGGCGCTCGGCAATGGCCGGCAGGATCGTGCCCACCGCCTGGTCGGCTTCGATCAACTGCGGGAGCGCTGCCTCCAGGCGGCCGCTGGGGTCGATGTGCCTGAGCAGCGCCACATCCCAGGTGCGGCTGCGCACGTCAAAGTAACCGGTGCCCGAGGCGTCGCCGTACTCGGCGCAGGCGCGACCGGTGAGCCAGTAGTTGAGGTAGTCGTGGGGCAGCAGGATATGGGCGATGCGGGCAAATACGTCCGGGTGCTGTTCACGGGTCCAGAGCAGTTTGGAGACGGTGTAGCCCGGCGCGATGGCTACGCCCAGGCGTTCCAGGGAGCCGCTTTCGCCGCCCAGGTGTGCCAGCAGGCGCTCGTTCTCCGGCGCGGTTTCGGTGTCGCACCATAACTTGGCCGGGCGCAGCACTTCACCTTGTTCGTCCAGCAGCACCAGGCCGTGCTGCTGGCCGGAAACGCCGATGCCAAGGATGTCCTGGGCGTCCACCCCGGCTTGTTGCAGGGCGCGGTGGGTGGCTTCGGTGAAGGCGTCCAGCCATTCCTGGGTGTGTTGCTCGCGCCGGCCGTTGGCGCCGCTGATCAAGGTATGCGCGGCGGCGCCCAGGCCCAGCACCTTGCCGCTGGAGGCGTCGAGGACGATGGCCTTGGTGCCTTGAGTGCCGCAGTCGATTCCGAGGAACAGGTTTTGCTGGGTCATGATGGAGTGCTCAGCAGTATTATTTTTGGATTGGTAACCCGGTCAAGTGTGGGAGGGGGCTTGCTCCCGATGAGGGAGTGTCAGTCAAATACCTTTCTCTGACCTACCGCTATCGGGAGCAAGCCCCCTCCCACAGTTTTAATCCGGTTTGTTCAGGAGTTGTTGCAGGGTTTGGGTGACGCCTTTGTCGCGCAGGCTTGCATAGCACCGCTCAAACGCTGCCACAAACTCAGCGGACTTGGGAATAGCCGTGCCAAAAATCTCCTCTACCCCCAGCAACCGCTGGCTGATCAGTGTGTCATCACTCACCAGCCCCTGGCAGAACTCGGCCCTCGGATCGGGGATCTTGTAGCTCACGCCATTCTCATCCACCCCTTTCAAATACAAGGCCCAGGCCGCCACTACCAGCGCTGCACGCTCAGTCTCGCGGCCATCGGCAATCAAGCGATTGATGGTCGGCACGGTGAACTTGGGAAACTTCGACGAACCATCGGAACACACCCGTTCCAACTGGTCGGCAATCGCCTGGTTGGAAAAGCGCTCCACCAGCGTCTGCTTGTACGCCGTCAGGTCGATGCCCGGCACCGGCGCCAGGTTCGGCGTAACGTCCAGGTCCATGAACGCACGCATATATGCCACGAACAGCGGGTCGTTCATGGTCTCGTGGACAAACCGATAACCCTTGAGAAAACCCAGGTAGGTGAGGGCCAGGTGGCTGCCGTTGAGCAAGCCGATCTTCATCTCTTCGTAAGGCGTGACGTCATCGGTGAACTGCACGCCGACCTTCTCCCAGGCCGGGCGACCGTTGACGAACTTGTCTTCCAGTACCCACTGCACAAACGGTTCGCACACCACCGGCCAGGCATCGTCGACGCCATGTTCATCATGCAGTTGCAGGCGGTGGGCGGTGCTGGTCATTGGCGTGATGCGGTCGACCATGGCGTTCGGGAAGCTCACGTTGGTTTTGATCCAGTCATGCAGCTCGGCGTTGTGTAGCGCGGCGAAGGCCAGCAGTGCCTTGCGCGTGACGGCGCCGTTGTGCGGCAGGTTATCGCAGGACATGACGGTAAATGCCGCAGTGCCGGCGGCGCGGCGTTGGGTGAGCGCTGCGCAGATAAAACCGAACACGGTTTTGGGTGTCTTGGGGTGCGCCAGGTCATGCTGGATCTGTGGCAGGTGGGCCATGAATTCGCCGTTGCTGTCATCGATGCAGTAGCCGCCCTCGGTGATGGTCAACGAGACGATGCGGATAGCCGGGTCAGCCAGTTTGTCGATCAACGCCTGGGCGCCGTCTTCGGCCAGCAGCATATCGCTGAGGGCGCCGATGACGCGTACTTCGGTGTCGTCGGTGTCACCTAGCTCATACAGGGTAAACAAGTAATCCTGGCCGGCCAGGTCGTCGCGAGCCTTGCGGTCCTCGGCACGCAGGCCTACGCCACAAATGCCCCAGTCCAGGCCCTCGCCGGTATTCATCAAGGCGTCGGTGTAATACGCCTGGTGTGCGCGGTGAAAGCCACCGACGCCGATATGGGCGATGCCCTGGCGGGTGTCGGCAAGCGCATAAGCCGGGATTTTCACTTGCGGCGCTAACTGCGTGAGATTGTGTTTATTCAGTTTCATCTAAAAATACTCGCGGAGTCAGGCGGCTGCGCGCAGTGGGCGGGCCACCGCTACGCCGTCAGTGTCGAACAGATGGCAGTGCGCCGGGTCCAGGTGCAGGTGCAACGTCTCGCCGTACTGGCTGGCCATGTCGCCGCGAATCCGCATGGTCAGCGGTTCGCCATTGGCGGTGATGACGTGGCAGAAGGTGTCGCTGCCCAGGCGCTCGCCAACGTCAGCGGTGACGGTCAGGGTGGTTTGCCCTGGCGCGGCGATTTCCAGATGCTCGGGACGAATGCCCAGGGTCACCGCGCTGCCGACGCTCAAGGTCGCGCCACTCAACGGCAGGCTGATCAGGGTGCCAGCGTCCAATTGCACGTCGCAGCCATGGCCTTCGACACGCGTGACCTTGCCCTTGAGAAAGCCCATCTTCGGCGTGCCGAGAAAGCCGGCCACAAACAGGTTGGCCGGTTGGTGATACAGCTCCAACGGCGAGCCGACCTGCTCGATACGGCCACTGTTGAGCACCACCACCTTGTCGGCCAGGGTCATGGCTTCGACCTGGTCGTGGGTCACGTAGATCATGGTGGCTTGCAGTTCTTTATGCAGGCGCGCCAGTTCCAGGCGCATCTGCACGCGCAGCGCCGCGTCGAGGTTGGACAGCGGCTCGTCGAACAGGAAGATTTTCGGGTTACGCACAATCGCCCGGCCAATCGCCACGCGCTGGCGCTGGCCGCCGGACAGTTGCTTGGGCTTGCGCTCCAGCAGCGGCCCCAGTTCCAGGATGCGCGCCGCTTCGCTGACCTTGCTCTCGACCAGCTTCTTGTCGACACCGGCCAGGTCCAGGGCAAACGACATGTTCTTGCGCACGCTCATGTGCGGGTACAGCGCGTAGGTCTGGAACACCATGGCCAGGTCGCGCTTGGCCGGGGTCACTTCGGTGATGTCGCGGCCATCCAGTTCGATGGTGCCTTCCGTGACTTCTTCCAGGCCGGCGATCAGGCGTAGCAGGGTGGATTTGCCGCAGCCCGACGGGCCGACGAACACCACGAATTCCTTGTCGTTCACTTCAAGGTCAATGCCCTTGATGATCGAGAAACCTTCGAAGCCTTTTTGCAGATTCTTGATTTTCAGGTTGGCCATGATGGGCCTCCTTTTCGAATTATTATTTGACGGCGCCGAAGGACAAACCGCGCACCAGCTGTTTCTGGCTGATCCAGCCAAAGATCAGGATCGGCGCGCAGGCCAGGGTCGAGACGGCGGACAACTTGGCCCAGAACAAACCTTCGGGGCTGGAGTAGGAGGCGATCAGTGCGGTCAACGGCGCAGCGCTCGACGAGGTCAGGTTCAGCGACCAGAACGCCTCGTTCCAGCACAGGATCAGCGACAGCAACACCGTGGAGGCCAGGCCACCCTTGGCGATCGGCAACAGCACGCGGACCATTTCCTGCCACAGGGTGGCGCCGTCCAGGCGGGCGGCTTCGAGGATGTCCTTGGGGATGTCCTTGAAGTAGGTGTACACCATCCACACCACGATCGGCAGGTTGATCAGGGTGTAGATGATGATCAGCGCGATACGCGTGTCCAACAGGCCAAGGCTCTTGGCCAACAGATAGATCGGCATCAGCACGCCCACCGGTGGCAGCATCTTGGTCGACAGCATCCACAGCAGCGTGCCCTTGGTGCGCTGGGTTTCGTAGAACGCCATGGAGTAGGCGGCCGGCACCGAGATCAGTAGGCACAGGGCAGTGGCGCTGAACGAAATCACCACCGAGTTCCAGGCGTAGGCGAAGTAGTTGCTGCGTTCGTTGATGTGCAGGTAGTTCTCCAGCGTCGGCGTGAAGATGAACTGCGGCGGGGTGGCGAACGCATCGATTTCAGTCTTGAAGCTGGTCAGCACCATCCAGAAGATCGGGAAGAAAATCAGGATCGCGATGGCCCAGGCCAACGTACCGAGCAGCAGGCTTTGCAGGCGGCGGGATTGTTGAAGTGTCATGGCGCGGCCCTCAAGGCTTGTCAGTCAGGTTTTTGCCGATCATCCGCACCAGGATGATCGCCGCGATATTGGCGATGACCACGGCAATCAAGCCACCGGCCGAGGCCATGCCCACGTCGAACTGCACCAGCGCCTGGTTGTAGATCAGGTAGGCGAGGTTGGTCGAGGCGTAACCCGGGCCACCGTTGGTGGTGGTGAAGATTTCGGCGAACACCGAGAGCAGGAAGATGGTTTCGATCATCACCACCACGGCAATCGGGCGGGCCAGATGGGGCAGGGTCAGGTGCCAGAAGATCGCAATGGCACCGGCACCGTCCAGGCGTGCAGCTTCCTTTTGCTCCTGGTCCAGGGACTGCATGGCGGTCATCAGCAGCAGTATCGCGAAGGGCAGCCACTGCCACGACACAATGATGATGATCGACAACAGCGGGTAGTGCGCCAGCCAATCCACCGGCTCGGCGCCGAAGAACTTCCACACGGCGGCGAGGATCCCCGACACCGGGTGGAAAATCAGGTTCTTCCAGATCAGCGCGCCAACGGTGGGCATGATGAAGAATGGCGAAATCAACAGCACCCGCACGATGCCACGGCCCAGGAACTCACTGGCCTCCAGCAGCGCGCTGATCAACACGCCGAACACCACACTGATCAGCAACACGCTGCCCACCAGCAACAGGGTATTGGTGGCGCCGGGCAAGAACCCCGAATCGGTAATGAAGTAGCTGAAGTTCTCCAACCCCACGAATTGGTTTTCACCGGGGTAAAGCAGGTTGTAGCGGATCAGCGAAAAGTACAGGGTCATGCCCAGCGGCACGATCATCCACAGCAGCAACAAGGCCACCGAGGGGCTGACGAGGAACCAGCCGGGGTTGGCCAGGCGGTTTTTGGCGGGTGTATTCATTAGAATCAAGACCAGTCAGATACGAATCGGAGCGCGGTCAGTGTGGGAGGGGGCTTGCTCCCGATAGCGGTGTATCAGTCACACAATCATCAACTGGTAGATTGCTATCGGGAGCAAGCCCCCTCCCACATTTGACTGTGGTGAGGGCAGGGGTTACTTGGGGTAACCAGCCCGCTTCATTTCACGCTCGGTGGTGGTCTGCGCGGCGGTCAAGGCGGCATCCACCGTTTGCTGACCGGTCAACGCACCCGAGAAGAACTTGCCGACCTGGGTACCAATCGCCTGGAACTCAGGAATGGTCACCAACTGGATACCGATATACGGCACCGGCTTCTCGGTCGGCTTGGTCGGGTCGGCCACTTTCAGTGATTCCAGGGTCACCTTGGCGAACGGCGCGGCCTTCATGTACTCGTCGCTGTAGGTGGATTGGCGCGTACCTGGCGGCACATTGGCGATGCCATCGGTCTTGGCCACAAGCTGGCCGTATTCCTTGGACGTGGCCCAACTGGTGAACACCTTGGCGGCGTCCTTGGCCTTGGAACTGGTAGGGATCGCCAGGCTCCAGGAGTACAGCCACGAGGTGCCCTTGTCGGTCTTCTCGTGGGGTGCAAAAGTGAAGCCGACATGCTCGGCGACCTTGCTCTGGCTCTTGTCGGTGACAAACGAACCGGCGACGCTGGCGTCTACCCAGATCGCGCATTTGCCGCTGTTGAACAGCGCCAGGTTCTCGTTGAAACCGTTGCTGGACGCACCCGGCGGGCCGGATTTCTTCATGTTGTCGACGTAGAAGTTCAGCGCGTCCTTCCACTCGGGGCCATTGAATTGCGGTTGCCACTTCTCATCGAACCAGCGCGCACCGAAGCCGTTGGCCAGGGTGGTGATCAGCGCCATGTTCTCACCCCAACCGGCTTTGCCGCGCAGGCACAGGCCGTATTGCTCTTTGGACTTATCAGTAAGTTTGGCCGCGTATTCGCCGATCTGGCTCCAGGTCGGGTGCTCGGGCATGGTCAGCCCGGCGTCCTTGAACAGGTCGGTGCGGTAATAGGTGATCGAGCTTTCGGCGTAGAACGGCAGGGCGTACAGCGAACCCTTGACGGACAAGCCATCACGTACCGAAGGGAACACATCATCAAGGTCGTAGGAGGCCGGCAGGTCCTTCATCGGCTCCAGCCAACCCTTGGCGCCCCACAGTGCGGCTTCGTACATGCCGATGGTCAGCACGTCGAACTGCCCGCCCTGGGTGGCGATGTCGGTGGTGAGGCGTTGGCGCAGCACGTTTTCTTCGAGCACCACCCAGTTCAACTTGATCTCCGGGTGCTCGGCCTCGAAGGTTTTCGAGAGCTTCTGCATACGGATCATGTCGCTGTTGTTGACGGTGGCAATGGTCAGGGTTTGCGCGCCAAGGCTGACGGCGCTGAGGGTCATGCATGCAGTCATGCAGGAACAGGCAAGCAGAGCTTTTGCTGTGAACTTCATCGCGCACTCCATTTCCGCGCCCAGGGGGCTACAGAAGGACGGTTATTGTTGTTGTGTCTTCCTACAGGTAGCCAGGAAGAGTGTGCGTCGATTACAGCCTTGAAATGGGGTTGTGACAAATCCTTGGGCGCACGCGCACTGATACTTTTTTGCACTCGATGATCGTCCCCGTGGTGCGTGGGGACGATCGATGCCGTATTTAACGCTCGATATCAGCCAGTACCCGCTCAGCCAGCAAGCGAGACACCTCGATCAACTGGGCAATACCCAGGCCACCTTCGCGCCGCGAGCCGTCGAGATCAAAGGCGAAATCGCAGGTGAGGGCGTGGGCAGAAGCGAGTGACTCGCTGAGGTTGACCAGTAGGTCATGCGTGGAGATGCCGTCTTTTACGGTGAACAGCACGCTGGGTGCTGGATCGATTGGGGGATTTGGGGTGGGTTTGATCATGGTGGAACTCCTGATTCAAGTGGAGCTACCACTGATCGCCGCGACGCGATCGGGTGGTAGCTGTACGCAGGTTCGCGGACCGGAATCAGGAAACCGGCATACCCGAAGGTATCCCGCGCACAGCCACCATAAGGGCGCACAGTAGACGATAAAAAGACGTCAACTGAAAGCGGAAATGGCACTTTGCGTCTGATTAAACCGGGCCGCGACGCCCGACCGCTGAGTGTGCAGCGGTGTACAGAGACCAGAGATTGAGTGTCCTAGGGACAACCTCAAAACCTTGTAAGACGTTTCTGCTTTCCCGACACCCAGCCGAACGGTCAACCTTAAGCCAAATTCTGGTCCGTCAACCGCTGCACCGCCAACCGCCGGTAGTGGGAACGATGCGTGATTGATAACAAGGGCGTTGGCACCGCTGCATAACACAGCGGTGCTCGGTCATTAGGCGTTACGCCGGAATGTTTTCTTTCGGGGGGCCGAACCGGATCGGTCGGTAGTCGACAGGAACCGTCATGTATACCGGTTTTTTGAGGGTGTCTATATTGACGTCAATCATAGTGCCCACGTCTTTTCTAAGCGTAAACTTACTATCTGCAGGCTTGTAGGCCTGATTAAACTTGATTTCTGCCAGTTCCAAAATGTTTTCTTCTCGCTCACGTGGGAACCGTTTTTTAAGTGAGGATAATATTTCGTTAAACTTTTCTTTCAGATCAGCTTGTTCCCACTCAGTAATAACTGGGCCTTCAAAGCCTTTTACCGGTTTGCCGGTCAGTTTATGCAGCTCGGCAGCGAATGAGTGCTCGCCGCCGCTTGCGGAGTAGCAAACTATGGTACGGACATTATCGAAATTACGAATATCTACCCCTCGGTCAAGGAGTTTCTGATTTATTTCAGCGGCGGAATATTCTGCCCCATTGTCACCGACGATTTTGGTCGGTCCTCCCGCTATCTCAGGTTCTCCGGCGTGCCCCATGATGTTGAGTCGGGGTTTTCCATTGTAAGTGTCTATAAATGTCTGGATCTCGCCATCGAGCGGCATGACAGATTCCAAAGGCCCGCCCAGCCTTATTCGACCAATCCGGTCGCTGCCCTCGGGTACCACCCACTCCAGAGCAGGGCCCTCAGCCTCAAGGGTCTTGGGGTTGTAAGCGTATCGTTCGCCATTTTTGCTGGCGGTGGTGGCCAGGATCCGTTCTCCGGTGTCAGGTCGAAGCACCGTGCGATCAGCGATTCCCTTGGCCTGCAGCGTTTCGTTACTGGCAGCAGCACCCAACTGACGACCCTGCAGTCGGCTCAATGAGTTGAGCGATTGCGAGGTATTGGCGAGGGTCATGTCCGTGAGCACGCTACTTTCGGCTTCTTTAGCCCCAAATTTCTCGATAAACCCTGCAGAAATCTTGGCTGCCGCCCAAGAAGCGCCGGATTTCGCCAGCGTCCATAGCTTGCCGGCGCCCTCGGTGGCTAACACAATCGCGGCATCAATGGCGAGATCTACACCCGCCTTGAAGAATTCACCGTGATAAAGGTCTTCCAGGCTGCTGGTGCCCGGTAGGGCGTGCCAGATAGCTTTGAAGAAATCACTGGGTTCTGTCGCGGTTTCAAGTGTATTGCTCGACCAATTGCGGTGCAGGTTAAGAAACTGCGTTTTGTTCAGGTAGGTGGAGTCGACCATGACGTTTGCCAGCTTGGATAGTCGCCCTCTGGCGTAGTTAGGGGAAAATCGGTCATTGGCACTATGGGCTGGGAAGGCGACTTCCAAAGGCCATGGCTCATCGTTGTCATCAAGCAGGTGTTGGTCAGTAACCCTCAGTACAACGTCGGATTTAACCCCGGGTTTCGGGAATGTGCCATTTTTGAAGGCCTCGGCGTCGATCTCCAGACTGACTTTTTGCCCCATAGGGGTTGATGGGTCAATGTCGGCAATTCTTACGATCAGACCACTTGCCGGGTACACCGCAAAATCCCTTCTGACGCCGTTATAGACAGACGTCATCACCATACCGCTGCCAGCACCCTCAACGTTCAAAAACTCTACATCGCCATAGAGCAGGCTTTTGTGCTCCTCCACTGGCAACTTTCTGAGCATGTTTTCGAACAGCGTTACGGTGTGGCGTCTGCGCAGGTGGAAGTCTTGTTTGATGGCCTTGTCGAATTGATCATTGATAACCGGGAAATCCGGTTCATTCGCTCTTTTACGCAGGCGTTCGAAGTCCACATGTTTGCCTTCCTGAAGCCAGTTTTCACCCAGTCTGCCTGTTTCATAGATTTCGGCGAGGCTGTAGTGACGGCCGCTGTTTATTCCGAAGCCTTCGTCCTCTATCATGTAGCGGCTTTCATAATCAATGTCGGGGCCGAACTCCTTTCTTAATATTTCAAGCGTCATGGCCCTTCTATTCGGAGGGTCGGACTTGCTCAACCAACTGATACTTTCTGCGGTCTTCTTCGTTTGAGCCTGAAGTTTGACCTCGCTGTCTTTGAGCTGTTCCAGTGTGTAGTTGTCTTTATTGACGTTGTTATTGAGGGCTGCCCAATCAAGCAATGGGTTCATCTGCGCATAGTTCTGGATCTGCGCTTCCAATGCTGAAATGGGTTTGATGTTGTTGTAATTCATGACCTGCTGGTAAGTCATGCCTTGAGTAGCGCCGGGGGCGGTCCACTCAATCCGGTTCACTGCGGTCGTAAAGTTGACCCATTCCGGGGAACCGAGTGTTACATACTGGGGTACCTCTTTTACCAGTAGTTGTGGCGCCATCCCCGACATCATCAACCGCGCGATTGCAGGCGCAAGATTGGCGGGGATGCCTTTTTTAGCGGCCAAGTCTCGGCCGAACTGCTCACGGATAGACTCGACGCTGTGCCCTGAATAAGCAGCCCCCATCACGTCAATACCGGCGACAGTCTTGTGTTGAGCGCCGGCTGTTCGATCAATCTCCAGCACCAGCGCGGTCAACAACCATTGTTTCCGGCTGGTCGCGGTGGGAGCGCCCTTCATCTGGCTTTCCAGCTTGGTGGCGAGTTCAAGCGCTGCGTCGCTGGAGACGAGTTGATCCAACGCTTGTTCGGGGTCGGTACTAAGGTCGGTAACGTTGGCGCTCAGATAACTGAGAAGGCTGTCATGCGCGCCAATGGACGTTTTTACGAATTCGCCCACCGTCCCACGTTGCTCTGCACTCAGCGATAGCTGCGAGGACAGAAACCCCCAGCGATTGCCCAGGGGAGGGGACTGGGGGGCGGGGGTTTGCATGGCAGCGAGCAAGTTATCGTTGTCTGCTTTGGTGACCGTTGGGTTCCAGTCTTTGCGGGCAAGGAATGCTGCAACCGTGGTCACGCCTTTAGGCTGGTGGGAGGAGGCCGGGTCGACAATAAAGCGTCTTGAGCCGCTGTCGGAATTCCAGTTTTTCAACTGATCAATCAACGAGTACCGGTCGTTGCTGTCGCCCAGTTCTGTTTTTTTTTGGTTCAGCCAGGTCACGACTTTTTGTGGATCGGCGGAGGGTCGTGGGAACTGTTGAGTGCGTCCCAGCAGCGAAGTCTGTTGTTCGAACGTCGGGCCGCTGGGGTCGTCATTGATACCATAAAAGTTGGCCACACACTGGTATGGCACGTTGCTATTGCCCACCTGCGCCAGTGAGATCTGTTGTCCATGGGCGGCAAATTCCTGAGCGGCCGTCAACACAGGCTCGAGAACGTCAAAAAAAGCGGGATATTTTTGCGCGAAGTCGGCGGCGGTGTAGCGCTGTTCAACGCCATTGACTTTGGCTATCAGCGCATGGCCTGTGCGGTCATAGCGCAGCGACGCCAGATCAATATTGTGTTGGCTGGCCCATTCAATAAAACCATGTCCCTTGAGCGCTTTGCCCAGGTAATCCCACCATTGGCCAAACAGGCTGTTGGGCGGGATCGGTTGTATGGTTTTTGAGGCGGCCAGGGTCGGGTTGGTTTTTAGCTCAAGCATTGTGCGGTGCATTGTGGTTGCCAGTTCACTGTCGCCTGTTGCCAAGAGGTCTGTGCGCGTCTCTTCGGTTTCCACTGGCGTGTGGATGTTTGTTTTGACGGCGGCGGCCAGGGTTTCAAGCGGTGAGGGCGCAAGTGGTACGTCTGTAAGTTGTTGTATCACTGACTGTTGGCGTTGCTGTACGGCAATGTGTGCGGGGTCGCTGGGGGATGCGTTGGTCAACGCCTTGAAACCTTTGTTTTGGTTTATTTCATCTATGCGGCCCAGCGTGGCTGCAAGCTGGCGCTGCTCCCAGCCTTTTTGTTGAGTGTCCTCTTGGTGAGGAGGCGGTTCGTTGTAAAACGCCATGACGTCGTACAGGCGTGCAGAGTTGTTGGCGGGGTAGACAACGTCATCGTCAGAATTGGTGGCCATCTGTTGCACTGCATCTTTTATCTCGTCCCAGACGTCGGTCCAACCGGAGACATCGTTCAAGGTGAACGTGGTGTTGATACCATTCACTTTGCCCGTGAGGACGCCACTGACTGGGTTGATGCGCACGCTGGCGGGGTCAAGGTTGTTATCTTGGGCAAAGGCGGTAAAAGTGCTGCCGGTCAGGGCGGTCAACAGGTTTTTGCGTACCAGGTTGAAGGTTGAGTACTCCGGGATGTCCTGCAGAGAGATCGAAGTCTCGTAGTCACTCGTTTCTGGTAGCAGTTTCATCATTGCGCGGCTGACCAGCTGCGACAGTGCCTGGTCGGCTTCCTTGACTTTTTGAGCCGCCGTAGGCGGCGAAAACTGTGCAAGTCGTTGGTTGAGCTGATGCGGTGGCAGCTCCTCGATATGCTGACGGGTTTCTTTTTGTCGTTGTTTGATGGCAGCGTAGCGCGGCTCGCTGCTGTCCAGCGTGCTGAACTTTCCCTCGCGCAACAGTTGCCCGATGAGGGACAGTTGGTCGTTACTTGCGCTGTTGCCTGGATGCAGACCGTAGAACCGCGCCACTGTAGTGGGTAATGCGCGATCCGGGCCCAAGTACACAACCGCGGCAGTAATGCTATCCACTTTTTTTGCAGCTGCCAGGACCGCAGCAGACGCGGCGGCCCACTCAGGGTCCTTGTCGAGGTCGAAATCGACCGGTTTGTTATCTTTTATCCCGCTGAGTCTTCCACTGTGGTTGATCACTAGCTTAAGAGGATCAATGTTTTTTGCGTATGCAAATGATCTGAAAGGCTCTGAGTTTATGGCATCGGCCAGCTCGCCCCAGGTCTTGCCGAAGGTCGAGGCCGGTGGCACGTCAATCGTGTCTAGACGGACTGAGCCGTTTTTACTGTCGTCGAGCCGGTCGCGGATCAAACCCATACCGACATTAACAGCTAATTGCCTGTCGCTCTGCTCCACCAAAGCCTCGGCGAACTGGCGGACCGACGGGTTGGATGAGGCTGATGGGTTGGCAGGATTTTGCAAGTCCCGGCGTGAGCGTGACAGGACGGGACGAAAACTCGATTTGTCGTGCGACAAGCTTTCTGGGGGTTGCGCGTCGGTTTTGTGCGACGAGGCTGTGCTTGTCTGCGCGGCTCCCATGAGCGCGGTGTGAATGAGGGATGGCTGAACGTTGATCATGGAGTTGCCCTTTCGCCTGCGTGTAAGAAAAAGCTTCACCCGACGCCTGAAAAAGAGAGGGTGATGCGTACGCTGAGTGACAGAAGGGGCGACGAGGTTCCTTTCGTTTTGGCTGAATGTGTTTTTCACCATGTGTCGCTGCACATCGCTCAAGCCAGGTTTTGCTCAGTAAGGCGTTGTACGGCCAGGCGCCGATAGTGGGACGGCGTCATCCCCTTAAGCTGCTGAAACCGCCGGTTGAAGTTGGAAATATTATTGAACCCCGACTCAAAGCACACATCCGTCACCGCCTTGTCGCCATCGGCCAGCAACTCGCAGGACTTGCTGATGCGCAGTCGATTGACGAATTCAATAAAAGTCCGCCCGGTGGCCTGCTTGAATACTCGAGAAAAATACGTCGGTTTCATCCCCAGGTACTCCGCGACTTCTTCCAGCGGCAGCTCGCGGGCGTAGTGGGCAAAGATGTAGTCCACCGCACGGTTGGTGCGGTCGATGCTGTGTTCGTCGGCTTGCTGCGGGGTGGTCACGCCGGACAGCAGCTGGTAGTCCTCACAGGCGCTCAATACCTCCAGCAGGATAAAGAAATGCCCCAGGCGCGCCATGCCGTGGGCGTCTTCAATGTGCTGCATGAGGGTCATGGCGTGGGCAATGGTCTTTTTGCAGCGGAATTCGATGCCGTACTGCGCGCGTTCGAGCAGCGGCGCCAGGCGTTTGAGTTCGGTGAAGATGTGGCTGCCGTGTTCGAACAACTCGTCGGTGAAGTTCACCAGCATGTCGCGCTTGGGGACCACTTCGCCTTCTTCCACCTGGCTGATCCAGTTGTGGGGCAGGTTGGGGCCGGTGAGGAACAGGCTTTGCGGGTAGAAGTTGCCGATGTAGTCACCGATAAACACCTTGCCGGAGCTGGCGACGATCAGGTGCAGCTCGTATTCCTTGTGGAAGTGCCAGCGCACCAGCGGGCAGGGGAAGCCGTGCTGGCGATAGATGATGGACAGACCGTTGTGATCGTCCATCAGCTCGTAGGAGGGATCGGTGATGCGCGTTGCTCGGGTCATGCTGCCGTCGCTTTATTGTGGTCGCTGCGTAGGATAATGCCCCGTCGCGCACGACCTCGCCAGCAGCAGTGTTTACAGGTTGCGGTTTTTTGCCTCGATCCACTGGGACATGTACTGGGTACTCTTGTGCGCGTGATGGCGCAGCATACTGCCGGTGAAGTTGTCCCGGCGATGGGCGGCGAGGTTGCGGCGGCATTGCTCCAGGCAGTCCACCAAGGCTGGCCCGTGCAGAGTCTGGTCATAGCGCCGGGCCAGCAGTTGGCGCCCGTGTTCCTGGGCCTGGGTCCAGCGCTCGTGGTCCTGGTAGAGGGCCACAGCAGCGGCGGCCAGGGCCGGGGCGTCGTGTTCGATCACGCCGGGCCAGGGTTGATCATCGCCCATGGCCTCGGCGCCGATCGGGGTGGTGACATTGGGGGTGCCGCAGAGCATGGCGTCGATCAACTTGCCCTTGATGCCCGCGCCAAAGCGCAACGGTGCCAGGCAGATGCGTGCGGCGGTCATGACTTGCAGCGCGTCTTCGGCCCAGTTCATCACATGAAAACCCTGTGCCGGGTTGTGCAGGGCGGTGGCCTTGGGTGGGGTGTAGGCGCCATAGATATGCAGCTGCGCGCCCGGCAACTGTTGGCGAATCAGCGGCCACAGACTTTGCTTCATCCACAGCACCGCATCCCAGTTGGGCGCGTGGCGGAAGTTGCCGATGCTGAGAAAGTGCGCACGGTCTTCAAACGGCGCAAACGCGGCGGTGGGCGGTTGCAACATCAACGGGCACCAATGGAGCAGAGCGGCGGGCACCTTGAACTGCTCGGTGAGCAGGCGGATTTCCACGTCGGAGATCATCAAGCTGATGTCACAGCGGTAAATCGCGGCGATTTCGCGCTTGGCCAGGTCGGTATCGGCCATGCGCTGGAACTCGTCTTGAAGCGCAGGCGCGAACAGGGCGCTGAAGTCGTCGCTGTCGGGGTTGGCTTTCACCTGCTCCTTGAAACGCTGGTGGCGGGCATCGCGCAGGCTTTGCAGGTCGGAGGTTTCCAGCACGCGCAGGGCGTTGGGGCAGCATTGCTCCACGCGCCAGCCGAATTGCTCCTCCATCATGAAACGGTCGAACAGTACGATATCCGGGGCCAGTTCGCGGATAAAGTCATCGAAACTGCTGTTATTCAGTTCGATGGCGCATTCGGCGATGCCAAGTGCCGGCAAGTCGGCCTTGTGTTCGCCGATGGTCGCAGGGCTGCTGAAGGTAATGTCCCAACCTTGCGTAAGAAAACTCTCAAGGATCTGCATCATATGCCCCCCCGCAGCCGAGGAGCGGGGCTCTGGCCAGACGTAACCAATGACCAGAACTTTGGTGGCAGGCTGATTCATCGACGACGGTTTCCTTGAAGGGCAGGCGAAAAGCGCGCAATTAAACCACAACCTGGCGACATGACAATTTGTGTCTGGCGGTAGGTAGCATCGGCACTTTGTGGTTAACTTCGGCCTCTCGAATTCGTTTAACCAAAAACCAGCATAAGGATTCCGTTCATGGCTCAAGTCACCCTCAAAGGCAACACGGTCCAGGTTGAAGGCGAACTGCCGAAAGTCGGCGCCAAAGCCGCAGATTTCACCCTGACCGCCGGCGACCTGTCCGACGCCACCCTGGCCACCTTTGCCGGCAAGCGCAAAGTGCTGAACATCTTCCCAAGCGTTGATACCCCAACCTGCGCCACTTCCGTGCGCAAGTTCAATGCCCAGGCCAACGATGTGGCCAACACCGTGGTGCTGTGCATCTCCACCGACCTGCCATTCGCCCAAGCGCGCTTCTGTGGTTCCGAAGGCCTGGAAAACGTTAAGAACCTGTCGGACTTCCGTGATTCGGATTTCGCCGTTGATTATGGTGTGGCGATTGCCGACGGCCCGCTCAAAGGCCTGACCGCTCGCGCTGTCGTGGTACTGGACGAAAACGACAATGTGCTGCACAGCGAGTTGGTCAAGGAAATCGCTGAAGAGCCAAACTACGATGCGGCCCTGGCTGTATTGAAGTAACTGTTTCTGCGCGTAACTGTCGTTTGGCAGTAACACGTATGATGCATGATTGCGGCCTGGCCTAGTCCAGGCCGTTTTTATTTGAGTGTCAGCGGTTTAGCGAAATAGCTGGCGGACTAAGATCAGACGTTAAAAGTTGTAAGCCCAAGGTAAATAGCCGGTAAAGGTGCTTTTCTAAACGCCCCCCAGTGCTTATCTTTCAGCCTCCCGAAGAAGAAGCTCTCATCCCCAATGGTTGATCACTCCATGCAATCCTCCTCCCGCAACTCCCGCCGCTGGCTGTTTGGCCTGCTTGTGCTGCTGGTTATCGCCGGCCTGTGCTGGAAATTCTGGCCCGGCGGCGCGGCTCACAAGGACGCTCCTGCGGGGCACACCGGCAAGACCGGCATGGCGCGCCCGGGCTTCGGCGGTTCCACCGGCCCGGTGCCGGTGCGCGTGGCGCCGGTGGTGCAGGGGGAGTTTGCGGTGTACTACAAGGCGCTGGGCACGGTCACCGCGCTCAACACCATTAATGTGCGCAGCCGGGTGGGCGGTGAGCTGGTGAAGATCGCCTTTGAAGAAGGCCAGATGGTCAAGGCCGGCGACCTGCTGGCAGAAATCGACCCGCGCAGCTACCAGAACGCCTTGCTCCAGGCCCAGGGCACATTGCTGCAGAACCAGGCGCAGTTGAAAAACGCCCAGGTCGATGTGGAGCGTTATCGCGGCCTGTACGCCCAGGACAGTATCGCCAAGCAGACCCTGGACACCGCCGAAGCGCTGGTCCTGCAATACCAGGGCACGGTCAAGACCAACCAGGGCGCGGTCGACGATGCCAAGCTCAACCTTGAATTCACCAGGATCCGTGCGCCGATCAGCGGCCGCGTTGGCCTGCGCCAGCTCGATGTCGGCAACCTGGTCGCAGCCAATGACACCACCGCCCTGGCGGTCATCACCCAGACCCAGCCGATCAGCGTGGCGTTCACCCTGCCGGAAAATACCCTGGAAACCGTACTCGCCCGGTATCACGCCGGCAACAAACTGCCCGTGGAAGCCTGGGACCGTAGCGACGTGAAAAAACAGGCGGTCGGCGTGTTGCAGAGCCTGGACAACCAGATCGACGTCACCACCGGTACTTTGAAGTTCAAGGCGCGCTTTGATAACAAGGACCAGGCGTTGTTTCCCAACCAGTTCGTCAATGTGCACTTGCTTGCCGACACCTTGCATAACGTGGTGTTGGCGCCGTCGGCGGCGGTCCAGTTCGGCAACACCGGCACCTTTGTCTACAAGCTTGACGGTGACAACAAGGTCAAGGTCCAGCCCCTGGTGCTGGGTGACACAGACGGTGAGAACACCGTGGTCAAGGAGGGCCTGGTCGCAGGCGATCGCGTGGTGCTGGAAGGCACTGACCGTCTCAAGGACGGCAGCGAAATCGAAGTGGTCAACGAAAGCAAGGAAGTGCCGACCACGCCGACCGAACACCTGCAAGGCAAGCCCGCGGCAAAAGGGGAGACCGGCGCTGACGCCGGCAAGGCGCAAAAGGTCGGTTCATGAACCTGTCACGCCTGTTTATCCTGCGCCCGGTCGCCACCACGCTGAGTATGCTGGCGATTGTATTGGCCGGGATCATTTCGTACCGCTTGTTGCCGGTATCGGCCTTGCCCCAGGTGGACTACCCGACGATCCGGGTGATGACCCTGTACCCCGGCGCCAGCCCAGACGTGATGACCAGTGCGGTCACTGCGCCGCTGGAGCGTCAGTTCGGGCAGATGCCCGGGCTGACCCAGATGGCGTCCACCAGCTCGGGCGGTGCGTCGGTGCTGACCCTGCGTTTCAACCTCGACGTCAATATGGATGTCGCCGAGCAACAGGTGCAGGCCGCAATCAACGCCGCCACCAACCTGTTGCCCAAGGATTTGCCGGCGCCGCCGGTGTACAACAAGGTCAACCCTGCCGACACCCCCGTGCTGACCCTGGCGATTACTTCCAAGACCATGCTGCTGCCCAAGCTCAATGACCTGGTCGATACGCGCATGGCGCAGAAAATCGCCCAGATCAGCGGCGTCGGCATGGTCAGTATTGCCGGTGGCCAGCGCCAGGCCGTGCGTATCAAGGTCAACCCCGAGGCCCTGGCGGCCAATGGCTTGAACCTGTCGGATGTGCGTGCGCTGATCGCCGCCTCCAACGTCAACCAGCCCAAGGGTAACTTCGACGGCCCCACCCGCGTGTCGATGCTCGATGCCAACGACCAGTTGGTCTCACCCCAGCAATATGCCGAGCTGATCCTGGCCTACAACAATGGCGCACCGTTGCGCCTCAAGGATGTGGCGCAGATCGTCGACGGCGCCGAAAACGAACGCCTCGCGGCCTGGGCCAACGAAAACCAGGCGGTACTGCTCAACATCCAGCGCCAGCCGGGCGCCAACGTGATCGAGGTAGTCGACCGTATCAAGGCGCTGCTGCCGAGCATCACCGACAACCTGCCGGCCGGCCTGGACGTAACGGTGCTTACCGACCGTACCCAGACCATCCGCGCCTCGGTGAAAGACGTACAACACGAGCTTCTGATTGCCATCGCCCTGGTGGTGATGGTGACGTTCCTGTTCCTGCGTCGGGTCAGCGCCACGATCATTCCGTCCATTGCCGTGCCGCTGTCTCTGGTGGGTACCTTTGGCGTGATGTACCTGGCGGGGTTCTCCATCAATAACCTGACGCTGATGGCCCTGACCATCGCCACCGGGTTTGTGGTGGACGACGCCATCGTGATGCTGGAGAACATTTCTCGCTATATCGAGGAGGGCGAGACGCCGATGGCGGCGGCGCTCAAGGGCGCCAAGCAGATCGGCTTCACCCTGATTTCCCTGACCTTGTCGCTGATTGCGGTACTGATCCCACTGCTGTTCATGGCTGACGTGGTCGGGCGGCTGTTCCGCGAGTTCGCCATCACCCTGGCGGTGGCGATCCTGATTTCGCTGGTTGTGTCCCTGACCCTTACGCCGATGATGTGCGCGCGCTTGCTCAAGCGCGAACCGAAGGAAGAAGAGCAGGGACGTTTCTACAAGGCCAGCGGCGCCTGGATCGATTGGCTGATCCAGGCCTATGGCCGCAAGTTGCAGTGGGTGCTCAAGCACCAGCCGCTGACCCTGCTGGTGGCCATCGCTACCCTGGGGCTTACGGTGGTGCTGTACCTGGTGGTGCCCAAGGGCTTTTTTCCGGTGCAGGACACCGGGGTGATCCAGGGTATTTCCGAAGCGCCGCAGTCGATTTCCTTTGCGGCGATGAGCCAGCGTCAGCAGGAGCTGGTGAAGATCATCCTTGCTGATCCCGCGGTCCAGAGCCTGTCGTCCTACATCGGTGTGGACGGCGATAACGCCACCCTCAATAGTGGCCGCTTGCTGATCAACCTCAAGGCCCACGGCCAGCGCGACTTGAGCGCAGCCGAGGTGATCACCCGCTTGCAACCGCAAATCGACAAGCTGGTGGGCATCCGCCTGTTCATGCAGCCGGTGCAGGACCTCACCATCGAGGACCGCGTCAGCCGTACCCAGTACCAGTTCAGCATGTCGTCGCCGGACGCCGAGTTGCTGGCACTGTGGAGTGGCAAGCTGGTGCACGCCCTCAGTCAACAGCCGGAACTCACCGACGTTGCCAGCGACTTGCAGGACAAAGGCTTGCAGGTGTACCTGGTGATCGACCGCGACGCGGCCTCGCGCCTGGGTGTGAGTGTCTCGACCATTACCGACGCGTTGTATGACGCCTTTGGCCAACGGCAGATCTCTACCATCTATACCCAGGCCAGCCAATATCGCGTGGTGCTGCAGGCTCAGTCCGGCGAAACCCTCGGCCCGGCCGCGCTCAACCAGATCCATGTGAAGAC
This sequence comes from Pseudomonas sp. NCIMB 10586, assembly GCF_023127895.1. Classification (NCBI taxonomy): domain Bacteria; kingdom Pseudomonadati; phylum Pseudomonadota; class Gammaproteobacteria; order Pseudomonadales; family Pseudomonadaceae; genus Pseudomonas; species Pseudomonas sp. NCIMB 10586. Next base: position 29,319 of record NZ_SPKQ01000020.1, read on the forward strand.
CACCGACGGCGGCCAGGTGCGGCTGTCGAGCCTGGCCCATGTCGAGCAGCGCCAGGCGCAGTTGGCGATTGCCCATATCGGCCAGTTCCCGGCGGTGATGATGTCGTTCAACCTGGCCCCCGGCGTCGCCCTGGGCAAGGGTGTGGAGCTGATCAACCAGACCCAGAAGGACATTGGCATGCCGGTGGGCGTGCAAACCCAGTTCCAGGGTGCCGCCCAGGCGTTCGAGGCGTCCCTGTCGAGCACCTTGCTGCTGATCCTGGCCGCGGTGGTCACCATGTACATCGTGCTGGGCGTGCTTTACGAGAGCTATATCCACCCGATCACTATCCTTTCAACCTTGCCGTCGGCGGCGGTGGGGGCCTTGCTGGCCCTGCTGCTCAGTGGCAATGACCTGGGCATGATCGCGATCATCGGCATCATCCTGCTGATCGGTATCGTGAAGAAGAACGCGATCATGATGATCGATTTCGCCCTCGACGCCGAGCGTAATCAGGGCCTGGACCCACAGACGGCGATTTACCAGGCGGCGCTGTTGCGTTTCCGGCCGATCCTGATGACTACCCTGGCCGCGTTGTTCGGTGCGGTACCGCTGATGCTTGCCAGCGGTTCCGGCGCGGAGTTGCGCCAACCGCTGGGTTTGGTGATGGTCGGTGGCTTGCTGGTGAGCCAGGTGTTGACGCTGTTCACCACGCCGGTGATCTACCTGTACTTTGATCGCCTTGGCCGGCGCTGGCGCAAAGAGCCGCAACGCCTGGAGCCGGTTGAGCCATGAACCTGTCCGGACCTTTCATTCGCCGGCCGGTAGCGACCATGCTGCTGAGCCTGGCGATCATGCTGCTCGGTGGCGTCAGCTTCAACCTGTTGCCGGTGTCGCCGCTGCCGCAGATCGACTTTCCGGTGATCGTGGTGTCGGCCAGCCTGCCCGGCGCGAGCCCCGAGGTGATGGCGTCCAGCGTGGCGACGCCATTGGAGCGTTCATTCGGTTCGATTGCCGGTATCACCACCATGAGCAGTTCGTCGAGCCAGGGCTCGACTCGGGTGATCCTGGCCTTTGATTCCGACCGCGATATCAACGGTGCGGCGCGGGAAGTGCAGGCGGCGATCAATGCCTCGCGCAACCTGTTGCCCAGCGGTATGCGCAGCATGCCCACCTACAAGAAGATCAACCCGTCCCAGGCACCGATCATGGTGTTGTCGCTGACCTCCGACGTGCTGCAGAAGGGCCAGCTGTATGACCTGGCGTCGACCATCCTGTCCCAGAGCCTGTCCCAGGTGCCAGGCGTGGGTGAAGTGCAGATCGGCGGCAGCTCCCTGCCGGCAGTGCGCATCGAGTTGGAACCCAAGGCCCTCGACCAGTACGGCGTGGCCCTGGACGATGTGCGCAATACCATCGCCAATGCCAACCAGCGCCGGCCCAAGGGCTCCCTGGAAGACGCTGAGCGCAATTGGCAGATCCAGGCCAACGACCAGCTGGAAAAAGCCAAGGACTACGCGCCGCTATTGATCCGCTACCAGGACGGTGCGGCCCTGCGCCTGGGGGATGTGGCGAAGATCACCGATGGTGTGGAAGACCGCTACAACAGTGGCTTCTTCAATAATGATTCGGCGGTGCTGCTGGTGATCAACCGCCAGTCCGGCGCCAACATCATTGAAACGGTCAGGCAGATCAAGGCCCAGTTGCCGGCGTTGCAGGCAGTGCTGCCGTCCAGCGTCAAGCTCAGCCTGGCCATGGACCGCTCGCCAGTGATCACTGCCACCCTGCATGAAGCGGAAATGACCCTGCTGATTGCCGTGGGCCTGGTGATCCTGGTGGTGTACCTGTTCCTGGGCAACTTCCGCGCTTCGCTGATCCCGACCTTGGCGGTGCCGGTGTCGCTGGTGGGCACCTTTGCGGTGATGTACCTGTACGGGTTTTCGCTGAACAACTTTTCGTTGATGGCGCTGATCCTGGCCACCGGGCTGGTGGTGGACGATGCCATCGTGGTGCTGGAGAACATTTCCCGGCACATCGACGAGGGTGTGCCGCCGATGAAGGCGGCGTACCTGGGTGCCGAAGAAGTCGGCTTTACCTTGTTGTCGATGAACGTGTCGCTGGTGGCGGTGTTCCTGTCGATCCTGTTCATGGGCGGGATTGTCACCAACCTGTTTCGCGAGTTTTCCATCACCTTGTCGGCGGCGATCATCGTCTCGCTGATTGTCTCGCTGACCTTGACGCCGATGCTCTGCGCCCGCTGGCTCAAGCCTCATGACAAGACCCGGCAGACCGGTTTGCAGCGCTGGAGCCAGAAGGTCAACGACCGCATGGTCGCCGGCTACGCCACCAGCCTGGACTGGGTGTTGCGCCACCGGCGCCTGACCCTGCTCAGCCTGTTGATTACCGTGGGGGTGAATGTCGCGCTGTATGTGGTGGTGCCAAAAACCTTCATGCCTCAGCAGGACACCGGCCAATTGATCGGGTTTGTGCGCGGTGACGATGGCCTGTCGTTCAGCGTGATGCAGCCGAAGATGGAAGTCTTCCGCCAAGCGGTGCTCAAGGACCCGGCGGTGCTCAGCGTGGCCGGCTTTATCGGTGGCAACCAAGGCACTAACAACGCAGTGATGCTGGTGCGCCTCAAACCCATCAGTGAACGCAAGATCTCTGCCCAGGCGGTGATCGAGCGTCTGCGCAAAGAGGTGCCGTTGGTACCGGGCGGGCGCCTGTTCCTGATGGCCGACCAGGACCTGCAGTTCGGCGGCGGCCGCGACCAGACCAGCGCGCAATATTCCTACATCCTGCAAAGCGGCGACCTGGCCGCGTTGCGCCTGTGGTACCCGAAAGTGGTCGCGGCGATGCGTGAGTTGCCCGAGCTGACTGCCATCGACGCTCGCGAAGGCCGGGGCGCGGCGCAGGTCACGCTGATCGTCGATCGGGACCAGGCCAAGCGTCTGGGCATCGACATGGACATGGTCACGTCGGTACTCAACAACGCCTACAGCCAGCGGCAGATTTCCACCATCTACGACAGCCTCAACCAGTATCAGGTGGTGATGGAGGTCAACCCCAAGTATGCCCAGGACCCGATCACCCTGAACCAGGTCCAGGTGATTACTGCCGATGGTGCGCGGGTGCCGTTGTCGACCATTGCCCATTACGAGAACAGCCTGGCCGACGATCGCGTCAGCCATGAAGGCCAGTTCGCTTCCGAAAACATCGCCTTCGATATGGCGCCCGGGGTGACGGTAGAGCAGGGCACCGCGGCCATCGAGCGAGCGATTGCCAAGGTTGGCCTGCCCGAAGATGTGATCGCCAAGATGGCCGGCACCGCCGACGCCTTTGCGGCCACGCAGAAGGGCCAGCCGTTCATGATTCTCGGTGCGCTGGTGGCGGTGTACCTGGTGCTGGGCATTCTGTATGAAAGCTATATCCACCCGCTGACCATTCTCTCGACCCTGCCGTCGGCGGGTGTTGGCGCGTTGCTGGCGATCTACCTGCTGGGCGGCGAGTTCAGTCTGATTTCGTTGCTGGGCTTGTTCCTGCTGATCGGTGTGGTGAAGAAAAACGCGATCCTGATGATCGACCTGGCGCTGCAACTGGAGCGCAACGACGGCATGAGCCCGCTGGAATCGATCCGCAGCGCCTGTCTGCTACGCCTGCGACCCATTTTGATGACCACCCTGGCCGCCATCCTCGGCGCCTTGCCGTTGCTGCTCGGCACCGGCGATGGCGCGGAAATGCGCCATCCGTTGGGCCTGACCATTATTGGTGGCCTGGTCTTCAGCCAGATCCTGACCCTTTACACCACCCCGGTGGTCTACCTCTATCTCGACCGCGCGCGCCACCGCTTCAATGCCTGGCGCGGCGTGCGTACCGATGCTGCCCTGGACACTGCGCTATGACCGATTCAACCAAATTATTGTGGCGAGGGAGCAAGCACCCTCGCCACAACAACACAATGAAGTTATTGGCCGTGATGATGTGTGGGGTGTTGCTCAGCGCCTGCGCCATTGGCCCTGACTACAAGCGCCCGGAGGTCATCGAACCGGTGCAGTTCAAAGAAGCCCAGGGCTGGCGCCAGGCCAACCCCAGCGATTCCCTGGCCCGTGGCGCCTGGTGGGAGCTGTATGGCGACCGCCAACTCAATGAGCTGGTAGAGCGCCTCAACACGTCCAACCAGACCGTTGCCCAGGCCGAAGCGCGCTTTCGCCAGGCCAAGGCGCTGGTGCGCAGTTCCCGCGGGGCGTTTTACCCCAGCGTCGACCTGAGCGTGGGTAAAACCCGCGCCAGCCAGGGTACCGGCAGCAGCAGCGCCAGCCTCAGCAGTTCCAGCAGTGGTATCCGCGACACCCTCAATGCGCAGTTGGGCGTGAGCTGGGAAGCCGATATCTGGGGCAAGTTGCGCCGTGGACTAGAGGCCAATGAAGCCAGCGCCGAGGCCAGCTCGGCAGACCTGGCCGCGATGCGCCTGAGCCAACAGTCGGAACTGGTGCAGAGCTACCTGCAACTGCGGGTCATGGACGAACAGACGCGCCTGTTGCAAGCCACCCTGGACACCTACCAGCGTTCATTGAAAATGACCGAAAACCAGTACCGTGCCGGGGTGGCCGGCAAGGATGCCATCGCCCAGGCGCAAACTCAGCTCAAGACCACCCAGGCCAGCCTGATCGACCTGATCTGGCAGCGCGCCCAATTGGAAAACGCCATTGCCGTGCTGATCGGCGAAGCCCCGGCCAACTTCAACCTGGCGGTGAGCAAAGACATTCCGGCGCTGCCGCAAATACCGGTGAGCCTGCCGTCCCAGTTGCTGGAACGTCGCCCCGATATTGCCTCGGCCGAACGCTCGGTGATCGCCGCCAACGCCAACATCGGCGTGGCCAAGGCGGCCTATTACCCGGATCTCAGCCTGAGCTTGCAGGGCGGCTACTCCAGCAGCACCTATGAAGATTGGATCAGCCTGCCGAACCGCTTCTGGTCGGTGGGGCCGAAACTGGCGATGACCCTGTTCGATGGCGGCCAGCGCTCGGCGGAAGTCGACCGCACCGTGGCCAGCTATGACGAGACCGTGGCCAAGTACCGCCAGACCGTACTGGATGGGTTCCGTGAAGTGGAAAACTACATGGTGCAACTCAAGGTGCTGGCGGACGAAGCTGTGGTCAGCAATGAAGCGCTGGAATCGGCGCGTGAGTCGTTGCGCTTGACCGAGAACCAGTACAAGGCGGGTCTGATCGCTTACCTGGATGTGGTGACTGTGCAGGCGACGGCCTTGAGCAACGAGCGCACCGTGTTGACCTTGTTGCAGTCGCGGCTGGTGGCGAGTGTGCAGTTGATTGCGGCGTTGGGTGGTGGCTGGGACGGCCAGACGTCTCTGGCCGAGAAGGAGTGAGCGAATACCTGGGCATCCTGTAGGAGCGAGCTTGCTCGCGAAGAACACACAGACACCGCGTTTCCCCCGGTTTCGCACGTCATCGTTGACGATCTTCGCGAGCAAGCTCGCTCCTACAGTGGGGAGGCCCCTTTCCACAGGTATTGAAAAATACCCGCATTAAGCCAGCAGATTGACGCCAAAAAATGACTAATGGCTATCTGCTTAATTAATCACCTGCCCCAGAATCATTCTCGCTACAATCGCCCGCTTTGCCACCCGGCATGGGCTTTTACGCCCTGTTGCCTGCGAGAAGCCCCATGTTGATCGGTAGCTATTCAACCTCCCTGGTCGTGATTTCCCTGTGCGTTGCAATGCTGGCGTCCTACACCGCGTTGGACCTGGCCGGGCGTATCGCTACGACGAAGGGGCGTGCCGTTTACCTATGGATTACCGGCGGTGCAGCAGCCATGGGCGTGGGCATCTGGTCCATGCACTTTATCGGCATGTTGGCCCTGCGCCTGCCGTTTGCCCTCGGGTTTGACCTGGGCATCACTGCGCTGTCGCTGTTGATCGCTGTGTTATCCAGTGGCTTCGCCTTATGGCTGGTCAGCCAGCCAAGTCTGCCGGCCTGGCAACTGGCGTTCGGTGCGCTGGTGATGGGTGCCGGTATCGCCAGCATGCACTACACCGGCATGGCAGCGATGCGCATGACCCCGGGTATCGACTACGACCCTACCTTGTTCGGCGCTTCGTTGTTGATCGCGGTAATGGCCTCCGGCGCCGCGCTGTGGATCGCCTTCAACCTGCGTCGCAATACGCCTTACGTGCGCCTGGCGCGGGGTGCGGCGGCGATGGTGATGGGCGTGGCCATTGTCGGCATGCACTACACCGGGATGGCCGCGGCGCAGTTTGCCGATGACAGTTTCTGCGGTGCCGCGCTAACGGGCTTGAGCGGCAAGGGCCTGGATAACCTGGTCTTGGTGACCTCCCTGGCGGTGTTGGTCATAGCGTTGTTGACCTCCTTGCTGGATGCCCGCCTGGAGGCGCGCACCGCTGTACTCGCCGATTCCTTGACCCTGGCCAACCAGGAACTGACCCACCTGGCACTGCACGACATGCTCACCGGCTTGCCCAATCGCACACTGCTGGCGGATCGCATTCAACAAGGCATTCAGGCGGTGTACGAGCAGGGCGGTTGCTTTGCGCTGATGTTTATCGACCTGGACGGCTTCAAGCCGGTCAACGATGCCTTCGGTCATCACATGGGCGATCAACTGCTGCGCGAGGTTGGCCTGCGTCTGCGCGAGGACTTGCGCAGCCAGGACACCCTGGCCCGTATTGGCGGTGACGAGTTCGTGTTGCTGGTGCAATTGACCCAGCCGGACGATGCCATGGGCCTGGCCGAGCGTCAGGTCGGTCTGATCAACCGCGCTTTCACGGTGGCCGAGCATGAGCTGAAAATCTCCGCGAGTATCGGTATCGCCATGTTCCCGGGCAACGGTAATAACCCCCAGGAGCTGTTGATGAACGCCGACGCGGCGATGTATCACGCCAAGGGCATGGGCAAGAACGGCTACAGCTTCTTCGATGCGTCAATGAACACCAATGCGCGCAAGCAACTGCAATTGTTGCAGGACCTGCGCAATGCCCTTGAACTCGGCGAGTTTCGCTTGTATTACCAACCCAAGTTCGATGCGGTGAGCGGTATTGCCGTGGGGGCCGAGGCGTTGTTGCGCTGGGAGCATCCGCAACAGGGCTTGTTGCTGCCGGCAGCTTTTATCGCGCTGGCGGAGAAAACCGGGCTGATCATTGCCATCGGTGAATGGGTACTCGACGAAGCCTGCCGCCAGATGAGCCTGTGGTACGCACAGGGTTATCAGAGCTGGCGCATCGCCGTGAATCTTTCGGCGCTGCAGTTCTGTCATGCCGGGTTGGTCAACAGTGTTGCGGCTGCTCTGGAGCGCCACCAATTACCCGCCAACAGCCTCACGCTGGAGATCACCGAGACCACTGCCATGAGCGATGCCGATGCGAGCATGACGGTATTGCAGCAGCTCTCGGACATGGGTGTGGACCTGTCCATCGATGACTTTGGCACCGGTTACTCCAGCCTGATGTACCTCAAGCGCCTGCCGGCCAACGAGTTGAAGATCGACCGCGGCTTTGTACGCGACCTGGAGCACGACAGCGACGACGCCGCCATCGTCTCGGCCATTGTCGCCCTCGGCCAGGCCCTGGACTTGCGGATCGTTGCCGAAGGCGTGGAAACCGATGCGCAGCAAAATTTCCTTACCCGCCTGGGGTGTGATTCCTTGCAAGGCTATTTGTTGGGGCATCCATTGCCGGCCGACAATTTCATGGCAAACATCCTCGCCGGCGAAGATGCGCCAGCGCCTGACAAAAGCCGTCAGTGACGGGTATTCTTGGATCCAACCCTAACCATCAGGTTGAATCAGGAGACCGTAGCCATGGACAAAGTCGTCATCATCACCGGAGGCAGCCGCGGGATTGGCGCCGAGACGGCCTTGCTGGCTGCTCGCGAAGGTTATCGCATCTGCATTAACTATCAGTCGGACGAGAAGGCTGCCCATGCGGTGCTTGAACAAGTGCGCGGCCTCGGCGCCCAGGCCATTGCGGTGCGCGCTGATGTCAGCATCGAAGATGAAGTGATAGCGCTGTTCAATCGCGTGGATGCCGAATTGGGGCGTGTCACGGCGCTGGTCAACAACGCCGGTACTGTGGGGCAAAAGTCGCGGGTCGACGAGATGTCCGAGTTTCGTATCCTGAAGATCATGAAGACCAACGTGCTGGGCCCGATCCTGTGCGCCAAGCACGCGGTGCTGCGTATGTCGCCTCGGCATGGCGGGCAGGGTGGCAGTATCGTCAACGTGTCCTCGGTGGCGGCGCGGCTGGGGTCGCCAGGTGAGTATGTGGACTACGCTGCGTCCAAGGGCGCTCTGGATACCTTCACCCTCGGTCTGTCCAAAGAAGTCGCAGGTGAAGGCATTCGAGTCAACGCGGTACGCCCTGGTTATATCTTTACCGATTTCCACGCCCTGAGCGGCGACCCGGACCGCGTCAGCAAGTTGGAGTCCGGTATCCCCATGGCGCGTGGCGGGCGTCCGGATGAAGTGGCTGAGGCGATTATCTGGTTGCTGTCGGACAAGGCTTCATACGCCACCGGCACATTCCTCGATTTGGGCGGCGGTCGTTAAAAAGACCGCACAATCCGCCCCAATGTCTCCATGGCCTTTTCCGAGGCTTCGCTCCATGGGCTGCCATAGTTCAAGCGTATGCAGTTTCTGAAGCGCTGGGTCGCTGAAAAAATCGGCCCCGGTGCGATGCTGATACCTTGGGCCAGGGCCATCTGGAACAATTTCAGCGAGTCGGTTTGCTCCGGCAATTCCAACCACAGAAAATAACCGCCCGCCGGCTGGCTGACCCGTGTCTGGGCCGGGAAGTAGCGGGCGATGGCCGCCAGCATGGCGCTTTGCTGTTCTTCCAGGGCATAGCGCAATTTGCGCAGATGCCGGTCATAACCGCCGTGTTGCAGGTAGTCGGCAATCGCCGCCTGGGCCGGCATCGACGGGCACAGCGAGGTCATCAGTTTCAGGCGCTCGACCTTCTGCGCAAAGCGCCCGGCCGCGACCCAGCCGACGCGGTAGCCCGGTGCCAGGCTCTTGGCAAAGGAACCGCAGTGCATCACCAGCCCTTCGGTATCAAACGCCTTGGCCGGTTTTGGCGCGTGTTGCCCGTAGTACAACTCGGCGTAGACATCATCCTCGATCAACGGCACCTGATGGCTGCGCAACAGCTCTACCAGCGCCTGTTTTTTTGCTTCGGGCAGGGTGGCGCCCATGGGGTTCTGGAAGCTGGTCATGGTCCAGCAGGCCTTGATTGGGTAGCGCTCAAGACTTTGTGCCAAGGCGTTCAGGTCAATACCATCGCGCGGGTGCACCGGGATTTCCACGGCCTTGAGTTTCAGGCGCTCCAGCACTTGCAGGCAGGCGTAGAACGCCGGTGCCTCGATGGCAACCAGGTCGCCCGGTTCAGTCACGGCTTGCAGGCACAGGTTCAGCGCTTCGAGGGCACCGTTGGTAATCAGCAGCTCCTCCATGGGCAGCATCAGGCCGCCGACCATGTAGCGCAGGGCAATCTGTCGGCGCAGTTGCGGGTTGCCCGGCGACATGTCGGTGACCACCAGGCGCGGGTCCATTTCGCGGCTGGCGCTGGCCAGGGAGCGGGCCAGGCGCGGCAACGGGAACAGCATCGGGCTGGGGAAGGCCGAGCCGAAGGGCACTGTATTAGGGTCTTTGATGGAGTCGAGTACCGAAAACACCAATTCACTGACGTCCACATGGGTGGACTCATGCACCTGCTCGCTCACCACTGGCTCGGAAAACGGGCTCGGCGCATGGGTGTTGACGAAGTAGCCCGAACGCGGCCGCGCGCGAATCAGGCCACGGCGTTCCAGCAAGTAATACGCTTGGAACACGGTAGACGGGCTGACGCCGTAGGTCTGGCTGGCATAGCGCACCGACGGTACGCGCTGACCTGGGCCAAGGACGCCGGAGCGGATCAGTTCTGCGATGTCATCGGCGAATTTTTCGTAGCGTTTCATGGCAGCCTTAAACAGTTTTCAATCTGTACGCCGGGTAAGTGTGTGTGGGAGCTTGCCCACGATTAGCATAGGTATCTACACATTTTTGGTACGGCGCTGTACCTGTGGCGAGGGAGCTTGCTCCCGTGACGACCAGTCAGCCAGCGCATATCTATCTGATGCTCGGAGATCCAAATGTGGGAGCAACTGTCTTGAAGGCTTTTAATTTAAAGGCTAATTGAAAG